>NZ_JAZHPZ010000009.1:0-192714 GCF_036553665.1 Paenibacillus haidiansis | reverse complement strand
AAAAGCTAGCCATGAAGAAGTTGGAGTACGAAGTTGAGCGGCTGCGAGCGGAGAATGCCTTCTTAAAAAAGTTACAGGAGTTCCAAAGGAGGCGACGCTAAGCCAGCATCGACAGGAGAATGTCTATCTCGAAATACAAGCCGTGCAACAGGCAGAGTCGCTCAGCATACAGCTTCTATGCAAGAACTCTGGAGCTGGCGCAGGAAGCTGCGTCAGGCAGTACGCCCATGCTTCATAGCGACAGAGGTTACCAATATACGTCGATAAGCTTTAAAGAGATGTTGGATAACGCCGACATGAAACAGAGCATGTCTCGAGTTGGTCGTTGCATCGACAATGGACCGATGGAGTCTTTCTGGGGGACGCTAAAATGCGAGAAATATTATTTGCATACCTACCGAACTTTTGAACAGTTAAAGAAAGACATTGAGGACTATATCCACTTCTACAATTACGAACGATTACAGAGAAAACTAAACGGCCTCAGTCCGATGGAATTCAGGACCAAGGCCGCATAGATGATTTTTATTTTTTACACTGTCTACTTGACGGGGTGCAGTTCATCATGGGGCGGTCTGTTTCTTTTACATGGGTCTTTCCAAACAGCTTGTCCTATTCGCGACGGTGCGCTATTCCCACTCTTTGCCGACATCGACCCACTCGCTATATCCGGAATGCTTCTCCAGTTCCGCAAGCGTAAGCTCGATGGCGCTGCTCCGGCTGCCGCAGGCCGGGAATACCGTCTCAAACCTTTTCAGGGATTTATCGAGATAGACCTTGATGCCCTCGTTAATCGCGAAAGGGCAGACGCCTCCGGGCGGATGGCCGATCAGCTCCGTAACTTCATCGCCCTTAAGCATGGCGGCTTTGGAGCCGAAATGCGCCTTGTATTTGGAATTGTCGACTCTGGCGTCGCCGGCCATAACGATGAGAATAGGGGCATCGTTTAGCTTAAAGGACATCGTTTTAGCGATTCTTTGCTCCTCGCAGCCAAGCACCATTGCCGCTTCCTCCACGGTTGCGCTGGATACGGCAAATTCCCTCACCCGATCTTCCATATTCCATTGCCGGAAATAGTTTTTTACGGCTTCGATTGACACAGTGTCACCCTCCTGACTCCTGAACTGTTTGGTATAATTTTTTATCCACTAATGTAATGGTCTCGTTCCTCTCTGTCAATCGTCATATTGCTTGTGCGGCTGTTGTTCACGGAATGGGATTTATACAAAATTTACATAATTCCGGTCTCCCAATAATATTTGCATGGTAGAATAAGGATGTCGTACAAGCTTTTAACATGAAATTGGGAGGGGAATTATGAACAAGTTTGCCGGAATCGGAGCCAAATGGTTAAGGTCTGGAATCGTACTGTCTTTCCTTTTTTCACTGCAATGGGGACTCGCGGGTATTTATCCGCCATCCGCTCATGCCGAAGGGCCGAGCGATCCCGCGCCGTTCATCGCCGCGAAAGTGATCAATGAGAACGCGGGGAAAGCGGTTCTGTTCGACAACACCCACGGGCAGACGGCCGGAGCGGCCGATTGGGTTATTGACGGCGGGTTTTCGGATTTTGGGCAAGCGCTGGCAGGCGAAGGCTACGATGTGACGGAGCTTCGCAAGACGACCCCGATTACTTATAGCGATTTAAGCGATTATGAAGTCTTCGTCATGGCCGAACCGAATATTCCGTTCAAGGCGAGCGAACAGGCGGCAATGAAGCGATATGTGGAGGAAGGCGGCAGCATTTTCTTTATCGGAGATCATTATAATGCCGACCGCAACAAAAACCGCTGGGACGGCTCGGAATCGATCAACGGCTACCGCCGGGGAGCCTGGGAAGATCCGGCGAAGGGAATGAGCGCGGAGGAGCGGAACTCCGCAGCCATGCAGGACGTCGTCAGCTCCGACTGGCTCGCGGATCATTTCGGCGTCAGGTTCCGTTATAATGCGTTAGGCGATATTACCGCCGATCGGATCGTCGCGCCGGAGCAGGCCTTCGGCATTACGGAAGGCGTGTCCGGGGTAGCGATGCATGCCGGTTCGACGCTGGCGATTATCGACCCCACGAAAGCCAAAGGCATCGTCTATGTCCCGGAGACCGATGAAGCTTGGGGGAGCGCGGTCGATCAGGGAGTATATAACGGCGGAGGCATCGCGGAGGGCCCCTATGTGGCCGTATCGAAATTGGGGCTGGGCAAGGCGGCTTTCATCGGAGACTCCTCCCCCGTAGAAGACGCTTCCCCCAAATATTTGCGTGAGGAAACGGGGACGGCAAAAACAACGTATGACGGCTTCGAAGAACAGGATGACGCGGAATTGCTCGTCAATCTGGTGAACTGGCTGGCGACGCAAGAAAATTATACGAGTCTTGATCAGGTACCGGGCCTCCAATTGGACGAGGAGACGGAGCTGTTCGCTTTCGAGGCGCCGGAAGCTTCGACGGAACCGCAGGAGGAGCCGTGGTCGGCTCCGGCGGCAGGCTATAAATGGTGGGATTCGTCAACCTTCAAAGCCGGTTCCTATGGGGGAACGGAGGTTGAGGTTACTTACAGCTTCGTGCACCAAACAACGCTTCCTAACGCGGCGGATTTTCAAATCCGCGTCGTGGCCGATAATCTGCCGGCCAATTCAACCGTATCGGGCTTCAGTACCGGGATCTACCTGACCGGGGGCACGCAAATTGCGAAGATTCAAAACGCGGACGGAACCTGGCCTTCGGCATACGGATACGGGGCGACCTACAGCTTGACCGCAAACAGCCAAGGGCATGCTTATAAAGATCTGACCGTAAGAATCAAGCCGGGAACTGCCGGAACGGCAAATCTTAGACTGAGACTGAACGGTACGAACCTTGTAACCAAAGCGGTGACGATTGGCGACGTTCCGGCGGAGCCGCTTCCGGATGACGGGAACTCCATTCCCGACCCGATTACCGTCGCCGAAGGAAGGAGCAAGCCGGAAGGAAGCCTGGTTACGCTGGAAGGGATTATCACGACCGAACCGGGCGCTTTCGGAGGTCAGGCCTTCTATATGCAGGATGAAACGGGCGGGATTTATGTGTATCAAAGCACCGGCGGTTTTCATCGGGGAGACATGGTCAAAATCACTGCTTCGACCGCACTTTATAATACGGAGCTGGAACTAACAAATATCGTATCGATCGAAAAAACCGGTACGGCTGCGTTGCCCGCACCTAAAGCGGCTGATTCGGTCAATGCCGGCAATCAAGGCCAGCTCATCAAGCTGGGCCAGGCGGCAATCCAAAACATCGTCACCGCGTCCCCTGCGGGTTCATTTGAATTCGATGCTGTGAGCGGCAATATTATCAATCACGTGCGCGTCGATGCCAGAACCGGGTTGACGCTTGCCGATTTTCCTTATGAGGAAGGTCAAAATGTGAATCTACAGGGGATTTCAGCTGTGTTTAAAGGATTGTACCAGTTAAAACCGCGGGGGTTGGACGATATCTCGCCGGCTTCCGTTACCGGGCCTCCGGTAACTAAAGCCGAACTGTCTGAAACACCTAACGAGAACGGCTGGTTCAACCGGAGCGTGGTGCTTACTTTAACGGCATGGGCTCAAGGCTCCGGCGAGGCAGCCACGAAGTACGCCATCAATGACGGGCCGGAAACTGCCTACACTGGGCCGATCACCATTGATTCGGAAGGCTCGAGCAGGGTTCATTATTTTTCCGTCGCTCGCTCCGGCGCGAAGGAAGCGGCAAAGTCGCTTGAAGTGAAGCTGGACCTAACAGCACCGGAAGTCAAATTGACGGAGTCAGGGAATCCGGTCGGAGATGTTTCGGAGCAGGATGTCTTAGAATTTGAACTGACCAGTTCTGATACGGTTTCCGGAATAGCTACGGAAAAGCTATGGCTGGATGGCGGGGAGATCACCAGCGGACAGTCGATTGATGCGGAAGACCTCGGTGCCGGGGAGCATACGGTTAGATATAGGGTAGAAGATTTAGCGGGGAATGTCTCGGAGAATAGCATTGCTTTTCAGGTAGGACAGCAGCTCGCCGAAGGCGCTCCGGGACAGCCGGTGCTGACGGACAATAACGGGCATGATACGGGACTCAGGGATGGAACCTATACGATCACCATGAACATGTGGTGGGGAAATAACGGGACCGAGTTCAGGTTGTATGAGAATGACGAGCTAATCCGGACGGAAAAGTTGCCGGACGCCTCCCCGTCGGCCCAATCGCTGTCAATCGAGATAGCCGGTAAGGACAATGGAACTTATACGTATGTCGGCGAACTCAGCAACTCTAATGGAACGACCGTCTCGGCGCCGCTTGTCGTCGTTGTCGCGGACGCGGCCCCCGGTAAGCCTGATTTGTCCCAGGATAATTGGGACGGGGACGGAAACTACAACATTTCGATGAATCTGTGGTGGGGAAGCAACGGCTCCGAGTACCGGCTCTACGAGAACGGCGAATGGATAGATACGGTTGAGCTTAAGGAAGCGACTCCTCGCGCCCAGCAAGCCGTAACCGAAATAACGGACAGAGATCCGGGGATTTACGAATACCGCGGCGAACTGATCAACGCTTCGGGAGCAACATCAAGCGAGACCATAGAGGTTGTTGTAAAGCAGTGATGCCCCGTGAAGTGAAGCGTCGCTCCAAAACCGGCTCAAGCAAAGGCTTGGGCCGGTTTTTTTGTCGTCTCGAAGCTTTATGAAGCAGGGCGATTTTTGTGGAAGCGTGAATGGGATCGGAAGCATTTTTTTCCTAATTAGTAGAAAATTAAAACTATTTTGGATTATTTCAGGTTCGTGTTATTATGTAACTGAACCTAACATTGGCTAACGAATACATAACCCGCTGACTAAATCTGCTTTCAAGAGAGTTGATTAGATGAAAAGAGTGACGATTCAGGAAATTGCCGAATTTTCCGGGGTTTCGAAGTATGCCGTTTCACGGGCGCTTTCGGGCAAATCGGGGGTGAGCGCGCAGACGAGGGAAATGATTATTAAAGCGGCGGGACAATTGGGATACTTCAAGGAGACCGGAAATCCCTACTCGGCAAGAAACTCGCAGTCCGGTACAGACGAGGAAACGACGCCGCGTTCCGGCGCCATCCTTGTGCTGTTCCCCAATGTCCGGTATCAGAACAAGGATTCCGTATACTGGGGGCCCGTCTTTAACGGGATTTCGTCCCGTTTGAATCAAAGAGGCGCCGACATCTTAACGCTTACAGAACCGTCCAGCGATCATATGTTTTCCCTGCTCAACCCCAAAGCGATTAGCGGAATCATTACGATCGGCTCCGTATCGACGCAAGTTCTGCTCGATATTAAAAGGCTTAACATTCCCGTCGTCATGGTCGATCACCAGGATTTGGCGTTTCACAGCGACACTGTATTTACGGATAACCTTTACTGCATGAGAGAGATGATGATCAAGCTGGTCAGTAAAGGCTTCAAGAATTTTCAGTTTGTAGGCAACATTAACGATGCCCAGAGCTTTTATGAGCGGTGGCTCGGCTTCAGGTCCGTGCTTGTGGACCACAAACTGGAGCAGCAGCAAATTCCCGAGCTGATCGGCCCCGAAATTGAAAATGTGCACATCACCATACCGCGGGTCATCGCCGTCAATGAATTGCCCGAGGTATTTGTCTGCGCCAACGATACGACCGCCATGTTTGTCATTGAGGCTCTTCGCGGACAAGGGATTTCCGTGCCCGAACAGGTTCAGGTCACCGGATTTGACAATACCGACAATACGCAACCCATTCTGGCTACCGTAGACGTAAACAAGGAACTGATCGGCATGCGGGCCGCGGATCAGCTTCTCTGGAGAATGGCCAACCCTCATTCCAACTGCGAGAAGCTGCTGATTCAGGCGCAGGTCATTTTCCGGGATGTAGGCATGTTTAATTCCCAGAAGGAATAGAATAGACCGTGTTAAATGTACAGCCCCGGGGCGATGTTATCATCGTTCGGGGCTTTTAAATATGGAGATTCAGGAGGGGAAGAGGAGCGAGTGTAGAAGATTAATATAAGGCATACGATTTTCTCATACATAAAAAATAAATCTATAAGAAAATAGACATATATTACCAAAGTAAATTAAGAGGATTGCTAGTGCGAATGTAAAGCTCACATAAAAATGCCGGGAGATTCGCACCAAAATTATTGCCAATAGTTCGGTTAAACCCAATTTATTACCACGATTTTATCAAAAATCGGAGTCGCATCCTTCACGGATGCGTGGGTTGAAAGAGCTGTACTCCCAGGGTAATCAATTATTATTCCAAGTCGCATCCTTCACGGATGCGTGGGTTGAAAGGACTACCACCGAAATACGTATACAAATAGTCAACGTCGCATCCTTCATGGATGCGTGGATTGAAAGCCTTGACAGATTTAATAATTCATGATCTAAATAGTCGCATCCTTCATGGATGCGTGGATTGAAAGTAAAATGGTGTTAAATGGTGTAAGGGGGTGTAAACCGTCGCATCCTTCATGGATGCGTGGATTGAAAGAACTCATTCCCGGGCGTGGCCGCACATGTGACCGGTCGCATCCTTCATGGATGCGTGGATTGAAAGCTTACTTGTCTGCCGAAGCAAATTTACTCTCTCTTGGATGTCGCATCCTTCATGGATGCGTGGATTGAAAGCTTACTCCAAAGAAGAACAACTAGGCCGTAGAAAGGTCGCATCCTTCATGGATGCGTGGATTGAAAGGTGAGTCCCTATGTAATCGGTATTGCTGAATCCCTGTCGCATCCTTCACGGATGCGTTGATTGAAAGCATTGATGCTGGCATTATTCGTTCGGGTATTGTCGGTCCCATCCTTCACGGATGCGTGATTGAAATGGAAGAACTGCAGTGAGGAACTGGAGAGAGGCGTCACATCCTTCACCTAAGGCCTTCTCCTATCCTCATTTCAAAACTATTTATCTCCTTCTCGTCACATTTATCCAAAAAAACTAAAATTTCTTCTGTGCTTTAGAAGGGGATTTATTTAATATTGTCGAATTATGTTTGCAATAGGGAAGTATTGTAAAGTGGAATTAAAACAACGATCACAACTCACTAGAATCGATTAAGGCATCAAGGATTTTGCAGACGAGAATCGGTTTCATATTTCGAAAGGAGAAGAAATATGAATTCTATTGCTCATATCCGCGAAAGCGATCATCGAGTGCAAACTGTGGAGGAACATCTGCTGGGCGTGAAAGAATTAGCGGAATCATTTGGTACGAAGATCGGCGTCAAGCATATTGCCGGACTGGCTGGTATGCTCCATGACATGGGAAAGTATAGCGATGAATTCAGAGAATACATCTTGGAAGCCGTTAAAAACCCGGAAGCCCCGCCAAGAAGGGGGAGCGTTGATCATTCCACAGCGGGTGGCAGGCTCTTGTATGACTTTTTTCATACCGAAAAAATTGACAGGTATAAAGGGCTATTGGCGGAGGTTGTTGGAAATGCAATTATATCGCACCACTCTTATCTCCAAGATTTTTTGAGTCCCGAATTAGAGTCAAACTATTTGCAGCGAGTACGAGATAAATGCTTACCGGAATTTGCATGGACGAAGCAGAATTTCTTCGAACATATTATGAGTGAAATAGACTTCCAATTATATGTGGATAAGGCTGCTGCCGAATTGAAGGCTTATTTGGAAAACGGCTCTACCGCTAGCCCCGAAACCAAGTTCATGTTCTTGACCAAGTTTATCTTCAGCACCCTTATTGATGCGGATCGAACGAATACCCGGTTATTTGAGGAAAATAATGTTGATGAAGCCCCGCAGGATTGGACGAACCTCTTTGCCTCTTACTACGATAAACTCTTGACCAAGATTAATTCATTTCAAGATCAGATTCATTCCCATTCGCCTATAAATTTGCTGAGATGTCAGATGTCCGAACAATGCGATCATTTTGCCGAAAAACCGCCGGGCATTTATACGCTTTCTATCCCAACGGGCGGAGGTAAAACGCTGGCAAGTTTAAGGTATGCCTTAAAACACGCTACTATCTACCGGAAAAAACACATCATTTATGTCGTTCCTTACACTACCATTATCGAACAGAATGCTGCGGAAGTACGCAAAATCCTCATGGATGATGCCAATATTTTGGAGCATCACTCCAACGTTGTTGAAGATACGGGGGATGACGATGAAGAATTTGATGGCTTGATCAACGTTAAAGAGAAACTGAAGCTAGCTAAAGATAACTGGGATTCGCCGATTATTTTTACTACGATGGTGCAATTTTTGAATGTGTTCTATGCCAAAGGAAGCAGAAATATTCGAAGGCTGCATAATTTAACCGAATCGGTATTAATTTTTGACGAGGTACAAAAGGTCCCGGTTTCTTGCGTTTCATTGTTTAATGAAGCATTGAATTTTCTGCGGGATTTCGGTCGTTCCGATATTGTGCTGTGTACTGCAACGCAGCCAGCCCTCGACTTCGTTGAACATAAGCTAAAAATTAATGCTGATGCTGAAATGATTAGCAATCTGGACCATGTAATTAAAGCATTTAAACGCGTGGAGGTAATAGATCAAGCAACCGGCACGGGAATGAATAATGATGAGCTGTGCGATTTTATAAACGCAAAGATACAAGAGGTTCGGAGTGTTTTAGTGATTCTCAATACGAAGTCCGTCGTGAAAAAGTTATATCAACAATTGAAGGCGGCGGTGACAGAAATTCCTGTTTTTCATTTGAGCACATCCATGTGCCCCGCTCATCGGATTGATCTTTTACAAGAAATAAGGGAGCATCTTAAAAATAACGACAAAATAATTTGCGTTAGCACGCAATTAATCGAAGCAGGAGTAGATGTCAGCTTTGAATGTGTCGTACGATCTTTAGCTGGGCTGGATTCCATTGCACAGGCTGCAGGGAGATGCAATCGGCACGGGGAACAGGAACTGCAACAGGTTTATGTAATTGATCATATAGAGGAAAATTTAAGACATCTAAGGGAAATAAAGATTGGCAAAGAAATCTCAAAGAGAATTTTAATTGATCTCAGGCATGATCGGAACAGTCATGGCGGTCATATTTTATCAGCTCAAGCTATGGACAAATATTTCAAGGAGTTTTATTTCAAATTCAAGGAGGAACTCGACTATCCTATACCGCAATTAGGACCGAAGATGACTCAATTATTGACGGCAAATGTAGTTGATAACTCTTATTTTCAAGCCTATTGTCATAAAAATAAAGACAGGCTTCCATTATTTTTGGCAAATAGTTATCGAACAGCAGCTGAGCATTTCCATGTCATTGAGAATCTAACGACTACGGTAATCGTTCCTTATAAAGAAGAGGGCAAGGACATCATAGCTGAATTGAATGGTGACAGTAAAATTGAAGACCTCACGAGGGTTTTAAGAAGAGCACAGCAGTATACCATCAATTTGTTTAAATACGAACTCGATCAATTGGATCGAAACGGTGGGGTGGAAAGCTGTCTCGATGGAAAAGTTTTGGTACTCAATGAAGGGGCCTACAGCGACGAATTCGGCCTTGATCTTGATAATGATAGCGGGTTTGATTTGAGTATCTATTAGAAAGGAGGTGATTCGATGAGAAATTCAGTTCAATTTGAGGTTTGCGGGGATTACGCTCTGTTCACTGACCCGCTAACAAAATTAGGCGGTGAGAAGCTCTCGTATCAGGTGCCGACATACCAGGCCATTAAGGGGATAGTTGAGAGTATTTATTGGAAGCCCACTATAATTATGATCGTTGATAAAGTGCGAATCATGAATCCCATTCGTATGGAGTCCAAGGGCATCCGGCCAATTGAATACGGTGGAGGGAATACACTAGCTAACTATACGTATTTGAAGGATGTGCGGTATCAGGTAATGGCTCATTTTGAATTCAATATGAATCGACCGGATCTGGCACACGACCGAAACGAACATAAACATCATAATATTTTTATGCGGTGTGTCCAGGCAGGTGGACGCAGAGATATCTTCCTCGGCGCCAGAGAGTGTCAAGGCTATGTAGAGCCGTGCGAATTCGGAAAGGGTGAGGGTTTCTACGATAATTACGGTGACATTCATCTTGGCAATATGGTGCACGGCATCAATTATCCTGATGAAACGGGACGGAATCAATTGGAAGTGCGCCTTTGGAATCCAGTTATGAAAGATGGCATTATCCAATTTATTCGGCCTGAGGAATGTACGCAGATTCGTAAGATTGCCGATATGAAGCCGAAGCATTTTGATGAGAACAATGTTGAATCGGTAGACGATCTGTTTGCCCAGATGGAAGGGGGTGGAAATCATTGAGTTGGCTATTGAATCTATATGAGACCTATGAAGCGAATCTGGATCGGGTCGGTGACATTGAGCAAAAATATAACGGCCAGGAATATACGCTGCTACCCGTTTCCCATACTACTCAAAACGCCCATGTACAGGTTGAAATTACGGAAGACGGTGAGTTTCACTCGGCCACCGTTATAGATAAGAATAATGCAAGTACCTTAATCCCCTGTACGGAAAAATCTTCAAGCCGGGCTGGTTCTGTTATTGCACCATATCCGTTACACGATAAATTGGTCTATGTTGCGGGCGATTTCGCCGAATACACCGGCAAAAAAGAGGATAGTGAATCTTTTCATCAGTATATCAAGCAACTTGAGGAATGGGCGATCTCCCCATATGCAACTTCGAAAGTTCGCAGTATTTTTCACTACTTAAAAAAGGGTCGTCTTATTCGGGATTTAGTAGAACATAAAATTTTAATTGTCGACGTCAATCACCGGCTTATAGAGAAGTGGGATAAAAAATACGAATCGCTGTATTCTGAAAAACCACCCATATTTTCCGCTGTTGCGGGCGGGCAGGAAAGTACGTTTATTCGATTCAATGTCTATTCCCCCAGCGATAAACCAACGGCTGAAGTGTGGAAAGACCGTGAGATGTATGAATCCTTTATCCGTTACTATAAAGAAATGTTGGGCAACGAAGATATTTGCTATGTAACCGGAAAGACGCTGCCAAGTACGGATAAGCATGCTAACAAGATTCGTAATCCCGCAGATAAGGCGAAACTCATTTCGGCAAATGATTCAAGCGGCTTTACATTTCGTGGGCGTTTTACTTCAAGCAATGAGGCCGCCAGTATCAGCTACGAAGTATCCCAGAAGGCACACAATGCCTTGAAATGGCTGATCAACCGCCAAGGGAAAATTGTAGATCAACGAGTATTCCTCATTTGGGGCAACGATGCCCTGTATATTCCGGATCCTAACGAGGACACTTTCGCCATTGATCCAAGACCCTTCGACCCGCTCAAGAAATCTTTTACGAACCAAGAGTTTGCTAAAGAGTTCTCCAAGGCCTTGGACGGATACAAAAATGATCTGTCTACCAAGGCTGATGTAAATATTATGGTTCTTGATTCGGCAACCACGGGACGGATGGCCGTACTTTATTATCGTAACGTGAACAAAAATTTATATCTGGACAAGCTGACAAAATGGCATTCCTCCTGTGTCTGGCTGCATCGATACCGTAAAAGTGAAGACGGAGAATTTGTTCAATTTATGGGAGCTCCGGCTACAAAGGATATTGCTTTTGCGGCGTATGGTCCACGGGCGAACGAGAAAATCGTCAAAGGCCTCATGGAAAGAATGCTTCCGTGCATCGTTGACGAGCGGGATATCCCCCGGGATATCGTGAACAGCGCCATTCACCGGGCATCCAATCCCGTTTCGATGGAGAAGTGGGAATGGGAGAAAACACTTAGCATTACGTGCGCTTTGATTAATAAAGAGGAGGGGTTGCAGTTGGCATTAGATACTGAAACGAGTGACCGAAGTTATTTATTCGGACGATTGTTAGCTGTAGCGGACGTATTGGAAAGACGGGCTTTAGGAGATGAAACCCGCGCGAGTAATGCAATTCGTTACATGAACTCTTTTTCAATGCATCCCGAAAGAACCTGGGTGACGATTCAAAGGAGTTTGCAACCATATCAGGCCCGTTTAGGAACGAAAGCTACTTACTTATCCAAAATGATCGATGAAATTGCTGCAAAATTTAAAATCGATGAATTTAACAATAAACCGTTGTCAGGAAAATATTTATTAGGTTTTTATAGTCAAAGACATGAACTCTATCAAAAGAAAGAAAATAATCATGATGCCGAAAATGCATCTATCGAGGAGTGATCAATATGTCACCATTGAATCATAAGATTGATTTTGCTGTCGTATTGTCCGTAAAGAGTGCAAATCCAAACGGTGACCCGTTAAACGGAAACCGCCCCCGCCAAAATTACGATGGTCATGGCGAAATTTCGGATGTGGCAATTAAACGAAAAATTAGAAACCGGTTGCAAGATATGGGTGAATCGATTTTTGTTCAATCTAATGATCGGAAAGTAGATTCATTTGGCAGTTTAAGAGAGCGTGCCGATGCCAACGCTGAACTGAATAAAATTTTGAAGTCCAAATCGGCTTCGAGCGATGAATTTGCCAGTGTAGCTTGTCGGGAATGGATTGATGTCCGCAGCTTCGGACAAGTCTTCGCATTTAAAAGCTCGGATAAGGGAGCCGGTGTTTCCGTTGGCGTAAGAGGTCCGGTATCGATTCATACGGCTACGAGTGTCGATCCCATTGATATTACAAGCATGCAAATCACGAAAAGCGTTAACTCCGAGCCCGGTAAAGATAGAGGTTCGGATACAATGGGGATGAAGCATCGTGTAGATTTTGGCGTTTATGTTTTTTACGGAAGTATCAATATTCAATTGGCGGAGAAGACAGGATTCACGAATGAAGACGCGGATAAGATTAAACAAGCATTGGTTAGCCTGTTTGAAAATGACTCTTCAGCTGCCAGACCGGAGGGGAGTATGGAGGTCCACAAAGTTTACTGGTGGGAGCATACTTCCAAGTTAGGGCAATATTCTTCTGCCAAAGTTCATCGTTCATTAACAATTAAGTCCCGTGTTGATGAGCCAAAATCCATTGATGATTATTCTTTCGAATTAAGTGAGCTGGAAGGATTGAAGGTCGAGATTATAGATGGTCTTTAATGCTGACGACGATTATTTAATGTTGTCCGGGATACAGCATTTTCAATTTTGCAAGCGGCAGTGGGCTCTGATTCATATTGAGCAACAGTGGGAGGAAAATGTTAAAACTATTGAGGGCCAGTATTTACACCGTAAGGCGGACCAGCCGTTTGTAAGAGAAAAACGCGGTAATAAGCTAATTGTTCGTGCCATGCCGGTAAAATCGGATGAGATGAAAATAACAGGAGTCTGTGATGTTGTTGAGTTCATTAAAGATGAGAACGGCGTAGAAATTAGTGGTGCCGAAGGAAAGTATATTGCTATTCCCGTCGAGTATAAACGAGGAAAACCTAAGTTGGATGATGCGGATTTATTACAATTAACTGCACAAGCCTTATGTCTTGAGGAAATGCTGCTATGTAAAATTAACACTGGCTACATGTTCTATAATGAGATTAAACACCGGGTAGAGGTTCCATTTACCGAAGAGATCAAGCAAAGAGCGAAATTGACCGTTTCGGAAATGCGAGATTATTATCAGCGAAAACATACCCCTAAAGTAAAGGCGGGCCCCTTCTGCAAGAGTTGTTCCCTTCAGTCGATCTGTTTGCCGGAGCTGATGAACAAACGGAGTGTGAAAAGTTACATTGAAGGGAAAATCAGAGAATGAAAAAGTTGCTGAACACACTATTTGTTACACAACCGGATGTTTACTTGTCGTTGGAAGGGGATAATGTTGTCCTTTTAAAGGAACAAGAAAAGTTAGGCAGATTACCGCTTCACAATTTGGAGTCTATTGTTACTTTTGGTTATACAGGAGCAAGCCCAGCATTAATGGGGTATTGTGCGGAACGAAATATCTCCATAGTCTTTTTAACGATGAACGGTAGATTCCTGGCCAGAGTTATTGGATCAAGCAAAGGGAACGTCATTTTGAGAAAGAAACAAAGTATAGTTTCAGAGGACGAGCAGCTATCAGCCAGAATTGCCCGTAATTTTATAATCGGGAAGCTCTATAACCACAAATGGATGCTTGAACGAATGACCAGGGATTACCCGTTACGTATCGATGTTGCCGGGTTTAAGGAAGCATCTCAGCACTTATCCTTAGTTATGGCAGACATAAGAAACTGTGAAGACTTGGAGCGGTTAAGGGGGCTGGAAGGACAAGCTGCGTTAAGTTATAACAAACTGTTTGATCAAATGATATTACAGCAGAAAGAAAGCTTCTCCTTTCGCTCCCGCTCCCGAAGACCTCCCTTGGATCCTGTAAATGCCATGCTCTCCTTGGCTTATACATTATTAGCAAATGACGTGACATCGGCTTTGGAAGGGGTAGGGCTTGACGCGTACATCGGTTTTTTGCATCGAGACCGCCCTGGTCGGGCGTCGCTTGCTTTAGATGTTATGGAGGAGTTGCGCGGTGTGTATGCGGATCGGTTTGTATTGTCGCTGATTAACAAAAGGATGGTTATTCCCGATGATTTCGTTCGAAAAGAGAACGGTGCCGTAATTATGACGGAGGAGGCAAGAAAGAAATTTCTGTCAGCTTGGCAAAACAAGAAGCAAGAGAAGATCTCACATCCCTATTTAGGGGAGAAAATTTCTTGGGGACTAGTACCGCATGTACAGACTTTATTATTGGCACGTTATTTACGTGGAGATTTGGATGAGTACCCTCCATTTTTGTGGAAGTAGGTGTAGCCCTTGCTTGTATTGGTGACATACGACGTGAGCACACTGGATAGTGAAGGACAAAGAAGACTTCGCAACGTATCGAAAATATGCCAGAATTACGGTCAACGCGTCCAAAATTCCGTATTTGAATGTATTGTAGATGCCACGGAATTTACTACGCTTAAACTAAAACTTGCCGATGTAATAGATGAAGATCAAGATAGCCTTAGATTCTATCAACTTGGAAACAACTACAAAAATAAGGTTGAGCATATCGGAGTTAAGGAGTCACTTGATATGGAGGGACCCTTGATCTTTTAGTGCGAACCGCAAGCTCACATGATTTTCCCGGAACATTCGCACCAAGAATTTCTTGATATTTATCCATAATTGTAGGTATATGTATAAAAATGCGGGCTGTAAGTTTGTTTTTTACACTAGAATACCGATTTTTCCGCCTCTTTTGGCCAAAAATCGGAGTCGCATCCCTCGCGGATGCGTGGATTGAAAGATCTAAATTGATTTTTCCGTCTTGATTCATAGACAGTCGCATCCCTCGCGGATGCGTGGATTGAAAGTTCTGTCCGAATTTACCGTACAATGAATTAAGAAAGTCGCATCCCTCGCGGATGCGTGGATTGAAAGTCGAAGTCCTGGACAGTCCCCACAAGATATTAAGTCGCATCCCTCGCGGATGCGTGGATTGAAAGAAATTGCAGCGGATCCACAAGTTGCCGCTTCCTGGTCGCATCCCTCGCGGATGCGTGGATTGAAAGCCTTAGGGAGGGTTAACAGTACCCTTTAAACCATGTCGCATCCCTCGCGGATGCGTGGATTGAAAGACGGTCTACGATAATACGACCGTTTCCGGCAGCCAAGTCGCATCCCTCGCGGATGCGTGGATTGAAAGATCCTCCAAATATGGTCTGTGATACTTTTCTTCCGTCGCATCCCTCGCGGATGCGTGGATTGAAAGTTATCCTAAAACTATAATAGCATGTAATTAATGTCGCATCCCTCGCGGATGCGTGGATTGAAAGACTCAAATAAGAGGATCTGGATGCCTCTCTTACGTCGCATCCCTCGCGGATGCGTGGATTGAAAGTTTACGAAGATGGAGGCATGGCCTATGAGGTTAGTCGCATCCCTCGCGGATGCGTGGATTGAAAGCATCCGAGGTCGATTACCGCTTTCGCAAGCGGAGTCGCATCCCTCGCGGATGCGTGGATTGAAAGGACATCCGGCGATGATGAAGCGGACGCGCGTTCGGGTCGCATCCCTCGCGGATGCGTGGATTGAAAGAGCTTCTTTCCGGTGCCACTCGTAATCAGCGCCGTAGTCGCATCCCTCGCGGATGCGTGGATTGAAAGTTCTGCCGGCTTACGAGCTGCGAGCGGGTTTCCGGTCGCATCCCTCGCGGATGCGTGGATTGAAAGTGGAAGTACATCATCAGGAGCATAGGTTCCGTGCTCGCGTCGCATCCCTCGCGGATGCGTGGATTGAAAGTCGGTAAGCTGCCGTTCTGCTTCAATTGCTCTACGTCGCATCCCTCGCGGATGCGTGGATTGAAAGATTAGGTAGCGGGATCCTCTTGGAACGTCCAATACGTCGCATCCCTCGCGGATGCGTGGATTGAAAGACATAGTTCCATATCCTTGTTCCAGTCTCTAACCGTCGCATCCCTCGCGGATGCGTGGATTGAAAGCATTCACCTTCCGTTGCTTTATCAAGTCGGTCTTTTGTCGCATCCCTCGCGGATGCGTGGATTGAAAGATCTAACACAACTTGCAAATCCTGATTCCCCGAAGTCGCATCCCTCGCGGATGCGTGGATTGAAAGTTATAGTTGAGTCCTAATGCATGACGCATCTTGTCGCATCCCTCGCGGATGCGTGGATTGAAAGCATTCGCGCGAATCTCGTCCGCGTCGATCCGCTCGTCGCATCCCTCGCGGATGCGTGGATTGAAAGCTCGTAGACCTCATCAATCGTGTAACCTTCCGGTGTCGCATCCCTCGCGGATGCGTGGATTGAAAGAGTGATGTGCGCCATACATGCGCCTCTCTTTCGTTGTCGCATCCCTCGCGGATGCGTGGATTGAAAGCGTACTTAAACGTCGAGCGACACGTGCCCGGATTTATGTCGCATCCCTCGCGGATGCGTGGATTGAAAGTTCGGCTAGTTTTTTTCGTTTGCACGCATCAAGGAGTCGCATCCCTCGCGGATGCGTGGATTGAAAGACTTCACCTTTTTGATTCGTCGACATATACGCAATCGTCGCATCCCTCGCGGATGCGTGGATTGAAAGATCAAATGCCGCAATCGGTTCAGGTTCATATTCCCGTCGCATCCCTCGCGGATGCGTGGATTGAAAGTCTTATTAATAGATTGATCGTCCTGGACAATAAGTCGCATCCCTCGCGGATGCGTGGATTGAAAGCACCAGACGTCCTTTAAGTAGGGATCGCCCCCAGTCGCATCCCTCGCGGATGCGTGGATTGAAAGATTATGAGCTTGAAATGTCAATGTATAGGTACTTAGTCGCATCCCTCGCGGATGCGTGGATTGAAAGACGAGATTCTTGCGTATGGTTCCGGTCAGGTAACGTCGCATCCCTCGCGGATGCGTGGATTGAAAGGCGTATGTCGTCAGGAATGCACTGTTCGCTGGCGTCGCATCCCTCGCGGATGCGTGGATTGAAAGAAGCAACATCTTAACAATGTCCGGGGTTTTGTCCGTCGCATCCCTCGCGGATGCGTGGATTGAAAGAGCAGGCAACGGAATAGCCGGAACAACTGTATTATCGTCGCATCCCTCGCGGATGCGTGGATTGAAAGAACTGATGCCTACAAGTATCTCAAAACAGGGCGGCGACGTCGCATCCCTCGCGGATGCGTGGATTGAAAGACAACTACAAAAAGTATGTTGTCGGTGATGAGTAGTCGCATCCCTCGCGGATGCGTGGATTGAAAGGAATTTGATTACAACATTTGTGAGTGACAGTAAGGTCGCATCCCTCGCGGATGCGTGGATTGAAAGATTGTAAATGGCGAGGAAAAAGCTTTAGATGCCGTCGCATCCCTCGCGGATGCGTGGATTGAAAGAATATGTCAGAGTAAACAACCTAAGAGGGGGATAGTCGCATCCCTCGCGGATGCGTGGATTGAAAGCATTCCCATATACTTGCTGTCCACTTCAAACACCGTCGCATCCCTCGCGGATGCGTGGATTGAAAGTTCTGAACCTCTGTTATTAATCCATATCGTTTAGCGTCGCATCCCTCGCGGATGCGTGGATTGAAAGTTTGTCGTACCCGTGCGCCTTTAAAAGATATTCAACGTCGCATCCCTCGCGGATGCGTGGATTGAAAGCAACGTCTGGCAAGTGGGCCGCTATGGACAATACGTCGCATCCCTCGCGGATGCGTGGATTGAAAGTGCGGAAACGGCTCTCTCTCACAAAACGCCACTGTCGCATCCCTCGCGGATGCGTGGATTGAAAGAAGATCGGCTATGCCTGTTTTTATCTCTTGTATCGTCGCATCCCTCGCGGATGCGTGGATTGAAAGCAAAACTTGCCCTCCATTTCTCGCATGGTCTTAGTCGCATCCCTCGCGGATGCGTGGATTGAAAGTTCTATGGCCTCGAGAAAGATGCACGGGATAACGGTCGCATCCCTCGCGGATGCGTGGATTGAAAGCCCCTTGTCTTCCGGCTCCGCGATTTGAACACAGGGTCGCATCCCTCGCGGATGCGTGGATTGAAAGAAGGGCGCTGCAAACTAAGCGCTATTATTCGAAGTCGCATCCCTCGCGGATGCGTGGATTGAAAGTTTCTGCTGAAGGTGATCCTGTAGCTGCCGATCCCGTCGCATCCCTCGCGGATGCGTGGATTGAAAGTTCGAAATGTTGCAGTGTACTCATTGACATGCCAGTCGCATCCCTCGCGGATGCGTGGATTGAAAGAAACGGGTCCGGTTCATTGTTTTGTGGCGGTGATTGAGTCGCATCCCTCGCGGATGCGTGGATTGAAAGCTCCTGTTCGTTGTCCGTGTCCCGTTTTGGGGCAACGTCGCATCCCTCGCGGATGCGTGGATTGAAAGGCAGAAGATGACCCAGCCGCATTCAGGGATTTTGCGTCGCATCCCTCGCGGATGCGTGGATTGAAAGGCATTTGGCCGCGTAATCATCTGGCATGCGCAGCGTCGCATCCCTCGCGGATGCGTGGATTGAAAGAGCAACGCTCGCCGGGCAGTGGATGACGTTTTCGGGTCGCATCCCTCACGGGTGCGAGGATTGAAATTCAGGCAAATAGTAGCTTATTTGTTTGGGACGGCGTCGCATCCCTCGTGGATGCGTGGATTGAAAGGTATTAAGTGGGGTGTTTGGATGATACGGGATAGTCGCATCCCTCGTGGATGCATCAGATGTCCAGAAACCCAAGTCGTAGAGATGCTGGGTTTCTCTATTTTCTTTCTATGGTGCCCAAAAACATTACTTTGGTTTGGGAAGCTTCAGACACAGAAATAACACCACCTATAAAGCGGGTTATGGATACATTTTAATTGACCGAAGGTTATGCGATGACTATAATTGATCCTAATTACATAATATTACAATGTTTGATGAAGATAGGAGGATTAATATGGATGAAGCTGTCGAAGATTTGGACACACTTACCCAGATGATAAAAGTGGCATTCACTTTAAACGGATGGGAGAAGATGATAGAGCTCGCTGAACAACTTTATCGAGTGGCCAAGCGCATATACGATGAACAACAGGGTATGAAAGCAAAGGGAGTAGAGATTCCTCCACTTAAATACAAAAGACCATTGGTCTATTATTTTGGTTACAGTCATCTAATTAAAGGAGAGGCCCTCCAGAAACTCAACCGGTTTGAAGAAGCTCTTGATTATATCGAAAAGTATTCTGATCTAGGTTGGTTCAATGGCCTTGATGAAGAAGGACTTGCAGAAGTTGAATACTATAGAAACATTGCAAAAGGTAATAAAATTACAATAGGAGTTCACCGTGGGGATGTAAGTGCTTTTGTGGGCCTTATTGAATTCCTTCATGACAACCCTGAAGAACTGTTGCCAGGAATTTTAATTTTGTTAGAAGGTGCAAATTTTCACAACCTAAATATTGATCATTACCTTGAAGAGTTTAAGGTCCAGATATCACAATTTGGGGGCTATGAAGAACCTGAAAATAATGCTTACTACGTGTCATTTTTGGATGAATACACTGAATACAATATAAACAAAGGCAGAGGTAATATTGCTATAAGAAAATTATTGGATGGATTGTCGTCATTTGATAGAGTGGGGGATAAAACGGCATTTCATAATTGTATAAGTATATTTAATCGGTATAAGGAATATTTGTCCAAGGAACAACAGCAAGAATACATACAAATTGTTGAATCATTTCAA
Source organism: Paenibacillus haidiansis (assembly GCF_036553665.1). Taxonomy (NCBI): domain Bacteria; kingdom Bacillati; phylum Bacillota; class Bacilli; order Caryophanales; family Paenibacillaceae; genus Paenibacillus; species Paenibacillus haidiansis. The sequence goes on along the minus strand of NZ_JAZHPZ010000009.1, from coordinate 172,579 downwards.
TAATGGAGGGGAAAGCAAATGAAGAAGTTTATTCAATCAGCTATAGTTCTTAGTCTGTTTAGTGTATCTATTGGGATAGGAATAATTACCACATTCGGTTTTGGAGTAAACCATTAAGAAAAAGTTGCTCTAATAGGTTTCAAATTGTAGAGAAACCCACGTCTTGAAACGCCGGGTTTCTCTTTTTTTCGTTACAGTTGCTTTCTGCCGGTTGTTTCGACTCATATAAATAGCACTAAATATCAAAGAATTCGCAGAGAAAGTGACCTTCAAACAGTATAATATATTCAAGAAGAAGTTTAGTACACTCTCGGCGGTGAATCAAACATCTACATTTACTAGACTGCTATTCCATCATCCACTTATAACAGCCTTTAAAATAAAATCAAGCGAGGATCAAACCATGTCCACAATCATAAACTCAAAGGCCAATGAGACTTATCCATTATGGGAAGAAAGGCAAATTCCTTTTTTCAATCAAGCAGCCTTGAACGACGAGAATCGAGACGGGGCGACAATTACGTCCTATTTATTGGAAGACGGGAAAGCGCATGGGGCGGTGCTTGTTTTTCCGGGCGGCGGGTATGTAAAAAGAGTGGTGCACAAAGAAGGCGAGCCGATAGCGAAATTTATCAACTCGCTGGGGCTGCATGCTTTTGTGGTCAATTACAGGGTGCATCCCTACCCGCCGGAAATATCCGTCATCGACGGTAAGCGGGCGGTAAAGTACATAAGACACCATGCCGGGAAGTTCGGGGTGATCAAGGACAAAATCGGCCTGATCGGTTTTTCGGCCGGGGGAAGCGTTGCCTGCCATGTGACGGAGTTCCATGATGTTGCGGATTACGCTCCTTTTGACGCAATCGACCAAGAAAGCGCTCGTCCCGATTGCGGCGCCTTTTGCTATGCCCCCTTAAGCTTTAAGGAGGATAATATTGCCTCGACGGATTATAACCGGATGCGGGAGATGATCCCGGATGAGCGGGTTTTGCGGCAATATCTGGAGAAATATTCGTGCGACAACAATATCCGGGAGGATATGCCGCCTCTGTTTCTGTGGCATACGGTAGACGACGAGCGGGTGCCGGTTACCGCCACGATCGATTTTATCAAGCAGTTAAAGCAAAAAAATCAATCCTTTGAATGCCATCTGTTTCCCGAGGGAGGCCATGGCGCGGGGATCGAGGCTTCGCGTATGGTGCCGGGCATGAGTGAATGGCCGAAGCTGTATCATAAATGGCTGGAGAGAATAGGGATGCTGAACGGAGAATAAGCCATGAAGAAAGCTTCATGGCTCTTGCTTCAGGCTTGAGCCGGAGGGGGAAGCCTTATTCCTCTCCCGACAGCAAGCTGAGCAAATTCTCCGGAATTTTGAATTTTTGGTTGTCGATCAACAACTCAGTTTCGGCCCCTTCCGAATGTTGGGCTTTGATTTCATTCATTTCATGCTGGAGCTGTTCCATTTTCAGATCCAGTTCATAGGCGGTTTCCGCGGCGGTTTTCAAGTCATTGAGCAGCCGCTCGGGAACGGCCTCGTTGCATTTGTAGAAAATTTTATGCTCCAGGCTGGCCCAGAAGTCCATCGCGATTGTACGGATTTGGATTTCGACGCACACGCGCTCCTCTCCGTCCGACATGAATACGGGGACTTCAACCAGGAGGTGCAGACTTTTATAACCGTTCGGTTTCGGGTTTTTAATATAGTCCTTGACGGATAGAATTTTCAAATCGTTTTGGTTTTGCAGCATCTGGCTAATGCGGTAAATATCGGAGATATACGAGCAGGTGATCCGGACTCCGGCGATGTCCCTGACATGGTTTGTGATATCGTCGAACGAGGTCGCCCCGCCTTTGCGGTACAATTTCCTCATAATGCTTTCCGGCGATTTCAATCTGGATTTGGTATGCTCAATCGGGTTATAATCGTGCAGCATCTGGAATTCTTCCTGCAAAATTTCGATTTTCGTCTCCATTTCATGCAGGGCGAATTTATACATCATCATAAAGCGGGTTAATTTTCTTTGGAGAACTCTTACCTGTTCGATCGGGTTGTTTGCTATGCTCATCCTAATCTTCCTTCATGTAAAAAAGTTGTGAAGCAAATGAAACTTCATACCCCCATTATAGCCTATAGTGTATGGCGCTTTCCAATCGGCCGGGAGACAGGCCGTGTTATAATGTAATTATATGTTCGCTTAGCCGGAGGATTTGGATGAATAAAACGATTGGGATATTGGCGCATGTGGATGCCGGGAAGACGACATTTTCGGAACAACTGCTCTATTATACAAAAAGCATCAAGCAGCGGGGCCGGGTCGATCACCGGGATGCGTTTCTCGACAGCCATGAAATCGAGCGGCAGCGGGGAATAACGGTATTCGCCGACCAAGGCAGGTTTACCTATGGAGAGGACAGCTATTTTTTGATCGATACGCCGGGGCATAGCGATTTCTCCCCCGAGATGGAACGGGCGATTCAGGCGATGGATTACGCCATTGTGATCATCAGCGCGGTGGAAGGAATCGAAGGCCAAACCGAAATCGTCTGGGAGCTGTTAAGGAGACATCATATCCCCTGCTTCATTTTTATCAACAAAACGGACCGGACAGGCGCTGATGCGGGGCGGGTGGTGCGGGAAATCCGGCAGCAATTTTCCCCGGAAATCTGCGATATTACCGAAGCTTTGGCCGAGGACGGCGGGATGAGCGGAGAGCTTGCCGAATTCATTGCCGAACGCGACGAGTCGCTCCTGGATTTTTATTTGGACCAGGGATACGAGCGGGACAGATGGCTCGAGACGATGCGTCGCTTAGTCAAGGAGGGCAAGCTGTTTCCGTACGCCTGCGGCTCCGCCCTGCAAGGGATAGGCGTCGAGAGCTTCTTGCATAAACTACATCTGCTTACGGTAACGGATTATTCTTCCGAGGGTCCGTTTTCGGGCCGGATTTACCGCATTCGCCATGACGAGCAAGGGACGAGAGTCACGTTTATCAAGGCGTTGAGCGGTGCGCTCAAAGTGCGGGACAGCCTAGGCTACGGGGATACCGAAGATGCGCCGCCGGAAAAAATCACGCAAATCCGCCTCTATAACGGGCGGGAGTTCAAAACGGCAGACCGGGTTCAGGCGGGCGAGCTGTTTGCGGTAACCGGGTTATCCGCGGCCGCCGTCGGCGACGGGGCGGGAGCGCTGCGGGAAAAGTCGGGATTCGAAACGGTGGCCGCGCTGAAATCGAAGGTTATTTTTGAAGCCGGCGTGAACGTGAAGGAAGCACTGAAGTATTTTAAAATGCTGGATGCCGAAGATCCTTCCCTGAATGTGACCTGGGAGGAGCGGTTGCAGGAAATTCATATTCATGTGATGGGCAAAATCCAGCTTGAGGTGTTGGAGCAGCTCGTCAAAGAGCGGTTCAACCTCAACGTCCGATTTGACCGTCCGGAAATATTGTATAAGGAGACCATCGACACGGAGACGGTCGGCTACGGGCATTTTGAACCGTTGGGGCATTATGCCGAGGTCCATCTCCGGCTGCGGCCGGGGGCGCGGAATTCGGGAATAGTGTTCGAGAACGCCTGCCATGCCGATGATCTGTCCGTCGGCAACCAGAACCTGATCCGCCACCACCTGTTCGAACGGGAGCATCACGGGCTGTTGACCGGCTCGCCGTTAAGCGATGTGGTCGTGACTTTATTAACGGGCAGGGCCCACAATAAACATACGTCGGGCGGAGACTTCAGGGAGGCCACGTGCAGAGCGCTGCGGCAGGGTTTGGAGAAAGCGGCGAACGTCCTCCTGGAGCCGTATTATTCCTTCAAAATCAAAGTGGAGCACGATCAAATCGGCCGCGTTATATCGGATGTCGGCCAGGCGCACGGGAGATATGAAGCCCCGCGCACGGAAGGGGACAAGGCCGTCTTGACCGGAACGGTGCCCGTGGCGACCTTTATGGATTACGGCAGCGAACTCGCTTCGTATACCCAAGGGAAAGGCCTGCTCACCCTGACGCTGGCCGGCTACGACCGCTGCCACAACGAGCGGGAGGTCATCGGCCGGATCGGCTATAATAAGGACGCGGACCCCGAGTATACATCCGCTTCCATATTTTGCGCCAAAGGCCAGGGGTACACGGTGCCTTGGGAAGAAGCGGAAGCACAGATGCACGCACTAAAATAAATCCGGAAACGCAATTTAAAAAGGAGATATTATGATAACCGAATTTGAACAAATGTTGGAACAGACGAATATACAGCATGCTATTGTGGGCGAGGGTTCCCACGGCTTACGCGAAATTTTGGCGGGCCTCACCAAAACGCGGCTCTCTTCGCTCGCCAAGATTTACACGATTCCCGGCAGATCGAAAATGTCGCAGGACGAGCTGGCGAAAGCCGCCTTTGAGCGGATTACGGATCCCGGGCTGCTGGAATCGCTGCTGCCGATCCTGGACCCCGAGGAATGGGCGGTATTCAAAGCCGCGTATGCCGAGCCTTTCATCCAGGATAATCACATGCCTTTCGGGTATTATCACTCGCTGCTGGAGCGCGGCCTGATATTCACCTATTTTCACCAAGGCAAGCTGTATCTCATTATGCCGGACGAAGTCAAAGCGGCGTTCGCGGCAATGAATACGGAAGCATTCAGGGAAGCCCGCCGCAAGCATGCGCTTGTATTGAAATATTTGCTCGCGTTGACCAATTTGTACGGCGTCTACACGCCGGACAAGCTGCTGGACATTTTCAACGGGCAAAACGCAGCCGAGCCGCTAAGCAAAACGGAGCTTGAAGCGTATATCGGCCAGTTCCTGCAAAGGGAGCAAAAATTCGTACTGGAAGAGGAAAGCGGCTATCTGGTGGATTCCGGACTGGCCCATTACGGTAAAGAAGGGGAACTGGAAGCTCTGCTGCAGCAGATTCAGGGCAAGCCGCATTATGTGCCTGATAAGGACGAGCTGCTCAAATACGCGGATGACGGGTATTTTGAATTTACACCGCAGCTTGCCGCCCTCAAAAATTATGTTCTCGAGCATCTGTGCGACGATGTGAACCTGGTCGACGGTCTGGTAGACGATATTCAACTGGGCTGTTCCATGGGGGCACCGCTGGAAGAGCTGTTGGACGAATTCGAAAAACGGGAGATTCTGATCGAAGCGGCTCAGGCCAAACAGGTCATCGGCTTACTCTTCGATGTCAGCAACCATACGAGAATTTGGGCAAACTGCGGACATACCCCGGCTGAGCTGGGCTCCGAAAAGACGATGGATCCGCAAACGGGCGGTAACAATCCGGTGCGCGTGAAAAAGGTCGGACGCAATGAACCTTGCCCGTGCGGCAGCGGCTTGAAGTACAAAAAATGCTGCGGTAAATAAGGCATTCGCTGGGGGAATGAGATGGACATCCAGGAACAAATCAAAAACTGGGAGCGAAAGGAAGGCGTAAGCCTGTTTGACCGGCTCGGCTTGCCGGAGGAGGCGGCGGTTTTGGATTACGGGTGCGGATTCGGACATTACACCTTCGCGCTCTCCCGGGCATTGCACGGGCGGGGAACGGTCTATGCGGTCGATATCAATCCGGCATGCCTGGACAGCGTCAGACAGACGGCGAGTGAGGAACGCCTCGAAAATATTCACGTCCGTCCCGGAAACAGGGACTATACACTGGATTTTTCGGAACGCTGTCTGGATTTGATTTTGTACTACGATATTTTGCATGGAGACGGGCTGCATCGATTTACCTTATACAAAGAGGCGGCAAGGACGTTGAAGAGCGACGGCATCTTGTCGGTGCTGCCCTTTCATTTGACAAGCTTCAGAGATACGGAAAGAGGGAAGCGGTCGTTCACTTACTCTATACTGATTGAGGAAATTGAAAAATTCGGATTCCGGAAAATATCGGGGCCGCCGCTGAAAGGCATTCATTTCGAAAAGGTTCACAGCCCGCATTATATGCGCCAAGGCGGTGTGGAGTTAGGCAGTCTGGAGCGCGGCGAAATTTTGAATTTCGTGAAAAACTGAGTCTCGATACATGATTGGCAAGGGTTGCTTTATTCTTTCACCCTGTACCAATGCCGGTATACTTCCTTATATCCGATTTTCGCATACAACGCCTGCGCGGGAGCATTATTCGCCACTACGGCCAGATAGCTGTGGTTCGCCCCGTTGGCTTTACCCCATTGCAGCAGGTTCAAGATCATCTGCTCGCCGAATCCCCGGTTCCGGTATTCCGCATCCGTCATGATACCGTACAACCCGATATAGTCCCGTTCGACAACTCCCAGTCCGCAGGAGACGATATGCCCGTTATGATATTGCGCCATGTAACCCGCCTTGGTCTTAATATTGGCAAACATCCGCTGCGCCGTAGCGAGCTGAGCCGGGGTCAAACGGCCCATCCGGGCATAGGCGTCAAGCCATTCGCCGCCGGCTTCCCCGGTGATCCGGACATCTTTAAGGCGCGGCTCACTCAGATTATCCAGCGCAAGAGTCTGCATACTGGTCTCGTCGATCAACGAATAGCCTTTCCGTTCCAGAACGGCATCCAGATGTTCAGGCTGTACGAACGGGGTGATTTTGAAGGCGATGCGGATTCCCTGCTCGGCGTATATTTTTTCGCAGGCACCGATCTTGAGCTCCAAGTCCGAGCCGGAACCGTACAAAGGGCTGACCGAGTTGGATCGCTTGGTGTATCCTTCCGCAAACCGCAGCACCCAGCCGTCATATAACAGAGTGGTTAAAGCAGGCCAGTTGTTAAGCGCGAGTTCTTCGATCATTTTGTAGTCCATACGCAATATTGCCTCCAAATCTCACCGACAAGGCCGGGTTAATGATGATAGAATAATAGAATACGGCAGACTATGCAATTACGGTAGAGGTGATAATACAAGATGGCAATCCTATCCAACGATTGGGCCGCATATTTGGAGCAGGAGTTCGAGCAGCCTTATTATGTGAAGCTGCGCAAATTTCTGGCGGAGGAATACAAGACGAGAGAAATTTATCCCGATATGTACGATATTTTTAATGCGCTGCATTACACTTCGTACACCGAAACTAGGGTAGTTATATTGGGACAAGACCCTTATCACGGGAAAGGTCAGGCACATGGCCTAAGCTTTTCGGTCAAACCGGGGGTGAAGGCGCCGCCTTCCCTGCAAAATATTTTCAAGGAGCTGCATGACGATCTCGGCTGCCGAATCCCGAACAACGGATACCTGGTTCCTTGGGCCAAGCAGGGCGTACTGCTGTTGAACACGGTACTGACCGTCCGGGCGGGCTCGCCGAATTCCCATAAGGACCTGGGCTGGGAGCATTTTACGGACCGGGTGATCGAGACGCTGAACCAAAAGGAAGAGCCGATCGTATTTTTGCTGTGGGGCAGCCATGCCCAGAAAAAAGCCGAGCTGCTTACGAACAAGCATCACCTGCTGATCAAGACTCCGCATCCCAGCCCGTTTTCGGCGCATCGGGGCTTTTTCGGCAGCAAGCCGTTCTCGCGGACGAACAGCTTTTTGAGCTCGTCCGGATTGAAGGAAATCGATTGGCAGTTGCCGGATATATAATAAAGTAAAAGTACCTCGGAAGAAGGAATAATGAACGTGATGATGAAAATCGACAAAACGCAAGTCGAGGCGGAGCTCCGCAAATTTGTCGGGGAACCCGCCTATGTTCACAGTGAGGCGACATCGTACGTCTTTGTGCGGAATTTCAAAGTGCTGCCGACGGAAGTCCATATCGCCGGGGAAGGGGACGGTCCGTACCGGGCGGCGCTGCGGTTTGACGGGCAAGGCTGGCTCAGAATGGAGGCGCTCACCCATTACGAGGTTGATGAAGCGGGACGGCTGCTGTTGGCCGGATTTGACGATCGGGGACGCATGGATGTCGCCCTCCATTTGGGAAAGGAGCCGTTTCCGGAATGAACAGTATAATTCAAGAGCGAACCGTCGGGGGGCGCAAGCTGCTTGCAGTATTTGCGCATCCCGATGACGAAACGTTTATTTGCGGCGGCACGCTGGCCAAATATGCCGCGGAAGGGACGGAAATCACGCTGGTGAGCGCCACGCGGGGAGAGATGGGGCGGCGCATGGGCAATCCGCCGTATCTGAACCGCGAGACGATCGCCGCGGCCCGCGAGCGGGAGCTGCGGGAAGCTTGCGATTGCCTCGGCATTTCGCGGCTGCATTTCCTCAATATTCGCGACAAAACGGTCGAATTTATCGATGAAGCGCATTTGACCGCGCGAATCGAGGCGCTGATCGCCGAAACGCAGCCCGACGTCGTGCTGACGTTCCATGAGAAGCTCGGCGGGCATCCCGACCATTGCGCGATCGGGAAGTTGACGACGGAGGCCTTTCGCCGATCCGGCTGCAAAGGCTCCCTGTTCTTTATTTCGTTCGGCAATACGATGGAGAACCCGGAACGGTTCGGCTATACCCGCGGCGATATCGCCAAAATCGACGTGTCCGCCCATCTGGAAGCCAAGCTCGCGGCCTTCCGGGCCCACCGCTGCCAGTCGGAGATCGACGAGTGGGTATGGCTGCCCGATGAGGAGGCGCTGAGCCGGTTCGGCGCTTACGAGTATTTCATCAAAGGAGACCACTCCGTCCCGCTGCGGGATGCGGGGGATTTGTTTCAAACGAACGCAGCGCAAACTTTATAACGATGTATACGCAGGCCTCGCCAATTGGCGGGGCCTTTTTTCATGCGGGTGAGTAGCGGTCATGAGTGCCTTTATTTCCTTGTGGTTTACCGATTTCAAAGATTAGCGGACCGGAGAGCCGTTATAGAGCCCGAATCCCCTGGTTTGGCCTTCCTTTTGGAGAAATAGCGTTCACTGTGACCGTAAGTCACCCCAATTGCCTGTTTTCTGCGGATTAGCGGCTCAGATGTCCGCTTGGTTCAGAGAAAAACCAAAAAATGGGCTTCGCGTTGAAAAATCATCACTGATTAGCACCAACTCAAGATGCTATGATGGCATCAAATCAAACGGGTTGGCGGCGGGGGTGAAGAGGATGGAAGGAAGCGGGAAAATCGAAGGAATGAAAGAACCGGTAAGAGCAAAAAAAATGATAGAAGCGAAAGGGGACGAGGAAACTCTCTATCTGCTAACCGCAGGGGACGGCGGCGGAAGCGAGCGGTACTACGAGGATGTCGAACGGTTCGCCGACATCGTCGTTCAAAGGCTGCGGAGGGAGCAGGCGGTGAGCCAATTCGGCCGCTTTGCCGCCGCTCGCCAAAGCGAGTTCCGCGATCCCTTGGTGCTCGGTCTCGAATTTTTGATGATCGGCGTGTTGTGGCGGCGCTACGGCGGCCGGGCGTGGGCCCTTCATAAATACGGAGGAGGAATGCTGTCCAAAGTATACGGCCGGAAGGGCCGAAGGAAACGCATCGGGCCCGCCATCCACAGGGTGAAGGGGGTGCTGAACACCCTCGCCCTTATCGCGCCCGGGCCCCGGAAGGTCCCGGTTCCGCAGGCGGACGTAAGCCGCTTCGCTTCGCTGATCGGCTGGCTACGGGCGACGGACGAGTTTGCGCAGGAATGCCGAAGGCTGGAGGAGTGGCTGACCTTTTTCAAGGGGAAATCCCGCCAAGAAGCCGTGCGCAGCCTCCAGCGGGCCATCGCCCTCGCCGAGTGGTTTGATACGGAAAGCCTGCGGGTTTTGGGGCGATATACGGCGAATGTGGAGCCGTATATCGTACGGCGCAGCAGGAGTCTGCGCTGGAAGGAAAACGTGATCTTCTGTACTCGCGGCCGGGTGGAGTACCACTTGAATATGGTAGGCGCGGAAATGATGAACCGGGCGTTCCGGGAAGACTTTTTACGGACGAAAGTCAAAAAGGTGCTTCTTCCCGTCTGTATGCGGGAAAAAGGGGAAGCGGGCTGCAGAGCCGTCCCGGCCGACGACGGTTATGTGTGCCAACGCTGCAGCAAGAGCTGCCGGGTCAAAACGGTTACGGATCTTGGCCTAAATCACGGCTTCCGGGTACTGCTCATTCCCCATGCCTCGACGGCTTTCGGCAAGCAACCGGTCGAACCCGGAAAGATCGGGATCATTGGCGTGGCCTGCGTTCTCAATTTGATCTCCGGGGGTTACCTGGCGAAACGCATGGGTTATGTTCCCCAATGCGTACTGCTGAATTACTCCGGCTGCGGCAAGCATTGGCATGACCCCGGGCGGATTACGGAGATCGACTTGGCCCGGCTGTTCGACCGGCTGAACCTGAAACTTCAGGGTTGAGTGGGAACGGAAAAACAAAACCCCCGGGCCCGCTGGTTCGGCGGTGCCCGAGGGTTTTAACATTTACAATGCCGGCTGTACTTTTTCAATCGTTACGGGAGTGGGGTCATCCGCCACGATGTCGGAGGCGATGATAAATTCCGCATGCGTCATGCCCGGCAGCGAACGGGTCATGATCGGCGAATGGTAGGCCACGATTTTCATGCCGGGCTGCAAGGCCGTATCCTGTCCCAGCGACGGGATAATGACCGTTTCGTCGGAGATGTTCAAAATAACGTCATTATCGGTTGAAGCATCGGAGCCGACATTGATGTACACCTTTCCGTCCGAAGCGAGATCGGAGGCTTGTACGGTGCCTTCGATTTTAGGAAGCTCTTCCTTCAGCACCACGATCTTGTCGGCATGGGACCGGGGCGGATAAATCATGGTCATCATTTCGGGATAATAAGCCTTGATCCGTGCATCGGATTTCAGCGCGTCCTTGGTCAATGCGGCGCCGCTTTCATCGACGATTTCGGTTTTGTCGTCAACCGTCAGATGGATGTAGTTCATTCCGCCTTGTTCCAGCGGGTTGCCGATCACCGTAATCAGGTTATCCGACAGCTTCGCGATCACGCCGTTCGTCCCCGGCGCTTCCTCGTTCGGCGCCACGGCGTTTTCCGTGTCTACGATCACGTAGCTTGCCGTCGCCTGGGCCGGGAAGCTCATCATCACGGCCGGGCCGTAGAAGGCGCGGACCGTCGCCCCGGTTTGAATGTCGGCAGCGGCGACACTCTGGCCGTTCCGGTCCACTAGCTTGGTCGTATCGGCAAAATGCAGCACGATGCTGTCCTCAAAGCCGGAGTACACATTCGTTCCTTTGACGAAGATGCCGTTATCTCTCACCTCGGACACAGTGCCGTCAACCGCGGTAAAGCTCGTATCCTGAACAACCAGGGTCAGCGCGGTGCCGCGGGCGGGCAGGCTTTTCGTAATGTTAGGGCCATAGAAAGCCTTGACCGCCTTTTTTTCGTCGATAATCGTTTGCAGTGCGACTTTATTGCCTTTGGCGTCAACGATTTTCGTATCCTTCGTAATCGACAGAATGATTTCGCTTTGATCGGCCGGGGCAAGTCCGCGGCCGGTAACCGTGATGAATTTGCCGGACTGGTCATTGACGAAGTCGGTGATTAGTCCCAGTGTACCGGGCACGACTTTTACCTGATCCTGAACCAGGGCGGTGTCGGAAGAAGCGGCCGGCAGCGGGGTAACATTCAAATTTTGGGCAAATGCGGCGGTCGGGATGGCGGCCATGGCCAGCAAGGACGCGGCCGCGATCGCTTTGTTCATTTTTTTCATTAGATTATCCTCCAAAGTTGTCATTGTTCTCATCTCTATCGACGAAAATGATTCCAAAAGGTTGCACAAGTCCGGAATCATCTTAAAATAAGAAGATAGAATTCATAGCGGGGAGGCATAATCCATGACCTTGCAGCAGCTTAAATATGTAATAGAGGTCGCGAGCCGCGGCTCGATGAATGAAGCGGCCAAACGGCTGTTTATTTCCCAGCCGAGTCTCTCCAACGCAATCCGGGATCTGGAGGAAGAACTGCGGATCACGATTTTTGAGCGGACCAACAAAGGCATTTCGCTGACGAACGAGGGAGCGGAGTTTCTGGGCTATGCCCGTCAGGTGGCGGAGCAGGCGGAATTGCTGGAAAACCGTTATCTTGGCGGGAAGCTGACGCCGCAGCATTTTTCGGTATCCACCCAGCATTATGCTTTTGCCGTAAACGCTTTTGTAAGTCTGGTGCGGGAGTACGGCCAAGAGGAGTACGAACTCGCACTGCGCGAAACGAAAACGTATGAAATTATCGAAGACGTGAAATCCCGGCGCAGTGAAATCGGCATTCTTTATTTGAACGATTTCAACGCCAAGGTTATCAAAAAGCTGCTAAAAGAAGGCGGCCTTCAGTTCAACAGCTTGTTTGTGGCGAAGCCGCATATATTCATCAGCATCCAAAACCCGCTGGCCCAGCAGGCGATCGTGACGATCGACCAGCTGCGGGAATACCCTTATCTGTCTTTTGACCAAGGGGAGTACAATTCGTTTCATTTTTCCGAGGAAATTCTCAGCACACTGTCGCATCCGAAAAGCATCCGGGTCAACGACCGGGCCACGCTGTTTAATCTGCTGATCGGACTCAACGGATATACGATCTCCACCGGTGTGCTCACTTCCGATCTGAACGGGAATGAGATCATCCCTGTCCCTTTGGATTGCGAGGAAACGATTAACGTCGGCTGGATCTGCCACAAAAATGCCGTGCTTTCCAGGCTGGCGGAGGTTTATATTCAGGCTTTGGAGGAATCGGTCGGGGAATACGGAGGATAGGACATCGATAAATTTGCTTCAGCCCGCGTTGCGGGTTCGCTTCACCGAGGAAGGAAATCTTACGGATTGCAAAATGGCAAATATAGATTAGAATTGCTATAAGAAACCGGTATTTCCAGAAAGGTGACGGTGAATGGCGGCTCTTAAAGAAATCGTGTTGCAATTGTTCTTTGCCCTGATGCCCTTTTTGTTGTTTAACGTCTTATACCGGGACAAGCCGCAAAATTATTCGCGGAAGTTCGTGCTCATTTCCGGCATGGCCAGTCTATTCCTTTCGATGACTTTCAGCGCCAGCGCGGTAAGCGGCTATTTGTACGATACCCGCAACGTCATTCTCTTTTTCGGCTTACTGTTCGGAGGGCTGGAGCAAGGTTTCATTCTTTTTTTGCTGATGGTACTGTACCGGTTGTATCTTGGCGGCGACGGGACAGGCGGAGCTCTGCTTACGATGGTCATCCTCTTTCCCGTTTCCTTGCTGCTGTGCAAGCTGTATCGGCGGAGCGTCCGGAAGCTGCCGGTGATCTTAGCGGCGGGCCTGCTTTTTTCCGTGATCACCCTCCTCGTCGTGTACTTATTCACCCCGCGAATTCTGGACATGAATCCGATGTTTCATCTGGTTGTCATTCCGGTCCAAAATATAATCGGTTGCTGGCTGCTGATTTCCTTATTCCAAAAAGCGGCCATGGACAAGGAACTGTTCATCGCCTACGGGCAGAAAGAAAAGACGGAGACGATCAGCCAAGTGGCGGCGTCCCTCGTACACGAGGTGCGTAACCCGCTTACGGCGGTGAAGGGCTTTTTGAAGCTGATCCGCGAGTCCGGGCTGGAACGGGATAAGGTTCAGCGATACATAGACATTTGCGAAAGCGAAATGGAGCGGGCGGAGCGCATCCTCTCCGAATATCTTGCCGTTTCAAAGCCGCCGAACGACCGGCAGGAACCGGTCGGCCCGATCGATTTGTCGCTTCAGCTGCGGATCTCCCTGGAGGTCATGCGCCCTTACGCCAACATGAACAATGTCGGTCTGGAAGGGCAAATGCCCGATGAACCCGTTTCGATTTTGGCCAATCCCGAGCGAATCAAGCAGGTATTCATCAATTTGATCAAAAACGCCATCGAGGCCTGTTCCGGCGTGCCGGGCGGACACGTCACGCTGGAATTGCGGGTGGAGCAGGATAAGGCCGTGCTGACCATCGAGGATAATGGGATCGGAATGACGAAGGAGCAAGCCGGGCGGCTCGGCTCCGCCTTTTACTCGACCAAAACGGGAGGCACCGGTCTCGGTCTGGCCTTCTGTTATCAAACCCTGCAGGCGATGGGCGGAACGATCGCTTTAAAGAGCGCTTACCGGGAAGGAACCCGGTTTACGATCCATTTGCCTTTATACCGGGAAAGGGATTAATTGCCGCCGGGTTGGCCTAAAAAAACATGCTCCGACATATCCATGGGATATAGAGGAGGGTGATACATATGGACAAGATCGTGCAGCGGTCCGTTGAGAGGTACTATCAATTGAAGCAAAGCCAGAAGGAACTGGAGCAGGAACTGGCGGAGCTGCGTCAAACCATTTTGGATTACTGCCGGGAGCGCGAGCTTCAGCATCTCGAACTCGCGGACCATAAGGTCAAGATCGTCCAGCAAAACCGCCGGGAATACGATGAGAACAAGCTGTTTGCCGCGCTGCCCGACCCGGAATTATGGCGCATGCTTTCCAGGCCGGATGCCGTCAAAATCGCTGGTTTGATCAAGCTGAAGGTCATTTCCGAGGAGAAGATCAAGGACACGTATACGCAAAAAAACGTCCAGCTGCTGCAAGTGGAAAGGAAGTAAGGCTGCGAAACGTTTGACAGATATGGTAAACCCAGGTACAGTAATAGACAAATGCATAGGTACATCCACTAGGGGAGCCGTAAGCGGCTGAGACAAGAGCGTATCTTGGACCCTTTGAACCTGATCTAGTTCGTACTAGCGTAGGAAAGTGGAGTCGGCCCAAACAATTGCCGATACGTTTCGTACGTATTGATCGTGGGTTAGGCCGCTCCCGTTTCCGGGGGCGGCCTTTTTGCGTTTGGAGAAGAGTCGGCTGTCCTCTATCATTTTCGGTTCGGGAAGTGAAAGGAGGTGATACGATATGAGTTTTACGGAGGAGCTTCGCCGCGAAACGGATCATGTGTTTCAAGCTATTTATGAGCATCCCTTTGTCCGGGGCATCGCGGCCGGAAAGCTCGGCGGCGGGCAGCTGATCCATTATGTCAAACAGGATTACGAGTACCTGAACGCATACATGCGGGTATACGGGATCGCGATCTCGAAAAGCGCGCGGCGCGAGCAAATCGCGATGTTTCAGGAACAGATCGCCTTTATATTGCATCGGGAGGTCCAGCCGCACCGCTGCTTCTGCGCCGCCGCCGGAGTGGATGAAGAACTGCTGCGGGGCCATCCCTTGGCGCCGTCCGCGCATCACTATATCCGGCACATGCTGACGGTGGCCCATGAAGGAACGCTGGGCGAGATCATGGCGGCGCTGCTGCCTTGCCCCTGGACATATTTGGAGATCGGCCGGAGGCTGCTTGACGAGGTGCGGCCGGATTCGTCCCATCCCTTCCATGAGTGGATCCTGTTTTACGGGCACGAGGCCGGGGACGCCACCGCAAAATTCCGCGCCATGCTCGATGCCTGGGCTGAGGAGGCGGGTGAAGCGGAACGCGGGCGAATGAAGCAGCATTTTATGCACAGTTGCCAGTTGGAGTATTTATTCTGGGATATGGCCTACAAGTTGGAGGAATGGCCGGTTTCACCGGCGGCTGCGGCCTTGTGAGTCCGTCACCGTTTACGGGAACACCGCTAAATCATGGAAGAGAGGTTGAACTTTGATGAGCCTATTGGAAAAAGAATTATCCCGCCTGCTTACACAGGTGCAAAAGAACAGACCGCTTGTCCACAATATGACCAATTCGGTGGTCACGAATTTCACGGCCAACGGCCTGTATGCGCTTGGCGCGTCGCCGGTGATGGCATACGCGCCGGAGGAGGTCGCCGATATGGCCGCCGTCGCGGGGGCGGTGGTGCTGAACATCGGCACGCTGACCGCCGAGCTCGTCGAGGCGATGATTATCGCCGGACGGTCGGCGAACGCACACGGCGTGCCGGTGCTGCTCGACCCGGTCGGAGCGGGCGCGACCCGGTTCCGCACGGAGTCCGCGCTGCGGATCATGCGCGAGGTGAACGTCTCGCTGCTGAGGGGCAACGCGGCCGAGATCGCCAATCTCGTCGGCGAAGCCCGCGAGATCAAGGGGGTGGACGTCGGGGACAGCGAGAGCGGCGGCAACGCCCCGCTGGCGATGCGGGCCGCGCGGGAGCTGGGCACGGTCGTCGCGATCACCGGCCGCGAGGACGCGATCGCGGACGGCGAACGGTGCCGGATCATCAGTGGCGGGGACGCGCTGTTGACCCAGGTGACCGGCACCGGCTGCCTGCTGACGAGCGTGCTGGGCGCGTTCGCGGCGGTCGAGCGGGACACGCTGCTGGCCGGTACGGCCGGGCTGGCCTTTTACGGCGCGGCGGCCGCCCGCGCCGCCGAGCGGACGGCCGCCTTCGGGCCGGGCAGCTTCCAGACCGCCTTCCTGGATGAGCTCGCGAAGCTGCATCCGCATTCGCTGAAGGGCTACGCCGCCGTCCGGGAAGCCGCGGGCTCCGGTGCCAAAGCCGGAATGGGCACAGGTACGGGGACTCCGCGATGAGCGGCCGCCGCATTCCCAAGGCGCTGACGGTCGCCGGCTCGGACAGCGGCGGCGGAGCGGGCATCCAGGCCGACCTCAAAACGTTTCAGGAGCTGGGCGTGTTCGGCATGTCGGCCATTACGGCCGTCACAGTGCAGAACACGTTCGGGGTCGGCGGCGTATATCCGCTGCCGCCGGAAGCCGCGGCGGAGCAAATCCGGGCGGTGGGCGAAGATCTCGGCGTCGATGCCCTGAAGACGGGGATGCTGTTTGACGCCGGCGTGATCCGTGCCGTCGCCGCCGAGATCCGCAGCTTCGGCTGGGAGCGGGTCGTCGTCGACCCGGTGATGATCGCCAAAGGCGGCGCGGAGCTGCTGCGGCGGGAAGCGGTGCTCGCCTTGAAGCAGGAGCTGCTTCCCTTGGCCTTGATCATTACCCCGAATATCCCCGAGGCGGAGGTGCTCGCCGGGATGAGCATCCGCTCGATGCGGGACCGCCGGGAAGCGGCGAGGATCATCGGCGCGATGGGACCGAAGCTGGTCGTGATCAAGGGAGGGCATGACGCGAGCCCCGGCGGGGGGAGTTACGACGGCGGAAGCGCCGCCGGGACCGAAGCGACGGAGGTGGTCGTCGATTTGGTCTATGACGGCAGCGGTTTTACCGAGCTGGCGGGCCGGCGGATCAACACCGTACATACGCACGGTACGGGCTGCACCTATTCCGCCGCCTTGACCGCGGGTTTGGCGCGGGGAATGGCGGTACAGGACGCCATTTCACTGGCGCGCGAATTTATTCAGGCGGCGATCGAGGAAGGTCTCGGGCTTGGCCGCGGGCAGGGGCCGACGAATCATTGGGCTTACCGCCGGCGGCAGGAGCTTCAGCGGGACCGGGTATTGGAGGCGGGACGATGAAGAGCGGCAACGAAAGAGTTTCTCCCGCGCTGATGCGGGAATACCTGCGGATGTACTTGGTCATCGGCAGTGTAAACTGCCTGGCCGACCCCGTCCGCGTGGTGGAGGAAGCCCTGGCGGGCGGAGCTACTCTGGTCCAGTTCCGCGAGAAGGGCCCCGGCGCGCTTGCCGGCGAGGACCGACTCGCGCTGGCGCTCCGGCTCCAGGCGGCCTGCCGCCGCGCCGGGGTGCCCTTCATCGTCAACGACGATGTGGACCTGGCCCTGGAGATCGGGGCCGACGGGGTCCACATCGGGCAGGATGATGAAGATGCGGGGGCGGTCCGCTCGCGGATCGGGAACCGGCTGCTCGGCGTCTCCGCCCACACCGCCGGGGAAGCCCGGCTCGCGGTCAGTCGGGGCGCGGATTATCTCGGCATCGGCCCGATTTATCCGACCGCGTCCAAAGCGGACGCCCATGCCGTGCAGGGCCCGGCGATCCTCCGCGAGCTGCGCCGCTCCGGGATCGCCCTGCCCCTGGTCGGCATCGGCGGCATCACCGCCGAGCGCGCGGGCGAAGTCGTCGCCGCCGGAGCGGACGGCGTCGCCGTGATCTCGGCGGTGACGGGAGTCCCGCCCGGCGAGACGCGCGATGCGGTCCGGCGTATCCTGGCGGGGATGGTTACGTGACACGGTTGGCCGTGTCACGTCCCTTCCGCCAGGAGGCGGCGCGCTTTGCAGCGCAGCCTTACGGACACCCGGGTCGTTATTTCGGCTGATTTTACCCGAATCAGGCGACTAGCGAACTCCATAGCCGTTATTTGCGCTAAATCAGCCCTTCAGGGGCTGGGTTCGCGTGAATAACGGCTTTTGTGTCCGTAAGGAATTCAAAAGTTCGGCTTTTCGCCAAATAGCGGCCGACTTGTCCGTTATACGGCAGAGGAGGACAGAGGGGCATCCAAAACCTTTTCAACGCCATGTTAATTCAGTTTCTGTACCCGATTGTATTGACATCAAAATTCAGGATAATTAATATAGAATTATGGATTAGCACTCGGAAGGATAGAGTGCTAATATATTGTTATCCGAGAAAGGAAGGGGCCTTAAGTCATGGCAAAAAAGCAGTTTAAAGCCGAATCCAAACGATTGCTGGAAATGATGATCAACTCCATTTACACGCAGCGGGAAATTTTTCTGAGAGAACTGATTTCCAACAGCAGCGACGCCATCGATAAAATATACTACAAGGCGCTGACGGACGAGAACCTGGCGTTCAACAAGGATGACTACTACATTAAACTGACGGTGGACAAGGAGAACCGGACGCTGACGATTTCCGACACCGGGATCGGGATGACGAAGGAAGAGCTGGAGAACAACCTCGGCATCATCGCCAACAGCGGATCGTTCGCGTTCAAGAACGAGAATGAGGCGAAGGACGGCCACAACATTATCGGCCAGTTCGGGGTCGGCTTCTATTCCGCCTTCATGGTGGCGGACAAGGTGGCCGTCATTAGCCGCGCCCTCGGCAGCGACGAGGCGTACAAGTGGGAATCCACCGGCGCGGACGGTTATACGATCGACACGGCCGACAAGGAAAGCGTCGGTACCGACATTATTTTGACAATCAAGGAGAATACCGAAGACGACCAATATGACGAGTACCTGGAAGAATACCGTCTGAAGTCGATCATCAAGAAATATTCCGATTTCATCCGCTACCCGATCAAGATGGATGTGACCTCCCATCGTCCGAAGGAAGGCAGCGAAGGGGAGTTCGAGGAATTCCGCGAAGAGCAGACCGTCAACAGCATGGTGCCGATCTGGCGGAAGAACAAGAGCGAGCTGACCGACGAGGATTACGAGAATTTTTACATGGAGAAGCGGTACGGATTCGACAAGCCGATTTCGCATATTCACATTAAAGCGGACGGCGCCGTCGTATATAACGCGATCTTGTATATTCCGGAGCGTACGCCTTTCGATTATTACACCAAGGAATACGAAAAAGGGCTGGAGCTATACTCCAACGGCGTGCTGATCATGGACAAATGCGCCGACCTGCTCCCGGACTATTTCAGCTTCGTGAAAGGGATGGTCGACTCCGAGGACCTGTCGCTGAACATTTCGCGGGAAATGCTGCAGCATGACCGTCAGCTCAAGCTGATTGCGAAGAACATTCAAAGCAAGATCAAGAGCCAACTGCAAACGGTACTGAAGGAAGACCGCGAGAAATACGAGCAATTCTACGAATCGTTCGGCCGCCAGCTGAAATTCGGCGTTTACAACGATTACGGCATGAACAAGGATGTGCTGCAGGATCTGCTGCTGTTCACCTCCTCCAAGGAGAAAAAGCTGGTTACGCTGGACGAATACGTCTCCAGAATGCCG
The DNA here is from genome assembly GCF_036553665.1 of Paenibacillus haidiansis. Taxonomy (NCBI): domain Bacteria; kingdom Bacillati; phylum Bacillota; class Bacilli; order Caryophanales; family Paenibacillaceae; genus Paenibacillus; species Paenibacillus haidiansis. Next base: position 152,981 of record NZ_JAZHPZ010000009.1, on the reverse strand, counting down.
GAAGATCAGAAATATATCTATTATGCTACCGGCGAATCCGTGGACCGCTTGGAAAAGCTGCCGCAAACCGAGCTGGTGCTCGACAAGGGCTACGAGATTTTGTACTTCACCGACGATATCGACGAGTTCGCGATCAAGATGATCATGAACTATAAGGAGAAGGAGTTCAAATCCGTATCGAGCGGCGATCTCGGGATCGAAAGCGATGACGACAAGCCGGAAGACCAAGAGGTCGAGAATGCAAACAAAGAACTGTTCGCGGAAATGGGCGGCTTGCTGGCCGGCAAAGTGAAGCAAGTTAAGGCATCCAAACGCTTAAAGACCCACCCGGTTTGCTTATCGGCCGAAGGCGAAGTATCGATCGAAATGGAAAAAGTGCTGAACGCGATGCCTAACGGCCAGGAGGTCAAAGCGGAGAAAGTGCTGGAGATCAACGTCAACCACGATGTGTTCCGGTCGTTGAAAGAAGCTTACGCCAACGATAAAGACAAGCTAAATCTTTATACCAACCTGCTATACAACCAGGCGCTGCTGATCGAGGGCTTGCCGGTGGAAGATCCGGTCGAGTTCACGAACAATATTTGCAAAGTGATGGTGTAGAAGGCGGGCACGGTTTAGTCGCTTGTATAAGCCGGCATATGTTACACTTGAAGATGAGACCATCAGTAAGGAGAATAAACTTATGCCGCTCGAGATTGAAAGAAAATTTCTGCTTCCGGCATTCCCCAAAGCGCAAATTGAGGATGGCACGATTCAGGTCGTCAAGGAGCAGGTGATCGATCAGACGTATCTGGCCCTGGACGGGGATCAGGAACTGCGGGTAAGGAAGATCAAGGATCTCTCCACGGGCGAGATCGGCTACACCCATACGTTCAAACGGGGGTTCGGGGTGGCGCGCGAGGAGATCGAGTATCCCATCTCCGCCGGGCTGTACGAGCAGATGATTCATATCCGCCGCGCGATTCCCCTGGTGAAGAAGCGGACCACCGCCCGCTGGAATAATATCCTGATCGAGATTGACGACTACCGCCAAATCGATATGAACGTGTTAGAGGTCGAATTCGATTCCGAGTTAGAGGCCGCCGGCTTTGTGCCGCCGGATTGGTTCGGCCCGGATATCAGCACGGACAAACGGTACAGCAACAAAAAAGTATGGCGGGATCTGCAAAGCCATTGGTGAATACGATAAATCAAAAAAGGACGCCGAAACGGCGTCCTTTTCAATTTGAGCGAAAACGCGGTTATTTTATTCCAGTACCAATCCGTTATTGTCCCGCAGCAAATGCTGATAATGCGTCCGGATAAATTCCAGCACCTTGTCGCAGATGATTTTGTGGCCGGCCTGATTGGGGTGGATTCCGTCCGAGCAGAGGAATTTCGTGAAATCCGGATGCTCGAGAAACGCCCCGCGCACATCGATGTATTTCGTCTTGGTCAGTTCCGATACCTTCAGGATCGTGGAATTGTACCGCTCTTGCCACCAGTATATTTTCGTCACGCTGCCGAGCCATTTCAGGATGTTTTTCTCGGCATCGGGGTTGTTTTTGCTGACCCATTTAAAATAGTTGTCGGCGTTCAGCGGCGGCAGGCTCATAAGAATCGGCGTGATTTGCTGGCTCTTCAGGAATTGTATCGCTTCGGTCAGCATTTTTTCGAACATATTGAAGTCCGTCTTGGGACGATGCTCTCCGTCGGGATTGTCGGCAATTTCATTCCAGTTGAAATCGCAGTCGTTGCCGCCGTATTCGATCAGTACGAAGTTCGGTTTGTCCTTGAGCACGTCCTTCTTCAGATTGGCCATCCCTTTAATCAAAGTATTGCCGAATCTGGCCGTATTGCGCACCGCAACCTTTAGTTTGTCCTGCAAAAGGGAAACGTAATTGTCCTCCAGCAGCACATATTTATTCTTGGCCTCGTCGTAAATGACGCCTTTGGAAATCGAATCTCCCGTAATCATGTATTTGGCAGTTGGCTCCATCGTTTCTGCGTTATTTCCTTTCATCCGATCACCCCGTTCCATAAACTTTCTCTTTCTTTTATTGTAGTGCAGTTGCCGAGTCAAACGCAAGCGCCCGTCGTACTCGCAACAAACGTTTTTGCGTAAATTTTCTGACGGCAGGTGGACATGAAGTGTCACCTAATGAGAGAATACTATAGAGAATATTTTAGAAAAAGGGGGATATTCTATGCTTCGATTCGGAGTTATCGGAACGAACTGGATCACGGAACGCTTTATTCAGGCGGCGGAGGAAACGGAACAATTCTCCTTGGCGGCCGTATATTCGCGAACGGAAGAGAAGGGCCGGGCGTTTGCCGCGAAATATAATCCCAATTCCGCAGTATATACCGATCTGGAAAAAATGGTGTCGGAGGCCGAAATCGACGCCGTATATATCGCAAGTCCGAATTCGTTTCACGCCGAGCAGGCGGTCCTGTGCATGAACCACGGCAAACATGTGCTGTGTGAAAAGCCGCTCGCCTCCAATGCGGCCGAGACCCGGCGGATGATTCAGGCGGCGAAGGGCAATGACGTGCTGCTGATGGAAGCGATGAAATCGACGATGATGCCGAATTTCCGGGTCATCATCAACAACTTGTACAAAATCGGCCGGGTGCGCCGTTATTTTGCCAGCTATTGCCAGTACTCCTCGCGCTATGACGCCTTCAAACAGGGGACGGTGCTTAACGCGTTCAACCCGGTGTTTTCCAACGGCGCGCTAATGGACCTTGGCATTTATTGCATTTACCCGCTTGTGATGCTGTTCGGCAAACCGGAATCGATCCAGGCGACGAGCATTATGCTGTCTTCGGGCGTGGACGGGGAGGGCAGCATCCTGATGCGGTATAGCGATATGGATGCCGTGGTGATGTATTCGAAAATCGCCGATTCTTACGCGCCGGCGGAAATTCAGGGCGAGAACGGGACGCTGGTGATCGATAAGGTCAATCAGCCGTACGATGTAAAAATCCTGTACCGCGACGGCACCGTCGAGGACCTCCGTCAGCCGCAGATGCAGGAGTCGATGTTCTATGAAGCGCGGGAGTTCATTGAGCTCGTGCAATCCGGCAAACGCGACAGCAGCGTCAATTCGCTCGCTGTTTCGCTGGCGGTCGCGGAAATTATGGAAGAAGCGCGGCGCCAAATCGGGCTGGAGTTTCCGGCGGACCGGTTTTAGAAGATGAAAAAGGGATGTCCGGGGGCGTGAGGCCCGCCGAGGCATCCCTTTTTTCTATGGCCGCTAACGGCCGGTTATCGATAGGTAACGACGAGCGCGTTGCTGATCTTCCGCCCGGGCGTCGTCAAATACTTGCCGTTATAGTAAAGCCCGCTGGAAGCTCCGCCGTCCAGGTTCATCGCCTGGTAAGCACCGGCCTGCTTCATGATTTCGGCCAGCTGCGGGATCGTCGCGCCGCCGCTCGTCAACAGGATCAGCTTGTGATCGCGCGTGAGCCCGAGGGCGCTTCTGGCGCCGCCGCCGGTCAGGATTTTCGGGTCCTTGAAGCCCTCCGCCGCGACATCAAGCGCGACCTTTCCGTCGACAAGCAGCCGCGGACCGGCCTGGATCGCGCCTTCGATGGTGCCCTCCTCGAAATGCTTGTTGAAATCGTCGCCCGGAATCAAGGAGGCCAGCATATTTTTGTCGTACGTAAAAATGGTACGTTTGTCGCCGGATGCTTTCCGCTTTAGTTCTCCGCCGCTTACGATATAGCCGTAAGGCGCCTTGAAGCTGTCTTTCGTGTACGCGTCAAAGAAGGTGCCGTTAATGGCGACAAGGGCGTTGCTGCGCTTCGCCATACTGCTCAAGTCCTCTACTTTGCCGACCTCGTTGCCCGCCAGCACCGTACTCAGCCGGATTTTCGGATGCATAAGCGATACCGTGACCATTTGCACGGAGAACGATTTGCTGCCGACCTTGAACGTTTTGCGCGCGCTGACGACCGGGTTGCTGCCGCTCGGGAACGATCCGCGCTCGATGGCCGGCAGCGTAGCTTTGGCGTTGCCGCTGCCGATGTGGAGCACGGTTGGATTTTTGCCCCACTCCAGCGAGTACCCGAGCGCCTCCTTCACAAATTGCAGCGGAACATAAGTCGCTCCGTTCTCGCTGAACGGGGCCTCGGACATCGTTATCGGCGCTCCGTTGAGCTGGGCCGCCGTTTTACCGATGTACAGGGTAAGCTGCTTGTCCCCGTCCGTGATATCGATTCTTTGATCGGCGGCGCTCCACCCGACCATGGCATCGCCAAAGCCTTTCAGAAACGAGATCGGCACGAAGGATCTGCCGCCTTTGGAGTCGAGCAGTACCACGTTTTTAGGGGCCGTGGCGGCTGTGGCGGCTGCAGCGGATGCACCCGTCGCGACGGTAGCGGGGGAGGCGGTGTACGCGGCGGCCGGGACGATTGCCGAGCTCAGGCCCGAGGGGATGAGGCAGATCACGGCCAGGAATGCGAGGATGCGGGTCTTTTTCTTCATGTCGGTTATATACTCCTTTTAGCTGGTATATGTGCTTGTTTGAAACCAATCCATTGTAATTATATCGGCGAATAAACCTTTTTTGTGAACCGGGAAAGAGCGTTTGGCGGGCTTGCAAATTGACCATTCCTGCAAAAATACAGTTTTTGCGGACTGGCAAGGGGCCGATAAAGAAATTCCTGCGATCGTGCAGGAATTTTCCGGCCATTTTCGTCTAAACAAGGGGAGCGAGGGGAAAACCTGCATATTTGCAGGAATTTCCTCTAGGGAAGGGGAAATGTGCTCAAAAGCATGCACTTTTGCAGGTTTTCTTCACCATATTATCGTTGCAAACAAAACAGGACTGTCCCACCGGTCAAATACCGACCGATGAGACAGCCCCCTTGGTTTTACGAGGTGCCAGGCGTCAGTTCAAGTTATGCCTTGATATACATTTTGCTGTAATACTCTTCGAGCATCCGCTTGGTGGCAAAGGTTTCGCGGGTCGTTTCGATGCTCTTCTTCATCATTTGCACCCATTTGGCGCGGTTGTCATAGTAGGTCGGCAGGACGCGGTTCAGCAGCGTGTCGTACAAGGCGTCGCTGTCATGACGGTCCAGCACCGCGAAGTCGGTCGTCTCGAAGCCGTCGCCGATCTGCCAGCCGTTCTCGCCGTCGATGCAAGCCTCCGGCCACCAGCCGTCGAGAATCGAGCAGTTCAACACGCCGTTCATCGCCGCTTTCATGCCGGAGGTTCCGCTCGCTTCCAGCGGACGGCGCGGGTTGTTCAGCCAGACGTCCGAGCCGCGGGTCAGCATCGCGCCGATCGTCATGTCGTAGTTTTCGAGGAAGACGACGCTCTTCGGATACTTCTTCATCATCGCCACGAGGTTGCTGACGATCTTCTTGCCCGTATCATCCAGCGGATGCGCTTTGCCGGAGAAGACGATCTGGATTTTGCCGGATTCCAGATAAGGCTCGATAATCTCCGGCTGGGAGAAGATCAGGTCGCTGCGTTTGTACGGCGCCGCTCTGCGCGAGAAGCCGATCAGCAGGTTATCGGCGTTCAGGGAAACGCCGGAACGCTCTTTAACAAACGCTGTCAGCTCGCGTTTAATTTCCGTATGAGCCGCCCACAGGTCCCCGCCTTTCTCGTAAGCTTCGGTGATCCGTTCGTCCACCCAGGTCGGCGTATGAATGGCGTTCGTAATTCCGATGATTTCGGAGCGCCCGGATACTTCTTTCCACATCTTGTTGGAAGTGTCGGCGTGCAGCGCGGCGACGCCGTTGGAAATGCGGGACAGGCGCAGCCCGGCGATCGTCATGTTGAACGGATTGCCGCCGATGCGTTCCATTTGATCGCGGGTCAGCCCGTTGAATGCGGTCATATATTCCAGCCGGTCGAGCGGGTGGGTTTCATTGCCTTCCTTGATCGGCGTATGCGTCGTGAAGACGACTTCCTCGCGGGTAGCCAGCCAGGCTTCCTCGAAGGTTTTGCCGGCGCACATTTTCTCCCGGATCAATTCCGTCGCGGCGAGTGCGGCATGCCCCTCGTTGAAATGGTAAACGTCGATCGGAATTTGCAGCGCGCGCATCGCCTTGACGCCGCCGATCCCCAGCACGATTTCCTGGGCGATCCGTTCCTCGCCGAACCAGCCGTACAATTGTCCGGTAACCCAGGCGTCGCCGTTCTCCGGAATGTCGGTATCGAGCAGATAAAGCGGGTTGTTGCCGAACTGTTCCGTTTTCCATACCTTGCAGACGACGTCGGTGTTGCGGATTTTCACGGTCACCTTGATCCCGGTATCTTCCAGAAAATCGTAGACATAGTTGTGGTACGTGTCATACGGTTTGCCGTTTTCGTCGATCCGCTGATCCGTGTAGCCCTGCTTCCATTTGATCCCGATAGCGACGATCGGCGCGCCGATATCTTTGGCCCCCTTGATGTAGTCTCCGGCCAGGATGCCCAGGCCCCCGGCATACATTTTAAAATCGGAATGCAGTCCATACTCCATGCTGAAATAAGCTACAGTAGGCAGTTTCTTCTCGTTCATTCGGTAAGCCTCCTTGTATTTTTCCAGAATACATCGGCAGTTTCTTTTCAATCGAATCAGGAAGATGCCTTTGTGCAAACGTTTGTCTTTTGAAAAAGATCATACCAATGTGAAAGCGATTTCGAGAAATATTTTAGCATACATTGGACGAAAACGGGGATAAAGTCGACGAAAAAATTGACAATTTCGAAAAAACAGAGGGCGAATCCTCACTTTTATAAGTTTATATATAGAATAGATGATCAAACGTTTGCATTTTGTAGATTCATTCTAGCGGTATATCCGCATCTTCGCCGAGCCGTTCCTCATCCGCGATCGCCTGAATTTCTTCAGGACCGATCTGTATATAGGCGTAACCCTCTTCCGCTTGTTTTTTCAGGGCGCGCTGCTTGAAATATTTGGGACTGGCTTCGCCGGCCTCTTCATCATAGACGAGCAGGATGCCATCCGTTTTGCGGAGCAAGAGCTCATCCCGGGCGGTAAACTGCCAAGGCCCCTGATAGCCCTCTTTGCTGACCGAGGCGTAGAAATCGATGCTGCGGGCGAGTTCACGGTAATATTCCTGTTTATCTTCATTCCACTGCTCTTCCGGATGGCTAAAGGCGGTAATCATCGAGCATTTCAGGTGCGGGTAGGTGTCCTTCAGCATAATAGCCGCCTCGCACGCCCACAGATCCACGCCGTATTGCCCGGGGGTAATCACCCACTCCAGCCCTTCTTCGACAAGCGGAATGAGGCGGGAAGCGATAGCCCGGCGGATATAAGGAATTCCTTGGTGCTTATTGTTGTATATGCCGAGTTCGTGTGCGCGGTAACCGGTGACCAGTATATTTTTCAACGGAATTCTTCCTTTCCGATATCGGGATAAGCAGTCAGTGATTTTCATTATAACGCAGATACCGGAGAAGCACGATTTTTTGAGGGCAATAGGGCGAATTTACCAAATATTTCACTGGGAAAATTTAAAAATTAAGACTTTTCACACTGTTGCAGCCTTGTGAACATCCGGTAATATCAATTGGAATACAAAATTTGGGAGTATTTGAATTTGAAGAAGTGGACAGTAGCACTACTGGGAATGATTCTGGCACTAGGCATTACGGCATGCGGAAAGGAAAACGCGGCCGACAACGGAAGCGCGGCGGCTAATGAAGCGGCAAACCAGGGGGCCGTCAATGCGGCGGCCAATACGGCGGGGGATGAAACGGCGGTACCTACGGCCGACGAGCTGCTTACAAAAGCGATGGACGCCAGCGAACAGTTGAAGAGCTTCTCTATGGAAGCCAACATCAGCCAAAACATTGCCATCGCTCAAGGCGATGCGCAGCAGGAGCAAAAGGTTGACATCACGATGCAGGTCGATTACGTCAAGGAACCGCTCGGCATGTATCAAGTCATGAATATGTCCTTGGGTGACCAAGGGTCTCAAAATATTGAGCAATATATTACGAAGGACAACATTTTCTCCAAGGTTGACGGGACCTGGGTCGAGATTCCAAGCGAGTCCCGCGATGCGCTGATTCAGGAATTGGAGCAATCGGCGAGTCCCGAGGTTCAGTTGGAGCAGTTCAAATCGATCGCCGGCGAATCCGCGGTAGTTTTGGAAGGCGACGAGTATATATTGTCGGCCGAACTTTCCGGTGATGGCTTGAAGGAATTGGCGAAGACGTTGTTGAGCCAATCCGGCGGAGAAGACGAGCAGACGATGGCGCTGCTTGAACAAATGAATATCGAGAGCATCAAAATTTCGAACGCATTCAACAAAGACACGTATCTGCCGACCAAGTCCAGCGTAGATATTGTTATGGACATGGAGGCCGAAGGACAGAAGATTTCCCTCAATATGGTCATGGACACCAAGTATTCCAAGTTCAACGAAGTAGCCGAAATCGAAGTGCCGCAGGAGGCGCTTGACAGCGTGCAATGATAAGGAAGGCGGCCGATCCCCGCATTTACGGGGCGGCCGCCTTTGTCTTTGAAAAGGCAAAAAAGCCCGCGGATAAACCGCGGGCTTATCGATCTTCCGCCATAAGACAGCGGTTACATGAATTTTGGTATTTAACCATGAATCGCAAACAGAGTGAACACGATATAGAAGACGGCGTAGAAGATGCCAAGGGCGATAATTAAGCCGAAGGTATAGCTTTTATACTTACTGCTTCCCGGTTCCCACATGAGAGGTCAACTCCTTTATAGGCAGTAATATAGAAATGTGAACATTCTGTGTCTGATTTAATTATTGAACATTTTGTGTCTAAAATCAAACATTTTTTTGAACTTTTTATGATAAAAATTTTTGTATGTAAAAAAACACGGCGCCGCAAGCGGCAACCGTGTGAGTGGAATCTTATATTTTATCCGGGTAAAAGCCTTCCTCCGTTAAATATTCCCCGGCTTCCTCCCGAGTTTCGAATACCATTTCCAAATTGAGCCCGGAATAGATGTACCAGAGATCGTCTTCGTATTTCAGCGTCAGCTTCGCGCCGTTGTCATCGGTCCAAATTCCTCCGGGCGAGTCCCGGTGCGGAATGGAGGCTTGTTCCATTTGCATTTCCGGCTTCTTTCCTCCTGCGGACAAGGAGCGGATGGATTTATCAAGAAGACTTCGCAGCTCCTCTTCCGAGAAATCCCTTATATTTACGTACCCTTTTTCATCGAAATCGTATTCTTGAAGCAGCCCTGCGTATACATAGCCGTTGCCGTTAGGGTGCAGATGGAAGGCTACGGTCTTTTTGTCGTGAACGCTTTGCTCGTATTGATAGTTCACCCGGCCGAGCGAGACATCCTTCCTCGTCAGTTCGGGATAAGAATCCATAATTTGCAGCTTTTGTTCAAAGGTCAGCAACATCCTCTATTTCGCCTCCAAGGCACATAATCGTGAGCAGCACAATCTCCAGTATAATGGTTCCGCAGGTCCGAATAAAGGGCCCGGTTTTTAAAAGAAGATGGAAGGGGTTGGTGTTCGATCTTTTTCATTGGTAGAATTGAAAGTATGTTGGGACTATTTTGTCAGGAGGGAATTAGACGATGGGAGAATTCACGGGCAAACAAATTAAATGGGGTATTATGGGGACGGGCTGGATCGCGGAACAATTCGCCAAGGATTTAGCCTATGTATCTAATGGAGTGGGGCTGGCCGCCGGATCGCGGACCCTTGAAAGCGCCAACAAATTTGCGGACAAGTTCGGCCTGCCGCGCGCCTACGGCAGTTACGAAGAACTGGTGAAGGACCCGGATATCGATGCGATCTATGTAGCGACGCCGCATCCGTATCACCGGGAAAATGTACTGACCGCCTTGAACGCGGGAAAAGCGGTATTATGCGAGAAGCCTTTTACTGTAAACAGCGGCGAATTGGAAAAGCTGATTGCTACAGCCAAGCAGCATAATCTGTTTCTGATGGAAGCGATGTGGACCCGGTTTCTGCCGCCGATCGTCCAGGTCAGAAAATGGCTGGAAGAAGGCCGGATCGGGGAAGTCAAGCTGCTTAAGGCGGAATTCGGCTTCCGCTCCGACTGGAATCCCGCAGGGAGACTGCTGAACCCGCAGTTGGGCGGCGGGGCTCTATTGGATGCGGGGATTTATCCGGTGTCGTTCGCCTCGATGATCTTCGGCAGCGAGCCGGAAAGAGTATGGACCACGGCGGATATCGGGGAAACCGGTGTGGATGAACAGTTCTCCATTCTGCTCGACTACGGCCGGGGCAGAGCGGCTTCGCTGCACGGGGCCGTTCGCCTCGACCTGACCAATGACGCCTCCATTCACGGAACGAAAGGGATGATTCACATCCAGTCGTTCCTGAATGCCACGGAAGCGGTGCTGCGGGTAACGGGGCAGGAGGAAGAGAAATTCAGCGACGACCGGAAAGCGGCGGGCTATGCTTTCGAGGCGGAAGAGGTCGGCAGATGCCTGCTGGAAGGTTTGAAAGAAAGCCCGACGATTTCGTTGGAAGAATCGCTCAGCATTTTAAAGCTGTTGGACCGGGTACGCAGCGAGTGGGGATTGAAGTATCCATTCGAATAACTTGCAAATTTTCATCTATGATAAAACGGGAAGCAACCCTTCAGGTCGGGATCAGGAAGGGTTGCTTCCTTTTTATGCGGAAATGATTTGTGTTAAGCGCGGCCTGGCTTTCGATCATCGAGTTCTTGTACCGGTGGGTTCTTGTACGCCGGCTCCGTCGCTTGCGTCTTCCAGACTTCTGATCTCTTGAGTCAGCGTATTTATCGTGTCATTCATGTGATCCAGCTTGGTACCCACCGTCTGCAGCACATACTTGATAAGGATAATGCATAACGTTACGGGAAAGCCGACATTTGCGACCATCGACACAATATCCGTGACTTGCATGCCCAACGGACCTCCTTTCTTTGAAAATTCCCTTTCACTTATATAGAGAAAAAAACTGTCCACCTCAACAACCAATAATTAGAAAAAATGTTATAATCAAAATTAAGCAACATATTAATGGTTGTAAGACGGTCCTCCGCATTTCCCTATACATAGAAGATGAAGTATGGAAGGGGGAGGTTATTATGAAAGAACAAACTACCGCTTACGAGCAATATCGCAAAGAAGTTTACCGGATAGCCTGGAGGGTACAGTACAGAGCAAAAGTCGTGCATAAACGGGAATGTTCATTCAACGGATTCGAACCGGCCGTATCCAGTTTTGACTCATCTTCTGACAACAAAATGTTGATCCGTCAGCTGATCGATGCCCTGCCGTCAAGCACGGGGCGAAGTATCATTTATAAGCTTTATCTGCAAGACAAGACCGAACGAGAAGTCGCCCAGGAATTGAATATGACTCAGCAAGGGGTGAACAAATGGAAGCGCAAAATGATCCAAGAGTTGTCCCGGATGATGAGTTCCTGAATTTGCTGCAAAAGGCGAAGCAAAACGATCCCGAAGCTGTCATGAAACTGATCGAGCTCTACAAAGGAGATATCATGCGGGTCAGCAGGTATATCCACTCGCCGACCGAAGACGCCGTTTCGGATATTATTCTGGAGTTTCTGGAGTTGATTAAGAAGAAGGAGGGAGAGTGATTTTGCAGGCGAACGTCATGAAAAAATAAGCTCATGCCAGGCATTAATAGCCGGACATGAGCTTTTTTTGTCGGTTCATTCTTTTAAGCAACATTGATTCCGGTGAGTGCATATCTTCCGTCGTCTAATTTAGTGAAATTAAAATACACGTATACTGAGCTAAAGGCGTCCCAGTCTTCCGGATAAAACGAATATACCAAAGTGGCGCTGTAATCCGATTTATATGCATTTTCAACATCAAACTCAAGAACACTGGAGGTCACGGCAGACAAGGCATTGGCATAGTCATTTATCGTACTTGTATCATTTGCTTTCCGCATTCCGTCCACCTTATTTTTATAATTTTCTTTGCTTAATTCATGGTGCGAAATATCGTATTCATATGTTTTATCTAATATAACTGTTTCCATGTAAGAATTCATTTTGCTTGTATCCCCGGTCTTTAAAGCATCCGCGTAAAGCTTAACCGCCTTGATTGCTTCGGACTTAAGTTCATTGCCTTTGGAACTCGGGGTAAAAGAAGCCGGAAGATAAATGACGACCGTGCTCGTAATTTCTGTTCCCGAATCTTTACTGCTTGAACTCGGAGTATTTGCGCTAGGAGTTGTAGCTCCACCGGTAGAAGAACCGCTTGTAGAAATACTTAAGGTTTGTGTACTGCTATTCCATGCAATATCCGCACCCACCGCCTCGGAGATGGCTCTTGCTGGCAAATAGGTTGTACCATCGTAGACAATAGGGTATACTTTTGTACCGTTTGCATTTTTAGGAGTCCAGGTAACTCCATCAATCTTGAATACCATATCGCGGTTTAGGTATGCCGTGATCTTTTCCACTCCGCCTGCAGCGAATGCTCCTATTGAACCAAACAACAAACTGCATGCCACTAGACTTGATACAAATACTGACTTCTTGATTTTCATAACTTCTTCTCTCCCTATATATGAATGATTAATACAATAATTTATAAAAATTATTGTGGTCTTGCTAATAATTTTTAAAATGAAAAATTGTAGCCTGAAGCAAGTGATCAATATGCGGGTAATAAGTTAGAAGTAAGGAGATCGACTTCGTTGGTTGAATTTTTTATGTAAAAAGTTGAGTAACTTATTGAATGTATAATGCGTCATATAATTAAGTGGGTAAAATTGCGACATGGAATAGGGGGTTAAAATTGGGTTAGACAATGGAATATATTTGAAATTCATGTTAAGCACACCGTTTTTTAGTTTTCAACGAGTTTTGCCACAATTATCAGTTTTTTGGCACTCTTTGTCGAATCATGAAATTCGCGGAATAGGGAGATTTATGGTAATCTTAAATTACCTGCAATAGTAAGATTAACTAAGTAACATTTTTTTTTGTACGCATGGGAAAGAAGGCAGGAAAACTTTATCGGGAAGAGGAGAATCAGGAACATGAAATTGCAAAAGAAAAAAGCGGTTATTGTGGGCTTGTCTACAATGCTGGTATCCGGGCTGTTCTTTGCTAATAGCTCTTTCGCCGCGGATGCGACTAAAACATTGAAAGCCGTATACAGCAACATCAAATTGGTTTACAACGGACAAACGATTACTTCAAGCTCGGGTCAAGAACCTTTCGTTGTAGATGGCTCCACCTACGTGCCGATCCGGATGGCCGGGGAAGCACTCGGTAAATCGCTGTTCTGGGATGCCTCGACAAAACAAATTATCATTACCGACGTAACTACGCCGGCAGACCAGCAAACGATCACGAACTTGAAAAATGAAGTGAAAGAATTGGAGAAGAAGGTCAATACCCTTACCTCCGATTTGAACACCGCCAATTCCGATATCAAAACCAAGGATGCCAAGATTACTTCGCTGGAGGCGCAAATCACTACGCTGCAAAAAGCAGTTGATAAGAAAAGCAGTGGAGATGACTTGGATGATTTGGAAGAAGATTTGAACGATGATTACTACAATTACTACAAGAACCTCGATGCTGAAATCTCCTTATCCGGCGATGAGGATGATATCACCGTAAAAATCGAAGTCGATGAGGATGTTTGGGATGATTATGATTCCGACGATCAAAAAGAATTCCTGCAAGAAATCGTAGACGATATCCTTGATGAATTCGAAGATGCCGACATTTCCGGTACCGTAAGAAATCAAGATTCCGATAAGCTGGGGTCGTTTACTGTAAGCAGCTCCGGCAATGTTAGATGGTAAGGAATAATAAAATCATTTATTAATTAAAGGCAATCCCTACGGGCCAATCGGCTGGGTAGGGATTGCCTTTTTACTTGCTCGGGGCAAACTCCGGCTTTACGCTTGTTCCTCGCCGAAACTTTCGATAAATTTCTTGGCTAGCGAGGACAAATACCGGCCTTTCGCCCATATGACGGCGATTCGGGTTTGCAGCGCTTCCGCCCGGATTTCTTTATAGATCAATTGGTTATGGCTGGCCAGCTTCAGCGCCGATTTGGGGATGATCCCGATGCCCAAACCGGCATTGGCCCAGAGCAGAGTGGTCCGGGCGTCGTCATTTTTGCAAAAAACCTCCGGCTCAAATCCCGACTTCAGGCACGCATCGCGAATCAACTGCTCGAATCGGCGGTATATGATGAGCGGGCGGGCGCGCAGATCCCGGATGGATATGCCGCTTTGCTCCCGGTCCCAATCGAAGTGGGGATGCATAACCGCGATCATCGGCTCGGGTTCGGCATATTTGGCCTCGAGCCCGGTCGTATGGAAAGGCGTTCTCACGATGCCGACCTCGATGATCCCGCTTTGGAGCAGCTCGATGATCCGGAAGGTGTTGCCCTCGTGAATTTCGAATTTGACGCCGGAGTAGGTTTTATGAAATTCGGCAAAACGATCGGTGAGCAGACTCGCTCCCGAGGAAGAGACGGTGCCGATCTGAAGCGTACCGTTTAAGCCTTTGGCGAAATCGCCGATCTCCCGCGTGGTGGAATCCGCCAGCTCTACGATTTGCTGCGCCCTGCGCCGCAAAATTTCGCCGGCGTCCGTTAGCCGGATGCTGCGCGGGCCGCGCTCCACCAGTTTAATGCCAAGCTCCTCCTCAAGCAGCTTCAGTTGCTGACTGAGCGGGGGCTGGGCCATTTGCAGTTTTTTGGCGGCCGAAGTAATCTGTCCTTCTTCGGCTATGGTCAGAAAATATCGTAATTGTCTTATATCCATGTGGCACCTCTGATGATAGGTATATTTTTTATATATGGAACAGATATAAAACCAATATTATTAATATGGGAAGGGGTATGCCATAATCATATACGGTAATTGCAAGAAGTCAATCTACATAACAGATGATAGGAGACAAACGCTTTGTTCAGACTCGCCGTATTTTTAAAACCTTACAAAAAAGAGACTATTTTGGGCCCCGTCTTCAAGCTGCTGGAAGCCATTCTGGAACTGCTCCTGCCGACCGTCGTGGCGCTGATCGTAAATCACGGGATCGGCAATGGGGACACTTACTATGTGCTGAAAATGGGCGGCTTAATGGTCATCATGTCGCTGCTCGGCTTCGGCAGCTCGCTGATCTGCCAATATTACGCGGCCCGCGCGTCGCAAGGCTTCGGCACGACGCTGCGCAACGTGCTGTTTAAACGAGTGTCCGCTTTTTCCTATGCGGAGCTTGACCGTTTCGGGACGGCGACCCTGATCAACCGGATCACCAATGACGTGAACCAGATGCAGGTCGCCGTGGCGATGCTGATCCGGCTCGTGATTCGTGCGCCGTTCATCTGCATCGGGGCGATCCTCATGTCGATGCTGCTTGATTTTCGGCTGTCGCTCGTGCTGCTCGCGGCTACTCCCGTCTTTGCCGTCTTTTTGTACTTCATCATTACAAAGTCGGCTCCGCTTTACCGCATGTACCAGAAAAAGTTAGACAGACTCGCCCAAGTGCTCAGCGAAAATCTGACCGGCGTCCGTGTCATCCGCGCATTCGCCAAACGGCGGGCGGAGAAGGAACGGTTCCGGGCGGCGTCCGACGATATTACGGCGACCGCGATTCGAGTGGGACGGGTCTCCGCCCTGCTGAGCCCGGCGACTACGCTTGTGGTCAATGCCGCGATTATCGCCATATTGTGGGTCGGCGGTATCCATATCAACGAAGGGACGCTGTCTTCGGGCGAAATCATCGCCTTTATCAACTATGTCACCCAAATTTTGCTCGCGCTCGTCGTCGTATCGAATCTGATCATCCTCTTTACCAAAGCGGCTTCCTCCGCGGCGCGGATCAACGAGGTGCTGGATACGACCGCTTCCGTAACGGGGCCGTCCTCGGCTTCCGGCCAGGCGGAGCCCGGGAAGCTACCGGAGACTAAAGGTTCGAAGCCGGATTCTCCGGCAATCGTTTTCGACCGCGTAACCTTCGGCTACAGCGCAACGGGCGATCCGGCCCTGAGGGATATTTCCGTAACCATCGACCGGGGCGAGACGGTCGGCATCATCGGAGCGACGGGCTCGGGGAAGTCGACGCTGATCAACCTGATTCCGCGGTTTTATGATGCCGGGTCCGGAAGGGTTCTGGTGAATGGAGCCGATGTAAAAGACTACGACTTACACGAACTTCGCGGCAAGATCGGCGTCGTTCCCCAAAAGGCCCTGCTCTTTACCGACACGATCGCGGATAACATCCGCTGGGGCAACGAACGGGCCTCGGATGAGCAGGTGATGCGGGCGGCCGCGATTGCCCAGGCCGATGAGTTTATCTCCAAGCTTCCCGAAGGCTATGGGACGCATGTCGCGAGAGGCGGGTTGAATTTGTCCGGCGGTCAAAAGCAAAGGCTGACCATCGCCCGCGCCGTCGCCGCGAATCCGGAGATTCTGATTCTCGACGATGCTTCCAGCGCGCTGGATTTCGCCACGGACGCGGCGCTGCGGAGATCAATCAGAGAGAGCAGCGGGGGTATGACGGTACTGCTCGTCTCGCAGCGGGTAAACACGATCCGTCAGGCGGACAAAATCATCGTGCTTGAAGACGGCAGAATCGCCGGGATCGGCACGCACGACGAGCTAATCCACAGCTGCGAGGCTTATCAAGAAATCTGTAACTCCCAGCTCTCGGAAGAGGAGGCGACCCGATGAATACAAAACAAACCTGGCAAAGACTGCTGAAATATGCCGGGAAATATAAAATCTACGGCATCTTGGCGGTGATCAGCGCCCTGATCAGCGTGGCTTCCAGTCTGATCGGCCCGTTTCTGATCGGGCGGACCATTGATGAGATGATCGGGAAAGGAGCCGTCCGTTTTGACGAAGTGTTCAGGCTGCTCGTCCTCCTTGGATTTGTTTACGCGGTAGGAAGCTTGTTCGGGTGGTTGCTGACCTACTTGACCAACCGTCTTGCCTACCAGACTGTAAATGAGCTGCGCGGCGAAATGTTTGACCATTTGAATGTATTGCCGCTCAAATATCATGATAATCACCCGCAGGGTGACAGCATCAGCCGCTTCGTCAATGATATCGATGCGGTTTCGGACGGACTGCTGCAGGGCTTTTCCACCCTGTTGACCGGCGTCTTCACCATTGCGGGGGCGGTCGGACTTATGCTGTATACCAGCCCGCTTATGACACTCGTCGTGCTGCTGTCCGCTCCGGCATCTTATTTTGTGGCCCGCTTCGTCACGGTCAAGTCGCAGCAATTGTTCCGCGACCAGGCCCGGATTCTCGGATCGCTTAACGGATACGTGGAGGAGATGGTCGGCGGACAGAAGGTGGTTCAAGCTTTCCGGTATGAGGAACATTCCTTTGCCGAATTTTCGGCGCAAAACGAACAATTGTATCAAACCGGCGTGAAATCGCAATTTTACAGCTCGTTATCCAATCCGGCGACCCGGCTGGTCAATAATGTCACCTTCTCGATCATCGCCATGATCGGCAGCGTTATGGTCATCTTGTCGAGAATTACGGTCGGGGACCTGTCGAGCTTTCTCATTTATGCCAATCTGTTCGCGAAGCCGTTCAATGAAATCACCGGAGTCATTACCCAGCTTCAGTCGGCGACCGCCTCCGCCCAGCGGATCTTCCGGGTGCTGGATGAGCCGGCGGAAACGCCGGACCGTCCGGATGCTGTAGATTTGCCGCAAGCGCAGGGCCTGATCGAGTTCCGAGATGTGAGGTTCGCCTATGAGCAGGAGCGGCCGCTGATCAAGGCTTTGAACCTGACGGTAACCCCGGGGACGCGGGTTGCCATCGTCGGCAAGACGGGTGCCGGCAAAACGACGCTCGTCAACCTGCTAATGCGTTTCTATGATGCGGATGCCGGGGAGATTGCCGTCGACGGCGTGAATATTAACCGCCTGTCCCGCGACGGTTTGCGCCGCGCCTTCGGCATGGTGCTGCAGGACACCTGGCTGTTTGGCGGCACGGTGCGGGAAAATATCGCGTACGGGAAGCCGGACGCCAGCCTGGAGGAAGTTATGGCCGCGGCCAAGGCGGCGAATGCCCACGGTTTTATCATGCGGCTGCCGCAGGGCTATGACACGGTTATCGACGGGGGCGAGGGCAGCCTGTCCCAAGGCCAGAAGCAGCTTCTGACGATCGCGCGCGTCATGCTGGTGGATCCGCCGATGCTGATCCTGGACGAGGCGACCAGCAGCATCGATACCCTGACCGAAATCCGTATTCAACAAGCATTCCTGAAAATGATGGAAGGCAGAACGAGCTTCGTGATCGCCCACCGGTTATCGACGATCCGCGAGGCCGATCTCATTTTGTTCATGAAGGACGGCGATGTGGTCGAAAGCGGCAGCCATGAAGAACTGCTGGCCCGCGGCGGACATTATGCCGGGCTGTACAACAGCCAGTTTGCCGTCACAACCTAAAGGAAATCCAATTAATGTTTGCAATTCGGCACATCCCCTAACCCTTCCGCGTACAATAACCCAAACTAGGATAAAGCCGGAGGCCGAGCGCCTCCCGTGAACCGGAGGTGGACAACATGGCTATTTCTTCGCCGGGCGATGCGGAGTTTGAAGCAAGGGTGAGGGGAGAGATTGTGGCCGCGGCCAGGGCGCTCGATGCCAGCGGAGCCAGCTTCGCCACATTTCGGAATTCCCGCTGCAATGGACGGTATTGGATCCGCGAAAATAACGGAGGATTCCGGCTGCGGAGCGGTGTCACTCCCGCGGAGGGGATTCGTGACATTTTCCGGAACGGCTGGCAGTACGCATTCGAGTGCGCTACAGCCATGGTCATCGTGCTGTACAAGGGCGTGCTTGAGGCGATCGGCGAGCCGTCGTTCAACAACTATTTTGCCGGGCTGGTTCTCTACGATTGGAAATACGACAGCGATCTGCGGATTGTAACGATCGGCCTGAATCAGACGGGCTTGGGCGATGTGGTCTATTTCAATAATCCTGATTTTGATCCAAGGACGCCGGAATGGCGCGGGGAGAACGCCATCGTGTTGCCGGGCGGCGTTTATTTCGCCCATGGGATGGGGATCGTTCCGGCGGAGGCGATTATTCGTTCGCTTAACGGGAAGCGGAAGCCCGGGAGCGGTACCTCCGCCTATTTGATCAACGAAGCGCAAACCCTGGATTTTGCTTATATCCAAAGGTTAAGATCGATCGTTGCCCGAATCGGCAGCCGCGTTTACGTGTACGGGTAGAATTTATAGGGCTCCTCGCGAAAAAAAGGAACGGCTTTCCTGATCTTACAGGTCGGGAAGGCCGTTCTTTTTTATTGGAAGGCAGGGCTAAGACAAGCACCCGCCAAATTTGCAGCTCCAAGGGAATTTAAGCGATTATAACTCGGGTTGGCAAGATTTCCCCCAACACTTAGAACTTTCTGGAATTATCGGCGTTTAATAAGTAGAGCCTACTTGCATAAAAGGGGGATTTTCGGTCATGATCGTTGAAGATAAACGCCGGACAAAGCCGGCATTTGCCTATAATACAACATCCGGAGCTCCAAAACCCCGGGGACGGAAAATTTTGTTCCTCGCCCGCTTGATTCTGGCGGGCGTGACGGCAGCGGGAGCCGTCTTGCCGGCACCGCCCACGGTCCAAGCGGATAAGGCAGCTCCCATAGCAACGACGGGAACCGCCCCTCAGTTCGTGCATTCGTCCATTTTATCTGGATCTTCAGCGGCTTTATCCCTGGGCGGTTTGTCCACATCCGGATTATTCCCCACGCTGCCCAAGCAGGGGGATACGTTGACCCTGCGCCATGAGGCGCCGCTTTTTCCGGGCAGGGTCAACGCCAAGAGCGATCCGCGCCGCTTGAACTCGGCGTATTTCGGGCAGGCCGGGGAGCGGATGACGGTACAATCCGTGGCGGGTGAAATGATCTCCGCCCCTACTTACGATAAGGGGACGATCTGGGTCCCGCTGTGGTACTTTTCCGAAGCGTCCGAACAGATGACCGATATCCCGCCGCAATATGTGACCTTGCGTTCCGGAGCCAAGCTGTCGCTCGCACCATCCAGTTCGGTCCGATGGGACAAAGCCGGATACTTCACTGAAAGCCGTCTGGTGGCCATGGCCAAATGGAACGAATGGTACGGAGTGATGGCGACTCCGGCGGCTTGGCATAACGGATATCAGGCTTACCGGCCGATTTTGCTCTGGGTAAACAAGAAAGATATTGAAAGAACGGAAGAGGTTCCGACCCCGTTGCTGGCCCAGGGCTCCGATATGCCGCTGGAAACGGTGCGGGGAATCGTCGACTTGACCTTAAAACAAGGAGATCACGCCGATACTGTAGAAAAACTGCTCGGCCCCCCGGCATTCAAGGAGACCTCGGAGGATTTGCAGATGGAAGCGGGCCAGACTATGATTCTAGGGCCGGCCTGGAGATATGAACGCCGGGATGCCCAATTTAGAGTCTCCTTCCTGCCTTCCGGCGAACTGGCGCGTACGGAGTGGACCATACCCGCAAGCGGCGAGCCCCACCATGTTTATTCCGGAGATAGTTATATGTTTACTAATAATTATGCCGTCACTCCGCTGCCGCGGACGCTCGACATCGCTCCCGAATGGAAGAACGGGGGGACGTTGGGCTTTACTTATCTGCTCGGCGCAGGAAGCGATGTTCTATTGCTGATGGGCGACGACGGCGGCTTCAGCGGCATGCATTACAATTCTTCGCTGTATGCCGTCGGCAGAAGGGACGGGGAGACGTGGTGGCGGCTGGACGCCGGATTCGGAGGGATGAGCGCGGCCTTGGAACAGTCGGGAGAATACGCCGTCGTCTTTACCTCCTACAGTCCCGAGAAAGGGAAATACGAAAATCGGGTACGCCGGATCCGGCTGTCGGACGGGGAGACGATGTGGGAGCGGAACTACGGGGACGATAGCCAGATGGGCATGTGGGCGGCCGACAATTCCGTCGTTTTGCTGGCTTCGAAGAATACGGCGGAAGCCGGCAAGGCGGAAACGGCGGTAATAAGCGTGCTCGACGGCAATACGGGAAGAGAAAGATGGCACAAAACTGTCGGCAATAGCGCGCAAATCCTGAATAAGGGAGCGAATGATCCCTTTGTGCTTGTCCGGGAAAAAGGCCGGCTTACGGCGTATGAGCCCGCTACGGGCAAACAGGCGTGGCAGCTTCAGGCCGAAGGCGAGCAGAAGCCGGATTATTCCTTTGAGCCTTATTTTGCCGGCGGGGCCAGGATCGATCCCTTTGCGGGTCCCGATGCCGATCGGCGTTGGATTCTGCTTGGGAGTACTTGGAAACTGTTGGATTTAAAAACGGGCAATATCCATGGGGAATATCCTTATGTACCGGGCGAGCGGTTCGAGGTGTTAAACGAACGGTATTTGCTGGTCGAGCATCCGCTGGACAAAGCGGACTATTACGGCGCGGAGCGGTTCGAGACGCGGCTGTACGATGTGGCGGAAGGGCGGACCAAGTTCAGCATCCCGGGAAAAGGCGCCAAAGGAACGCTTGCGGACGGAACGCTATATCTTGTCGTCGACGGCATCCCGACAGCGGTCGAGATCGGCTCAGGCAACGTATTGTGGCGGATGTCCAACAACGCGGCGCCGGGGACCGACTTGTCGCGCTTCGCGGCGGGCAGCTTCGCGGTGCTGGATCAAACCGTGCTGTACCCGTTCGGGTCGGATCTTCTGGCGCTCGACAAGCGGTCGGGGGCTGTCCTGGGACGGTTGAGGGATGTCAGAACGGGATATGCCGAGCTCCGCGAACAGGAAACCCGCGGCGGGACGCTGAACCTGTCCGGAGACGAGCTGTATGTCGGTACGGCGAACGGCGGATTTTTCCGCTTCGGCGCTGCGGCCTTGGAACGGGAGCTGGGGCGGATTTCAAAGGAATGACCGTAAATGGTCATTCCGCAAGCGGAATAAGGTATACTATTTTTATAGCAACGCATAAATGTTGGGGAGAACTGGCTGTATGGCAAACATTCAGGACATCGCGAGGATGGCCGGGGTGTCGGTATCGACCGTATCCCGGGTGCTGAATCGCCATAAATACGTTTCGGAAGCAAAAAGAGCGGCGGTCCAAAAAGTGATCGATGAAATGAACTACACGCCCAACCGAAGCGCCGTCGATTTAATCCGCGGAGAGACGAAAATCATCGGGGCGATCATTCCTTATACGAACAATCAGGCCTTTGACCAGATGCTGCACGGAATCCTGAACCGGTCCACGGAGAAGGATTATTCCATCATCGTACTGCCGAGCAAATACAATCCGGATAAGGAAATCGAATATTTGTCCATGCTGAAAAACAAATTGCTCGACGCGATGATCATCACTTCGCGGGCCAATCCCTGGGAAGCGATCATCCCGTTCGCCGCCTTCGGATCGATCGTTTCCTGCGAATATACCGAGCATCCGGAGATCGGCTGCTCTTACTTGGACCGGTACGCTTCTTACCTGGAAGTATTTCAATTATTAAAAGAGAAGGGGCATCGGCGTGTTGCTTTTACCTCGGCGAGGGGAAGCGAAAGCAACAGCACGCGGCAAACGATGGCCGCCTATGAGCAAGTGTTCGGAAAGCCGAACCCGGAGTACCATGAGCTGGGCTGTTTCAGCTTCGAGGACGGGTATCGGGCGGGCGAGCGGCTGCTGGGTCTGAATCCGCGGCCCACCGCGATATATGCGAACGGTGACGAGGTGGCCGGAGGGATTTACAAGTATGCGAGGGCGTCAGGACTGAGCATCCCGGGCGATCTGGCGATTATCGGTCAGGAAAATCAGCCGATCGGCGTCTCGCTGGAGTTGTCGACGGTCGATCATCAACTGGTGAAGGTAGGCGAACAAGCCTTCGACCTGGCGATGAACAAATCCAGAGAGAAAGTGGAAATGCCGTACAAGCTCATTCACCGCTCTTCCATATAAACACTTTTACATAGGATCATGAACCGAGAGGAGATTACAACATGTTAAATATCGATTTGACGGGAAAAATTGCGCTGGTTACGGGGGCCACCGGCCAGCTCGGCCGGGTGATGACGCGGACGCTCGCCCGGTGCGGAGCGCAGGTCGCCATCCATTATGTGAGCAACGAATCCAAAGCGCGCGAATTGCTTCAGGAGATCACGGAAGCGGGCGGCCGGGCGATGATCGTGCAGGGTGACATTACCAAAGAGGCCGACATCCGTAGCATGAAGGAGCGGATCAAAGCGGAGCTCGGAGACCCCGATATCGTCGTGGCGAACGCGGTCGTACAATACGAGTGGACTTCCGTCCTGGAGCAGGCGCCGGAGGATTATGTCAGCCAGTTCGAATCCTGCGTCCTGCAGAATGTCTTTTTGGCCAAAGCCTTTATTCCGGCGATGACGGAACGGGGCTGGGGCCGGATGATCGGCATCAACACCGAATGCGCCATGCAAAATTTCCCGCACCAATCCGCCTACACGGCCGGAAAACGCGGAATGGACGGCGTTTACCGCGTGCTGGCCAAAGAGGTCGGGGCGCATCAAATCACCGTGAATCAGGTGGCTCCCGGCTGGACGATCAGCGAAAAGGATCGCGGCATGGAGGATCTGAACGACGCCTCCTATGTCGAACAGGTGCCGCTGAAGCGCAGAGGGACGGATCAGGATATCGCCAATGCGGTCGCCTTTCTAGCCTCGGATTTGGCATCATTTATTACCGGGGCCTACATCCCGGTTAACGGCGGCAATGTGATGCCGGCGATTTAAGCGGGATTCTCCGCGCTCAAAACCTCTTGCTCCCCTTATAAGGAGAAGCAAGAGGTTTTTTATTTTGACGGATTCTATGAATTTCCGACAAAATACCCCACATTCCACCCCTTACTTATATAGTAAAAGTTTGTTATTATGGGAAAAAAGATACATTGGACGAGAGGCAATACGATAATATCGGTAAGCGAGTTTGATCCATTCGAGGAGGGAAATTTATGAACTCTGTCGGTCAACTGGAAAGCCCGAAAGACTCTGAGGTTTGGATCAAAAAACTGCCCAATTCCGCTTTTGAAATCGATGCGGACGGGTTCATTGTTGCCTGGAACGCCGGAATGGAGCAATTGACCGGAATCGGAGCCGGGCGAACGCTCGGGGTACCCTGCAGGGAGCTCTCCCTGTTTTGCGATGCCGGGGGGAATTGCGTATGCGACCGGGAATGCCCGATCCACCGGGCGGCGAAGAACATAGGCAGTTATCTCGGGAGGCGCAAC
Organism: Paenibacillus haidiansis; assembly: GCF_036553665.1. NCBI lineage: Bacteria > Bacillati > Bacillota > Bacilli > Caryophanales > Paenibacillaceae > Paenibacillus > Paenibacillus haidiansis. The sequence goes on along the minus strand of NZ_JAZHPZ010000009.1, from coordinate 128,824 downwards.
GTGTACCTGAATGTACAGAACCGGAAGATTCCCGTGGCAAAGACCGTATTTATTAACCGGGGATCGGAATCGGCCGGCCGGGTGATCCATGTCGTTCTTGAACGAATCCAGGGCGTTAGGCCGTCGTTTGGGCTTACCCCCAGCGAAGTGCGGGTGCTGCGGTATATGTGCCAAGGCTATTCCACGGAGGAAATCGCCGCTGGAATGAGCATTACCTATAACACGGTCCGCACGCACATCCGTAATGTGCTCGGTAAGCTGGGCGTCCATAAGCGGACGGAGGCCGTTTCCCTCGCAATGGGCGAGTATGCCAAGATGCCGCTGGGCGGGGAAAGCTGAAACGTTCGATTTTAAATAAAATTATTGGTAATGAAACATACCGCTCGGGGGATACCCGGGCTTTTTTTGTTTTGTTAATAAATGGGTCATCTACTTCAAATGGACGATGAGAGGAGCGCGGGGCTGTGCTACGTTAAGGATAGCTGGAGCGATCCGGCGCCATCTGGCGGAAGGAGGATTTGACTGTGAGTGTGCTTGCAACAATTCAGGATGATTTTAAAGCCCCGTTCTATCTGGTCTGGGAAATTACGCTCCGATGCAACGCAAAATGCGTGCACTGTTATTCCGGAGCGGGACAACCCCACCCGATGGAGCTCTCTACGGAAGAAGCGTTAACCGTAGTCGATCAGCTGGCCGAGGCGGGCGTATTGATCCTGGGGCTGTCCGGGGGAGAGGCGCTGCTGCGTCCCGATTGGATGGAGATCGCTTCCCGCGCGAGTGAGCGCGGCATGATGGTGTCCGTCGGAACGAACGGCGCGGTGATAAACGATGCGATGTGCGACAAATTGAAGCGGGCGGGGATCCAAAGCGTATGCGTCAGCATCGATGGCGCTACGGCCGAGGTCCATGAGCAGGTACGCCTTGTACCGGGGCTGTTCGCCAAAGCGGTGGCGGCCGTGGAATGCCTGGTTCGCAACCAGATCAGCGTCACCGTCGGTTATACGCCCACGAGGCTGAACTTCCGGGACGGTAGGAATGTGGTGGAATTAGCGGCGCGGCTCGGCGCAAACGGCGTGAATTTATCGGAATTTATTCCGACGGGCCGGGGAGACCGGGAGCTTGCCTTAACACCGGAGGAGCTGAAGGGCGTCATCGAAGAATGGATTGAAATGCAGCGGGAGTATGCCGGGACCATGAAAATTTACTGGCATGACTGCCGGGTCGCGTTGATGCTGCCGCCTAAAGAAGGCGCGCAGTATATCGGCTGCGGGGCCGGCCGCGTAACCGCGAGAATTACGGTCGACGGCAATGTGACTCCTTGCGTGACACTGCCGATGTCGGCGGGGAATCTGCGGGAAGCGTCTTTTTCCGATATATGGAACCGTTCTCCGATGCTTGCCGATATCCGCGACCGTAAGTCGAAAACCGTGGGCAACTGCGGTACCTGTGAACACAAATACGTTTGCGGCGGCTGCCGGTCGGCCTCTTTGGCCTATTACGGGGACCCGGCGCTCGGCGACCCGTACTGCTGGATCGTGCCGGAAACCGCCGCGGCACTTTAGAAGGAGGGCGTGATGAACGAGATGAACCCGAACAGCGTTGTAAGCCGGGCCCCGGGGGTCGTGACCCGCAAAGAGGAGAACCGGAAGTTCATTGTATATAATCCGGCCACGGATGAGATCCACCTGCTGCAGCCTGTGGCCTACGCTATTTTGAAATTATGCGAATACTCCTTTGAAGTTGACAAGCTTACTTCGATCGCTTGCGAGGAAATTCCGGCTTTACACTGCGATGAAGGCAGGCTGGCGGTTTGGAAGCTGCTGGAGAGACTGGAGCAGCGGAAACTGGTAACCATCGCGGACTGATCGTCTCCTTAGCCGGGAAAGGAGGTGAGAGATCATGGAACAAACCAAGGAATTGCTGCTGGAATCGGCACGGGCCTCATTATCCGAAATGAAAGAATGCGATTTGCTGTCGGCAGTCGACTACATGGATATTGTGGATTTGGGCGAGCTGTCGCTGATTGCCTGGCGGGTAATCTGACCGGCGAAAGGGACCTCTCTTCGCGGGAGGTCCTTTTCTCACCCCATTTCTAGGAGTGATGGCAATGGAAAAAGACGGAGTTTCCTTACGGCAATTAAGCAACGGGCTTACCGTGATTGCGATGCCTTTACATGATATAGAAACGGTCTCCGTCGGCCTGCTTGCGGGAGCCGGAGCGAGGCTGGAGCGCCCCGGCGAGCTGGGCGGCTCGCGCGTGCTGGAGCATTGGATCTGGGACGGATTGTCCGCGGGCCTGGCGGAACTGGGAGTCTACAAAAAGTCGGCGCCGAATGTCGAGTGGACCCGTTTCTGGGCCACGACGCTTGCGCCCCATTTCGCCGGCCTGCTGCGGTTTATACTGCAAGCGGCGTCGTCGCCGGGACTTGCGGAGCATTCCTTTGCGGCATACCGCTCGCTCGCCGCGCATCAGGCTGCGGTTCGGGAAAACGAACCGCAGGCAAGCGCCGCCGACCTCCTCCGCCAGGCGATGGCCGGCGACCACCCGGCCGCCAGGCCGGCTTACGGCCAAAGCGGCCATTATACGCATCTTGACCCGCACACAGTCCGGGTCGTCTTTGAGCGGCTGTATCATCCCGCCAATTGCGTGCTGGCCGTTGTGGGGAACTATCCGGCCCGGCAGTTGGAGGAAGAGCTGGATATTTGCCAAGAGCGATGGAACGGTGACGCTGCGCTCCAAGCGGCAAGCAAGCTGACGCTCGGGCCCGCGCCGCAATGGACTCCGGGAGTCGCCGCCAGGGAGCGCGAAGCCAACCAGGTTCATCTGGCGCTCGGCATCCCGGCGGTTCCTTACGACGATCCCGCTTTTTTCCCGGTGGCGGTTCTGGCCCAAATTATCGGCGGCGGCGACGGGTCCCGACTGTACCAGGAGCTCCGGCAGCGCCGCGGGCTTGTTTATCAAATCCGCAGCAGCGTGACCTCTTTCCGGGACAGCGGATTGATGACGATCCAGCTTGGTTCCCGCCGGGATTCGGCGCTGCAGGCGCTGGAGCAAATCCGCTTGGAGCTGGAGTGCCTGGAGCGGCTTGGCGTGACCGAAGCCGAGGTCCAAACCGCGCGGAATCAGCTCATCCGGCAAATGGTGATGCGTTCCGAAAGCACGGTCGCCCGCATGAATACGCTGTTGACTTCCGGATGGTACCCGGAATATCCGCGCAGCCTCGCGGCCATGCGCCAAGCGATCGAGGCCGTCACGGTGCAGCGGGTTCGCGAGGTGATCGAGCGCTTTCCGCTGAGCGGTTCGTTCGGCATAGCAAGCGTGGGGCCGCTGGCGGAAAGTGAACTGAAAGCGGGCGCTGTCTATGGAGGGGGAAAGTAGGATGACGATGCAGCAATCGTTGGAATTGCCGAACGGAGTTCGCGTTCTGCTGCACCGGATGCCGTCGAGTGCAACGGTGTCGGCGTGTTTTTACGTACTCAGCGGTGCCCGGGACGAAACGCCGGCGCAAACGGGGGCGGCCCATATGCTGGAGCATATGCTGTTCCGGGGTTCGCGGCTTTACTCGGATGAAGCGATACGCAGAGCGATGACGGAAACCGGCTCGGATATGAACGCTTTTACTTCTTGGGAGCAGACATGCGTATATGCGCGGATGCTGCCGGAATATTTTGACGGCGTGTTTGCGATGGTGAACGACATGGTCCGGCACCCGCGGCTCGATAACGGTGATTATGCCGTCGAGCGGAGTGTGGTGCAGGAGGAATTGGCCAGGCAGCTGGACGAGCCCCGAAGCCGGATGCTGCAGGAGCTTCACCGCATCGGTTATGCCGGCAGAATGGGCGGCAATCTGATCGGATACCGGAAGGACCTGGAGGCGCTGGAGCTTGACGAACTGCGGGCATTTCATCAAGCGCATTACGTTCCGGGCAATACGCTCGTCATCATCGTAGGAGCCTTCACGGACGGGCAAATCGAGGCGGCTCTCCGTATCCTGAATGCCTGGACAGAGGCCGGTGGTGTCCCCGCGGCGGAACGGTCGGCGCTGAAGCTTGGCCCGGACCGGAAATCGCGGCTGAATGACCGCATGTTCCGCAAAGGAACTGGAATTTGGGGCTTTGCTCTGCCCCCGCTGCAAGGGGAGGGGCATTATGCGGCTCATTTGCTGTGCACGCTGCTGGGCGACGACAACACGATGGGCTCGCGGCTGGAGTCGGCGCTGGTGCGGGCGCGGCTTGCGGAGCAGGCCAATTCGGTATACACCTCTTACACCGGAGGCGGAATGTTGAAAATTTACAGTACCTTTCCGGGCGGAAACGATGAAAAGGTAAGGGAAGTATTGCATAAGGAGCTGCAGGCTTTACGGGAAGGAAGCATAGAAGAGACCGAGCTTCGGCGGGCCAAAAACAAAATGAAAACCCAACTCGCGGTGGATGCTTCCACGACCGACAGCAGGATGATTTCGATGGCGCAGGCCTGGCTTCCCGGCAGGAGGATGGTCACCCTGCAGGAAGTGCTGGCAAGAATCGACGATTTAAGTAAAAACCAATTGGCCGGTATAGCCGATTATCTGCTCGCGGAGGAGCCGTATGAAGTGATCGGCGAACCGATACGGGAGCCGGCGAATCCAGTTTAAGCGAAAGGAGAGGGTTCCATGGAGCTGATTCTCCGTTATCCCCTGCATATCGTATGGGCGGTAACGAATTTATGCAACGCGCACTGCGTTCATTGCTCCTCCAGTGCGGGCTGCCGGATGCCCGGCGAGCTGGAGACGGAAGAGGCGCTCGGCCTGATCGATCAACTGGCTGATCTCGGCTGCGTGGATTTGGCCCTGTCGGGAGGCGAGGCTTTGCTGCGCCCGGATATCGACCGGATTATTTCCCACGCCGTCAAGCGGAATATGCAGGTCGGGCTCGGCACCAACGGTTGGTGGATTCAGGGGGAGCGGGCGCGCGAGCTGAAGCGGCTGGGGCTTAGCCGCGTTCAAATCAGTCTCGACGGGCTTGGGGAGGTTCATGATACCGTCCGGGGCTTGCCGGGACTGTTCGAGAAAGCGACGGCGGCGATGCGGGCTTGCCGGGAGGCGGGGCTGCAAACGCATGTATGTTTTACGCCGCACAGGGGGAATGTCCAGGATTTGGAGCGGGTCATCCAATTCGCGTACGATCAAGGCATCCATCTGTTCAACCTGTCCCAATTCGTTCCGGTTGGTCGGGGCAGCCAGGAGATGGATCTCTCGCCGCAGGAATGGAAAGAGATCGCCCGTCTATGGGCCCGCAAACGCCGGGAATATGCGGGACGCATGAAATTTACGAGCCATTTGGCGCAAATGGCACTGGTCGATCCGGCGCTGGCGCGCCAAGGCGCTTTTCGCGGCTGCCAGGCGGGGGCGGGGCAGGGCTATATCGCCCCCGACGGCACGGTGACCCCGTGCGTGATGCTGCCGATCGCGATCGGCAACGTGAAGGACAAGCCTTTTCGCGAAATATGGGACGAATCGCCGGTAATCGGGGATTTGCGGGACCGCGGCAGGCTGGAAGGCAAATGCGGAACCTGCGCGATCCGGGAGCGGTGCGGCGGCTGCCGGGGCGTGGCTTATGGCTACTATCAAACTCATCTGGCCGAGGACCCGCATTGCTGGCTCCCTGCCGAAGCGGCGGCCGCCGGGAGAGAGACCGCAGAGACGCAGGTGTAAGCAATGTAAAGGAAACTGATCCGAACAATATTTGAAAAAGGAAGCGATTCTTCATGTATATAACCCGAGACGAGGATATCCGTTACGTCATTTTATTGTCCGTCATTCCCGGTAAGGAAATGTCGGAGGAGCTGATCCGGGCCCATGTCGGCCATCTGAAGGAACTGGACCGTCAAGGCAAACTGGTGCTGTGCGGACCGTTCACCGATTACCGCGGCGGCATGGTTATTATCAAAGCGGCCGGCTATGAGGAAGCGAAGGCGGTCGCCGAAGCGGACCCTTATGTACAGGCCGGGGTGGAGTCTTACGAACTGCGGACGTGGGAATTGTCCTGCGAAGGCAATAATCATATGGGAATGGGCTAATTATGAGACGATTTTTCTCTTCCTTGTCCCAATTCGACGCCGTGATCTGGATCCGCGTGTTCGGAACCGCCTTGTGCGCGATGACCACCTTTATGCTCCGCCCTTTTTTCGTATTTTATTTGTCGGACAAGCTGGAAGGCTCCGTGCTGCTTCCGTTAATGATCGTCGGTCTTCAGTCTCTCGCCGGAATTGTGCTGAGCTTTTGGGGCGGAGGATTGGCCGACCGTTACGGACGCAAGCCGGTAATGCTGGTCGCCCTGTTGATACAGGGACTATGCATGCTCGGCTTTGTTTTTACCGACCGGGTTTGGGAATTCGCCGTACTGTCGATCATCAACGGGATGGGGATGCCTATGTTTCTGCCGGCCGCCAATGCGCAGGTTGCCGATGTCGTGCCTCCGGAAAAACGCGGGGAAGTGTTCGCCCTCATCCATACGGCGATCAATGTCGGCGGAGCGGTCGGCCCCTTGTTGGGGCTTCTTATCTATACGTGGAATCAGAGCACCGTATTCTCCGTCTCGGCGGCTTCGTTCGCCTTGTTTGCCTTCTTGGTGTGGTGGAAAGTGCCGGAGACGATGCCCGCCCGTTCGGAGAAAGACAGAAAGTATCAAGCCGAGCCTTCGCCCAAGGTTACATTTCGCGGCCATCGCCTGTTGTACTGGTTCACCTTGTTCACGCTGCCGGTGGGCGTACTGTATTCCCAAGTGGAGACGACGTTTCCGCTGCATCTGCAGGCGAATTTTGCCAACGCCTCGTCCCTGTTTGCGATTCTGATGACGATCAACTCGGTGGTGGTCGTGGCGGCGATGGTATGGGTTGCGAAAAAAACGGAGCACCGTACGCCGCAAATGATGATTTTGCTAAGCTATTGTTTGTTTGCGATCGTCAGCTTCGGTTACGGCTTCGCCCGCCATTTCTATATTCTGGTTCTGATCGAGCTTATTTTTACGGTGGCCGAAATCATCGGCATGACCCACTTGCAAAAATACGTCTCTATCATCGCCCCGTCCGATATGCGGGGGAAATATAACGCCATCTTCGGAATGTATATGCAGATTCCGAAGCTGCTCTCTCCGGTGCTGTTCGGCCTTTTGTTTGAATATTACGGCGGCGGCGTCATGTTTTCGGCGGTCGCTTTGCTGCTGCTCTTGTCCGGTCCGGCGCAGTACCGTTTGATCCGGAAATACCGCAAAAAAGAGGAGCCGGCGCAGCCCCCGGCGGATAAAGGCGTCGTGCTGGCAGATGCTCCGCAAGGATAGCGCGGGTCGGAACGGTGAAAAGGAGGCTTTGGCGAGCATGATCAAATTGTTGTCGGTAAACATAGGGCAGCCCAAAAGATTGGTGTATGAAGGCAAGGAGGTCATTACGGCGATTCAAAAATATCCCGTACAGCACGAACTGCGGCTGACTCCGCTGAATCTGGAGGGAGACGTCCAGGCCAACCGGCTGCGGCACGGCGGCCCGAACAAAGCGCTCAGCATGCACTCCGCCGAGCATTACCGTTATTTCGCCAAGGTGCTGAATCAGGACCTGAACTATGGAGATTTCGGCGAAAATATGACGGTGGAGGGAATGACGGAAAACGAGGTGTGCCTGGGGGATATTTTCTCGTGGGGCGAAACGTTGATCCAGGTTACCCAGCCCCGACCTCCCTGCCATAAACTGGCCAAAAGGTTCGCTTCTCCCGGGCTGCCGCTGTGGTTTCAGGAAACGGGTTATACGGGCTTCTATCTGAGAGTGCTCCGGGCAGGAACGGTAAGCGTCGCCCAGCCGTTTGCTTTGAAGGAGAGACATCCGGCGGGAATTACGCTGGAGAGCGTGAACCGGGTTTTGTACCATGACCGGATGAATATGGAGCTGATTTCGTCCATTCTGGCGGTCGAAGAACTGTCGGCCAGCTGCAGAATTACCCTGGAGGAGCGGCAACGGGGAATCGACAATGATTCCGAGCGGCGATGGATCGGGGGCTGATCCATCGCCGGTTGCCCGCCATTAAACATAAAACAGGTTGATGAACGCTATGTAGCGGTGCATCAACCTGTTTTTCATTTATGAATCCGAATTCCCGGTAGAGTTACTCCGTGCCCAGCGGTACCAATTCGCCGCGCAATTGCTCCAGGGAAGCGGTCAGTTTGTACTGCCCCTTGGCGGCTTCATCCATGAATTTCCGCAAATTCTCCAGCAGCGGGCTCGCGCCGGAATTTGCCCCCGCAAGCGCCGATTCGTAAGCCTTTTGCGCTTCCGGGTCCATTTTTTCGTCTTCATAACCGAACAAAGGGGTATTGTTTGCTCCGTAAAAGATCGTCGTCTTGTAATTCGCAAACAGCAGCTTCGCTTCCTCGATGCGCTCGGAGTCCGGGTATTTCAGGGTGAAGGCCTCGGCTGAGAGCCCCCGGTTCACAAGCTCTTCCCAGCTGACGACGAGAGCGGCATCGGCCAGGGAACGCTGTGCGGATTCCTTCGTCTTCAGTTCCAGATAAGCGGCCACGTCCTCAGTAGCTTTTCCCCCAAACTCGGCCAATTTCCGGTAATCGGGGTCCGGGTTGAACATGCCTTCGACCGTCGCCAGCATATAGCCGCTATCCCGGGTTTCGGTCAGCAGCGATTTCAGGTCTTCGTCCGGCGCTTTATCGATCAGCTCATCGAAGGTATCGCCGATTTCGTATATTTTGGCGATTCGCTCCTGCATATCACCTTCGTAAAAGCTGTCCACCCGGTCCGAAAATTGCTCCATCTGGGCCTCTTCCAGCGCAAGCAGCATATGGGAGACCTGCTCCTTGTTAAGCTCATCGGCATGCTCGGCGACAAACCGGAACGCGTCCGGGAGCTTCCCGCTCTCTTGCAGCAGGCTGTCGAATTCGGCGACAAGCTGCGGCGAGCCTGATCCCTCCGCAGCATCACCCCCAGGATTTACAGCGGCATCGTTATTTTCAGTCCCGGAGTTTTGCGTATTTTCCTGAGACGGAGTGTTATTGGGTTTTTCGGAGCCGGACGGGCCGGAGCATGCGGTGAGTGCAAGTACGGCGGATATGGCCAAAGCAATCGTAACCCGGCGTTTATTTATTGGGGTCATCTTAATTCCCTCCCTGAATGTCATATGGTTTGTGTACCTTTAAAACGCAGTATCTAAACGGAATGTTTCATTTTTCATGTATTTTACAATCGGGATAGTGCTAAATGGGATATTACAAAACAATATATTTGGTGACACAGGGAATATTTTAGTCTATAATCAAAAGAAAAATTTTATTGTAACAGTTGATTTGAATTATTAATACAATTGATTCGGGGCGAAAGGTCGGGGGTGGACTAATGATTTCGCTTCAAGAGGTTAGCAAAAGCTATCCGTCCAAGGACGGGTTGTTCGCGGCTGTTCGCTCGGTTTCACTTACGATCGCGGAAGGGAGCATCCACGGGATCATCGGCCCTAGCGGAGCGGGCAAATCGACGCTGCTGCGCATGATGAATGTGCTGGAGCCGCCCGATCAGGGAAGCGTCATTGTCAACGGGCAGGATTTGACCCGGCTTCCGGAAAGCGGCCTGCGGCTGGCCAGGCGGTCCATCGGCATGGTGTTTCAGCAGTTTCATCTGCTGCATAACCGGAGTGTGAGCGGGAATGTATCCGTTCCGCTGGAGCTTGCCGGCATCGATAAAAAGCTGCGCAAGGAACGCGTCCTGGAGTGCCTGCGATTCGTCGGATTGGAGGAGAAGGTCGGGCAATATCCGGCCCGGCTCAGCGGCGGGCAGAAACAGCGGGTGGCGATAGCAAGAGCGCTGGCACACCGCCCGAACGTGCTGCTCTGCGACGAGCCGACCTCCTCGCTGGATCCGGCCACGACGGCGGAAATCCTGGAGGTACTCCGCCACATCAACGAAACGCTTGGCGTCACGATCGTGATCGTAACGCACGAGATGGAGGTCGTCAGAGAAATCTGCGATTACGTGTCCGTAATGGAACAGGGGCGGCTGACCGACGGCTTCGCTCTGGAGAAACGGGAGCGGCCGGGCCGGGAAACGGCCCGGCGGACTCCGTCCTACCGGGAGCAATTGCTCGGGAAGGCGGGGATGCGGGATGTTTGATTTTGCTCTGATGCTGGAGAAATTCATGGAATACCGCGCTCAAATCGGCGAAGCGGTCGGGGAGACGTTTCTGATGGTCGGCATCTCGCTGGCGGCGGCGGTCCTGCTTGGGCTGCCGCTCGGAACGATGCTGTTTCTCACCGCCAAGGGCCAGCTCCGTGAGAACCGCACCTGGTCGGCGATCCTGAACGGATTCGTGAATGTGGTCCGGTCGTTCCCGTTCTTGCTGCTCGTCGTTTTCATGATTCCCCTGACGCGATTTCTCGTCGGGACGGCGATCGGAACGGTCGCGGCTTCGGTACCCCTGGGGGTTGTCTCCATCGCGATTTATGCCAGGCAGGTGGAGCAATCGCTGCTCGAGGTGCCGCGGGGTGTAATCGAGGCGGGACTGGCGATGGGCGCTTCGAAGCTGGAGATCGTTTACAAGTTTCTTTATGTGGAAGCACGCTCGGGGCTTGTGCTCGGCCTGACCACCTCAACGATCAGCTTCATATCGTACTCCACGGTCATGGGCGTCGTGGGCGGCGGCGGGGTCGGCGATTTCGCCATCCGTTACGGTTATCAGCGGTTTGAGACCGAATTGATGGCCGCGGTCATCATTCTGATGATCATTTTGGTACAGTTGATTCAAGTTGCCGGCAGCATGATTTCAAGATGGCTGGACAAAAGGTAACGCGGAAAAAGAGACTTGAAGTTGAGAAAAAGTTATAGAAATCAAATACGGAGAGGTGCTTGGAGATGAATAAAAAATGGATGCTGGGGCTGCTTGCCCTGCTGCTCGTCGTTTTGGCCGGTTGCGGAAACGGAAACGGAAACGCCGCGAACAATAGTGCTCAGGAACCGTCGGGAAATTCCGCGACTGCGGAAGGGGCGGGGAACCAGGAAGTAACGCTGAAAGTGGCTACGCTGATTCCGCCGATGACGGATATTCTGGAACTGATTAAGCCGCAGCTTAAAGAGGAAGGCATTAATCTGGAACTGGTGGTGCTGTCGGATAACATCCAGCCGAATGACGCGCTGGCGAATAAGGAAGTGGATGCGAACTTTTTCCAGCATGTTCCTTACATGAATCAATATAATGAAAGTACCGGCAGCGAACTGGTGCCCGTACAGCCCGTATACCATGCCGTTTACGGCGCTTACTCCAAACGCTTCAAGTCGATGGAAGAACTGCCGGACGGTGCGACGGTCGCCATCGCCAACGATCCTTCCAATACCGGGCGCTCGCTCGTTATGCTGGAGAAAGCCGGCTATATCAAGCTGAAGGAAGGCGTCGGTATCAACGCCACCGTTGCGGATATTACCGAGAATCCGCATAAATATAAATTCGAGGAAGTCGATTTGCTGATGCTGGCCCGGATGCTGGATGACGCCGATCTGGCGCTCATGACTCCGGCTTATGCCAGCCCGCTCGGTTTGACGCCGAAGAAGGACGCTCTGCTGACCGAAACAACGGAATCGGAGTTTGCGATTACTTTGGTGGCGCGGGAAGACAACAAGGATTCCGAGCCGATTCGCAAGTTGGCGGAGGCCATTTCCGGTCCGGAAGTGAAACAATTCCTGGCTGAGAATTACAGTGAAATCGCGATTCCGGCGTTCGAATAATTCACTATCAAAAATTTAGCAGGTTACAAAACGAAAATCTAATGCTATAATGGATGAAAACATGGTTGGTTTTCATAAAACTAGTCATCATCGTTTTCAATGTGACGTATTTTACAGTGTTAAGCGGTGTGGCGCGCTACTATGAAAGCAACCCATAAAATAAAAACAAATTTGATATGAATATGGATCTTCGGGGTAAGGTGAAATTCCTGACCGGCGGTGATGGTTGTCCTCCAGGACGGCCTTAGCCCGCGACTCGCCGTTCGCGTTTTTTGAACGGCGACTGACTTGGTGCAATTCCAAGGCCGACGGTACAGTCCGGATGGGAGAAGATCAAAGATGGGCATGCGGCAAAGCTATATGCTTTTTTCGCGAGCTTATTTGATCAGCCCCCGTTTATGTTGACCTGATGCGTCAATGGCGGGGGCTTTCTGCGTAGACCCCATATTCAAGAAGGAGTCGGGAATATGGAAAATGCATCAAGTGTCAGAGTTCAAGTCGGTCCGGCCGTTTCCGAGCCGAAGTCGCGGGCGAAGAGCGGTTTCTGGCTGGTTGTGCTGGGGGCCGCCCTGTGGGGCGTAGACCCGCTGTTTCGCCTTATTTTGCTGAAGTCGATCACCTCGGCGCAAATCGTCCTTGTGGAGCATATCATCATCGCCTTGTGCATGGCGCCGGTTTTGTGGAAGAACCGCCGCGAGCTGAAAACCGTCGGCTGGAAGCAGGTCGGGGCGTTGCTCTTTATCTCCTGGGGAGGCTCCGCGATCGCCACGATCCTGTTCACAATGGGACTGGGAAGCGGGGATGCCAACGCCGTATTGCTGCTGCAGAAGCTGCAGCCTTTGTTCGCGATCGTAATGGCCAGAATTCTGCTAAAGGAATCGCTGCCGCGCCGCTTCGGTTTTCTGTTTATAATTGCTCTCATCGGCACTTATCTGCTCACCTTCGGCTTTACCGTTCCGTTCGGACACTGGAACAATTTCGTTCAGGTCGGAAGTCTGCTGTCGCTCGGCGCCGCCGCGCTATGGGGCGGATCGACGGTCATGGGCCGCCTGATGGTCGGGGAAATGAAGTACGAGACGGTGACCTCGCTGCGCTTTATTCTGGCGCTGCCGCTGCTGGCCGGACTCGCATGGCATGAAGGGGCCGCCTGGAATTTGCCTTCCGGCGGGGCCGCCATGGCCGCCTTCTCGCTGAATATGCTGGGGCAGGCGTTGTTGCCGGGGCTGCTCAGCATCCTGGTATACTATAAAGGACTGACGACGACCAAGGCGTCGGTGGCTACGCTTGCCGAGCTGAGCTTCCCGATGGTGGGCGTGCTGCTGAACTGGATCGCATTCAACCAGATCATCACGGTGGCTCAGGCGGTCGGATTCGTTCTGATCTGGGCGGCGCTGTTCGCCATCTCCAGACAAAACAGCCCGACCCCGGCCTAACTCGCGAAAGTTCTGCAATCCATAAACAAGGCTTCCGGATATAACAATGCCGGGAGCCTTTTTGTTTTTTATAGCGGATTCAACCCTTTCAACCCTATTGTCGAAAAAGAAGGAATTTAAGGCAATTGCAGCGAAAAACCAGAGGATATACGGAAGAGAAACGGATGATTGATACATGATGCTGTTCAATTTGGATATGAAAACGGTATTCGTTCTGCTCGCGCTCGGCCATTTGTTTACCGTGCTGCTCATCACCGCGTACCGAAAAGGGCAGCCGCGGGATGCGGCGGTGAATAGCTTTTACGCATACGGCCACGATGCCGGCGACGACGCGCTGCGGGATCTCGCGGCCAAAATGCGCGAAAAGCTGCGGGAAGCCGATTTGCTCGGCCGCTACGGGGGCGACGAATTCGCCATTATGCTGCCGGGGGCCGACGAGCAGGCATCGGCCGGCTTTGCCGAAGCGCTGCGGCTTTCCGTGGAGCAAGGCGGCGAAGGGCTGCCGCTGGCTTACTCGATCAGCATGGGCGTTGTCACGACGGTGCCGACCCCCGGCGTCCCGCTGGAGCGGCTTTACAAATCTAGCGACATCGCGCTGTATCGGGCCAAGCAGGGAGGAAGAAACCGGGTCGCCCGCGGCCGGATCGACGGGATGGCGGAGAGAGTGATGGAATAAATATCAGATTATAATATCGATAGATGGCTTCGCCCTTTTATTACTAAGGAGTGAGGCCATTTAAGTTTTGCCGGGAAGGAATCCAAAAATAGTGGAACTTTTCCCAATCAGCGTTCCCTTATGTCCTGGAATTATAGGTACTATAATTATGTATGCGGTTACAAAAAAGCCGACGAAACGAATAAAAAAGGGGGAGCAAGTTTGAAGCCTATGAAAAGTATGAAACGTGTTTTGGCCGGAATTTCCGCCACGCTTCTGATGACATCGGTTCTTGCAGCATGCGGTGGAAACACAACTTCGAATTCTTCCAGTCCAAGCAATTCGGCCCCATCAACCAATACGGCGGGGACTGAAACAAAGAGCGACGGCTCGAAGGTTACCATCAATCTCTGGAGCTTTACGGACGAAATTCCGAACATGACCCAAAAGTATCTGGAGACGCATCCCGACGCCAATGTGGAATTCAAAACAACGATTATTGCCACAACTGAAGGCGCTTACCAGCCTGCTCTTGACCAGGCCCTAGCCGCCGGCGGTAAAGACGCTCCGGACATTTATGCGGCCGAAGCGGCGTTCGTCCTCAAGTACACGCAAGGCGACGCATCCGACTATGCCGCCAATTATGCGGATCTAGGCCTTGACGACCAAATGGTCAAGGATGCGGGCATTGCCCAATACTCGGTTGATATCGGCAGCAAAGAAGGCCAGTTGAAGGCCCTCGGTTATCAAGCGACCGGCGGAGCCTTTATCTATCGCCGCTCGATTGCCAAGGATGTCTTTGGCACGGACGATCCGGCGACGATCAAGAATGAAGTGGGGCCCGGCTGGGATAAGTTCTTTGGAGCGGCCGAGAAGCTGAAAGCCAAAGGATACGGCATCGTATCCGGCGACGGCGATATGTGGCATGCGATCGAGAACAGTTCCGACCAAGGCTGGATTGTCGATGGAAAGCTTCATATTGATCCGAAGCGCGAAGAGTTCCTGGATCTCTCCAAGAAACTGAAAGACAACGGCTATCACAACGATACCCAAGACTGGCAGGAAGCCTGGTTCGCTGATATGTCCGGCAGTGGTCCTCAACCGATCTTCGGTTTCTTCGGTCCGGCTTGGCTCATTAACTATACAATGGGTCCTCAAGTAAAAGACACGAATGGCGACTGGGCCGTTACCGAGCCGCCGACAGGGTTCTTCTGGGGCGGTACCTGGCTGCTGGCCAACAAAGACGTTGCCAAGGACGACGCCAAGAAACAGGCGGTTGCGGACTTTATCAAATGGGTGACGCTCGATACTTCCGAAACTGGGCTCCAGTATTACTGGGCTAACGGCACGATGAAGGAAGGCGAGCAAGGTACGAAGGACAGCGTTGCCTCCTCCGTCGTTATGTCGAAATCCAACGGCGAAATTGAATTGCTGGGCGGCCAGAACATGTTCGACGTGTTCGTTCCGGCTAATGCCAACGCTTCCGGTAAGAACTTGACTCAGTACGACGAAACGATCAACAAGCTATGGCGCGATCAAGTACGCGAATACACCGCCGGCAACAAGTCGCGCGATGATGCAATCGCCACCTTTAAGCAGCAGGTCAAAGACCAGCTTAACATCGAAAGCGAATAAGAAGAAGCGGAGGGGCGGGGGTTACCCCGCCTCTTCATATCAACCAAAGAGGTGAGAGCATGCGCCGCAAAGGTGTGAACTATTCGAAATACGGCTATATCTTTACCTTACCGTTTGTCCTGGCGTTTCTGGTTTTCTCGCTGTATCCGATTATATATACAGCAGTCATCGGGTTCACCAATATGCAGGGAATCATACCGAAGCCGCTTCAAATTCTGGATAATCCTTTTCAAAATTTCAAAGATCTCATCTTTGATAACGCCTCGTTCAGGAAGTCTCTGGTCAATACGGGGTTGCTTTGGATTACCAACTTTATCCCCCAAATCATTCTGGCGCTTCTGCTCACGGCATGGTTCACGAATAAGCGCCTCAACATAAAGGGACAAGGTGCTTTTAAAGTTTTGCTTTATATGCCGAATATCATCACTGCGAGTACGATCGCGGTGCTTTTCAGCACGTTGTTTGCCTATCCGATGGGTCCGGTAAACAGTTTGTTTCAATCGCTGGGATGGACCGACGCCCCGGTCTTCTTTCTTCAGGATAAGACGACAGCACGCGGCATTGTGTCGTTCATCCAGTTCTGGATGTGGTACGGCAACACCATGATCATTCTGATCGCAGGCGTGATGGGCATAAATCCCGCCCTCTTCGAGTCTGC
The DNA here is from genome assembly GCF_036553665.1 of Paenibacillus haidiansis. Lineage (NCBI taxonomy): Bacteria > Bacillati > Bacillota > Bacilli > Caryophanales > Paenibacillaceae > Paenibacillus > Paenibacillus haidiansis. The sequence goes on along the minus strand of NZ_JAZHPZ010000009.1, from coordinate 112,700 downwards.
GGCAATCGACGGCGCAAACGGCTGGCAAACCTTCTTCCGCATTACGCTGCCGAGCCTCCGTACAATCCTGCTGTACACGCTGATTACCTCGATGATCGGCGGGTTGACCATGTTCGATATTCCGCAATTGTTTCTTTTGGGCGGACCGGACGACGCTACGCTTACCACATCCATGTTCATCTATGGGCAAGCGTTCAAGGGCAGCTATTTGTACAATCGCGCTGCCGCGGCGAGCATGATCCTGTTCATCATCGCGGCGGTTTTGTCCGGAATTTTGTTCTACCTGATGCGCGACCGCGATGCGGCAAAATTGAAAAAAACGCAAAAGCAGCTAAGAAAGTCTGCCCGTGCAGCAGCTAAAGTGGAGGTGTAGCAGATGGAAAAAATCAAGGAAGGCAGTGCCATTAATCTAAAGATAAACCGGACGATTATTTATATCGTCTGCATACTGCTCGCGCTCCTCAGCATTCTTCCGTTTTGGATCATGTTTGTCAACGCCACCCGCTCAACCGCGGAGATTCAAAGCGGTCTTTCGCTGCTTCCGTCGACTCACTTTATGAGCAACCTGCAAGTGCTGCTGGAAAAGAGCTTTGACCCTATTCAAGGGTTTCTGAATTCGTTTATTGTCTCGGCTTCGGCAACCATTTTAACGGTCTATTTCTCGTCCTTAACGGCCTATGGGCTTGTAGCCTATAACTGGAAGATGCGCCAGCCGTTTTTTACCTTTATCATGTGCGTGATGCTGATTCCCGCCCAGGCAAGCGCAATCGGATTCTATCAATTCATTTATAAATTACATTGGACAAATAACTTTCTTCCGTTGATTCTGCCTGCGATTGCAGCGCCGGCGGTGGTATTCTTCATGCGCCAATACCTGCTGGCAACGCTATCTTTAGAGATTGTGGAAGCGGCGCGCGTAGACGGATCCGGAGAATTCAAAACCTTCAACCGGATTATCCTGCCGTTGATGATGCCGGCCGTGGCGACGCAAGCCATTTTTGCGTTTGTCGCCAACTGGAACAACCTGTTCATGCCGCTCATTCTGCTGACCCAGAAGGAAAAATATACGATGCCGATCATGGTCAGCTTGCTGCGCGGCGATATTTATAAGACGGAGTTCGGCTCGATCTACATGGGGCTGGCTTTGACGGCTTTGCCGCTGTTTGTGGTGTACTTCCTGTTATCCCGTTATATTATCGCAGGGGTAGCGTTGGGAGGCGTCAAGGAATAATCGTTCGAATTCCGAGTCTCCGGGTTGTGCTGACCTTTTCTTTATCGGGTTCAATTATCTCCTTTCTGATACAAAAAGAGGGCCCCTCCAGTCGGTATATTGACTAGGGCCCTTTTTGGGTTGCTCCGCTCCGTTGGGTTTAAGCGCCTATTACACAAAATGCGAGACGACAAAGACGGCGGGCGAGTTCCAGTAAATCGTTACTTCATTGCCGGCATAGCTTTGCTCGTCGTCGATAAAGCATTGAGCCGGGGGCATACCCTGCAGATGCTCAAGCATGCAGTCGTCGTTCAGCCCGCGGTTCGGTCCGCCGGCCACGAGACCCGGCACCGGCTGGGCCACCTTGTCTCCGACCGACGGGCGGTGATGGGGGTGCATGACCGGACGGTCGCCGAACCCGGTGACATAGCTGATATCCAGCGCATTCCGGCCGATCAGGTAATGAATATGGTCAAGCGCGATCACCTCATACTTCTTGCTGCCTCCAAGATGATAGGCCAGAAGCAGGAGCATCGCCCGGTTCAAGACCACCATATTGCTGCCCCAGCTATAGTCCGTCGGGGTCAGGGAAATCCCGTAGCTGTCGGAAGCGCTGATCGCGGCGAACCGCTCCGCTTCCGCGATCAGGCCGTCCAATAATCGGCCGTAAAGCGCCGGATCGGCCTTGGCTCGATCCCCGAACAGATAGGCTATAGTTCCGTAGGCGCCCATGTTGGCCCAGCCCAGATCGTACTTCGGAAACTGCTGCGCGGCCAATACGAGAAACTCTCGATGGTAGGCCTCATCCCCGGTCGTGCGGAAGAGCTCCGCGGCCGCCCAGTAGCGCTCGTCGAGATCGAGGTTATCGCCGTATTCCCCGGTGCCGACATCCCCGGGATTGGTAAAGCCCGGTGCGTCGGGATGATCGGCCAGCCAGCGCCAGGCCCGCTCCGCCGCCGCAAGGCAACGGTCCGCAAATTCGCCGTCGAACGGCCGGTAAACACGCGCCGCCATGGCCATGACACCGGCAAAACAACCGGTAGCCGTAGCCGAAACCGGCAGGAAATACAAATCCGCCAGATCGTCTTCCGGCATGACATCGAGTCCCGGAAATTGCTTCGTGGTCAGCTTGTGAAAGGCGCCGCCCGTCCGCTCGTCCTGCATTTTAAACAGCCAGTCGAGCTCATAGCGGCATTCATGGAGCACGTCCGGCATCCCGCCGCCGCTTTCGGGCAGCGGAAGGGGCTCGCGGAAGGCCTGCGGATAGAGCTCGTAAGCAAGCAGCAAATCGGCTACCGCTTTGGCCCCCGGCCCCGTATACTTCCCGTAATCGCCGGCGTCATGCCAGCCGCCGACGCTATCCAGCTTGCGGCCGGGCTCGTCGTATACTGTCCCGTCCGCCAGATGGCATGCCTTGTGCTGCCACGGTCCGGCGAACTCCTCTTCAAGATCGCAGCCGCAGCGGAAAAAGTAAAAGGCTTTCAGCAGTCCGCGCTGCAATTCCGCATACGGACTTTCCGCAATGACGAACCGGGCGGAATTCTCGCCGCCAAGCCGGATAAAATAGCTTCCGGGCAGGGTAAGCGCAGAGAAATCCCCGGTACATAGCGTGATTCCCGCCGCTTCGTCAAATCGCGGCTGCGCGGTTTCTCCCCGATAGACGGCTTCGCCGCCGGCGGAGTCAACCACTTCGAACGGGCCCCCTTGTCCGATGCAGACAAATGATTTTCGGCCGTCCGCCGGATAGCCGATCTGGTTGACGGCGAGATTCCGAAGTTGTGCTTCTCTCATTGAAACTTCCTCATTTCCGAATTGTTTTGATCATGTGATACGATAAAATAGCCTGATTAAATATGTAATACAACAAGAAAACGCTTTCCAAAATGCAGATTCATTATATCAGAATAAATGGCGGCCTTGGATGTAAAAACTTCCAAGCCCAAGACAAAGCGAAGGGGGAGAATGTTATGAAAGAGGTGCCGGATCATTTGGATCATGGCTTGTCGGTCGTATTTATCGGCTTCAATCCCAGCCCGAAATCGGGGGAAACGGGCCATCACTATGCCAACCCGCGCAACAATTTCTGGCGCATTCTGTACCAGTCCGGGCTTACCCCTCGTCTTTACGAGGCGGCGGAGGACCGGGACTTGCTGAAGCTGGGCTACGGCTTCACCAATATCGTGGCTCGTCCGACCCGGGGGGCGGAGGATATTGCGCGCGAAGAATACAAAGAGGGCCGTTTGATTCTCCGCAGCAAGCTCGAGGAATACCGGCCGAAGGTGGCCTGTTTCGTCGGCAAGGGCGTTTACACGGAGTACAGTTTGCGTCCCCGGACGGAATGGGGGTTTCAGGAGAACAGCGTCGTGGATGGGGTGCTTGACTTCGTGGCTCCCTCGTCCAGCGGTTTGGTTCGAATGAAGATGGAGGAGATCGTCGGGATCTACCGTCAGCTTGCTTTGTTTTTATCGGTAGACCAGGGCACCAGATAGGGATTTCCAAACAGAAAACCGCTTTGGCTGCGGCAAAAGCCCCCTGGTCCGAAGTCCGAGGGACATGCCCAACCGGAGAAGGGGGCACCGCGTTCCTTCATGTGATAAAGTAATCAGGGACATCAAGGAATTGCGGAGGAATTTATAATGAACAAGTTTTTAAAAATCATGTATTGGCTTATTTTCGTATTTTATGCGGCGCTCCTGGTGGATACCGTATTTCTGGCCAGAGGCGAATTAAGAAGCGTCAACCTGGTTCCGTTCAGGATGATACTGGACAATATCAACTTCGATAACGGCGCAAGGACGCAACTGGTCGGAATGAACGTGTGGGGAAATATTCTGATGTTTATTCCCGCCGGGATTTATGCCATGGTTCATAGCAAAAGCGGGTCTTACTTCAAAGGATTCGTCATGATCCTGTCGTTCAGCGTCGGCATCGAGCTGATCCAATACGCATTTGCCATCGGAGCGACCGATATTGACGATTTGATTCTCAACGGTTTGGGCGGGGCGATAGGGCTTGCGGTATTTGCCGCGTTCCGGAAGATTTTTAAATCCAGGGAAAAAGTAAAAAATGCGATTGCCGTGCTGTCGTCGATCGTCGGCATCCCCGTGTTTGTCTTAACCTTGATTCTGGTCATTGTAAACTATTGAGGCCTTTTTTAAAATTCTATGAAATATCGGTCGCACCAATTCTGGAAATTGATCCTCTCTCTCGACTCTTTCTTGGTAGTATGGTATCATGATAGTCTGATAACGAATCACCGAACTAAAGCGAATTTGCTTTATTTATATTATGGGGGAGAGAGATTCAGATGAAAAAGAGCGGAATTTTAATCGTAGTATTGGGAATGATGCTAATAGCTTTGGCGGGTTGCTCCGGCTCCGGTTCGGGCAAAGACGATAACACGCTGGTGATCGGGATCGACGATAAATTCGCCCCGATGGGCTTCCGCGACGAAAATAACGAAATCGTCGGGTTTGACATCGATTATGCGAAGGCGGCGGCCGACAAGATGGGCATGGAAGTGAAGTTCCAGCCGATCGACTGGTCCTCGAAGGAATCGGAGCTGAACAGCGGCCGGATCGACCTGATCTGGAATGGCTACACGATCACCGATGAACGCAAAGGCAAGGTATTGTTCACGAAGCCTTATTTGAAGAACAGCCAGGTGATCGTAACTCTGGCGGATTCGCCGATTTCCGCGATCAGCGAGCTGGCCGGCAAAGTGGTCGGGCTTCAAACGCTGTCCTCCGCGGCGGACGCGCTGGATGCGAATCCGATTAAGGCGGACATCAAAGAGGTATCCGAATTTTCCGACAACGTGCTGGCTTTGAGCGATTTGAAGAACAAGCGGCTTGACGCGGTCGTCATCGATGAAGTGGTAGCCAACTATTATTTGTCCAAGGAAGAAGGCACCTTCAAGATTCTCGACGAATCGCTCGCGCCGGAGGAATACGGCATCGGCGTGAAGAAGGGCAACGAGGAGCTGCTGGACAAGCTGCAGAAAGCTTTGGACGAGATGAACGCCGACGGCACGGCGGCGCAAATTTCCCAAGAATGGTTCGGCGAGGACAAGGTTTTGAAATAATTTGATAGCATTTGATTGTAAAGAATATCCCAGTTTTAAAAACCGGATTGATCCCAATGAATCCGGTTTTTAGTTTTCATATGAGGAGCGTAGTCGTTTATGAGTTTGGAATATATTCTCGATATTACGGGGCCGATGCTGGAAGGGGCGAGGACGACCGTTCTGTTGTTTTTCCTGGCGATCATCACCTCCGTCCCGCTCGGTTTTGCCGTGACGTTGCTGGTCAAGAGCCGGGTGAAACCGCTGGCCTGGATCGCTAACGCCTACATTTATGTCATGCGCGGTACGCCGTTGCTGCTGCAAATGCTGTTTTTCTGCTTCGGCCTGCCGGTCATTCCCGGCATCGGCGAATATCTGGTCATGGACCGTTTCGCCGCCGCTTGCCTGGCGTTTACGCTGAATTACGCCGCATATTTCGCCGAGATCTTCCGCGGCGGGCTGCTGGCGATCGACAAGGGGCAATATGAAGCGGCGCAGGTACTGGGGCTCGGACGCTGGCATACGATGACCCGGATCATTCTGCCGCAGATGTTCCGGATCGCGCTGCCGGCGGTATCGAACGAGGCGATCACCCTGGTGAAGGATACAGCGCTCTTGTACGCCGTCGCGGTTCCCGAACTGCTGCATTTCGCCCAGACCGCGGTCAACCGCGATTTCACGATTATGCCGTTCATTATTGCCGGCATCATCTATCTGTTGATGACGCTGGTGCTGACGCTTTTGTTCAAGCTGCTGGAACGGAAATTCAAATTCGAGTAAAAGGATTAGAGGATATAAGATGACGATGGATAAAGCGATTATCGAAGTAAAGAATTTGCGAAAATCGTTCGGCGCGCTCGAGGTGCTGAAGGATGTATCCCTCAGCGTCGCCCGCAGCGAGGTTGTGGCGGTCATCGGGCCCTCGGGCTCCGGGAAAAGCACGATGCTGCGCAGCCTTGCGCACCTGGAAGAGGTGAACGGCGGAACCATCCGCATCGGGGAAGATCATCTGGTGCTGGACGGAAAATATCCCGGCGCGGCGAAGATCAAGGAAATAACGTCGCGCATGGGGATGGTGTTTCAGCATTTCAACCTGTTCCCCCATCTGACGGTGCGCGGCAATCTGGAGCTGGCTCCGAGACTGACGAAGCGGCTGCCCGCCGCGGACATTGCCCGCAAGGCGGAGGAGCTGCTCGCCAAGGTCGGGCTCCAGGATAAGGGCGACGCTTATCCGGCCAACCTGTCCGGGGGACAGAAGCAGCGGGTGGCGATCGCCCGGGCGCTGATGATGAGCCCGGAGATCCTGCTCTTTGACGAGCCGACGTCCGCGCTCGATCCCGAGCTTACGGGCGAGGTGCTGGAGGTCATGCGGCAGCTCGCCGGGGAGCGGATGACGATGGTCGTCGTCACGCACGAGATGGGCTTTGCCCGGGAGGTGGCCGACCGGGTGATGTTCATGGCGGACGGAGAGTTTATCGAGTCGGGGACGCCGGACGAGCTGTTCGGCAATCCGCGGCAGGAACGGACAAAAGTTTTTTTAAACCGGGTGCTATAGTCGAAGCCCCGGTTTTTTTGTACAATGGTTCGAGTAGAGTAGACGTAATGCATAGGAGAGAGAGGAATATCATGGAACAGCAAAGTGAGCAACAAGCCCAAGGAGCTACCGGGCCCGAGGTGGAACTGATGAAGGAGTACGCATCGGCCACGGTGCTGTCGACGGCGGCCAACTTTATCATTGAACGCGGCGAGGCGTTTACCCATACCTACCGGACCTACGTCCGGGTGCGGGAGCAGGGGGAGCTGGAGCTGCGGTTCTGGTTCAGCAACGCTGTGGATTCGACCTGGGACAAGGGGGCCGTAGCCAAAGGGAGCCAGCCCGGCGGCGACTGGCTGATCGAGGCCGCCTATGTCGCTGACGGAGGAACGGCCAAAGACGGCGGCGTGGCGCCCGGGACCCAGGTTCCCGTTACGTTCGACGGAAACTCCACCCGGCTGGTCCGCCCCGGCGAGAGATTTTGGAGCGATCCGGTTAAGATCGATCTGCCCTCAGGACATGATCTGGCCTTTACCTGGACGATCGCCTCGGGGTCCGGACGGTCGGTGCCTTACAATACCGAACAAATGCTGGTAACGGCGTACGATGCTCCGGGTAAGCATGCGGACGAGGAATCCGGGGATACTTTCTCCCTCTCGGAAAATAAGCTCGTAATGCCTGCCTGGATCGGCTACAAGAAAACGGTAAGCCGGCGGATGGTGTTTTTCGGGGATTCGATTACACAAGGAGTCAGAACGCGGAAGGACGGCTATGATTACTGGGTGGCGCGGATTGCCGACGGGCTCGGCACGGATTACGGCGTCTGGAATATCGGCTCAGGCTGGGCGCGGGCGTATGACGCCGCGACCAATGGCCCATGGCTGCACAAAGCGAAGCAGGGCGATCAGGTCCTGATCGCCCTTGGAGTCAACGATATCGATATCGGCGAGCGAACCGCCGAGCAGCTGCTGGGCGATTTGACAGAAATTATCTCGATACTCAAGCGCCATAATCTGGCGGTCGACATCATTTTGTTCACGGTGCCGCCGTTCAATTTCACAGCGGAACGCGAGAAAGTATGGCGCACTGTAAATGATGTCATTAGGAATTCCCCGCCGGCCGGAGTGAGCCGGGTATTCGATATCGCATCCGTTCTTTCGGTTCCGGCTCCCGAGGAGCACCGGATCAGACCGGAGTTTATGAGCCCGGGCAACGACCCACATCCGAACGGTTTGGCGGGGAAAGCCGTGGCCGAAGCTTTTTTGAGCTGGTATAAATGAATCATTGATATTTCAAGGTCGGCTTAATTGCTCCGGTATTCCCGCGGCGATACGCCGACCATTTTTTTGAATACCTTGCTGAAATATTTGACATCGGGAATGCCGACCATTTCGGCGATCTGCTGCACCTTTAAATTCGGATTCAGCATGAGCAGCTTCGCTTTGTCGATTCGGTATTTGGCCAGGTAATCGGAGAAATTGATGCCGAATTCCTGCTTGAATTTCCGCGAAATATACTCGCGGCTGACATAGAAATGGCTGGCGATATCCTGCAGGGACAGATCGGACCGGTAGTGCTGCTCGACATAGGCGACGATTTCGCCGATCGTGCGGTTCTCCCGCGATTTTCGGGCGGAGATTTCCGCCGCCAGCCGGACCATAAAGCCTTCAAACCAGTCCCGCCAAGCGAACGTGGAGAAGGTATAATCGTTGACGCGGGGAGGCTTGCGGTCCGCATCCTCCTGCTCCAGCAGCGTAAGAACGCTTTCGGCATCCTTGCCGAGCGTCTCTCTGAGCAGATCGAAACGGAAAGACAGGATATCGTTTTTCCAGGATTCGAGCAGTTCGGGCGTTACGACACCGGAACGGCACAACACGTCTACTCCGCGCTGCGCGGCCGAAGCCATTTGCCCCCGATCCCCGCTGAGCAACGCCGTTTTCCAATCCTCACGTACGCCGGCAAAAGCCTGGAAGCCCTCATCCGCGACGGATTCCTGAGCATTCGTCTTCAGCGTGTGGAAGTAAAGGTCCGGCTGCAGCAAATTGCGGCGGCGCAGGCCGAAGGCCGCTTCCTCATACTGGGCGGGAAGACTGCCCGGAAGAGGGCCGGCCGTCGCCGCGCCGACGTGAATTTTGCGCTGAAGGGTATGATACAGACCTTCGTTGATCATGGCCAGCAGCTCCGGCGCGCGGTCCGGAGCCCTCCAGAGCAGGATCGCGATTTCCATCGGCGCCCCCCAATATTTGAACGCGATGCCCAGCCGCTCGGACACCAGGAACTCGTTGCAAATATTAATCAGCGAAAACCGCAGCAGTTCGCTGTCGTGATTGAATCTTTGCTGCAGCGCGGCGTCTCCGGGATCCATCTGTACCAGCAGCAGCCGGGCCGTATCCGCTCCATCGGGGATGACGCCCTCCGCGCGCAGCCGCCGCATGGCGGATTCCGCCGAGCCCGGATCATCGATCAGCGAAGACAGCAGCTTCTCTCCGTAAACCGGCTTGAATTCGTTCAAGCGGATGCTTCTTTGCTGCTGCTCCCGCCGCTCCTCTTCTTCGCGCCGCCATTCGTCCACCGCCTTCGCCACGGCCGCGTTGATCGCCTCGGGTTCGATCGGCTTCAAAATATAGTCGATGCCTCCGTGCCGTACGGCGCTCCGTACGAATTCAAAATCGTCGTGCCCGCTGATCACGATGAACTTCAGCGCCTTGGCATGCTCGCTGACCCAGGCCATCAGCTCCATGCCATGGCCGAGATCCATCATCATATCCATGATCACGATTTCCGGTTTGTTTTCCTGTATGGACCGGATCGCTTCCTTGCCTCCCCCGGCTTCGAGGATTTCCTCCTCGTCGATCCCGTGCCTCCGCCAGTCGACCAACAGCCGTACCGCTTTTCTTACTCTAGCCTCGTCGTCAACGATTAGCGCCTTCATATTGGTTGTCCTCCCGACTTTCACTTTCGTTTTGTATTTTGAATTTCAGCTTGATTTGAACTCCGACCGGCTTCATATTCGTCACGGTCAATTCCGCATTCTCGCCGTAGACCAGGCGAAGGCGGGTCAACACATTGATGAGTCCGATCGACGGTTTCCGGCTCTCGACCTCATCTTCCCCGGGCCGTACCTGCTCCGCCCCCGATGCATTTAATCCGCGCTGCAGCATGCTCAGTTTTTCCTCGGGGATCCAGGCTCCGTTATTTCTTACGATAATAGTCACTTCGTCTTGCCGATTCATCGTCGCGGTCAGTTGAATCCAGCCTTTGGATTTCTTGCGGTCGATCCCGTGCTTGAAGTAGTTCTCCACAATCGGCTGCAGGATCATTTTCGGCATTTTCAACTGCATCATGGAGTCTTCAACCTGATAATCGAAGGAGAACCGGTTCTCGAAACGCTCCTTCTGCAATTCGATATAAGCCTTGACATGGTCGAGTTCGTCTTTCAACGTCACGCCCCGGTCGTCATTGTGCATGCTATAGTGCATCATCTTGGCCAAAGAAGATATGAGATTGTAAATTTGCGGCTCATTCTTCTCCAGAGCAAGCGTACCGATGATCTGTAGTGTATTATTCAGAAAATGAGGGTTGATCTGCGCCTGAAGCGCCCGGAGCTGGTTGTTTTTGCTTGTCAGCTCCAATTTGTACTCCCGCAGGATCAGATTATTGATCGTATCCATCATCTCCCGGAAGCGATCCGTCAGCACGCCGATTTCATCGCTGCCGGCGGAGGCGATGTCTACTTCCAGATTTCCGGTCGCCTGCACCTGGTTTATCGATTGGGTCAGCCGCTTGATCGGCCAAGTAATGCGGATCGAAGACAAGACGGTGGCGACGATAATGATAAGCAGAGCGACCCCGAACAACAGAGCGTTGATCATGGCGGACTGCTTGGCCTCGCCGTACAGGTAGGAAGCCGGGATTTGCTTGAACAGCATCCAATCCGCCCCCGCGCTTTCGATGCGCTGATAGATAAAGACGGAATCGTCCCGTTCGAAAAAGCCCTGATCCTGTTTCAGGCCGTCTCCCATATTGATATACCAGTCGGCATTCAGCGATTTCCCGATCGCCTCGGCGTCGGAGGAATATATCAGCCGGCCCGAGGTATCGGTAATGAACAAATTTTCTTCTCCCTGAACATATAACTGTTCCACGATCTCCCGCAAAGCGGATAATTTGACGTCAATCGACAGATATCCAAGGACTTGCGTCGACGGAACTTTCTCGATGCGCCGGTGAAGCGTGAACACTTGTTCAACTACTTCCTGAGGCAATGTGGAGGTCAGCCCGTAATTGTGGTTGATATGAGTACTCTGAATTTTAAGCGTCTCGTTCTCCGGGAGTACCGAATCCCCGTACGGACTTAGAGACTGCCAGCGTTTAGGGATATCCTGCGTAATCAGGGTAGCCTTATCGTTCTTGACTCCGTACAAATAAACCTGAAGAATGTCCGGCATGGAGCTGTAGATATAATTCATCGTCGAGTAGATCTTGGCATTGGAGGATATGTCCTCGTAACCGGCTTCAAGCAGCCGGTAGAATTCCGAATCGTTATAAACGGTGAGCGAGATACGGTTGACGCCTTGCAGAAGACTGTCGATATTGCGGTATCCCTGGTACAACAAGTTCGTATTTTCTTCGACTGCCCGTGTCCGTAACGATGATGTCGTATGGGTATAACTCACTAATATTGCCGCAACTGTACAAATTATTATAGGTACCAGCAAGGATATGATCAGCTTGGTACGGATGCTGTTCCATTTCACCTTAAACCACTTCCGATCAATATTTTACACCTTAGTGATCACATGCGTCGGTGTAACAAGCCGCTAAATAAGAACATAATAACATTACACAGAAGATTCAACAAAGATAGACATTGAAAGGGGGGGCCAATCATGCGTCATAGAAAGTTGTCCCAATATGGGCAGCAAATCTTTTTCGTCGGCCCAGCCATCCTATTCTTCACTGTAGTCATGATTATTCCTTTTATTATGGGGATGTATTATTCCTTTACGGATTGGAATGGCGTCTCGGGTGAAGTCGCATGGGTAGGTTTCGATAATTTCACTAAAATTTTCACTAATGATCCGGATTTTTGGAATTCATTCTGGTTTACGGTACGCTTTACGGTGCTTGGCGTTATTTTGATCAATGTGGTGGGCTTTTTCCTCGCCTACTTCCTTACCAAGCCGTTAAAATCGCGCAATGTGCTTCGGACCATCTTTTTTATGCCGAACGTCATCGGCGGTCTGCTGCTCGGTTTCATCTGGCAGTTCATCTTTGTTAAAGGTTTTGCCACTTTGGGCGATTTAACCGGCTGGTCGTTCTTCCAATTGCCTTGGCTCGGAACGGAAACAACGGGCTTCTGGGCGATCGTAATGGTGTTTGTATGGCAATACTCCGGTTATTTGATGGTTATTTACATCGCTTCGCTGACCAACGTGTCCAAGGAAGTACTGGAGGCGGCGGAAATCGACGGCGCGACTCATTTTCAGAAGCTGCGCAGCATTATCGTTCCGCTGGTTATGCCGGCAGTCACCGTCGGGCTGTTCCTGGCGATTTCCTGGTCTTTCAAAATGTTTGACCTGAACCTGTCCCTGACTCAGGGCGGACCGTTCAAATCGACGGAATCCGTAGCGATGAATATCTACAATGAAGCGTTCCTGAACAACCGGTACGGACTCGGAACGGCCAAAGCGCTGCTGTTCTTCGTTATCGTGGCGATCATCTCGCTGATTCAGGTGAAGGTCACGAAGAGCAAGGAGGTTGAGGCGTAATGGAAGCTAAATATCGCGGCAGAAACGTCATACTTGAAATCGTCATGGTGCTGATTGCACTGGTGTTTCTCGCTCCGTTTTATTTCTTGTTTGTCAACTCGGTAAAGAGCTTCGGTGAAATTTTGTCCGATGCGGCCAGCTGGCCTAGCCAATTCAATTGGGACAATTACTCCAAAGCCTGGGAATTGGCGCGTTTCTCGGAAGCGTTCCGCAACTCGATTGTTATTACCGTGATCAGCGTAGTTTTGATCACCCTGTTCAGTGCGATGGCGGCTTACCGCATGGTCCGCTCGGACAGCAAGTTTAACCGCGTTCTGCTGATGCTGTTCGTTATGTCGATGGTCGTTCCTTTCCAAACGATCATGATTCCGGTCCTTCAAGTAGTCAATGGCCTGGATATCAACAACAGCATTTGGGGCTTGCTCCTAACCAACCTGGGGCTGAGTCTTCCGATGGCGATCTTCCTGTTCCACGGCTTCGTCAAATCGGTACCGCTGGAGATTGAGGAAGCCGCTACCGTAGACGGCTGCAACCCGGTGAGAGTATTCTTCTCCATTGTACTGCCGCTGCTCCGTCCGATGATGATGACGATCATCGTACTGAATACGCTGGCGATCTGGAACGACTACTTGCTGCCGTCCCTGATCCTGCAGAAACCGTCCCTGCGGACGATTCCGCTGGCGACCTACTCGTTCTTCGGGCAATACACGAAGCAATGGGATATGGCGCTGCCGGCTCTAGCTATCGGCATTCTGCCGATCGTAGCTTTCTATCTGCTCTTGCAGCGTTACATTGTTGAGGGAATTGCGGCGGGTTCGGTGAAAGGTTGATTTCACCGGAACCCGGCGTTCCAAATATAAAAACAGTTTATCAAGGGGGAAAATAAAGTCATGAACAAGAAGCGTTCTTTGGTTCTCTTGTCCGTACTGCTCGTAATGAGTATGCTGCTTGCTGCTTGCGGCGGCAATAAAGCGAATACGGGCACTGCCGAAAACGGCGCGGGAAATGCCGCAAACAGCGGTGAAGTGAAAACGGTTAAAATTTTTCAGTTCAAAACCGAAATCGTTGAAGGCTTGAACGAGCTGAAAGTCGAATTCGAAAAAGAATATCCAAACATCAAGCTCGACATTCAAACGGTTGGCGGCGGCGCGGACTACGCGGCAGCGCTGAAAACGAAATTCGCATCCGGCGACGCTCCTGACATCTTCTCGAACGGCGGTTTCGCGGAACTCGATATGTGGCAGGATAAAATCGAAGATTTGTCCGATCAGCCTTGGGTAAAAGACCTTGTGCCTTTGGCGGCAGAACCGATGACAAAAGACGGTAAAGTATACGGTATGCCGATGAACCTTGAAGGTATTGGCTACGTTTATAACAAAGATTTGTTTGAAAAAGCCGGTATCACGGAAACTCCAAAAACGATCACCGAGCTGGAAGAAGCCGCTAAGAAGCTTCAAGCTATCGGCGTTACTCCTTTCGGCAACGCTTATCAAGAATGGTGGCTCCTTGGCAACCAAGGGATCAGCACCGCATTTGCAAGACAAGACAACGTCGATGAGTTCATCAAAGGCTTGAATGAAGGAACCGCATCGATCGTCGGCAACCAACAATTCGAAAATTGGAGCAATTTGCTTAAACTTACGGTACAATATGGTCAAAAGAATCCGCTCACAACAGACGCTAACACTCACTTGGCCTTGTTCGCCAACGGAGAAGTTGCTATGATGCAAGAAGGCAACTGGGCGCAAACGCTTGTTGACAACATCACGCCGGATATGAACATCGGGATGTTCCCAATGCCGATCGACGATGATGCCGAGAAGAACGACAAATTGACTGTAGGTATTCCGGCCAACCTGGTTGTCAACAAAGAGTCCGCATCCAAGGAAGAAGCCAAGACGTTCTTGAATTGGCTCGTAACTTCCGATATGGGTAAAGAATATATCGTTAAGAAGTGGAAATTCATCCCTGCTCTGACGACGATTCCGGCATCTGCCGAAGATATCGGCCAGCTCGGCGCCGACGTGAAGAAATATGTCGACGAGAACAAAGTCTATGGTCTGCAATCTTCCAAATTCCCTGACGGGGTAACCCAGGAATTTGCCAGCGTGATCCAAGAGCTCATCGCGGACAAGACCGATGTGAACGGCTGGATGACCAAAATGCAGGCGGCATGGGACAAGCTGAAAAAATAAATAAAGTCATCTTAGATTAACGATATGGCAGACTGTTTCCGCTCCTCGTTTTTTACCGGGGCAGCCGGGAGCAGTTTTGCCATTTTTCCGTTACATAAAACGAATGGGGGAAAATGATGATCATGTGGAGGAAGCAGGACAACACCGTTCAAATTGGCGTCGATTATTACCCGGAGCAATGGGATTCTTCCCTTTGGGAAGAAGACATCCAATTAATGAAGGTGACGGGGGTTCGGGTCGTTCGCGTAGCCGAGTTTGCGTGGAGCAGGCTGGAGCCCTCTTCCGGCATTTATGAGTTCGATTGGCTGGATAAGGTGCTCAATTTGTTTCACAAATACGGTATCGGCGTCGTGTTGGGGACACCGACCAATACGCCTCCGCGCTGGCTTACGGATTTAAGGCCGGATATTCTGCCTGTGTCTGCCGACGGCAGCCTCCATCACCCGGGCGTCAGAGGGCACCGCTGCTATAACAGCGAATCGCTCCAGTTGTACGGATTAAGGATCGTGGAACGGATGGCGGAACATTTCGGCGAACATCCGGCCGTGATCGGCTGGCAAATCGACAATGAGTTCGGTATGACCGATTGCCATTGTTCGCGCTGCAGCGCCAGATTCAGCGAATGGGTAAAACGGAAATACGGAACGCTGGCGGCGGTCAACAAAGCATGGGGGACAGTCGTTTGGAGCGGCGAGTACAGCGAATGGAGCCAGATCGGCGCGCCGCTTGGCGGGTCACCGTTTCAGAATCCGTCTTATTTGCTCGATTATGACCGTTTCCAATGGGATGCCGTAACCGAATTCCAACGCTGCCAGATTGATATGCTCCGCAGGCTTTGCCCGGGTCATTTTATTACGCATAATTTCCACAGCTATCCGCAGCGCCTTGATCTGTACCGGCTCGGCAAAGACCTCGACGTCGCTTCATTCGATTATTATCCGAACACCTCGCCGGATAAACAATCAACAGGGCCGTATAGCGGTGCGTTATCCCTGGATTTGACCCGTGGGATCAAGCGGCGGAATTTCTGGATTATGGAGCAGCTAAGCGGGCCTCCCGGCTGCTGGTTTCCGATGTGGAGAACGCCGTACCCGGGATTTATCCGCGCCTTTGCCTGGCAGGCGATCGCCCGGGGCGCCGATACCGTCGTCCATTTCCGCTGGCGGAGTGCCGTGGCCGGAGCCGAGCAATTTTGGCACGGGTTAATCGATCACAGCAATGTGCCCGGCCGAAAGTTTGAGGAATTCGCCGTCCTTTGCTCCGAAGTGAATGCGCTCTCAAATCAGTTGAAGGGCACTGAGCTGAAGCATGAGGCGGCGATCCTGTATTCCCCCGAACAACTGGCGGCACTTCGGATTCAGCCGCAGGCGGAGGGCCTGGATTATTACGAGAACATCAAGGATTACCACCGGGCCTTGACCAAGCTGGGGATCGGCTGCGACGTGATCGACTGGAATGAACCCCTGGACGGGTACAAATTGATCGTGGCTCCGGGGCTGTACTTAATGAATGAAGAAGCGGCGGCCCGGCTGGAGAAGTTTGCGGCGGATGGGGGATCCTTGGTGCTTACCAGCCGAAGCGGAGTGAAGAACATGGACAACCAATGCGAAATGATGCCGCTGCCCGGCCGTTTGGCCCGCTGTGCGGGCATCGTCGTCGAGGAATACGATCCGATCGGCGGCGATATCCACAGCATCGTCGATGCGGACGGCCGGTCTTTCGAATGCAGCCAGTGGTGCGACCTCGTTTCCCCGCGCGAAGCGGATACCTTGATGCGGTACGGCGGAGATTTTTACGCGGGCAAACCTGCGGTGACCGTAAACGCCTTTGGCCGGGGACAGGTGTATTATCTCGGCACACATGCCGAGGAATCCTATCTGAAGCGGCTTTTCTTTAAAATTGCCGGCAGGCAAAAGCTGACGATGTTCCCGAATTTGCCCGAAGGAGTCCAGATTACGATCCGGTCCGGCAAAAACAAGCGGTTCATGTTTGTCCTTAACTTATCCCGGGAGTCCCGTAAAGTCACCTTGCCGGGAGCATATCAAAGCATCCTTTACGAGGAGCCGCGAGGCCGCGAGCTTGAGATGGAACCGTATGGCGTTGATATATTGGAGATATCTAGCAATCAGTCATAGTAATTGCCGAAATTTTTGATCAATAATTTGGCGTGGACTTGGATATCCATGTTGGCGTAAATGTCGTCCCAATGGGCATCCTTCCACGCCTTATACCCCATTTTGTTCCGGACATATTGGCCGATGCCCAGATTGTCCGTACGGTGTTGCTGCAATTGTTTCACGACCCTTTGACCCTGCCGTGAAATAAACCCGCTTAAAGTTTCCTCCAGTTTGATTCTGTCCGAAGTGCTTAATTTTAAATTCCCATTGTATTCTATCAGCCCACCCTCCAATTTAATGTAGATATCCGCCCGGTACTTTCCGTCTGCGCTTCTGCTAATCCTGACCTTTTTTTTACTGTTAATGGCGTTCAGCGTTACGGACTCTACTTCAGGTATGCCCACAACGAGCGTAGTTTCTCCCTTGCTAAGATTCCCGTACATTAAAGAAAAATAAAAGATATCCTTCGGTTCCAGCTTATTTTCGTACTTATCCTCTTGAAACAAGGCGATTCCGCTGATCTCCAGGTCTTTTCCTCTTTGGCGCAGCATGGTCGCAATCGGGTCCTTGCCATCGTCGTAGTAATCGCGCAAAAATTGATGCAGCATAATGTTCGGCGTCGCTTGCGTCTTGAACTCTTTTTTGATCAGCCGGTCAATGTATTGTGCCGTACGGGGATGCTCGGGGTAGTCGCCGGAAATGATTTCGTGAGCCGAACCTTCCACGATGACCATTTCTGTCCGTTTTGAAATCGAGGCGTCCCGCATCAGCGTGTCCATGTACCTCCGCAATCCCCCTTTGGCCACTCTGTCGCTGAACAGAATCGTCCGGGCTTGTCCGCTAACCAGGTTCCGGCTAATCCGCCGGGACAGGTTGTTCCGCGCTTCCTTACTGCTATAGGCTTCACCGGTCAACACTTCGTCTGAAGAGCGGCTTTGATTGGCTTCGTTGACGACGAGCGGAATGCTAAGGGTAATTTGGACTTTTCCCGCCTCAGCCGCATCATATCCGACAGTGCGTATATACCCGATCCTTTCCAGAATATGTTGATCTTGGCTGCATCCCGCAAGCAGCAGGCAGGCCGCGGCCGCTCCTAACAGCATTGTTTTTTTAGGCATGGACTTTCTTTCCTTTCCTCAGTAACAGCGCCAGCAATGCCAGCAACGGAAGCAGGACCGCGACGCCCATTTGGAAATAGGTAACTACGTCAAACCATTGTTCGACGACGATCAGCGCTTTTGGGATATAGGAGACGGCAAAGGTCGCCGCCAGCAATATAAACGTTATCCATTTCCAATTTAATTTGGGGAGTATTTCCTTGAACACCGTTTGGCTGGACCAGTAATACATGGCGGATGTATTTAAAATAGAAAGCAAGAAAAAGCTGAATAGAAAATTTTGTACCCTTTCGGCGAACGGGAAGTGCAAATATCCGAACATTTCAAGTAAAGGAAAAGACAGATGGGTCAATTCTTTATAACTAAAAAATCCATAGCATAAAATGGTGACGAGTAAATAAATGATCGCGGTGAATGCGTTTGAGAAGTGAAGGTATTTCAGCCATCTTTTGCCGCTTTCCGCGTAAGGAAACAGAAAGATAGCCAGCTCATACCCCATAAAGGCACTGAATACTTTTAGGAGGCCCCGTCCCATATCCTTGCCCTCCTGAAAAAAGAAAGGAGTCATCCGGACAGGGTCGAAGCTTTTGAAAATTTCGAAGGCGAACGGGATCATGAGCAGTGTTAGCGTCAGAAAAAAGACGTTTGCCTTGGACATATTGTAGATCCCTTTGGTCACGAGCAAGAAAACAAGAATATCGATCACCAGCTTTAGTAGCATATCCGGGGTTTGCGGGAAGATGAGCATTTGGTACATCAGCGAATACTGCTTGACAACCAGGCAGCCCACCATAGCTAATGCGCAGCCGATCACGAAATATAAAGGTATTAGCAGAAAGCGGGGCAGTCCCGACTTTAAAATAGTAAACACCGATGCTCCGCCTCCCAAACGATAGACGGAATTAATCAGCACTATATTTAAAGTGACGATAACGAACATGATCGGCAAGATCACCCATCCGTTGGTGCCGAAATGGATGGCGATCGTACGCGGAAGAATGAAAAGCACCACACCGACCTGCGTATTATGAAACAGCATGGCAATCTGAAGTGGGCGAAGTTTTTCCTGTGACAACGGGATCACCTATTCCTTCATTTTGTTGGGATATTTGTCTACAGGACGCGGCTGGCTTGGACGCCGGCGCAGCGACCAGAACGGCCCGCGAATAAAAATATCTTTCCAATCCACAAATTTGATCGGAGCGGCCGGGATCGTATAAGGCGCTCCCAGGCTGGTCAGCTTCGATAAATGGATGAACAGCAGGGCTAGGCCGGTCACAAACCCGAAATTGCCGAGCATGCCCGACAAAATAATGAGCCCAAACCGCAAC
The DNA here is from genome assembly GCF_036553665.1 of Paenibacillus haidiansis. Taxonomy (NCBI): domain Bacteria; kingdom Bacillati; phylum Bacillota; class Bacilli; order Caryophanales; family Paenibacillaceae; genus Paenibacillus; species Paenibacillus haidiansis. The sequence goes on along the minus strand of NZ_JAZHPZ010000009.1, from coordinate 93,361 downwards.
AGCCGGATCGAACCGCTCATGACATAACTGGGAATGACAAAGGAGGCAATCGCGGACATGGCCACGGCAATGATCAGAATATTACTCGTAAATCCGGCTTCCACGGCCGCCGTCCCGATCACAATACCGCCTACGATGCCGATCGTTTGGCCGATTTTCGTCGGCAGCCGCGCCCCGGCTTCACGCAAGAACTCAATGGTTGTTTCCATCAACAAAGCCTCTATGATTGGAGGAAAAGGTACCCTGCTTCTTGATTCCGTCAGCGAGGTCAGCAAATTCTCCGGGATCATTTCGTAATGGTAAGTCGTAATGGCGACATAAAGGGAAGTCAGGGATATCGTGATAATGAATGCGAGATAACGCAGCAATCTCAAGGCGGTGCCGACCACCCAGCGATTGTAATAATCGTCCGGCGTCGTGAAGAATTCAAACAGCGAAGACGGTGCTATGATTGCTGAGGGACTTTGATCCGCAATCACTATGATCTTTCCTTCATTCAGCTTGGAGATCGAAATATCCGGGCGCTCGGAGGTTTGAAACAGCGGAAAGAGGGAATTGGGAAAATCATCGATCATTTGTGTCAACATGGTCCCGTCATACAAACTGCTGAATTCAATGTCCTTAATTCTTTCACTCATCCGGTCGACATATTCCATATTCGCAATCCCGTCGATATAAAGCACGCAAACCGCCGTTTTGCTCAATTCGCCGACCCTGTATTGCCGGACCTTTAAGCGATTGCTTTTTAGCTTCCGGCGGATTAACGATAAATTCGTGTCCAGGGTCTCGGTAAAAGAATCATGCGGACCGGTGATGGCAGTTTCGGTTTCCGATTGCTCAATACTTCTTTTTTCCGGGCCAAAGGCGTCGACGATGTATACGCCTTGAGGCAGAAAAATCGCGATGCCTCCGGCAAGAATCTTCTGTACGGTGTCTGTCGCATCGGTGGCAGGGACGAATTTTGATTCCCCAAGCAGGCCGTCCAGTTCTTCCTTCCTGATATTTTGCAGCGGCCGGAGAACTTCCCGTTCATATAACTGGAGGTCGATTTGATGGCGGAAAAAGAGCAGCTCCGCCTCAAGGACGGGAATCGTATAACGGATCAGGTCCTGGCAATCCCGAAATTCTTGCAGTATCGTCCCCACTGTCAGCGGACCGGACACCTGCGGCTCTCCCTGGGGGAATTTCTCCTTAGGCTTATTCACGGAGCTGAACTTTTTAAAGAATTTGCCGAACATCGACACGACATGACTTCCTCCTCCCGATTCAACTACTCTGGTATTATGCGGAATTTTTGGAATATCATTCGGAAAGCATCACAAAAAGCCCGCCCAGCCATTTACGACATGGCATGGGCGGGCTTGGTTTGTTGTAGCAATGGCCGAAGCGGATCCGTCCGTTCAATCAAAGCGACGGCAGGAGCAGTTGCCTAAGTTCCTCGTAGCTGTTCGCTCGGAAATGCGGCTTGTGCTCCGATTCGGGCTGCGCGTTCCGGTGGTTAAACCATAGGACATGCCAGCCGGCGTCCAGGGCTCCGACGACATCGTTCCGCCAGGAATCGCCGATATAATAACAGGCTTCAGGCGGGAAATTCAGCTTGTCCGCCACATGGGCAAACAACCGGCGATCCGGCTTGGTGAAGCCGACGGCTCCGGAAATGTAAATCAATTCGGGGGGAATCAAATCCGCAAGCCCAAGCGCGGCAATCTTCTTCATTTGGTGCTCGGACGGACCGTTCGTAATCAGTCCGACGGTGCATTCCCGGCCTAATAGATCTGAAATCAGGGAGCGGGCCCCGTCGAACAAGCGGATATCAAATTGGCGGCTCAGATATTCGGCCTGCACCTCGGCAGCTTGCGCGGCGGATAATTCGAGGCCGAACTCGGCCAGGGAAAGGATAAACCGGCGGGTCCGCATCTCATGCAGAGCGCGCCCCTGTGTCGGTGTTCCGCCCGCTTGGGCGGACAAGGTGTCGCTATAATAGCGCATACGGTGATAGGCGGGGGCGTACGGGAAACCGTCGCCTGTGCCAAGTACATGCATGAGAGCTTCACGAAACGGAATCAAATGATCGTAAAGCGTGTCGTCGACATCGAAGAACACCGCTTTCGGCGGCGGTAATACAAAACCATTCATATTCTGCAAGTTTCTCTCCTTTGGCGGAAATCGGGTCGGGTCCACAGAATATTATAACTGGAAAAGGCGGCCCGCGGTATCAAAACCTCCGGCTCGCCCCCCCGCCCCCGGAAGAGCCGCCGCCCCCACCGCGAAATCCTCCGCCTCCGCCGCCAAACCCGCCGCCGCCCCGTCCGCCGCGTCCGAGCATCGCGAGCAGGAACAGAGTCATCGTGCCGCGGAAGAAAATAAAATCGACCGCAAGGAAAAGAACGATGAACAGCATCCATCCGAGCGATATATTCCTGCTCCCGGTTTTCCCGCCGGCTCCCGCGGGAAGGGACACGTCCTGCGGGGCGAGCTCATCTTCCACGCCGTATTCTTTGGCGACTTCATTGTAAAGCGTTTTGTAAGTTTCAACGATCGCTTCGCCGGACTGGCCATTGACCAGATAAGGAATCGTAACCTGGTCGAGAATTCTTCCGACCTTGCCGTCGGGCAGCGCCCCTTCAAGCCCGTAGCCGACCTCGATCCGCAGCGGGCGGTTGCCCGGTTCGCCGTCCTCCATGGATAGAAGCAGAAGGACGCCGTTGTTCTGCCGCTCGCCGCCGAGGCCGTATTGCCGAAACGCCTGCAGGGCGTACTCTTCCACGGAGTAGCCCTCCAGGCTGGGAACGGTAAGCACGGCGATCTGGGCTTCGGTCTTGTCGTCCAGCGCCCGGCCGAGCCGGTTCAGCGCGGCCGCCTGCTCGGCGTTCAGCAGCCCTTCGAAATCCTGAACGTAAATATCGCCCTGCGGCTCCGGGATAGCGGGAGCTGCATAAGCCCGGGAAGCTCCCCACAGCAGCGCCACCGCCAACAGAAGGGCAAACGCCGGCTTGAAATAGCCGGAACGGGACCGGAGCGGACAATCGGGCAGGAGCGGCTGCTTCTTTGCCCTGGTCATGTCCCGAATGTGCCGGCTCCGGCCCATGGCGCTTCCCTATTCGGAACGTTAAACGAAGTATTGTTCCCCGTTCCGAAATCCACCTCCGGATTGGTTCGCGATTCCGGCGTTGTTTCGAAATACTCCCGCGTCTCGAACCCCATCATCCCCGCCAGTAAATTGCCGGGGAAGCGTCTGCGCATGTTGTTATAGCTGGCGACCGCCGTATTGTAATCGTTCCGGGCGACGGCAATCCGGTTTTCCGTTCCGGCGAGCTCGTCCATCAGCTGCGTAAATTGGGCGTCGGCTTTGAGGGTAGGGTAATTTTCCACCACCACGAGCAGGCGGCCCAAAGCGCCGGACAATTGCTGATCCGCCTGCGCAAGTTCATCGGGCGTGCGGGCCCCGCCAAGCGCTGCGCGGGCATCGGCGATCGCTTGAATCACTTCTTTTTCATGCGCGGCGTATCCCTCCACCGTACGGACCAGATTCGGAATCAGGTCGTATCTGCGCTGCAATTGGACATCGATTTTGCTCCATTCCCGGTTTACGGCTTCGTCCGCGGCCACGAATTTATTGTAATTTCCCGCAAACAGGGCAATGAGAATCAAGACGACGGCGATGACGATAATCAGCGGAATCAAACAGCCTTTTCCTTTAAAATTCACGAATTCCCCTCCTGGCATCCTACTTACGATTTATCCGGCTTCTGTTATTACTTCTCCATACTTTTCTCCTTATGCAAGGAAACTACACCCATGCGGGCAAATTCCTGCTAAGATCCAGTTTTATAAGAGGAGCGGTGGATGAAAAAAAGAAATTCCTGCGATTGTGCAGCCATATTCAGACCATTTCCCCGCGAAAGGGGAATAACGCCCGAAAAAAATGCACATTTACAGGAATTTCGTTATCCTACATATTTGGCCAAAGAGATCAACGCCGTAATGGTAATAATATTGAGCAGCGTGGAGATCAGCACGGTTTGGGAAGCGAAATCGGGTTCATTGTCGTATTCTTCGGCGAGGATCGTACTGTTGACGCCGGTCGGCATGCCGGAAGCGATCAGCAGCGCTTGGGCGGGAATGCCCTTCAGGCCAAGCAGGAATACGAGCAAAACGCCGATCGCCGGGCCGGCCAATAGGCGCAGAACCACGCTGATATACACATCGGCACGGTCCAGCCGCAGCGGATACTTCACGATTTGCGCCCCCAGGGTGAGCAGGGCGATGCTGACCATTGAGTCGGAAACGTAGCCGAGCGGCTTGGACAGGAATTCGGGCAGCGGAAGCCGCAGGAAATGGAACAACAGGCCGAGAACGAGCGCATAAGGGACCGGCATTTTCAGGAAGCCGATGAAGGCCGCTTTCAAAGTTCCGCCGGATTTGGCCCGCTGCACCGACATGACACCGTACGTGAAGGTGACCAGGCTTTGAAAAGTCATGATCAGGGCTTGAAGAGAAGAGGCCAACGGATCGCCCTTGAAAGCCAATTGATTGATCGGCAGGCCGTAATTGCCGGAGTTGTCGAGAATCAGGCTGTTCGTGAAAGCCGCCTTCATCCCGGGGCTGAATTTGCGGCTCCGGCTGACAATTGCGCTTACGGCATACAGAAGTATGACGTACAGGACATAGAACAGCGTGACATTTCCGAGCAGTTCCGCCGACATCTCCGCTTCGTACATGCTTAGGAACACCACGGCAGGGGTGATATAATAAAAATTGATTTTGGCCAAGGTATACAGATCCAGGCGAAATGCCCGCTGCATCAGGGCGCCCAGTCCGATCAGCACGAAGATCGGCAGCACGACGTCAAGCAATATTTGAGCGATCATTCTTGATGTTCATCTTCTTTCCGTTCTGAAGTTACGCATTCCATTATAACATGACCATTTGGATAGAGAAGAGAGGAAGAATCATAGATGAGTGTACCCCATCCCTCAAGGTTAAGCGGGGCTTTGTCCGAGGTGGAACGAATCGTCGCCCTGGAAGCGGAGATGACGCAGTTTAACGCCCGGCGCGCCTTGTCGGCCGAAGAGAAAAATTTGGAGCTCAGAAAGCTCGGTTCGACAACGCTGCTGATCGAACCGGGCTCGCCGGATTCGAATTACTATAACCGGGTGATCCGGTTCGGCCTGACTGATCTGGACCTGCTGCCTGAAATATTGGACATATACGAACGGTACGGAATCTCTCCCTGCTTCGATATGACGCCGGATCTTCAGGGCCCTGAGGTGGCGGAAGCCTTGATTTCCTGCGGCTTTTTGCCCTGGCAGCAGCTTGCTTTTCTCTCCTTGGACTTAAGTGGGGGGACCCGGTCTCCGAATTTGGCGGACGAGGAAGCCGGCCAAGTGGAGTTGGTACCGGTAACGAAAGATAACGTGGAGTTCTTTCTGGAACTGGTCGGCCGCACCAAAGGCGAAACGGGCGTCGACCGCGGGCTGGTCGCGCGGAAGAAAGGCTATTACTGCCTCCCCGAATTCATGAACTGGATCGCCCGGATCGGAGGCGAAGCGGCGGGAATATGTTCCTTGTTTCTTCGCGGCGGGGAAGGTTATTTGGCGAACGATTATACATTTCCGGAATTTAGAGGCCAAGGCTGTCAGTCCAAGCTGATCGCGGAACGGATCCGGACCGCCCGAAGCCTGGGAAGTACGCGGCTGTACGTCGATGTCGAATTCGGCGGCACGAGCCATGACAATATGCTGAAGGCCGGTTTCTCCACCGTATACGTCAACACCTTCTGGATGAGGAAATTATAGGCCGGCTCAATTGCCGCGACGCTTTACGGGCAGGCGCCCCGGAATTCTGCGGATAATCATATTCAATACCTCGGACAACACGAGGCCGATGGCGATCGATCCGGAGATCAGGAACGCCTGGGCGGCAAGCTGAATCGCCATATTATAATCGTTCTCCACGAAGTTCCGCATCGCGTCATAGGCCAAGCCGCCGGGAACGAGCGGGATGATGCCCGAAACGCTGAACAGGATGACCGGCTTCTTGTAGGCTCTGGCAAAGAATTGGCTGATCACACCAACGATGAGAGTGGCCGCGACGGTGGCAAAGATCGTATCCAGGCGGTAGCCGAGCAAAATGTAAGCGGCCCAGCCCAGCATCCCGGAGAAGCCGCATTGGAGCAGCGTTCGTCTAGGGGCGCTGAAGATCATGCCGAAGGCGGCGGAGGCGATAAAGCTGGTGAGCATATGCATAGCCAGATTCATGACAGGTCAAGCCCTCTTTTCACGGTTATAAAGTAGTAAAAACAACGGCGATGCCGGCGCCGATGGCAAACGCCGTCAGAAAAGCCTCGGCGCCCCGGGACAAGCCGGAGACAAGATGTCCGGCCATCAGATCCCGTACGGCGTTGGTGATCAGCAGCCCCGGCACGAGCGGCATGACGGAGCCGATAATGATCTTATCCAGATGTGCTCCGATTCCCGCTTTGATGAACAGCGAGGCGATCAGGCCGATCAGGAAAGCGGCGATGAACTCGGCGAAAAATTTCACTTTCACGGCCCGGTTCAGCAGAATAAACGACAGAAAGCCGATTCCGCCGCAAATGACTCCCGGCAGCATATCCTCCCAGCCTCCCCGGAACATCCAGGTGAAGCAGCCGCTCGCAATCGCCGCCGCGGCGATCTGCACCGGAACCGGGTAGGCGTGCCGGGAGGTCTCGATCTCCGCCAGCATGCCCCGGGCTTCGGCGGCGGTTACATCTCCGCTGCACAGCTTGCGGGAGATGTCGTTGACGGCAGCCACCTTTTGCAAATCGGTCGTCCGCTCGACAATCCGGATGAGCTTGGCCCATCTCATCTCCCCGGATTGGAACACGATTCCGGTCGGCGTGACATAGCTGTGCGAACCCTTCAGCCCCAGACAATCGGCCATCCGGGTCATCGTATCCTCTACCCGGTAGGTTTCCGCCCCGCTCTGAAGCATGATTTTGCCCGCCATCAGGCATATCTCGATAGGCTCCTGTTCGTCAGGCGCCTTCGTGTCGTTCATCGCCTTTTCCTCCTTCTAACAACTTATGTCATTATAGCATGAGCCCTCCGAAAAGCGGAACAAGGGATAGGGGGGTATCAAACGATGTAGAATTATGTCGAATTAAATCGAAAATTACGCGAAAATATGACAATTTAGTGGGGTCGCTTCCTTATATTTATGATATGCTAATCATGTTCGCCATTTTTTGGCGCCTGCATATGGCAGGTTTGATTAAAGTCGAGAGGTAACCTTATGCTGCAGGGCTTGATTAACAACTTTACGCTTCTGACCACCTTTTTGTTCTTCGGCAATATGGTCTGGGACAAACGTCAAGCGAGCCGTCCGAACGGGAACTCGGGGACCGGGCTAATACTCGGCCTTGTGCTTGGCCTGTTCGGGGTCGGACTCATGTACTATACGTTTCCGATTAACGCGACGGTGGTCGCCGACTTGCGCCAATTGCCGATCCTCATTGCCGTCTCGATGGGAGGGTGGGTACCCGGCGTGATTACAACCGCAATTATCTTTTTATATCGCTTATTCCTGCTAAACGGTTTGAATATGGCTTCGGTTTGGGGAGCGGCGAATGCGCTGGGGACGCTTGCAATCGCGCTTTCGCTGCTGAGGGGCCAACATCTTTCGCTCCGCAGATGGGCGTCCGCCCTGGGCCTCACCGCAGTCTTGTCGATGCTGATATTCACATTCATCCTCCCGGGGGAGAAATGGGGTCCCATCGCTGTTTTTGGCCTTGTATTTATTGTCGGGGGCTCATTCACGTTCATCATGCTGCATTATCTAAAGCGATCTGGCGAATCCCTGCGGATTATGCGCGAAGCGGCGCACCGCGATTTCCTGACCGGCCTGTTCAATTTGCGGGCCTTTGAAATTATGATGGAGCAGAAAATCGCTTATTCCGACCGATATAGGATTCCTTTCAGTTTGCTGTTGGTCGACATCGACCACTTCAAGCAGGTCAATGACACTCACGGGCATCCTGCGGGCGATGCCGTATTGTCCCAAGTCGCCGCCGTGCTAAGGGATACGTTCCGTCCGGGGGACCACATCGCCCGGAAAGGCGGAGAGGAGTTCACCGTGATCGTGGACGAATGCGGCGCCGACAAGATCGGAATTGTCGCCGAGCGACTGAGGCGCAATATGGAGGGCACCCGGTTTGTTCTGCCGGACGGCAAAGAATTAAAGATTACCATTTCCGCGGGGAGCGCAACCTATCCGGACGTTCCCAGGGAATGTCTGATCGAGCGGGCCGACCGGGCGTTGTACCGGGCCAAGGCTTCCGGCAGAAACCGGGTTTGCACAGCATCGGCCGATGAAGATGAATAAAATAAAGGGCTGTTTTCCGTCAGGGTCCAAGATGACTCTAGGAAAACGGCCCTTTTTATTTTCGGGAGCCGTGAAAGCCAAATCATGAATGGGAAGTTACCATGGTTGGCAAAATAGGCTTGAATCCATAAAGAAATTACCGGAAACAGGGGGATCGCGGATGGTTAGAAAAGGAAGCGGAGAGCTGTCTTTATGGCTTGCGGACCAACTGTCCGACCAGATTGACTTTGAGCAGCTTAAACTGGGGCCCTCCAAGGAGGTCGGGCTTCAATACATGCGAAGCCTGACCAATTCCGATACGGTGAAGCGATATGTAGTCGTGCCGAGTTATGAACTGAAGGATGCGAAGGCATTTGAGGAGTATATCGCCGCTTTTCCGGGAACGGTCCGGGCCGAGGATCGCCGGACGGCGATGGAATATGTCCTGAAAGGATTTGCCATGCTTACTTTCGCTTCCCGGTGCTATTTGGTCGACGCGGTTAAAGTGGAGTCGAGCGGGATCGGCGAGGCAATGAACGAGAGTATCGTCCAAGGTCCGCGCGATGCGTTCAGCGAAAATATCGAGACCAATATCAACATGGTCCGGCGCAGGTATCAGTCTCCGACCTTAAAAGCCGACATGCTGACGGTCGGCAACATCTCGCGGACCACCGTCGCCATCTTGTACGATGACGCCCGGGTAAACCGGCAGGTGCTGCGGGAGATGAAAAAGCGGATCGAAGCCGTCAAGATCGATATATTGCAATCCTCGGGCGAGATGGAGAAATATCTCACCAAGGAGCGCTTTCGTGTATTTCCGACGATGATCGTGACCGAAAGACCCGACCGGGTCGTGTTCAATCTCGCCGAAGGCAAGGTGGTCGTTCTGATCAATTCCAACGGGTTTGCCATCATCGCTCCGACCGTGTTCAGCGATTTCTTCACGGCGATGGACGACAAGATCCAGGTTCCGATGGTCGGCTGGTTCCTGAAAATCACCCGCTATATCGGGTTGTTTTTGACGCTCACTTTGCCCGGTCTTTATATTACGTTTGCTTCCTACAATCCGGAAATTCTAAAAGCGCAGATCTCTCTCCTGATCGCGGGAAGCCGGGCTGGGGTTCCTTACCCGTCCTTTATGGAAGTCTTCCTGATGCTGCTGATGATGGAGTTTCTGACGGAGGCGTCCTTGCGTTTGCCGAAAGCGATCGGCCCAACGGCCACGACGGTCGGCGGTTTGATTCTCGGCCAGGCCGCCACCCAGGCCGGACTGGTCAGCAACATCATGATTATTCTCGTTTCCGCCGTGGCGATCTCGAACTTTATCATCCCGTTAAGCATGATGGGCTACACCATCCGGGTGATCAAGTACATTATCGCTGTACTGGCGATCGCCTTTGGGCTGGTCGGAATCGTCATTTCCGTCGTCGGCTTGATCTTGTATTTATCGGGGCTTCGCAGCTTCGGTCAGCCTTATATGAAGATGCATGTGCTGGAATTCAGGGCAAAGGGAGACCGTTGAGAATGCTGAACAGCAAATACTTCTACTACTTATTTCTGATCAACGCGCTGATCAATATTATTAACTATGTCCCCCGCACCCTGATCAACGACAGATTTGCCGGGGCGCTGCCGTCCATATTCATCTCCATGGTCGTCGGAACAATGCTGCTCTACGGGTTCGCCAAAACGATAAGCCATTTCGGAGGGAAGGGGCTTCCCGAGATTTTTGCCGAACGCTTCTCCAAAATCATTTCACTGCCGCTGCTGATTCTTTACTCCGGACTTTGGTTCGTCGCCGGCATAATCACGATGATTTCTTTCGTGGATATCACCGTACGCTTTGTCAGCCCCGATATTTCACCCTATGCCGTCATCATCGGTTTTTTGCTGGTGGTCAGCTTCTTTGCCCATTTATCCGAGGAATCTATCCTGTACGCCCTGGAGACGCTGTTGTTTCTGTTTACTCCGATTATTTTGTACATATTGATCAAATCTCTTCTAAGCCCGGATTTCAGTTGGGACGCCGTAATGCAGGTGATTACTTATATGTGGACGAAGCCGAAATACGGAACCGTTGCGGCCGGTACCTTTATCTTTTCCGGTTACTTTAATCTGGCGATTTTCAACCGCTGTTTTAAACGGCTCAATACCAGGTATATTTGGACGATTCCGATTACGGGACTAATGATCCTGCTTGTAACTTTTCTAGTTCCGATCGGTTATCATGGGACGATCGGCGTGGAGGATCATATATTCTCCTGGTTTTCCACTGCCGATTCGATTCGAATGGAGCTTTTCATCATCGAACGGTTGCTGTTTTTGTTTTATACCATTTACTTGGCTCTTTCCCTGGTCAGCGCGGTAATCCATTGGCATGTAGGACTGGAGTTGTTTAAAGGGGCTTTCGGTCCCAAAGAGGGAAATTCTGGCTTCAAAAAAGCGGACTGGTGGATTCTCGGCTCCTTTTCGCTTCTTACCGTGCTCATCATGAGCCAATTGGATCAGGAGCGGCTGGCCCTATTCGGTCAGTGGTTTTTGAACGTCCGTCTGGTGGGTGAATTTGCTCTGCTGGCCGTCATTCTTTTTGTAAGGATAAGGAGCGTTAAAAAAGCATGAAAAAATCACTTCTGTTACTGTCTATTATCCTGGCCTCCACGTCTCTCTCCGGCTGCCAGTTTAAAGATATCGACAAAAGAGCGTTCGTGCTGGCGATCGGCATCGACCGCCCGGAGAATATCGAAAAGCAAAGAAAATATGAGGTAACACTCAAGATCGCCGTTCCTGAAGGGGACCCGGCGAAGCGCAGCCAGGCGTCCATCAATATCACGGAAACTGCCGAAAGCGTTCCCGAGGCGATCCGTTTAATGAAATCTAGAATCGACAAGGAGATCGATTTCAGCCATTGCAAAGTAATAGTTTTCGGGGAGTCTTTTGCCCGCGACAATTTGACCCCCATTGTTGACTGGTCTTCCCGCCGTCGCGATATTCAATTGATTATGCTCTGCGCCATAGGGGTTCCCAACGCGCGGAAGGTGATCGAAACGCAGCCGAGAAACGAAAGACTGCCGGGGAACGCGCTGATTCTGTCGCTGGGCAAAGAAGGCTCCGAATCTCCTTTTACTTCTACCGTGTATTCCTTTGACTTACGCCGGAGGGTAAAGGAACGTGGAATTGATCCGATCATGCCGATCGTCGAGGCCAGAAACCCGGATTTGCTGATCTCCGATAAGACCGCTTTGTTCAACAAAAAAAAGCTGGTCGAAATTCTTACCACAAACGAGACAAGATTGCTGAATCTTTTACGGTCAAGCAATTTTCGCACCAGCTTTCACGTTATGGCAGAGGGCACCGCGTTCGACTATAATCTGGAGACGTTTCATTCCAAATACAAGATTAAAGAAAGGCCAAACGGACAAACAACCATCCAGTATCGTATATCGGGGAGAGCGGTCACGGAAGAAAGCGAGTCCGGCGTTCCGGTGGACGCGGCAATGATGAAAGCCGTCTCCAAAGCGGCCAGCGAAAAGCTGGAACGGGACGTCATGCAATTGTTCAAAAAGATTCAGGCTTCCGGATTGGACCCTTTAGGTTGGGGACTCCGCTATTCGTCGCGGCATTGGAATAACGAAACCGAGCAGCAGGACTGGGAACGGCTTTATCCCGGGCTGGAGTTTCAAGTGAATGCCGATCTGGAAATCAAGTATACCGGGATGATCCTTTAAACGAAGCAGGCGGAATAAAACGGGCCGCCCCACTGACTTAACCTTGGGGCGGCCCGCTTCTTCATTTTCTAGGATTACCGGGTCTCGTCTCCGTCGAAGCCGTTCAGCAGATCGGTCCCGTGCATGGCGTCAGGGTCGGGAGCGACCTGATCCACGGGAGTGTCCCGCTCGATCTCGTCCGCGTCGGGGACATCCGGCAGCGCCGTGTCCGCCAGGTAATCCGCATCACCTTCCTCCCCGGCTCCCCGCTCGCTGAGGCCTTGGGTAATCCTGGTGTCGTGCGGGAGCAGATCATCGCCGGGAATATCGTTCTCGGCCCGGTTGTCCCGCTCCAAATTGTACCGCTCGTAGACAAAATCTCCTTCGGTTTTAGGAAAGTCCGGCATAGGATACCGTCTCCTTTCGGGTGATGAATTTTGCTATTTGGAGTTTGCCCCAAATCCGGCGTTTCAAGCACCGGGGCCGGTTCAAAATTTCGGGAATACGTATTTCACGAGGAAATAGAGAAACCCGAAGAACAGGATGATATAGGCCGCATACTTAATGAAGGTCGATGCAACCATGCTGGGCTCGGATCTCTTCTGCACATCTCTGCGTTCCACATCCACATTGCTGTTTTCATTGCGGTCGCGAGGCTCATACATCGGATAATCCTCCTTTGTTCTCCCGTTCCGCCCCCGGTCAAGCTTGCCGGCTTGGCGGCCCGGCTCCGTTTGCTACTTAATAAACGCTACAAGGCGCGGTGAAACAAGCGGATTCCGTAGGGATCAAGCAAGCGTGCTTGTCGATTTGCAGTTGACTTTGTCGCGGGGGGACGGCTACAATTTCACATGAGTCCCCCGGATTGCCGGGCCATAAGAGCGGAGTTGAATGTGCAAGTGATCACGATTTACGATATAGCGAAAAAAACCGGTTTTTCCCCAACCACCGTGTCGAAGGTGTTTAACGATTATAGCGACGTGAGCGCGAAAACCCGGCGCAAGATTTTGGAGGCCGCCGAGCAGCTCGGGTATTTGCCCAATGCGCACGCCCGTACGCTGACGACCAAGCGATCCTGGACGATCGGCGTGCTGTATGTCGAGCCGTCGGGGGCAGGGATCCTGCATCCTTATTTTGCCGGCGTGATCGAAGGCTTCAAGCAGGTGGCGACCGCGAGAGGCTATGACCTGATGTTCATCAGCAAAGATATCGGCGGGAAGAAAAGAAGCTATCTGGAGCATTGCAAAATTCGCGGGGTGGACGGGATCGTCGTCATTTTGCCGGATTATGCCGATCCTTATTTTCTGGAGCTGCTGGATTCGAGCATCCCTTGCGTGCTGCTGGATCAGGAATCGGAGCTCAAGAGCACCGTCTGTTCCGACAACTTGGAAGGCAGCTTGCGTGCGGTAGAGTATCTGTACCGTCTGGGACACCGCAAAATCGCACATATCGGGGGCGGGGATACCTTCTCGGGCAATAGGCGGCTGCAAGGCTATATGCAGGCAATGGAGAAGCTGGGCCTGCCGGTCAACCCGGAGCATGTCATCCAGGGGAGCTTCGATTACACGGTGGAGAGCGGCCGAGCTGCGATGGAACAGCTGCTGCGGGCGGGCGAACGGCCTACCGCCGTCTTTGCCGCCGGCGACAATTTGGCGCTAGGGGCCATGATGGCGTTGAAGGAGCGCGGGATGAAGGTTCCCGGGGACATGTCCGTCGTCGGGTTTGATGATATCGAGATGGCCAAATATTTGACGCCTTCTTTAACAACGGTCCGGCAGGATACATACGCCCTTGGCAACCGGGCAGCCGACATGTTAATCTATACCATAGAAGGCGGGGAAGGGATCCGGACGGATATCCTTCCGGTCGAACTGGTCATCAGGGAGTCCTGTCGTTCTCTCTAGAGTCCGCAGGCTCCGTTTTTTCGCTCTTTTTCGAAACCGGTTTCGATCAAGCTGTTATCCTATTTTCTTCTAAGGAGAGGTTCGAATGGCAAATTGGTCAAAAGTGCTGACTTCCCGTGATTCCGGCGAGCGTCTGGAACAAAAAGGGGAATTGCCGGCTCGCGCAATCGCTTCGGCGGAAACGGGCATCGGTAAGATTCGGGTGAATCCGAACCAAACGTATCAAACCGTCATCGGTTTTGGCGGCGCTTTCACAGAAGCTGCGGCCTATACCTTGTCGCGGATAAGCCCCGACAAGCGGCGGGAGGTTATTGAAAGCTATTTCGACCCGGAGAAAGGGTTGGGCTATACACTGGGCAGAGTGCATATTCACAGCTGCGACTTTTCGCTAGGCAACTACACTTATGTTGAAGATAACGATGCTGAACTGAATACTTTCGATATTTCGCGCGATCGCAAATGGGTGCTGCCGTTCATTCATGACGCGGTTAAGGCGGCGGGCGGCGATATCACCATGCTCGCATCCCCCTGGAGCCCGCCGGCGTGGATGAAAACAAACGGGGAGATGAATCACGGCGGTCAACTGAAGCCGGAGTTCCGCGAGACCTGGGCTTTATACTATACGAAATTTATCAAGGCATATCGCGAGGAAGGCGTGCCGATCTGGGGCATTACGGTGCAAAACGAGCCGGCCGCCGTGCAAACCTGGGACTCCTGCATTTACAGCGGCGAAGAGGAGCGGGACTTCGTCCGCGATTATCTCGGCCCGACGATGCACCGAGAAGGACTGGAGGATGTGAAAATTCTCGTCTGGGACCATAACCGCGATCTTATGGTGGAGCGGGCATCCGCGGTGCTGAGCGACCCGGAGGCGGCGAAATACGTCTGGGGTACAGGCTTCCACTGGTATGTCAGCGAAGCGTTCGAAAACGTCGGCAAGGTGCATGATTTGTTCCCCGACAAACACCTGCTCTTTACGGAGGGCTGCCAGGAAGGGGGCGTCAAGCTGGGAGAATGGTTTACCGGCGAACGCTACGGCCGCAATATGATCGGCGATCTCAACAACTGGACGGAAGGGTACCTTGACTGGAATCTGGTGCTGGACGAAACGGGCGGACCGAATCATGTGGGCAACCTGTGCGACGCTCCGGTCATCGCCGACACGGTAACCGGAACCGTGAATTACAACAGCTCGTACTATTACATCGGCCATTTCAGCAAATTTATTCGCCCGGGCGCTGTCCGTATCGGTCTCGCCTCGGAAATCGCCGATTTGAATATGACGGCGTTCCGGAATGGCGACGGCAGCGTGGCCTTGGTCGTCCAGAACGAAACGGACGACAGCCGGGATTTTACGCTCGAATTCGGCGGAGAAGCCGTGACGGATAGTCTTCCGGGGCATTCGATCGCAACTTACATCATTAAATAACGCGGAACAACCGTTAGTGGAGGATAGAAGACATGCCAAATTACTACTTTGATAAAGACGCATTTATGATAGAAGAATTCGACAAGGCTTCGCCGTTTTCCAGCTTCTTGCCGGGGTTGGCCGGGCTGAAGGGGATTCCGATGTGGACGTTTTACGTCAACCGGGGACAGGGGATCTGCAGCTTCGGGATACGGGACAAGAACAGCCCGATCATGGAATTCTCCCCGGCCAACATCAGCTATCAATCCGTGTCGCTGCAAGGCTTCAGAACGTTTATCAAGCTTGCGGGCGCCGACCGGATTTACGAACCGTTCCAAAGCGCCTGCCCGGATCCCGCCGCCCGGCGCAGCATGATGATCCGGGCCAATGAACTGGGCATCGAGGAAAGTCATGAAGGTACCGGACTGCGCACCAAAGTGACCTATTTCCATATTCCGCATGAAGATTACGCGGCTTTGGTGCGCAAGGTGGAGATCGCCAATATATCCGGCGAATCTATTGTCGTGGAGGCGCTGGACGGTCTGCCGGAGATTCTGCCTTACGGCGTGGAGAATGCCGGGTACAAGGAGATCGGCAACCTGCTGCGCAGCTGGATGGAAGTGGACAATCTGGAGCACGGCATTCCGTACTACCGCAACCGCTCCAGCACCCATGACGAAGCCGAGGTAAGCGAAGTCCGCAGCGGCCATTTTTACTTGTCGTTCGATGAGCAGGGTCAAGTGATACGTCCGTTCGCCGATGCTGAACTCGTGTTTGGCGCGAACACCTCGCTCGGATACCCGGACCGGTTCGCCAGCACCCCGCTTGCCGAACTGGCGGCCCTGCCGCAGTACTGCACGAACAAGGTGCCCTGCGGGTTCACGGGCATTGCCGCCGAACTCGCCCCGGGCGAGAGCAAAACGATCTATACGCTGATCGGCCATTTCGACAGCGTCGAGCGGCTCAACGACAAGGCACCCGCGATTACATCGCCGGCCTATGTCGAGCGGAAGCTGCAAGAAGCGCGGGAGCTGACGGAGTCGCTCACGGCGGATATCGCGACCGCAACATCGCTGCCGTTGTTCGATGCATATTGCAGGCAGAGCTATCTGGATAATTTTCTGCGCGGCGGATATCCGTTCATCTTTGAAAACGGCAGAGAGGGCTTTGTGGTCCATCTTTACTCGCGCAAACACGGCGACCTTGAACGCGATTATAACTTCTTCTCGCTCGCCCCGGAATATTATTCGCAAGGAAACGGGAATTTCCGCGACGCCAACCAGAACCGGCGCAGCGACATTTACTTTAACCCGAGGGTCGGCTCGTTTAATATCAAGACCTTTTTCAGCTTGATTCAGGCCGACGGGTACAATCCGCTCGGGGTGGAGGGCACGAGCTTCCGGGTGCCGGTGGCCCGGGAAGAGCGGCTTACGGAATGGCTAAAGGGCGCGGCGGCCGACCATAGGGAAGAACTGCGGGCGCTTTGCCTCGGCAAGTTTACGCCGGGGAAGCTGATTTCTTATATCGCGGCGCATGGCGTTACGCTAAATATGAGCGAGGAGGCGTTCCTCACCGGCGTCTTCTCGCTGGCCGAACAGCAAATCGAAGCCGGTTTCGGAGAAGGCTATTGGTCGGATCACTGGACCTACAATATGGATCTGATCGACAGTTATCTCGATATTTTCCCGGACCGCAAACTTGAGCTGCTCTTCGAAGACAATGAGTACGCTTATTTCGACAGTCCGGCAAGAGTGCTGCCGAGAAGCGAGAAATATGTTATTAGCGGGGATAAGGTGCGTCAATACGGCTCGCTCGAGCATGATGAGGAGAAGATGCGCCGGTTCGGCTTAACGCTGAAGGATACTCACTGGCTGAAAACCGGGCACGGCATGGGAGAGGTGTACCGGACCAATTTGTTCGCCAAATTGCTGTCCTTGTCCCTGGTCAAATTCGCCACACTCGATCCGTACGGCATGGGGATCGAGATGGAGGGGAACAAGCCGGGCTGGAATGACGCGATGAACGGATTACCCGGCTTGTTCGGCTCGGGGATGAGCGAGACGTTCGAATTGAAGCGGATGCTGAAATTCATACGGGAAGCGGCGCTGGAATCGGGGGATAGAGAGGTGCGCCTGCCCGAAGAGATGGCGAATTTATTGGAGGAAGTATACGGCCTGCTGAACCGCCATTTGCAGGGAGAACTCGAATCGTTCGATTATTGGGATCAGGTCGCCGCGTGTCGGGAGCTATACCGCGACAACATCCGCTTCGGCATCGACGGCGCCGAGCGGACATTAAAGGCATCGTCGCTCATCCCGGCATATGACGCCATGCTGCGCAAGGTTGACGACGGGATTGCCCAAGCGATCCGATTGGGCGGCGGACTGGCGCCGACCTATTTTGCCTATGAAGCGGTGGAGTTTGAACCCGTACTGGACGAAGCGGGTCAGCCGGCGATCAGCTGCTACGGTTTGCCGAAGGCGTCGGTGAAGAAATTCGCGGCGCGCCCGCTGCCGCATTTTCTGGAAGGGCCGGCACGCTGGATGAAGACGCTGGAAACCCCGGAGGAGGCCAAAGCCGCCTATGAGCGGATCCGCCGCAGCGACCTGTATGACGCCGAGCTGCAGATGTACAAAACCTCGGTAAGCCTGGCCGAGGAAGCTCATGAAATCGGGCGAATCCGCGCGTTTACGCCGGGCTGGCTGGAGCGGGAATCCGTCTTCCTGCATATGAGCTATAAATACTTGCTCGCTTTATTGAAGAGCGGGCTTACGGAGCAATTTTTCGCGGAAATCCGCACTTCGCTGATTCCGTTTCTCGATCCGGCGGTTTACGGACGCAGTACCCTGGAGAATTCATCGTTCATCGCGTCCGGCGTCAACCCGGACCCGCAGGTGCACGGCCGGGGCTTTGTGGCCCGGCTTAGCGGCTCCACCGCCGAATTTATCAGCATGTGGATCACGATGATGGCCGGCAAACAGATTTTCCGGTTTATAGACGGGGAACTCCGACTTGGCTTCAACCCGTCGCTTCCCGGCTGGCTGTTCGACGAACAGGGAGAATTGTCGTTCCGGTTCCTCGGCAAGACCGAAGTGACTTATTATAATCCGGACAAACGGGATACTTACGGGAAAGGAGCCGTCTCGATCGCCAAAATGATGCTGCGGATGGCCGACGGAAGCGATGTAATCGTGGATGGCCCCGTCATTAAAGGCGTGCTCGCCGAAGAGGTTCGCAGCGGCGGCGTGGAACGCATTCGCATCGAATTGGCGTAATTTACGCTGAAGAGTTTTAAAAGGGCACTCATTAGCCTAGAAAATTAACACCAGCCTTTCAACACGGGTCCGTGTTGGAGGGCTTTTTTATTGGGCCGGTCCGCACAAACATCCAAATTAACAACATTTGTTAATCATTTGTGAAAGAATTTGGATGATTTCCAAAACTATTCATAGATTAAAATTGTTAATAACGGTAAAATACTTTTATTGCATTAGAACGATAAAATCATGAATTATTTTTTCCATAAAATTGAAGGTTTATTGGGTAATTGTATCGAAGCATTAAGTAATTCTTATTTCATTGGCAGGGGTGCGGTGCTGGAATGAAAGGTTTCTTTAGAGCCATAGCTATTTTCTTTGCATTGTTTCTAGTAACTTACTGTGCATTCCTATTGGAAATGTCCGACGGTAAAACCGAAAATGAGCAAATGATCGGAAATTGGCAAATTCTTTGGACGAATCAGTTTGACCCTAATTTGAGTGAAGAACAACTGGAGAACCTTAGCGGGTGGGTTGATGTAAGCAAGAACGATCCGGTAATCCCGGAAAAGCCTTACGGGGCGGTATCCCAGTGGATAAAAGTAACTCTTCCCGAGCTGAAGGAAAGCTCGCCCGCTATTTTATTCGATAAAGTCTATGGTAGAGAAATTATAGTCAGCATCGACGGCAACCGGGTCTATGAATCGAGCAGAAGTTATAACTACGGCATCAACAGCCTGCTTATTCCACTCAGCCGGATCCATTCCCATCAAACCATGTATATCGGAATCCACTCGGAGACAAGCCGAATAGGAATCTCCGATGAAATAAGAGTGGGCAACTACCAGGATTTGATCAAGTCGTTCGTGAAAGGCAATATTGCGGACTTCATTTTGGGCAGCACCCTTATATTTATCGCCGTAATTATGCTGGTTTGCTCCCTGTTTTTAAAGTCCGTAAATATGTCCCTATGGTTTTCGTTATGTTTGGTTATTTTATCATGCGGAGCCATCGTCATCACCTATTCATCGTTTTTGTTCTGGTTATTTGACGATGCCGGAGAAATGTTCGTGACTCTGTTTGATTTGGCGCTGTTTTTGTTATTGCCGTCCTTTACCTTTTTCTTTGAAAAAATATTCGGAGTCGGTTACGGCTCGATCATACAGCGGTACCGCAAATTCCAGATCGGGTATTCCGTCTTTTGTTTGCTGCTTCTGATCGTTAATGAATTAAGCCATAGTCGGTTCTATAACATTTACGTCTTCGCTACCACCGACATTCTCGGCTACATCATGATTATTCAATTTATAATTTTGATTTGCACCTCGACGGTGTATGCCTTTAAGGGGAATAAAGAAGCGATTATTTTCTGCATCGGATTTTTGATTTTTGCATTTCTGGGTGCCGGCGAACTGATCTGGTTTTTTGCCACATCGGGATATTATGACTTGTTCTTGTGGAAATGGGGAGTCGTATGCTTCCTGACTTCCTTGATCATCATTCTGGGGAGAAGGTTTGCGGAAAATCATGAGCAGGTTGTCGAATACTCCAAGCAGCTGGAGATGTTTAACAATGAGCTTCAACGCTCGGAGAAAATGGAGATCATTAGCGAGCTGGCGGCTTCCGTAGCTCACGAAGTGCGCAACCCGCTTCAGGTGACGCGCGGATTTTTGCAGCTGCTTGCCGAAAAACAACAGCCTTCCGATAAGGTCTATCTAAATATGGCGCTGGAGGAACTTGACCGGGCTTCCAATATTATTACCGACTTTCTGACATTCGCCAAACCGGAGGTCGGCAAGGTGACGACCCTCGATATTTTGGAGGAGTTTATCCATATCGAGGGCATCCTGATTCCGATGGCCAACCTGCAAGGGGGCAAGATATCCGTGCATATCCCCAAAAATCTGCATGTCAAAGGCAACTCCTCCAAATTCAAGCAGGCGTTTGTCAATATAATGAAAAATAGTATAGAAGCGCTGCATGGGGAAGGGAACATCCAGGTATGGGCTTATGAAGAGAACAATTATGTGACTATTCATATTAAGGATAACGGGGAAGGTATGGATGAAGAAGTTCTTTCAAGGCTGGGTGAGCCTTATTTCTCCAATAAGACCAAAGGGACCGGGTTGGGTTTAATGGTAACTTTTCGGATTATCGAGGTGATGAACGGAGAAATCCACTTTAACAGTGAAAAAGGGGTAGGAACGGAGGTTATTATCCGCTTTCCTTCTATTCAGAAGAAGGTAGATGCCGGATAACTTGTCCATTCCTTCCCCTTCGGAAGGCAGAACCGATAAAGAATCAGTTCAACTTATTTGGAAGCACTTGCCGCCCAAGATCCATATGGAGTTACTTCGCTCTTAATCACTCCGGATGGATTTTGGGGAAGCACCAGATAGAATTCGTCGGAATTTTCTTCTACAGTTTTAATTTTGATGTGATCCGGGAAAATTACACCGAGCGCTTCCTGAATTGCCGCCTTTGGGTCGGCGAGCAGTTTTGCTTTAAAGCTTGGGTCTTGCCATGCTTTTTCAATTACTTGTGATTGAAGGAGAGCTCCAGATGTCATTTGAATCACCCTTTCTTTTAAAATGGTTATATTTACCTTTTTTATTATAGCATAAATCAGGTTTGATAGCTAGGAATTATTCATATTTTTCGACAACCAGTATTCCAATCCGCCCCGTGTTAACATCATTCGTTCACGTTCGATCTCCATGGCACCTTCTTCCAAATTGCTTCGCAGGAATTCGTGAAATTCGTACAAATCCGGTACCGACTGCTTTAGATCATGAAGGGATTCATGGTTACGGTTGGACAATTCCGAAAGCCGCGACAGAACCCCATAAGTGTAAATTCCTTGCCGGATCTCGTCGGGCGTAGGACGATGATCGGCCGGGATGCCGGCTTCTCTCCGAACCTTTGAGATAAGAGAATTATAGCTGCCTTCCTGCAGATCCTTCTCCCAATCTTCCCAATCGTCAAGCAGCTGCAGCGTAACCAGTACCGTATCCACCGCTTGCTCCAGGCGGGAGATATGCGTCTCGCCTCCCTCGGCGCGAAGCATGGAGCCGGCGACGGACAGCTTGACCGGCGCGGCTTTGCGGCCCATAAGCACCGGGTTGTCATGCAGATAATCCGACCCGGCTTCCTGGGATACGGCTTCGGCCCATTCCGATACATACTTTCCATAATAAGCCCAAAAGGAAGAATCTCCGGGAAAAATGCCGGTATAATACCGCAGGAATTCCAGATGAATCATCTCCGCAAGCGGCAGCCGCCGTGTCGCTGTAGGCTCGGGCTCGTCCATGCAGGCATCGATCAGATGGTAGTACATCATCCCGAGAATATTGGCGACCGCTAGGCGCCGGCTGTCCCCGGCCCGGTGACCGGCTGTCCGCTCCAGCCAGAACGGCAGAAGATAACATATGTAATTTTGGGAGTGCTTTTTGTTCAGGATGTTAAATCCGTCGAGATAAACCAGTGCCTGCGACCGGAACGGCTCCGGAAAGCCGGACAACACCGCTTGCGCATCGTCAAAAGCAAGCTGGAGCTGCTGCTCATAGGCGGTTAGCCACTGCAAATAAAAGACCTCCTTTCACTACAGTGTTACCTGAATGATCCCCTTCATTATAAATGAAGTTCAGATAAGAAGATACCGGAGGCGGACGTACGGGGAGAATCGTACCGAATTCTTCAAAAATGAAAAGCGCCCGATAGCGGACGCTTTTTTCTTGCGGTTTAATATTCAGGCCGTGCCTTTTTGCTGGTTCATATAGGCCGCGATCAATTTGTCGCATTTGCTGATATGATTGATGAGCCAATCCGTCAGCATCCGGTTCAGCTTGATCGTTGTCAGCACGGAGGTCCCTTTGGCTTTCACGCTTTCCTCCAGCTCAAGCACCGTTTTGACGAATTGCGCATGCTCCTTGCGGTGGTCGGCAAGCTCGGGAAAATGAATATCTTCCATGACCTCTTCTTCGCTTCCAAAATGCTCTAGGGTGTAATCCTTAAGGAATTTCAGAGTTTCCTCGATTTTCTCGGCGCCTTGCCGGTTATTGCAGGCATCCATAAATTCGTTCAATTTAACAAGCAACTGCCGGTGCTGGCAGTCGATCTTCTCGATGCCGATATCGTAAGCGTCTTTCCAAGGAATCATCATCCTCACCACTCTCAAAAAAATTGAAAAATATGAATTCAACATATTTTCCCTCTTCATTCGGGTGGAGAACAGTGAATAACATCACATATTGTCGTCGTGACAAGAAAATTTGTTAGGTTTCTTGACATCATTCATAATAAGACTGCCTGTATGAAAATTCGGCTAAAGCACCACCAAGTCCCGTGTCAGCTTGTTTAGCCGCTCGTTGCCGTGCTCGGTAATGAGCAGCATATCCTCGATCATGACCGAGCCGACGCCGTAGCCGTAATACGGAGTCTCGATGCAGACGAGCATCCCCGGCTCGAGCACGGTCGTTTCGGCGGCGCTGAAGAATGGCGCCTCCTCGGTGGCCAGGGAGAGGCCGATGCTGTGGCCGAGATGGCCGCGGTTGTATTCCGGCAGCCCGGAGCGACGGATGACCTCCATGCCCTCGGCGAATACCGCGGCCATCGGCACGCCGGGGCCGGCCAGCTCGAGCATGCGGTCATGGCCGGGCCGCAGCGCCGCGTAGGCGCGCTTGGCGGCATCGCCCGGCTCGCCGAGCGCGAACGTGCGGGCGATGTCCGCGCCATAGCCCTGCACGTCGGCGCCGACATCGAATTTGACGATGTCGCCGGGGGCCGCGCGGTGCGGCCCGTACACCGACGCCGGCGCGAACGCGGGGCCGACGGAGATCGTGGCGAAGCGCTCGCTGAAGCCGAAGCAGCGGCGCGTCGCCGCGATCCGGAACGCCGCCGCCAGCTCGGCGGCGGTGACGCCGGGAGCGATCGCCGAGACGGCCTCGGCGATCGCTTCTTCCGAAATCGCGCAGCTCTCGCGCAGCCGCACGATTTCGAAACCGGTCTTACGCGCGCGAAGCCGCGTAAAGAGGGGGGCGGCGTCCGCCCAGCGCGCCAGCGGCAGCCGCTCCGCGAGCAGGGCGCGCGCCGGGCCGCGCATGCCGCCGAGCTCGGCGGCTATATGGGCGCCGCCCGCCAAGCCGCCGGCCTGGAGCACGCCGACCAGCGCCGCCAGCGCGGCGTCCGGGCCCGGGGCATCCGGACGCTCGCCGCGGAACAGATCCTTTCTCATTCCGAAAGGATCGTCCAGATCGATCCATTGCGGGTAAGTAACGACGTCGAAGCCCGGGATACTCTCAGGCAGTCCCGAAGCTTCGAATTCGCTCATCAGCAGAACGGATTTCCGGTTCGGATCGCGGAAGACGACGGCAAACGCCGCCTCGCTCATCCGGAACGTGTACATAAACATGCTGGGCTGGCCGGACAAGTAATAGACATTCTCGGCGGTGGACGCGATCAGGGCGTCGAGCCCCTCCCGCTCCAGGAGGTCTTTGGCCCGGCCGTTGACATCCAGCAGGTGTTCTTCTTTGGTATTCACTTCGCTCCAGCTCCTTGGGTAGGGTCGCTAAATTGGTTTTGGTTAATAGGCTTTGGATAGACGCTTTTCAATCCGGTCCAGGATGATGGAAAGCCCGGTGCTCATGATCCAGTACATCAAGCCGATCGCCAGAAAGAACGGCATGGCGACATAATATCTGGACATAAGTAATTGAGCCGCTCGGAACAGCTCCACTACGGTGACCACGGATACGAGGGAGGTCTCCTTGAGCATCCCGATGAACGAGTTGCCGAGCGGCGGAATCGCGATCCGGGCCGCCTGCGGCAGCACGACGTAGCGCATCGTCTGCCAGGGAGTCATGCCGAGCGACTGGGCCGCTTCGGTCTGTCCGTGATCGACGGACATAATCGTGGCCCGGAACGTCTCGGACAAATAGGCGCCGATGTTGATGCTCATCGAAATGTAGGCCGCCATCATAGGGCTCAGTGAGATGCCCCAGTCCGGCAGTCCGAAGTACACGATGAAGATCTGCACCATGAGCGGCGTTCCCCGGATAATCGAGACATATACCCGGGCGATCCCCCGCAGCAAGGCATTCCCCTTCAGGCGGGCGATGGCGACGATCAGCCCGATGATCAGTCCGAAGAACATCGATACCAATGTAATCTTCAGCGTGACATAGGCACCGGTCAGCAAATATTGAATATTGTCGAGCACGAGCTCCATCCGGTTTACCTCCCATCGATGTTGGCGGTGTTATCGTACTGCTTAGAAGTTTGGATCGACGTCAAACCATTTGTTGTAGAGGGTTTTCAGCGTACCGTCGTCCTTGATTTCCTGCAGCGCCTGATTGACGGCTTCCTGCAGCTCGGCGCTGCCTTTCGGCATCGCTACTCCGGCATAATCCGATTTCAGCGGATCTCCGACCGTTTTCAACTTCAGATTGTTGCTTTCGATCAGCGGCTTCAGGGCGAACACATTGTTGATCGTCGCGTCGATCCGGCCGCTGTTCAGGTCCATCAGCGCGTTCAGGTTGTCGTTGTAGGTGACGATTTCGAACTCGCCGACTTTGGGCAGCACTTCGTCGCGAAGGTATGCCTCGTCATTGGTGCCGAGAGCGACGCCGACCTTTTTGCCCTTAAAATCTTCCACCGATTGAATGCTGTCATTGTTGTCCTTGACGATGATGCTGACATCATTTTTCACGTACGGCTCCGAGAAATCGATCGATTGCTTGCGCTCGTCGGTAATCGTCACTTGGCTGACCAGCGCGTCGTATTTACCCTTCTGCAAGCCTTCGATAAGTCCGGAAAATTCACCGGTGACGAACTCGGCTTCAACGCCGAGCCGTTTGGCGATTTCTTTGGAAATATCGGCGTCGTACCCGTCCACTTCATTGTTTTCGTTGACGAAGTTGTAAGGTGCATAGGTCCCCATCAGCCCGATCGTAATTTTCCCCTTGCTCTTGATGGTTTCAAGCGAATTGCCGCCGGTTGGGGCGGTGCCGTTTTGCGCCTCGTTATTGCTTGGCGGTTCCACCGTATTGCCGGTGTTGCCCGGATTTCCCGCATTTCCGCAAGCGGCTAATACTAGGATCAAAGCGGTGAAGAGGGTGAGAAGAAGGAAGTTTTTCTTTTTGGATTGCATGTCGGTTCTCTCCTTTTTTATCTTGAAGTAGGTTAATAGACAGTTGTTCTTATTGTCCCGGCTCGCCGATCAGCCCGTAAAATTCAAACCGGGCGGTGGCGCGGGCCATCTGCTCCGCCGTAAAGACCGGGACGTAATCGATATCATGCTCCGGCCCGAACAGCCATTTGGAAATCGTGCCTTCGATAAGTGAAGTCAGAAGCAGCGTTCGCAGTTCCACGCCCGAAGATTCGGGCAGCATGCCGAGCTCGGACGCCCTTTGGATGTTGGCCCGGAAGGCTTGACCGAAAGCTTGCCAGGTTTGCGAGACGGCCTCCTGCACGGCGGGATCGGCCCCTTGGCCCTTGATGAGCAGCAGCGCCATCAAATGCCGCTCGCTTGCCGCGAAGCGGAACAGCTCGCTCAGAAGCCTGCGTGTGGACAGCTCCATATCCGCAACGGTACCCGGCTCTTTACGGTAGCCTGTATGGATCGTTTCGACTAATTTGTCCCTGCCGCTGTAGATCAATTCAAGCGTCATCTTTTCTTTGCTTTCGAAATACCAGTAGAACGTACCCTGGGAGACGCCGGCCGATCTCACGATATCCGAGATTTTGGTGTTGTGGTAGCCTTTCCGGGCAAACCATTCCAGGGCCGTGTCCTTTAATTGCCGTTTCCGTTCCGGGTCCGGTGAGTTTGCCGGATTCAAATCGGATCCCTCCTTCCCGATTGACTCGTCAGTCAGTTAATTCCGATAAATCTAATAGTATTAATAAGCATTTGATTTGTCAATTCGTTATTTAAAATTTTATACAAAAAATAATCAACGCCCCTTGCCAACGGGGAAGGGGCTTGTAAAGAAGATTTATAAAATTTGATGCAGTCCGATCAGAATGAGCAGCAGGCCGGAGATCACCGTAGCGCGATTGCCGAGTTTTTCGGCGGCGAATTTTTCCCCGAACCCGGCGCATAAGGCCAGGAGAATGTAGCTGAACACGCCGACCGACAGCGAGGTATAGAAAATATTTAAATGCGTTATCCCCGCGTTAAAGCCGCCCGCGAGCGCATTCATGGCTAGAGCGATCCCGAGCAGCAAGGATTCCCCGAGGCTGAGCGAATTGGAACTGTCCGCGTCGGCCTCCTCGGGGTTGCGGAGCAGCCGGGTCAGAATCGACGGGTCGTCCTCCGGGGGAACGGTTTTCTTTTCGACATAGGGTTGAATCAATACCCAGACCCCGACGGCCACGATGACGATGGTGCCGATCCATTGCCCGACCCATGGATGAACCCACAAGGCGATCCAGGTGCCGAACCATCCGGACAACAGCGTTGCCAGAAACGAGATGAGCGCGATCGCAAGATTGGAATACCAAGGAATATGGATTTTTCGGACTCCATACGCAATCCCGACTCCCGCGTTATCCAGATTGGAAGCCAACCCGATGGCGATGATCGCCCATAGACTGTACATGTTCATGATGCTCGCTCCTTCGCGTACAATATGCCACAGCATATGCCCAGGAGCCGGTTTTGGTTTCTTTCGGCTGTAATTTACGGGCAGAAGCGAGATTTTTATCGTTTACCCGAGAAATAGTTTTCCAATATTGCGGATAAAGTTGTATAATTTTAAAAAAGATAGCCTAAAGAGGTGATAAATGTGCTTGAAAATTTGTTAAGGCCGTCTCATTTGCTGTTGCTGGTTATCGCCGCCTTGCTGTTATTCGGTCCGAGCAAGCTGCCTGAGTTGGGGCGGAGCTTCGGGACGATGTTGAAGGAATTCAAAAGAGGGGCCCGCGGGGATTATGAAGACGAGAAGCCGCAGGAGGTTTCCGCGACGCAGAACATAGAGGCTGAACCGCAGAACGTACAGACCGTACCGACACAGACTGTACCTGTACAGACCGCACATGCACAGACCGTACAAGAGACCACTAAATCCTGAAAAAATAAATCCTGAATATAGACTAAGGGCGCCCA
Organism: Paenibacillus haidiansis; assembly: GCF_036553665.1. Lineage (NCBI taxonomy): Bacteria > Bacillati > Bacillota > Bacilli > Caryophanales > Paenibacillaceae > Paenibacillus > Paenibacillus haidiansis. The sequence continues at coordinate 65,639 of NZ_JAZHPZ010000009.1, read as the reverse complement.
AACGGGCGCCCTCGTTGTATCTTTTCATATAAACTATCCTTCGAGAAGCAACAAAATAATCGAGGACAGGCCCAGGCAAGTGCTGACCAAGTACAGGACCATGACCGCCTGTTTATTGTTCAGCCCCGCGCGGAGCAAACGGTAATGGACCTGGCTGGCGTCGGCCTGATAAATCGATTTGCCCTGCAGAAAGCGGCGGATCACGACGAACAGGTTATCGAAGATCGGTACGCCGAGCGCAAGCACGGGGATGAACAACGAAAGCACCGTGGCTTGCTTGAACGCTCCGTCCAGCGCGATAACGGCCAGGATGAAGCCGAGGAATGTCGCTCCCGCGTCGCCCATAAACACCTTGGCCGGGGGTTTATTATAACGCAGATAGGCCAGGGTAACGCCGATCAGGGTCATGGATAGCATCGCCGACGTAGTCTGTCCCTTGGTCAAGGCGACGATGAACAAAGTCACGGCGGAAATGGCCGACAGGCCCCCGGCGAGACCGTCCAGCCCGTCCGAGAAATTAATCACGGTCGTGACGCCGAAGATCCACAGGATCGTCAGGATGAATTGCAGCCACACGGGCAGGAGCACATAATCGCCGCTGAACGGATTGACGAATCCGTTGAATCTGATGCCCGCGGCAAACACGAGCACGGCCGCCGACACCTGGACGATCAATTTCGGCAGCGCCGGGAAATCCTTGCCCTTGGTTTTGAACCAGTCGTCGACGGTGCCGATCGCGAGCAGCAGAATGCCGCCCAAAAAGAGCGCCCCGGTCTCTAGCGAGAAATTGCGCGTAAACAGCAGATAGGAGGCGAAAAAGCCGATGAAAATCGCATAGCTCGCGGTCAGCGGAATCGGGCTGCGGTGAATTTTGCGTTCGACGTCCGCTCTGGGCTTGTCCACGAAATCCAGCCGGAAGGCCAGTCTGCCGAGCGGCGGGATCAGAAAATAAACGATCAGAAACGATAACAAAAACGTACAAATATATAAAATAGTAGTCACCACCAAAATTAAATAATGGAGATTTCAACGTATACTCGCTTACTCGCTAACCCCTATTATAAAAAGAATCGTGGAATCTGTCGAATCATTATTGACTCCTGATCCGGCATTTTTTGGTTTGGCAACGGATTATCCCAGGCATATAGCGGATTATCCCGGCTTTATGCCCGTTTGATGCGCAGCCGCTGCACGGATACGAGCAGGGCGACCAGACAAATGCCCATCGCCGTCCAGAATACCGTATGCAGCGAGCTAAGCGCGGCCTGCGGTTCGCCGGGCGACACGGGGAGCAGATAGTTCAGGCGCGAGGAATACAGGGAGATGGACAAGGAAGTGCCGAGCACCATCCCGATATTCCGCACCAGCGCGTTCAAGCCGCCGGCCGTCCCCAGCTTGTCCCGGGGCACGGAGCCCATGATGCTGGAATTGTTCGGCGACTGGAACAGCCCGCCCCCGAGGCCGAACAACCCGAGATGCAGCCCGACCACCCACGCGCTTTCCTGTGTGGACAGCGTATTGAGCAGCCCGAAGGCCAGCGCGTTGACGAGCAGCCCCGCCGTAGTGAGCGAGTGCGACCCGATCCGGTCGGAGAGCCAGCCGGATATCGGAGCGACGACGGCCATGACGAGCGGGTAGACCATCATCGTGTAGCCCGTTTTGGCCGGCGAAAATCCAAGCACATCCTGCATGTAGAAAGGCATGAGCACATTGGTAAAGAAGAGGGCCATGAACGAAAGCAGCGCCGTGACGTTGCCGATCGCGAACGCCGGAATCCGGTACAGGCTGAAGTCGAGCATCGGATGGCGGGTGCGTTTTTCCCAGAAATAGAAACCGGCCAGCACCAGCAGGGAGACAACGCCTCCGACCCAGACGGACGGAGACACCCAGCCCCAATCCTGTCCGTTCGAAATCACGTACAGAAAAGCGAACATCCCGGCCATAAACAGCAGGGAGCCGGTATAATCGAAAGGCTGATTCTCTTTCTTGCTGCGGTCTTTGGGCAAGATGAACAGGCCGGCGATGAAACCGATCACGCCGATCGGGACGTTGATCCAGAAAATGGACGTCCAGCCCAGATGCTCGACCAGAATGCCGCCGATCCCCGGTCCGGTCAGCGAGCCGAGAGACACCATCGTACCGGTGATCCCCATGGCGCGCCCGCGTCCTTTGCTGGAGAACACTTCGGCGACGATGGCCTGGCTGTTGGACATCAGGCAGGCGGCGCCAAGCGCTTGAATCACCCGGGAGCCGATGAGGAGGCCAAGCGAATTCGAGAGACCGCACAGGGCGGAGCCCAAGGCAAAGATCAGGAAGCCGTAGTTGTAAATCCGGCTTCTGCCGAACATGTCGGAGATTTTGCCCATGATTGGCAAGGTGGCGCAGATCGTCAGGAGATAAGAAGTAAGCACCCATTGGACGACATGGATGGAAGCGCCGAGCTCTCCCGCGATGGTCGGCAGCGCCACGTTGGCGATGCTCCCGTCCAGGGTCGACATGAAGGTGCCCAGCGATACGTTGGCGAGAATGACCCAGGGATTCGCTCCCAGGGCGGCTTTTGATTTGAGTTGTCCTTCTGACACGTTAGGTACCTCTTTTCACTGGATGAGATATTGGTATAATTTCACGTTTTGTATTATAACATGAGTGAAGAAGGATCAGCCTCACGGGATGACATCGATAATCGACGAAAATTATGATACATTAGAAGTGTTATGCATGTGAGAGAAATTGAGGAAGCCATAGGTACGGAGGGATTGCGAATGCAGGATGATTACGCGCGCAAACTGGAGGATCAGAAGGGATTATTCAGACAACTGGGCATCAAACTGGACGCGCTTGCCATTCATGAGAAGGATTTCGACGTGAAAATGCGGGGATACGAAAAAGAAGAGGTCGACCGCTTCCTTGATGATATCATTGTCGATTATGAACGCTTTTATGATATCATTACGGATTTACTCGATAAATATAAAGAAATCCAGCGGCGCCAAGCTTATTGGGAAGAGGAGAAAAAAGCCTTTGCCATACGCAAGCCGCAAATCGACACCGAGAACTCGGTGGACCGCCGCGTGGTGGAGGACGGAATCCGCCAATTGGAACGCAGCCTGGAACAGCTGAAGATGCATATCCGCAATTGAATATGGGACACCGAGGACCGGCAGAATGCTTGCTGGCCCTTTTTTGCCGTCCGCATCGGATACGGGGATTGTATAAACGGAAGTTAATCAACGCAAACTTCAAGATAGGATGGGAAGAAATTCACGGATACCGCGATTTTCACGTGATGTTCATGTTTTTGAACTTGCGGAGAACAAGGTTAGATGGTAATATAATTATAGGATTTAGAATTAGTCTAAATTTAAAACATCTTACTTACATGTTGGAACTCAACCTTATTCTAATATTCGAATGGAGGAAATCGAAATGACGAATCAAAACCTGACCCAAGAAGAAGTAGCATTGGAAAAACAACTGAACCTGCAAATTGCGAACTGGACTGTACTTTACACCAAACTGCACAATTTCCACTGGTTTGTCAAAGGCCCGAATTTCTTCACCCTGCATGAGAAATTCGAAGAGCTGTACAATGAAGCGGCCGGGAACATCGACGAGCTGGCCGAACGCCTGCTGGCGATCGGCGGTAAACCGGTGGCAACCTTGAGCGAATCGCTCGCCATCGCAACCTTATCCGAAGCCAAAGGCGGCGAAACGCCCGAAGGAATGGTAGCCGCAGTCGTTGCCGACTTCGGCGTCGTGATCGACGAACTGAAACAAGGCATGGCAGCCGCCGAGGCGGCGGAAGACGAAGCGACCAGCGACCTCTTGCTGGGCATTGTGTCGGCGCTGGAGAAACACAACTGGATGTTGAACGCTTACCTGGGCAAATAATATTTCTTAATCGGCGTGAAGCACAAGCCGTTTCATTGCATGGAAGCTCATATAATGAGGCCATGCGATGGAGCGGCTTTTTGTTATGTTTTATCGGCTGCCTAAGAAAAGGAGTGTAACTTATGTTTGAGCAAAAATATGAGGAATGGTTGGAAGCGAACATCGCAGAAGAAACCAATCACAGAAGGCGCGAATTGCTTGGAAAGGGGCTTGGCCACGGAACAGCAGAATTCCTTCGCTTGGTTTGGTATCCGGCCGTAGGAAATTTCAATTACCTTTACCCGGAATGGGAAGTCTGGGATTTTAATAACGGATACCGCTACTTGGACCTGGCCTATATGCGGGGCGGCGCGAAGGGAGGGATCGAAATCCAAGGATACGGCTCCCACGCGAGAGACCTCGATGTAAGACGGTTTAAAGATTTATGCATGAGGCACAGTTTATTGGCGCTCGATGGTTGGATGTTTTTGCCGATAGCTTATCTGTCGATCAAGGAAGAACCGAAACAATGCCAGCAATTGATTTTATCTTTTGTCGGAAAGTTTCTTTCGACTGACGTGCCCATGGATCTGAGTTGGGCGGAAGCCGAGACTTTACGATTTGCCCGGCGGCTGCTTCGGCCATTTACTCCATCGGAGCTTGCGGCTCATCTTCGGCTGTCCGACCGCCACACCAGGCGGATTCTTCATGAACTGGTAAGGCGGCAGTTACTTATTGTGGCAGGCGGACGGCAGCGGTTTCGCCGTTATCGGTTGGCGGATACGTTGCACTTGACGTAAGAACGCAGATTTGGGGCAGGCTGCCAATTATTGCAGACATGAAGGCCGTTATTCGGCGGAAAACAAAGCGGTCGGAATACTAACGGACACAGCAGACGTTATTCCCGTATATTGCTTTCAGAAGGGGACAAATACCGTAAATAGCGGTAATGGTGTCCGTTATCCACAGAAAACGTCCTATTTGAACGAAATAACGTCCCGGGTGTCCGCAAGCAACATGAGGAGAGAGGGCGATCGGAAGCACTGTTTTGTTTTCGGGAGAGGGGGTAATACAATAGCGTACCGGAAACGGTACCTTCCAAACAACGATAAGGAGTGATTTCAAATGGCAAACAACAATCGCGATGGCAAAATGAGCCGTGAGGAAGCCGGTCGTATGGGAGGAGAGGCAACAGCCAAAAATCATGACAAGGAATTTTACCAGGAAATTGGTAAAAAAGGCGGCGAAGCCACTTCCCGCAGTCATGATAAAGATTTTTACCAAGAGATTGGGCAGAAGGGCGGGGAAGCGACTTCCCGCAGCCATGATAAGGAATTTTACCAGGAAATCGGCCAAAAAGGCGGCGAAGCCCGCGGCGATTCGGACGGCGACGGCGGCAAGATGAGCCGGGAGGAAGCGGGTCGCAGAGGCGGCGAAGCTCGGGCGCGCCAGCGGAAATAAATAGATTGCCGACTCAAAGCCGGCAATAAATAGACGCAAAGCCCCTCATTCCGGGTTAGGAATGAGGGGCTTTGTCTTGCGTCCTTATCGGCCGTCCTATACTTTAAAACGGTCGATCTGGCTTTGCAGCTTCTCCGACAGGCCGGAGAGGAAGGCGGCGGAAGCGTCGACTTCCTGCATAGCTGCAAGCTGCTCCTGCGAGGCGGCCGACATGGTCTGGGTTCCGTCGACCGTACTGTTGGCGACTTCAACCAATTGAGCCATCGCCTCAACCAGCAGCTTGGAATTGGCGGACAGCTGACGGACGGTTTCGCTGACATTCCCGGCGGCTTCGGCCGAATTTTTGGTCGATTGCTGGATCTCTTCGAACGAATTCCCGGCGTTGCCTACAAGCTCGGCTCCCAAATGCACTTCCCGGGACGTCTCTTCCATCGTCTCCGCCGTCGTGTCCATTTGATCGATGATGAACGTAATCAGCGAAGCGATCTGCTGCGCCGAAGCCGCGGAGCGTTCGGCGAGCTTGCGGACCGAAGAAGCGACGACCGCGAACCCGCTGCCCTGTTCGCCGGCGCGGGCCGCTTCAATGGCGGCGTTGATGGCGAGCAGGTTTGTTTCGGCGGCAATCTCGGTAATAATATCAAGTATATTCCGGATTTCCTTGGAATGGCTGCCGAGCTGCTGAATGCTGGAGGAAAGCGCGGCGATTTTGCCTTCGATCGTGTTCATTTGCCGCATGCCCAGCCGGATCGACGATACGCCTTCCTTCGCCGCGGCGGCGGAAATGCGCGCCTCTTCCGAGACATTGTCCGCCTTGTCGACAATCTGGCTGATAAATGCGGACATTTCTTGCAGTGCCGCCGAGCTTTGCTCCAGGTTTTGCAGCTGCTTCTCGGCGCCGGCGGCGAGCTCCTGGGTAATGAAAACGGTCTGCTCGCTGGCTTTGCCGGTTTCCTCCGCGCTGGCGGACAATTGCTGCGAGGAGGAGGCTACCTGCATAGACATTTCATTGACTTCGGTGATAAGCTGCCGCAAGCTGACGGTCATATTGCCGAAGTCCCTGGATAGGGTGCCGACTTCGTCCTTGCTGGACAGCGACAAAGGCTCGACCGATAAATCCCCTTGGGCCACCAGGTTGACTTGGCGGGACAGCTTCTCGATCGGACGAATCATCCGGTGGATGAACAGGTAAACCGCCATGATCGCCAACAGGAAGACGATTCCCCCGATAATGAACGGCAACGTAAGGATATCCCAGACCCGCTCGTGGATAATGGAAGCATCGAAGTTGATCGCCATCAGGCCGACGATTTCTTTCGTCGGGTCATGGTCCTTGTAGATGGGGCCGTAACCCGTAAGCAGATTGGTTCCGTCATAAGTATAAATCTTCGTGTACACGGAATGCTTCATCTGTATAATCATGTCGCGATCGGCCGGATTGAAGTAAAATTCGTCTCCCGCTTGATATCCCCGCTGCTTGATATTTTGATCCGCGGCCAGAATCTTGCCGTCGAGGGACAGGATGAACACTTCTTTGAACAGCGGCTTATGAGCGACGGTCCAGTTCAGTCTTTCTTCCAGCGCGTCCAATCCGGAGGTATCGCCTTGGGCCAACTGTTCGATGACGCCCGGATCCACAAGACCTGTGGTGATATTGGCACAGCCGACCGTCTCGATCCCGACGGCCTCTTCCACTTGGCGAAAGGCGGTTTGATAGCTGAAAAAGCCGATCAGCGCACTGACAAGGAGAAGCACTCCGATAATGCCAAGGGTAATTTTTCTAGCGAATCCCATATATATTCCCCAATCTTATAAATTGCTGTCGCTTCTAGGTGTACAATCTAATCAAATTATAATAATGAATGTTTGGGCAAATATTGTTTTAATCACCGCGTGTGTGACAAAAGTGTGGATTTTGTTTGTATTTTCGACTTAAGAGGTGAAGCTTTATGGAAAACATTGTAGAATCGTGGCGCATTTTCATCGCCATCCCCCTTCCGAAAGCCATAAAAGAAACATTGTCAGCCTGGTCGGAAGGGCAAAAAAGCGCCTGGGAATTCGCCAAATGGGTGCATCCGGAGGATTATCATATCACGGTGCAGTTTCTAGGCGACACGCCCGCGAACCGGATTCGGGAAATCAAGCAAATGCTGGAACGAACCGCTGCGCAAAGCCCGGCTTTTTCACTTGAAGTTGCCAAGTGCGGGACCTTTGGTGCTCCGGCAGCCCCGCGCGTGCTTTGGGCCGGTGTGGAAGGCGAACTGAAAGCGCTCCGCGAGCTCCAAGCCAAAATCGCGACGGCCAGCACGGAATTGGGCTTTACTCCCGAGGAGCGGCCGTATAATCCGCATATTACCCTGGCCAGAAAGTATCGCGGACACGGTAGGTTCGATCCCGACAGCTTGCGGCTGGCTTCCGCAGATTTCGGGACCTGGAAGGCGGATGCGATTGTTATTTACCGTACGCATATGAATAGAAAGCCTATGTATGAGGAGGTTGCCAGAGTACTGCTCAAGGCATAGCTTGATAGGAAAATGTAACCTTTTGTCGGCGATTTGTATTCAAAAGGTTTTTTTACGGTTACATAGATGAAAGAATGCGTCAATAGAGAGAAATGTCGAGCAGGAGGTCATCTATGTATATTTTTCGGCAGAACCGTTACGTCGCGCTCCTGATTGGGGCGATACTTGTGTGTATAGGGGCGATTTGCTTGCTGAAGCCAAATTCCGGGGCAAGCGGCCGGGAGGACCGGGAGCTTTATCCCGTTTCGGGGTATATGCAAGCAAATCGCGATCTTTCGGCTTCCGTAGGACCGTCCAACAGGAGCGAACCGGCAACGATGCCGGCAGGAGAGAATCGGAACAAGGCGTTCAATAAGGCGTTGCTGCCTAATTTAATAACCTTGGAAATGAAACGTCAGAGCGCGGAGACAGCCGTCCAGAGCTCGCCGAAGGCCCAGACGCTCGTTTCCGAGCGGATTTGGCTGCGCAAACAAGCATTGGAAAAGCCGGAACCCGCCGTAGCGGAGGTTGTTCCGGACCCGCTTACCCCTCCTAAACAATTATTCTTCACGCGGACAGAACTGTTAAGCCATGCGGATAAGGACAAGGCTGTATGGAGCTACGTTTTGGACGATGAAGAGCTGCTTCTCCTGCAAAAAATCGTCATGGCGGAAGCAGAAGGCGAACCGTACGAAGGCAAAGTGGCTGTCGCCAACGTTGTCTTAAACCGGCTGCGGTCCGCCAATTATCCCGACACGATCAAGGAAGTCATTTATCAGAAATCCCAGTTCAGCCCCGTAAGGAACGGGCGTCTGAATAAGGTCAAGCCGGACGAAGATACGATCCATGCCGTGAACGAGGCGCTGAACGGGCGAAAGGAAGTAGCCGACGATACTTACTATTTCTTGTCATTAAAGCTTGCCAAGGATCTCACCATCGCCAAAACGAAAGACAAGGCGAAGGTGATCGGCAACCATACTTTTTACAAATAATCGCAATCCAGAAGGCCCGCGATATTTCGGGCGCAGCTATCCGGTTGATATAAAGAAAAATCCGGATGAAGCGCGTGCTTGGAGGAGGAGACCGAACCGGATTTAGGGCCGGTGCTGATTTCGCCGAACCAAGTGTCCAGAAGCTTTGCGGACGAAAGTTCTCTTCCGCGGCCGATTTTCACGAAATAATCGCGGTTCTTCTCCTCCTGGCCGGGCAATGACGCGAAAAACAGCATGGGTATACCTTTCGCCAGCCCCTCGGTGCAGGTCATTCCTCCGGGCTTTGTGATCAGCAGGTCGCAGGCGTCCATCCACTTGCTGATTTCGCGGGTATAGCCGAGCACGGTAATATTCGGATGCCGCAGGGCTGCGTGACTGCGCAGTCTGGCGGCAAGCTTGTCGTTGCTGCCCACGCAGCAAACGAACTGAATCCGCTCTTTCCACGCGGACAACCGGGAGATCAACTCATCGGAAAATAGCATCCCCCAGCCGCCTCCCATGACAAGCACGGTGGGCATATTTTGGATTCCGAGCTCCTCCCTGACGGAAGCCTTATCCCGTCTGAGCCAAAACTCGGGGTGAACCGGGATGCCGGACACCTCGATGGCCTCGGGGGGAACCCCGCGCCGGATCAAGACGCTTCGCACGTCCGGCGTCGACACGAAGTAGCGGTCGACTCCCGGGCTGATCCAGGAACTGTGGGCATCGTAGTCGGTGATGAGCATAAAGAGCGGGATGTTCATTCCCGCCGCTTTCAGCCGTGACATAACCGCCCCCGGAATAGGGTGGGTGCAGACGATCAGCTCCGGGTTCAACCGGCCGATTACAGCGGCGGCGTGATGATAGAACAATTTATGCAGCGCAAGCCGGGTTAAGCGGCTGACCGGCTTGTCATAATTTTTGCGGTAGAGCCTGCCGACAAGCGTAGGGCTTGAATTTACGGTCATCCGGTAAGCGGACTGAACCCGGGGCGCCAGCTTCGGATTAAGCAGCGAACCGAGCTCCAGCACCTTCGGACGAATTTCGGGATTCATTTTTTTCAAACCGGCGGCCAGCGCACAGGCTGCCTGGGTATGGCCGCTGCCGAAGCCTTCCGATAAAATCAGGACTCTTTTGCCCGGCATGGAATTTCACCCTCTTTTCCAAACTGGATTAGCTCAAGTGGCTAAAACTTACATATCCAGTTTATTTTTTTTGCCCTGCGAGAGGAAGAGACTGCGGACTGGTCTGATGCTGGACTTAAGTCGGGAATAGAACTGGTGAGCAAGATGAGGGCCTAAATATGTGATGAAAATAACATTGAAAGATACAGAAAAATACTTGCATTGGGGCAAAGCAGGTGGTAAAGTGATGAATGACCAAATGACCATAACTGAATTTTAGTCATTTTATAAAATACACCATGAAAGTAAGGAGAGAACACAACATGAAATCGCTGGCGGTGTTTTTTAAGGATCTGACCGCTTCCTTCAAGAATCGCAAGGTTATCATTCCGATCCTGGTCGTGCTGTTTATTCCCTTACTGTACAGCGGGATGTTCCTGGCGGCGTTCTGGGACCCTTACGGCAAGATGAACGAGATTCCCGTCGCGGTCGTGAACCGGGATACGGGGGCCGAATACGAAGGGAAATCGCTGCAGGTCGGCAATGATTTGGTTGATGAGCTGAAGAAAGGCAATGATTTCGCCTGGGATTTCGTTACCCGGGAACAAGCCGAGGAAGGAATGTCCTCCAATAAATACTATATGACGATCGTCATTCCCGAGAATTTCTCGGCCCGGGCGACGACGCTGATGGATGAGCATCCGCAGCCGGCACAATTAATTTATGAACCGAATGAAGGTTATAATTTTCTGGCCGCGCAAATCGGCGGTACCGCCATTAAGGAAATCAAATCCAAAGTTTCTACCAAAGTGACGGAGGCTTATACGGAAACCTTGTTCGATCAGGTGGAGAAAATCTCGGGCGGCCTGAACGACGCCGGTGCGGGCGCCGCGGCGCTGAATGACGGTGCAACCACGCTTGCCGAAGGAGCCGAGCAGATCAAGGCGAATCTGGCCAAGCTGGTCGACGGCACAAGCCGGCTGCAAGACGGAATCGCGCCGCTTGAGCAAGGCGCCGGTTCCCTTACCCAGGGAGCGGCTGATCTTAAGGCAGGCGCTTCTTCGCTTGCCGGAGGGCTGAGTCAGTTGACCGCGGCGGAGCAACAGCTTGAGAACGGCGCGGCGCAGGCTCAGCAAGGCGGCGTTCAACTGCAAGACGGGCTTAAGACTTCCGCGCAAGGCGCCGACAAGCTCAAAGCCGGCCTGGCTTCCTCGACGGAGGGCAGCGCCAAGCTGGTAAGCGGCCTCGAATCCTCGGTGCAGGGCAGCGGTAAAGTGGCCGAGGGTGCCAAGGGTTTAGCCCAAGGCTTGGAACAGCTTGCCGAGGCTAACCCCGAGCTTGCGCAAAGCCCGGAGATGCAGCAGCTGCTTACCGCCAGCAAGGCGGTCGCCACGGGCAGCGAGCAAGTGCGCCAGGGACAGGAGCAGCTGCTCCAGGGCGGCAAGGAGCTTGAGTCCGCGCAGCGGCAATTGCTGCAAGGCGGCGAGCAGCTTGCCGAAGGGCAGCATCAGCTCGCCAAAGGCGCGGCACAATTGACGGCGGGACAAGCGCAGCTTACGGCCGGGCTGAAGCAGTTCGGCGGCAAATTGTCCGAGGCGGCCGTAGGCGGCGGTGAGCTGGCGCAAGGTGCCGGCAAGCTGAGCGCGGGCGCCGAGCAAATGGAAAGCGGCATGGAACAACTGGCCGGAGGGGTCGGTACCTTAACCAGCGGGTCCCGGCAGCTCGATGCTGGCGCGGGCGAGCTCAAGAGCGGCATGGATCGGCTGACCGAAGGCTCCGGTGAACTGGCGACGAAGCTGACGGATGCCGCAAAGCAAACCTCCGGCGTGAAGAAGACCGACGAACTTGTGGATATGTATGCCGAACCGATCGGTATCGAGGAGCAAAAAGTCAGCGAAGTTCCGAACTACGGTACCGGATTCGCTCCATACTTCCTTTCGCTCGGCCTGTTTGTCGGAGCTTTGATCTCGACGCTGGTCGTTCCGCTTCGCCAATCATCGGTCGAAGGGGCTACCGGGTGGAACCGGTTCGTCAGCCGCGCCTTGGCTTTTACCGGTATGAGCCTGCTGCAATCGCTGCTGGCTTCGATTTTGGTACTGTACGGACTGGGGCTTAAGGTGCAAAGCGTTCCAATGTTCTATCTCTTTAGCTTTGTCACGAGCCTGTGCTATATGTTCATTATCCAGGCTTTGGTCACATGGCTGGACAATCCGGGGCGCTTCCTGGCCATCTTGATCCTGATCTTCCAATTGACGACCAGTGCCGGTACTTTCCCGCTGGAGCTGATCCCCGGCTGGATGAAGGCGTTCAACCCGCTGCTGCCGATGACGTACAGCGTCAGCGGCTACAAGGCGGTCGTCTCTACGGGCGACTTCGGTCACGCTTGGCAGCAGCTCGGCATACTGGCTGCATATGGGGTCGTTTTCCTGGCATTGACACTGGCTTACTTCCTCACGCATCAACAGGATAAGCGTGTGAACGCGGAAGCGAAGGCATAAATAATACAAACGCTGGATATAAAAAACTTTTATTATAAATCCGACCTGCAAACACCGCATTCGTCATGGTTTTGCAGGTTTTTTTTATTTAAGATTCATATGATGGAAAGTAGAAAAAAAGGTTTGGTACCGGCCGGAATCGCCTGTTCTTTGAATCTCTGTTTCAAGCTGGTTTGATGCCCCGACTCTGGCAAGTATATCTATCAGGACAACGCTTTCAAAGCCGATGGATGTCATACCTCCGCAAATTTATTAGCATTAGTGCAAAAGAAAGAGAAGATAGTGCAAAAACAGCCGAAGCGTTTTCCGTTAGAATAAAAAGTACAAAATAACCTGTCGTTTACAAGTTGCGTTACTTATTTTTTTAAATAGAAAGGTTGCGCTGATTATGAAACACACAGTTATACCCCCAAAGCAGGGACTCTATGATCCGTCCTTCGAAAAAGACGCCTGCGGCATGGGCTTCGTCGCTCATATCAAAGGCCGGGCTTCCCACGATATCGTGAGCAAGGCGCTTACGATGCTGACCAATATGGAGCATCGCGGCGGACAGGGAAGCGAACCGAATTCGGGGGACGGCGCAGGTATTTTACTGCAAATCCCGCACCGCTTTTTCGCTTCGGAGGCGAAGAAGCTGGGCTACAAGCTTCCCGAAGCCGGACAATACGGGGTGGGAATGCTGTTCCTGCCGCATGATGCCGCGGCCCGCGGCCGGCAGGAAGCCGAACTGACCCGGATTGTCGAGGAAGAGGGACAGAAAGTGATCGGGTTCCGGACGGTACCGACACGTGATGACATGCTTGGGAAAACGGCTAGGGAAGCCAAGCCGTTCGTTCGCCAGATATTCATCTCCCGCGGCGAAGGGCTTGTCACCGATCTGGACTTCGAACGCAAATTGTACGTGATCCGGCGCCGGGCCGAACAGGCGATCCGCTACAGCGGCAGTGCCGACGGCGACGCGTTTTATGTGTCGAGTTTGTCTTGCCGGAAAGTTGTTTATAAAGGGATGCTCACGACCGAGCAGGTTGGACAATTCTACCTGGATCTTAAAGACGAGGGCCTGGAGTCGGCAATCGCTCTGGTGCATTCCCGCTTTAGCACGAACACGTTTCCCAGCTGGGAACGGGCTCACCCGTACCGCTTCATGATTCACAACGGGGAGATCAACACCTTGCGCGGCAATGTGAACTGGATGCATGCCCGTCAATCGCTGTTTGAAACGGAAGCGTTCGGCAGCGATCTGGAGAAGGTGAAGCCGGTCATCAATCCGGACGGATCCGATACCGCCATGTTCGATAATACATTTGAATTTCTGTACCTCAGCGGCCGTTCCCTCCCGCACGTCGCGATGATGATGGTGCCGGAGCCTTGGGACAATAACGCCGATATGGCTGAGGACAAAAAGGCATTTTACGAATACCATAGCGCCCTGATGGAGCCGTGGGACGGGCCTGCGGCGATGGGCTTCACCGACGGGGTGCAGATCGGGGCTATTCTTGACCGCAACGGGCTGAGACCTTCCCGTTACTATGTCACGAAGGACGATCTGATCGTGCTATCCTCCGAAGTAGGGGTGCTCGACATTCCGGCCGAGGAAGTGCTGTACAAGGACCGCCTGCGTCCAGGACGGATGCTGCTGGTCGACACCAAGGAAGGTCGGATTATATCCGACGAGGAAGTCAAGGCGTCGATCGCCAAGGAAAACCCGTACCGCGAGTGGCTGGATGAGCATCTGGTGGAGCTTGAGGAGCTTCCCGAGGCGCCGGAGCTGCCGGCGGAGCCGCACGAGAGCATTACGCAGCGCCAGATGGCGTTCGGATACAGCTATGAAGATTTGCGCAAAGTGTTTGAACCGATGGCGCTGACCGGGCAGGAAAACGTAGCCTCGATGGGTTACGATGCGCCGCTGGCCATCTTGTCGGAACGCCCGCAAATGCTCTACAACTACTTCAAGCAGATGTTCGCCCAGGTGACCAACCCGCCGATCGACGCGATCCGAGAGGAGCTGGTTACCTCGACGGCGACGATGATCGGACCGGAGCGCAACCTGCTGAAGCCGGAGCCGGAAAGCTGCCGCCAGATCCGGTTGGATTCGCCGATTTTGTCGAACGAGGATTTCGCCAAGCTGCGCCATATTCGCAGACCTGGCTTCAAGGCGATGACCATTCCGATTTTGTTCCCGGCGAGCGAAGGCCCGGAAGGGCTCCGGAAAGCGCTGGATACGCTGTGCGAAGCGGCGGACCGCGTCATTGCCAAAGGCCATAACATTCTGATCTTATCGGACCGCGGCGTGGACGCCGATAACGCGGCGATTCCCGCATTGCTGGCCGTCTCCGCCCTCCATCACCATTTGATCCGGATGGAGACCCGGACCAAGGTCAGCCTGCTGCTGGAGTCCGGCGAGCCGCGGGAAGTGCATCATTTCGCGCTCTTGCTCGGATACGGGGTCAGCGCGGTCAATCCGTACCTCGCGTTCGAGACGCTGGACGATATGATCAGTCAAGGAATGCTGAAAGGCATTTCCCATTCCAAAGCCGTTTATAATTTCATCAAAGCCGCCACCAAGGGCGTAGTCAAAACATTGTCCAAAATGGGGATTTCCACGATCCAATCGTACCGGGGCGCCCAGATTTTCGAAGCGGTGGGCCTGAAGGAAGATTTCGTGGACCGCTACTTCACCTGGACACCGTCGCGGATCGGCGGGATCGGGCTCGAAGAGGTGGCGCTGGAGACGCTGGCCCACCATGGGCGGGCCTACTCCGCGCAGGACGGCAACGACAAAGTGCTGGATTCCTCCGGGGAATACCAATGGCGCAGCGACGGGGAAGAGCATCTGTTCAACCCGCAAACCGTCCATCTGCTGCAACAGTCGGTCAGAACCGGGGACTATAATCTGTACAAAAAATTCGCCTCGCTCGTTATGGGTGAAAATAAAAAGCATCTGACGCTTCGTTCGCTGCTCGATCTGAAGCCGGTCGGACCGAAGGTTCCGCTAGAAGAGGTGGAGTCTGCCTCTTCGATCATGCGCCGCTTCAAAACGGGAGCCATGTCGTTCGGTTCCATCAGTAAAGAAGCGCATGAGACGATCGCGATCGCGATGAACCGCATCGGCGGAAAGAGCAATACCGGCGAGGGCGGGGAGGATCCGGCGCGTTTCGTGCCGGATAGTAACGGCGATTTGCGCCGCAGCGCGATTAAGCAGGTGGCTTCGGGCCGCTTCGGGGTGACATCCCAATATCTTGTCAATGCGGATGAAATTCAGATCAAGATGGCGCAGGGGGCGAAACCGGGTGAAGGCGGACAGCTCCCGGGCAAGAAAGTCTATCCGTGGGTAGCCGAAGTTCGCGGTTCGACACCTGGCGTAGGCCTGATCTCGCCGCCGCCGCACCATGATATCTATTCGATCGAGGATTTGGCCGAGCTGATCTTCGATCTCAAGAACGCGAACCCGCGGGCCCGCATCAATGTGAAGCTGGTATCCGAGGTCGGCGTCGGCACGATCGCGGCCGGCGTGGCCAAGGGCCGCGCGGACGTCATCCTGATCAGCGGCTATGACGGCGGTACCGGCGCTTCGCCGCAAAGCTCGATCCGCCATGCGGGCCTGCCGTGGGAGCTTGGCCTGGCCGAGACGCACCAGACGCTGATGATGAACAATCTGCGCGACCGCGTCGTACTGGAAACGGACGGCAAGATGCTGACCGGCCGCGACCTCGCCGTGGCGGCGCTGCTCGGCGCCGAGGAGTACGGCTTCTCGACGGCGCCGCTCGTCGCCGTAGGCTGCATCATGATGCGCGTTTGCCAGCTTGATACATGCCCGGTCGGCGTGGCGACGCAAAATCCGGAACTGCGGAAGAACTTCACCGGCGATCCTCAGCATGTGGTCAATTTCATGACCTTTGTAGCCGAAGATCTCCGGGAATGGATGTCCGAACTCGGATTCCGCAGCCTTGACGAAATGATCGGGCGGACCGATTGCCTGGATACGATCAAGGCGGTCGACCATTGGAAGAAGGCAGGCGTCGACCTGTCGTCGCTTCTGCATATGCCGAAGGCGCCCGAAGGCAGCAGCCGGTATTGCACGCGCAAGCAAAACCACGGCCTGGAGGAGACGCTGGACGTTACCCAGCTTCTCGGTCTCGCCCGTCCTGCCCTGGAGCGTGGCGAAGCGGTCAGCGCCGAGCTGGCGATCTGCAATGTGAACCGGGCGACCGGTACGATCCTCGGCAGCGAGGTGACCCGCATTTACGGCGGGGCCGGCCTGCCGGAGGATACGATCACGTTCCGGTTCGAGGGTTCGGCCGGCCAAAGCTTCGGCGCCTTCGTACCGAAGGGCATGACGCTGACGGCGGTTGGCGATGCGAACGACTACACCGGCAAAGGCTTGTCGGGCGGCAAGATCATCGTGAAGCCGTCGCCGAAGTCGACGTTTGCCGCCGAAGAGAACATCATCGTCGGGAACACCTCGTTCTATGGCGCGACCGGCGGGGAAGCGTACATCCGCGGCATCGCCGGCGAGCGGTTCGCGGTCCGGAACTCCGGCGCGAACATCGTCGTCGAAGGCGTGGGCGATCACGGCTGCGAGTACATGACCGGCGGACGCGTCGTCGTCCTCGGCGGCACGGGCCGCAACTTCGCGGCCGGGATGTCCGGCGGGATCGCGTATGTGCTGGATGTGCAGGGCGACTTCGTCAAACGCTGCAACCTGGAGATGGTGCTGCTGGAGCAGGTCACCGAACCTGCCGAAGTCGACCAGCTCCGCACGCTGATCAGCCGCCACATCCTCTACACGGACAGCGTCGTCGGACGCCGCGTGCTGGACAACTGGAATGAGCTGCTGCCGAAATTCGTCCGCGTCATTCCGAAGGATTACAAGCGGATGCTGGAGCAGATCCGCAAGGTGGAAAGCGAAGGCTTGAAAGGCGAAGCCGCCCTTCTCGCCGCGTTCGAAGCCAACACGCGCGAGCTCGCCCGCTCGGGCAACTAACCAATCTGGCCGTTGGCGATTGCAACGGCAGAAGATTCAAACAACCGGAGCACGGATTAAGAATTGATCCGTGCCTCCGGTTGTTTTTTAATGAGCTTGATTGGAAATTTCCAATCTTTTAAAGGATAAAGTCGATTTTTTGAGAGTCCCATTGGATATTTCCAATAAGGCCCTCCGAAAATAAGTTAATATTGAGCAAGTTGGTCATTTTGATTGGAATTATCCAATTAAAATCTCACATTCCAGTTTGAAGTGCCCCTTTTATTGGATATTTCCAGTGAAAATAAGGTAGCAAGCGACTATTTGTCCGTCTCCAGATGATCTATATAGCGCATCTCGAATGGAACCAATTTACTGAACGTGTTATACTTTTTCTAAGACGAAGAACGTCCTTTACATTTTTGTAGAGGGCGTTTTTTTATTTTTAGGTGCGGGAGGCAGGGATAATGAGGGGGACATTTGATGAGGCGCATGCCTCTTTTATTAATGAACATTTGACTCGTAGAACGGGGGAACGTAAAGGCAGGCTGTTAAGAGGGCATAATTATGCCGAGAAGCTGCTGCTGCAAAATGTATGGTGGCCGGTATTCGGTACATTTCAGGATTTGCATCCGGAGTATGAAATTAGCGATTGGAACCGCAAATCGCAGTTTTTAGATTTTGCATATTTACCGCCGTTCGGTAAATTCGGGCTGGAATGCGACGGATTCCAAAGCCATGTGCGGGATATGGACCGCGAAAGGTTCAGTTACTCATTAAATCGGGATACATTTCTTACCGGAATGGGATGGAAAATGATTCATTTTTCATTTGACGATGTTCTACAGCGGCCGGAGATATGCCGGATGTTGCTTCAGTTAGTTATCGGCCCGCATTTATTGCGGAATACCTCGGAGCAGCCTTTGCATGTAATAGAACGAGAGATTCTGCGCCTGGCTTGGAGCCTGGGAAGAAGAGTACGCCCTAAGGATGTGACCGAACTGCTGGGGATAGATTTCAGGACTGCGCGAAATTGGTTGTGCGGCTTGGTTGATAAAGGGATGCTTCAGCCTGTTGGAAACGGGGAAAAGATCCGCAGTTATGAAATGTTGGCTACGGCTATTGTCAGGTTGACGGAATAGAGTAGTTCGATTCTTTGCTTCCATTCTTATGGTAAAATAGGAAAAACGCTGCCGGTTCAGAAGAGAATGAATAAGGGAATGGAAATGGTGGCGGTTGGATTGGCAAGCGGAAGGAGAGTGAAGGCATGGCACAGGAGTCTGTCGTAA
Source organism: Paenibacillus haidiansis (assembly GCF_036553665.1). Classification (NCBI taxonomy): domain Bacteria; kingdom Bacillati; phylum Bacillota; class Bacilli; order Caryophanales; family Paenibacillaceae; genus Paenibacillus; species Paenibacillus haidiansis. The sequence continues at coordinate 46,965 of NZ_JAZHPZ010000009.1, read as the reverse complement.
GGATACAGGGCGTCAGCAAAAGGATCGGAGGAAAGACGCTGATCGATGATTTGAGTCTCGATATTCCGCCGGGTCAGGTATATGGCTTTCTGGGGCCGAACGGGGCCGGGAAGACGACGACGATCCGGATGATGGTCGGGTTGATGTCGATTACGGAAGGGGATATTCTGATCCAGGGGTTGAGCATCAAGCGTGATTTCGAGCGGGCGATCTCCCATGTGGGGGCGATTGTGGAAAATCCGGAAATGTACAAATTTCTGAGCGGATATCAGAATCTGCTGCATTATGCCCGGATGTCGCCGGGGGTGACCCGGCAGCGGATTATGGAAGCGGTCGAGCGGGTGGGGATGGAGCACCGCATCCACGACAAGGTGAAGACCTATTCTCTGGGGATGCGGCAGCGGTTGGGCGTGGCCCAGGCGATCCTGCACCGGCCGAAGCTGCTGGTGCTGGACGAGCCCACGAACGGGCTAGATCCGCAGGGCATCCGCGAGCTCCGCGATTATTTGCGCATCCTGGCCAAGGAGGAAGGGACGACCGTGTTCGTATCCAGCCACTTGCTGTCGGAGATGGAGCTGATGTGCGACACGGTGGCCGTTATTCAGCAAGGCCGGCTGGTTGACGTCAAATCGCTGCACGCGGAGGATGCCTTGCCCGGCCGCCGTCACGAGACGGCCTTTGAAGTGGATGATCCGGCCAGAGCCCTGGAACAGATCGGACAAGGCCGCATCGAAGACGGCAGTCTGATCGTCGCAACCTCCCGGGGAGAAGCTGCCGATATCAATAAGCAGCTGGTCCTGGCAGGGGTGGCCGTTTACGGCATCCGGGCCGTTACCCGGTCGCTGGAGGATCAATTTTTGGAAATGACGGGAGGCGGGCGAATTGAGTGATTTTTTGCGGCTTGTCCAAAATGAAAATATGAAAATTTACCGCCGGATGCGGACATGGATCATGTTTGCCATTTTGGTGGCGTTGTCGATCATGTTCGGTACGCTTTTTTATCTCGGCAGCGCATCTTCGCCGCTGTCCGCCTGGGACGCGGTGGACCAATTATCGGTACTGTACTTTCTGGTATCGATTTTCTCGGTCGTCATCGCCTCCGATATCGTGGCGGGGGAGTTTACCTGGGGCACGATCAAGCTGCTGCTGATCCGCCCTTGGACCCGGAGCAAAATCCTCTTCTCCAAGCTGCTGGCGGTATTGATCTTTACGCTGGCTTCGACGGCGGTTTTCCTGATTGCGAACTTGGCGGTTTCGTTCCTGCTGTTCCCGAATACGGGATCCGTGATCTTCCCCGAAACCCAAGGGGCGGGACCATTGGCTTCCATTATGGAAAACCTGCTCTACAGTTATATCGATCTGCTGGTGATCACGATATTTGCGTTCATGATCTCTACCGTATTCCGCTCCGGCGGCATCGCGATCGGACTGTCGATGTTCATCCTGTTCGCGGGCAACATCTTCACGATGCTGTTCCATCCGTCGCGTTACGCCTGGGCGAAATATATGCTGTTCGTCAATATGGACCTTTCCCAGTACCGGGGAGGGCAGGTCGGACCCGCCGGGATGACGCTCGGTTTCTCCGCGACGGTGCTGGCCCTGTACGTGCTGGCGTTCCTTGCCGTCAGCTGGCTTGTCTTCAATAAGCGGGATGTGGCGGCTTAGCCGAAAACAAATAGTTCCCGTTTGCTCCGGGCGAGCAGGCGGGAACTTGGTATATATGCTTCATCCCGTGCTTACCCCGCTTCGGTCCGAACCGCTTTTTTGGAGGACTTCTCCTTCTCCTTGACGGGTACGACGGTGGCCGAAGCTTTCTCCATATGGCTGGAGCCGTTGAGAAGCCCGCCTTCGATGATGACCAGCTTGGCGACGCTGACATTTCCGTCGACCTGGCCGCTGGAAGTGATCGTCAGCCGGCCTTGGCTTACGATGTCGCCGATGACCTTGCCGGCCACAATGATATCGGTTCCTATGATATTGGATTTCGCCTCGCCGGTCTCGCCGACAATGACCTGCCCGCCGCAGTCGATTTCCCCCTGAAATTTTCCTTCAATCCGGAGATTGGCCTTGCACTCCAGTTTGCCTTCGATGGTGCTGCCGCGGCCGATCAGCGTATCGGTCGTGACTTCCGTCAATTTGTTTTTCTTCCGCATAAGGTTTCCTCCTCCTGAAATAAAAATTGATATTGGATTATTGCAAATAAGGCATAGGATCGATAGGCTTATCCTGCTTGACGATCTCGAAGTGCAGATGAGGACCCGTGCTGCGGCCGGTGTTGCCCAAACTGCCGATGCGTTCGCCTTTCGTGACGGTATCGCCTGCGGATACGCTGATCTTGCTGAGATGGAGATACCAGCTTTGCAAGCCGCCGGGATGCTCGACGATAATATAATTGCCATGGGAGCTGTCTTTGTCGGTCAGGATCACCTTGCCGGCACCGGCGGCATATACGGGATCCCCGGTTTTGCCGGCGATATCGATTCCGGCGTGAAAAGAGGCCCGTCCCGTGAACGGGTCGGTCCTATAGCCGAAATTGGAGGTCAGGCGCTTGGACAGGGTGGGCCATTCCGTAGGCGTTCCCGAAATGGTGTACTGGGTTTGCTTGGCTTTTTTCAGCGTGACCGGCACATGCTGTTCCATCTCATCAAGCAGTTTGCTCATCTCCGTGAATTTATCGCGGGTATCCGCGGCCAATTGTTCGATCTCGTTCTCGTGCACCGCAATAAATTCACCCCCGATGCCGAGCGTTTCCCCTTCGTCCCAGGACAGGGAGGTCAGTCCGCTCTTGTCTTCCGGGTCCCCGTATTTGTCGATAAACTTCTGCAGCTCGGTTTCAAGCTCGGTTACGCGCTCCATCCGGTCCATCATTTCCTCGGATTGGCCCGACAAGGCGATCACTTCGTTCTGCAAGCGTTCGATGGCGGCGTCTTTGTCGGTCACGATGGCTTCAAACCGCAGACTTTGGCTCTCAAGCTGCCGTTCGAGCTTGCCGATCGTCTGGCTGGACTGGATTTGCAGGCTGATGATCAGACCCGAGATCGATAACAAGGCAACCAGCGGAACCGCGATGACCAGCGGCTTGGATACGCTAACCTGCTTGACGGGCTGATTCGCGTCCCTAAGTACGAGCAAGGTCATCTTATGAGGATTCGGTAAACTTAAGCTGGCGGTTTTCATGGCGTCTCCTTTCCTCTCCATACTTTTATAACTTATCTATTCCTCTATCTCTTAAATCATGTCAAAAAATATGTCTTGTCTGATATATCCGTGGACTTGAACCGCTGTATTCCGCAGGCTTTTCGCGGCGAGCTCCCCATGAATAAATTGCCTTCAGGATGGTTAATGCTGAGTGAAGGGAAGGTGGAACTCATATGGTTTGGCTGGTTATTGTCCTATTTGCCTTTATCTTTCAAATCGCTACGATTCTCTTGCTTGAATTCCGCAATCCCGGAAAAACGGTAGCCTGGATACTCATCCTGTTTCTGGTTCCGCTCGTCGGCTTCGTTCTTTATTACTTTGTTGCCCGGGACTACAAAAGCCGCAGAAGGCTGCGGCGCAGCGGTAGCAGGTTGTTTCAGGAGATGAAGGCCCGCCTGTGGGAGCAGGCGGACATCGTGGATCGCCTGGATAAGATGCGGAACAGGGATTTTGCGGGCCAGGAGCGCTTGTTCAGCCTGCTGACCCATCTGTCGGAAAGCCCGATCACGGGATGCAACGAGACGCGAATTCTCTCAAGCGGGGAAGAAGCTTTTCCGGCTATGCTGGCGGCGATGGAAGAAGCGCACGATCATATACATATCGAATTTTATATCTTCCGTCACGACGGCATCGGGACCAGGTTCAAGGAGGTCATGATCCGTAAAGCCCGGGAAGGCGTCAAGGTCAGGCTCGTTTGCGACGGATTGGGCAGCCATCGTCTGGCGCGGATCTTTGTCTCGGAGCTGAAGGCGGCGGGGGTGGAGGTTTATTTCTTTCTGCCTCCGCTGATTGCTTTTTTGGACCGGCGGGTGAACTACCGGAATCACCGGAAAATCATCGTCGTCGACGGAACCGTCGGTTTTTTGGGCGGCCTCAATGTGGGGGACGATTACCTGGGGCTTTATAAAAAAATGGGTTACTGGCGGGATACGCATCTGCAAATTCGGGGAGATGCCGTTTATTTTCTGCAAAATACATTCCTCGGCGATTGGCAGCTCGCTTCCGGGCAGCGAATTTACGACCGCGATTTGTTCCCGGAGCATCACTGCACCGGGCAGGAGCAGGCGCAAATTTTAACCAGCGGTCCCGACCAGCATTGGAACGCGATTCAGGAAATGTGCTTCGGCGCCGTATCCGTGGCCAAACGGCGGATTTGGATTACCACGCCGTATTTTATTCCCGATGCCAGCATTTACGCAGGGTTGAAAACGGCGGCGGTCAGCGGCGTGGAGGTGATCGTGATCATTCCCGGCCGTTCCGACAGCCGTCTCGTCAAGCTCGCTTCGCTCTCTTATGTGGAAGAACTGATGCAGGCTGGTGTGCAATTTTACGAATATGGAAAAGGTTTCGTGCATGCCAAAGTGATGATCGTCGATGATTTGTTGGCCTCGGTCGGGACGGCCAATCTCGATATGCGCAGCTTCTTTTGCAATTTCGAATTGACCGCGCTTCTGTTCGACCCGAAGCCGATCTCCGGGCTGGCGCAAGACTTCGAGCGGGATTTGGCGGACTCCCGGCGGATCCCGCTGCAGGAATTCGCCCGCCGCCCCCGGCGGCAAAAGGCCGCCGAATTGCTGGCCCGGCTATTATCGCCGCTGCTGTAACCTTCGGCCGGGGTTACCTCTTTCCCGCGGGCTGTTGCAAATGCCGCAGGATCATCTCTACCGACTGGGGCGGTACGGCCGCGAGCAGGTCGCCGCGCTCCTTCAACCGGGCTCCGATATTGAGCAAATGATAGTCGGACGGGGAGGGGCTTCGCCGAACTTCCTCCCAGGTCAAGGGCGTCGAGACACTGGCCGCTTGGCGGGCCCTCGGGGTATAAGGGGCGGCCAACGTTTTTCCGCCGTAATGCTGAAGGTAATCGAAATAGATTTTGTCGCCCCGGTCCTTCTTCAGCCGCTCGATCGTGAACAGGCGGGGATATTTCTCCGTGACGTAGCGGGCTACGAAATGCCCGATCAGGCGGAGCTCGTCAAAGGTGACGCCGTATTGAATCGGCACGATAATCTGCACTCCGGTAGCCCCGGATGTTTTCGGCACGGAGGAGAGGCCGAGCGAGGTCAAAATCTCGCCTACATACGATACGGCCTCCATGATCCGGGGCTCCTCCTCCAGCGAAGGGTCCAGATCGATCATCCATTCGCAGGGCAATTCGTCGCCGATATAATGAAGCGAAGGGTGAAACTCGATGGCCGCGAGATTGCCCAGCCACAGCAGGGTCGGAAGATTATCCAGCACAACGTAGCGGATGCTCTCGTGAACCGCGGTCCGCACAAAGGGCGGCAGCGGTTCGGGGGCGTTTTTTTGATAAAAAAACTTGCCGTGAATGCCTCCGGGATAACGGATCGTCGTGAGCAGCCGGTTGCGGCAGTAACGCAGCAGGTACGGCGACAATTCGGCGAGCTTCTGTAAATATACGAGTTTGGTGATCCCGGCTTCCGGCCACAGCAGCTTGTCGGGATTGCTGACGGCGACCTCCTCGCCTTCGATGCTGATGCTTCCCTTGATGCTTCGGGCCATAGGAAATCATCCCTCCTTTGGCTGTTAGGCTTGCCGATTTCGCGAAAAGTATGAGCGGACGCCACAGAAGCATGGTTATGCGCGGGAGAGGGAACACTCTTTGGGAAACAATCAGATGGCTTATCGGTAGAAGGAGGTCGCGATATGGATTTGGACCCGGTGTTTCCGTTTGAACCGGTCCGGGCTCATGATTTTCCCGCGGGAGAAGAGTGGATTGCCCAGGTGAAATGGGACGGCGTACGGATACTGACGTACTACGACGGCCGCGAAGCCCGGCTGATTAACCGCAAAAAGAACGACCGTACCTTGCAGTACCCGGAGTTCACCGATGTGCGATCCTTTTGCCGGGCGGACTCGGTCATCCTGGACGGGGAGATGATCGCGCTGGCCGGCGGGAAGCCGTCGTTTCACGAGATCATGCGCCGCGACAGCCTGCGGCGGGCTCGGGAGATCGCCTTCGCGGTACCGAGAATTCCGGCGATTTATATGGTCTTCGACATATTGTATTGCGACGGAATTTGGGTGACGGACCGCCCGCTGCGTGAGCGGCAGCGGCTTCTGCAGGAGCGGGTCACGCCGGGCGAGCGGCTCCAGCTCGTTCCCAATGTGGCCGATGCGAGGAGCCTGTTCTCCGTCATGGAGGAGCGGGACTGGGAAGGCATTGTATGCAAGCGTCTGGACAGTACTTATCTTCTAGGCGGAAAAGACCCGCGCTGGGTCAAGCTCAAGCTGGCTCATGATCTGAACGCCGCCGTCGGCGGGGTAACGTACCGGGACGGTACGGTCAACGCGCTGCTGCTCGGCTTGTATGACGAGGAAGGCAGATTTATCTATATCGGCCATGCCGGGACGGCGAGATGGAAAGGAGAGGAATGGGTACGGGCCACCAAGCTGGCCCGGCAATTGGCGGTGAACAACAGGCCTTTCTTCAATACCCCGGAACGGATCAAAGGGGCGGAATGGATGAAGCCGGAGCTTACCGTGAAGGTGCAGTTTCTGGAATGGACCCCCGGAGGGACGATGCGCCATCCGGTGATCCAAGGATGGTCCGCCGCGCCTCCGGAAGCTTGTACATTATCGCAGAGTATGTGATTTTCCGTACGGTATTACGAGATCGTCTTTTTCGCGGTCTTGGCGGTTTTCCGCTTCGGCTTCGGCCCGGCCGCTGCGGCGTCGTCCGCGCCTGCGGCTGCTTTTTCCTCGGCGGCCGGTTGCTTGGCTTTTTTGCCGGCGCCTCCGGCGGCGGCCGTCTTCCGGGCCCGCTTCGGCTTCGCGGGACCTGGATCGGTAGCGATCGGCTTAACCGCTTCAATGCTGGCCTGCAGCGCGGCCATAAGGTCGATCACATTAGTCTCCGGCTTGGCCGGAGCGAGGCTGATTTCTTCGCCGGAGACTTTTTGCTCGATCAGCTTGAGCAGATTCTCGCGGTAGTCGTCCGTATATTTCTCCGGTTCGAACGGGGTTGAAAGCTGCTCGATCAACAGCTTGGCCATCGACAGCTCCTTCTCGTTCGTCTCCACGTTTTCCGGGAGATTCGGCACTTGGGAGATCGGGCGGATCTCATCGGGATAAAAGATCGTCTCGACCGCAAGGCATCCTTCCATCACCCGGATGGCGGCGAGGCTGCTCTTGGAGCGGATGGCGATCTTGGCGATGCCGATCTTCCCCGAATCCCGCATCGCTTCCAGCAGAAGCTGGTAGGCGTTCGATCCGGCCTGGTCGGGGGACAGATAATATGTTTTCTGAAAATAGATCGGGTCGATCTCCTCCAAATCGACGAAATCGAGGATGGTGATCGTCTTTTCCGTCCGGGCGGACAGCTGCTCGAGTTCTTCTTTTTCAAACAGCACATATTTGCCTTTCTCGTATTCGTATCCCCGGGAGATTTCGTCCCAATTCACATCCTCATCGCAAGTCGGGCAGCGTCTGACATAGGAGATCGGACTGCCGCATACTTTATGGATGTATTTCATGGAAATGTCTTTATCCTCCGTAGCGGAGAACATTTTAACGGGCACATGGACAAGCCCGAAGCTGATGGCCCCTTTCCAGACGGTATGCATTGCCGGGTAACTCCTTTCTTTTTTATAGCTTGATATGGTTAGTATGGATAGAAAAACGATTTCTATGACCCTTGAAGCTTTAGCCGGCGGATGAGCGATGTTTTACGGAAGGTTTTCGTGTTGCGGGTGCCGGAACGGACCGATATAATGGGGACATACGTTTTTTTGGGTTGCAGGCTTGCAAAAAAGGAAGGGTAACGATGGATTGGATATTCGATAAATCATCCGCAGGATTCATATATAAAGCGGAGAATCTGGATTATACGGACAAGCTCGCCGCGTTTCTGGCCAAAGCGGCCGTCCCCGGCTCGGTCATTGCGCTCGACGGCGATCTCGGAGCGGGGAAGACGGCTTTTTCGCAGCGGTTTGCCGCGTATTTGGAGGTAAAGGGCACGGTCAACAGCCCGACGTTTACGCTGATTAAAGAATATGAGGGGCGGCTGCCTTTTTACCATATGGACGTGTACCGGCTGTCGTTGGAGGAAGCCGAGGAGCTCGGGCTGGACGAGTATTTTTATGGCCAGGGCGTCACGCTGGTGGAATGGGCCAGTCTGATATCGGATATTCTGCCGCCGGAGGCGCTTTATATTTACATAGAATCGCTGAACGGCACGGAGCGGAATTTCTATATCCGGGCTTGCGGGCAGCCCTATGAAGCCTGGATCGACACCTTGAAAGAGAATGGAGTCCTGTAATTATGGATCATGGACGCAATGAAGCGCAGCCGCCGCGGCGGCTGCTTGCTTTCGATACATCGACATCATCGCTCGCGGTTGCCGTCATGGACGGCGGCAAGCTGCTGGCGGAGCGGAACATTCACGCCGAGCGGAATCACTCGGCTTATTTGGTCAGCGCCATCGGCGACGCGCTCGCCGCGGCGGGCGTAGCGAGGACCGAGCTGGACGGGATCGCCGTCGGCGTGGGCCCCGGCTCTTATACCGGGGCCCGGATCGCGGTCACGACGGCGAAGACGCTGGCCTGGGGGCTGCGCCTGCCGGTCTACGGCGTCTCGAGCCTGGAGGCGCTCGCGCTGGGCGGCTGGGCGCATGGCGCGCGGCAGGACGCGGCGGCGCTGGGCGCCGCGCTGGAAGGCGCGAACGGCGGTGAGATGGGCGTGGGCGCCGGGGCGGGCGAGGTTGGCTCGACTGGCGATGACGCTGAGACCGGAGGCCCCGGCAGCGTGGCGAGCGGGACAGGCCGGACCGGCGAAGCGCCGGTCCCGGGAACAAGCGCAGCGGGCGATCACTGGATCGTCCCGCTGGTCGATGCGCGGCGCGGTCAGGTCTATACCGCGCTGTTTGCCGCGCAGGCCGGCCGGCTGCCGGAGCGGCTCGAGCCGGATGCGATCCGGCTCATGGCGGGCTGGACGGAGCAGCTGGCCGGCCTGCTGCGCACGCTCCGGCCGGAGGATCGTCCGACGGGCGTGTGGTTTGTGGGCGAAACGGCGCAGCATGAGCCTGCGGTTGAGGCGCTTCGGCCCCTCTTGGGCGAAGCGCTGCATCTGATCCCCTACGAGCTGGAGGGGATCTGGATCGGGCTCGCCGGCGCCCGCCGGGCGCGGCGGGGCGGCGGCGATGACGCGCACGCGCTGGAGCCGAATTACACGCAGCTCGCCGAGGCCGAAGCCAAGCGGCTGCGCGGACGATAAGGAGGAACCGGGGATGAGTGTGACGCAAAGTGCGGAATCGGGGCATATTGAATTTCGGACGATGACGCTGGAGGATATCCCGGATATCATGGTGATCGAACATGAATCTTTCACCCTGCCTTGGAGCGAGGACGCTTTTCGCAACGAGCTGACGCTGAACCATTTTGCCCGCTATATCGTGATGGATGTGGACGGGAAGCCGGTCGGCTACGCCGGCATGTGGACGATCGTCGACGAGGCGCATATCACCAATATCGCCGTTCGCACGGCGTACCGCGGGCGGCATTTGGGCGAGAAGCTGCTGCGCGAGATGATGAGATGGGCCAGGGAGCTTGAAATGGAACGGATGACCCTGGAGGTCCGTTCCTCCAACATGGTGGCGCAATCGCTGTATGCCAAGCTCGGGTTTGTCGCCGCCGGCGTGCGTAAAGGCTATTATTCGGATAATCAGGAAGATGCCGTCATTATGTGGTGCGAGCTGCCGGAGCAGGCGTACGAATGCTGAAGAAGAGGAAGGAAGCGAACACAATTGCCTAATCAGGATTGCTATATACTCGCGGTCGAAACGAGCTGCGACGAAACTTCGGCCGCCGTTGTAAAGAACGGGACCGAGGTGCTGTCGAATCTGATCGCCAGCCAGATCGAAACGCATAAAGCTTTCGGGGGCGTCGTGCCGGAGGTGGCTTCCCGCAAACATGTCGAGAATATTACGCTGATGCTGGAAGAAGCGGTGAAGCAGGCGGGCATCGCCCCCGAGGATTTGTCGGCCGTGGCCGTCACCGAGGGCCCGGGTCTCGTCGGCGCGCTGCTGGTCGGGATTATGGCCGCCAAAAGTCTGGCCTTCGCGCTGGACAAGCCGCTGATCGGCACGCATCATATCGCCGGGCATATTTACGCCAACCGGCTGGTCGGCGAAATTCATTATCCCTGCCTGGCGCTGGTCGTCTCCGGCGGCCATACCGAGCTCGTCCTGATGCGGCGGGAAGGCAGCTTCGAGCTGCTCGGCCGCACGCGGGACGACGCCGTGGGCGAGGCGTACGACAAGGTCGCCCGTGCGCTCGGCTTCCCGTATCCCGGCGGGCCGCATGTCGACAAGCTCGCCCTGGCGTCGGACACCGCCGAAGAGCTGCCGCGCGCCTGGCTGGAGCCGGATTCATATGATTTCAGCTTCAGCGGGCTGAAATCCGCCGTGCTGAATGCGGTGAATCAGCATAAGATGCGCGGGGAGGACGGTTACCAGGCGGCGATTGCCCGCGGATTCCAGGAATCGGTGATCGACGTGGTGGTGGAGAAGGCGATCCGCGCGGTGAAGGCCACCGGAGCGGTGCAGCTGCTGCTTTGCGGCGGGGTTGCGGCCAACCGCGGCCTGCGCGCGGCGCTCAGCGAGCGCTGCGACAAGGAGGGCATCCCGCTGTCGATTCCGCCGCTCGGCTATTGCACGGACAACGCGGCGATGATCGGCGCCGCCGCCTACCTGAAGTGGAAGCACGGCGAATTTTCCGACCTGGAGCTTAAGGCGGAGCCTTCGCTGCCGCTGGAAACCTGGTCGGTCGGAGTCGGCAAATAGTCGGCCAATCATTAGTTGTAATAAATGCAACAATTAAACCCGGTAAGCCTCAGGAGTACGGGCTATGTTGCAGCTTATACAACAATTGGCCCTTAAGTGAGGTAAACGGGTCCAGTATTGGATCAAAAAGTTGCATAATGTGCAGTATTGGCTGCAGAGCATGGCTTTGTAAAAGTAAAATGCTGCATTTTATACAACTCTAGCCCACGGGACAATTTAACGCTAAAAAAGGAGTGAGCTGCGCAAATCGCGCAGCTCACTCCTTTTTTAGGGGTTGGGGCCGTGTTCACCAGGTAGTTTTGTACTTATCCGCGTCCTCTCCCGCCTTCTGACGGTTGTCGGACGAGCTGAATCCTTCGGCCGCTGCCGCGACTTCCTTCGCCGCTGCCGACTTGGCGTCGGCAGAAGCTGCCGCTTCGCTACCCGGCTCGGAAAGACTCTCCATCCGGCTGGTTCCTTCAAAAATACTTCCTTCCTCGATCGACAGGGACACGGCCGTAATGTTGCCGTACAGCTTGCCTTTAGAGGTGATGGAAATCTTCTGCCGCGCCCGGACATTGCCGTTTACGACGCCGGCGATAATGACGTTGCGGGCGATAATGGTATTGGATTCGACATGCCCTTTCTCCCCGACGGTAACGTCTCCTTCACATTCGATATCCCCGACGACCTGCCCTTCGATCCGGACGCCGGCGCCCGAGGTGATTTTTCCTTCAAATGTGCTGCCTTCCCCGACCAGTGTATCGGTGGTGTTCGGGTCCAGCTTGACGGTTTTGTTTTTGAACATTACAGCGCTTCATCCTCTCCGGGAATTGTTAAGTAATTCAAGGGATCGACGGGGGTGCCGCCTTTGACGACTTCAATGTGAAGATGGGGACCCGTGCTTCTGCCGGTAGAACCCAGCAGTCCGATCGTATCGCCTTGCTTGACGGTGTCGCCTTTGGCGGCGATCCCTTTTTGCAGATGCATATAAATCGTTTGCAATCCCGAAGGATGGGCAACCGTGACATAATTGCCGCGCGCGGAGCTGTATCCCGTATCCGTTACTTTGCCGTCGGCCGCGGCGTATACCGGGTCGCCGGTATTGCCGCCGATATCGAGTCCGTTATGCGAAGTCAGTCTGTTGCTGAACGGATCGCTTCTTTTTCCGAAATGGGAGGTGATCCGGGTGGAATCGGTCGGCCAATAGGTCGGCAGAATCCTCATCATTTCCTTGTATTTCTCTACGTTTACCTTGGTTTGTTCAAGCCGGGCCTGCAGCTCGGGCATCTCATTCAAGGAAGCGGTGATGCTTGCTTTCGTTTCATCGATCAGGGAGCGGACTTCCGCGTCGGATAAAGGGACGGATTCGCCGCCGACTCCCCCGTCCTGGGGAGCTTCCTTGTCTTGATTAATTTTGGTTGAGGCGGGGCTGATCCGGCTTCCGGTCGTTATCGCCTTTAATTCTGCCTCGAGGTTTTCCAATTCCACCATTTTCGACTCGATCGTTTTGGATTTCTCCGACAAGGCGATCAGCTCGGTCAGCAGCTCGTCGATCGCCTTTTCCTTATCGTCGACCGTGCTTTGAAGGCGGTCCTCCGATGAGGTAAGCTCGGCTTCCAGCATGACGATCCGGCTTGTGTTGCTACGGTTCACCAAAGCGAGAACCAGCGCCAATATAATTACGGCCATGGCCGAAACCAGCAGGGAGAGCAGCAATGCAAACCGCATTTTAAAGCGGAAAACGGGGCTGGTTCCCTCCGGTACGATGAGTACGGTAAATTTCTTGTTCGTCGGCTTAAATCTGAATTTCATGCGTTCCTCCTGAACCTCCGTGTAAATAGATCAACCGGGCAAATCTTTTCTGCTCCAAAGGTACTAATTCGGCAAAACATTCCAAATCCCTGCCCAATCAAAAAAATGTTCGATTATTCACAATAAAAGCAGGAATTTGTCGGAAAATCACGAAATCTATTTACTCATAAGAGTCCTGGATAAATGTAGCAAGGCAAAGGAGGTAATTATGATTAAAATTGCCGGTATTGATATCGGGAATGACAGCGTGAAGGTCGTCGTCGACGGATCGCCGCGCCCTATTCTCATTCCAAGCATCGTGTCGCCGGGATATGACAGACATATTCTGCAGGAGGAGGATTCCCCCCTTAAAGCGCTTGATGTACAAATTCGCAGTCCCAAACTGAAAAAAAGCAACCAACGGTATTTCGTCGGCCTGCTGGCAATGGAGGATCAGGACAACTCCGAGCTGGAGGAAACGGACAACAAGGCGACGAGCGACCAGTCGCTGGTCGTGGCGTTGACCGCGCTTGCGTATGCCGCGATTGCCGGCCAATCCCACCCGGTCGGGGGCGGATTGGAGGAAGTGGAGTACATCATCGGGACTGGGCTCCCCGTACGCTCGTATGTAGCTTTCCATCGCGCTTTTGAAGAGCGGTTGGTCGGTGAGCACGAGGTCGCGTTTCTTTCCACGCCGGAGCTGCACGGGAGAACGGTCCGTGTCATAATCCGCCGCGCCGTGGTTTCTGTGGAAGGCGCCGCCGCGTTGTACCATCTAGCGACCAATGACCAGCTTCAGGTGAAGAACGAAGAGTTGCATGGCGGCTGCATCGGCATTTGCGAAATCGGGGCGCTGACCACGGATTTCCCGGTGGTCAAACGGATGAATATCGACAATCAATTCAGCACCGGGGAGCAGTTCGGGCTTGCGACTTATCTCGATTCCATCATTAGAGAGGTGGAAGACCGGTTCGGTTACCGGTTCCCGAGCCGCACGAAGCTGATCGGGCGCATCCGCAACCGGGAATTCACGGTGCAGCGGGTAGGCGAGGGCAAAGCCGATATCCGTCCGATCGTGGACGTCTATTTTGGCCGGGCCGCGCAGAAGCTGGTCGATCTGATCCGCAAACGGTGGAAGAAGTATCCCGACATCGAATGCTTTTATGTGCTGGGAGGCGGCGCATCGGCGCTCCGCTCGTACATCGTCGAGGCCGCCGGTGATATGCGGCTGCGGTTCGAGGAAGACAGCGAGCTGCTCAATGTGCACGGATATTTAAAACTGGCGAAGAGCAAGGCCGGACAGATGCCCGTGGCACAAGACTAGGAATGGTGTGACGATAGCGCCGTGGAAACGTACTACATAGATATAGAGATAGATAAAGCTGCATTAGGGTAATTAAGCTAACTTATTTGAGATTGAGGATTTACTAGGGTTCATAATACTTGTTCACGAATGGATAACATGGAAAACGGCCGGATTAGAGGGAGGCAGCTATCCCTTAGTCCGGCCGTATTAATTATGACGACTTTGATTAGCTGTAAAACCTCCAGTTAATTGATCGTTTTCGGCTGCTTTTGATTAATTAACTGGAAAACATGTAGTTAATTTAGCGGAAATGGGGAACTTGAGCGAAAGAAGAGAAAATAGCTGGAGGTTTTCCAGTTAATTATCGAATTTACACTCTATCGGTAAAAATAACAGGAGGTTTTCCAGTTAATTTTTGATGCTTAGGCTACTCCCAAACCCTAACTTTCGAACTCCCCACTCCCCAACCCCTCACTCTCCAGCCCCTCCCTTCCCAGATCCTCACTCCCCAGATCCTCCCTACCTCCATTCCTAATTCCTCACTTCCCACATTCCACCGGAGCATCAACCCCCACTCCCCGGTGAAATCCCACTGCCGCTTAATTTCTTCCATCCCCATGGCAATCCTATGTATAATACTTAATAACCCGACAAACCGATTAACCGATAAACCGTTGATTAAGGCAGCGAGACAGTTACATAGCCGAAAAGCGAAGGAGGACCTGCCGATGAGCTATAAAAATACGTTCATTTTGATTTCGCCGGATTGCCCCGTGAATGAGGGGGTCATTCCGGTGACCGCCAAAGACAGCAAGCCGGTGCATGTCATTCAATACGAGCTGCTCGCGGAGCATCCGTACCAATACGACTACCCGGAACTGTTGTTTGAAACGCATATCCGGCATAAACGGATCCCCGAGCAGGAGGTCCAAGAGCGCAGGCAGGAGATATGGGAAGAGCTTTTTGCCAAAAAACACGCCTGCTTGCGCGCCTCCGCGCTGCCCAAAAGATACGGCTGGGGCGTCCATTACGACGAGGAAGGGAAGATTGCCATCTACGGCGCGGACTCGGCGGAATATAAGAGTTTTGCCGAAGCCCCGGAGGGCGGCATCCAATTGTTGTACGGGATGCGCAGCCGGAAGGGGTAACGGAAGCAGAGGAAATTCCCGCATGAGCCGGGCGATAAGGTAACCGGGAGGGGCTTTGCATGAAACCTGTCCACAGATCCAAGGCAAGAATTTGGTTGGGAACGCGGTATTACCGGTTGAAACGATACTTGGTCTGGTGGTTTGGCGGCGACAAAATCGCCAGCCAGCGGGATTCGTCGCTGCTTCCCAACAAGATGGCCGAGCACCGGACGATTTTGCTTCGCAGGCTCAAGGATGTCGACATGCAGCTTCAGCACAACAAAATCGTGAATTTGCGGCTTGCGGTCAGGCAGATCGACGGGCTGGTCATTCGGCCGGGCGAAACCTTTTCCTTCTGGCGGATGGTCGGAAAGCCGACGCGCGGCAAAGGCTATGTACCGGGGATGGTGCTGCACTACGGCAAATACAAGCAGGGAGTCGGCGGCGGCTTATGCCAGTTGACGAATCTGCTGTACTGGATGGCGCTGCACTCTCCGCTGGAAATAAAGGAGCGGCATCGCCACAGTTACGATGTTTTTCCGGATTCGGGGCGAACGCAGCCGTTTGGAAGCGGGGCGACCTGCTCTTACAACTATCTGGATTTGCGTCTATACAATCCAACCCAGGACCCGATCCAGATTCATGTCCATGTGTCCGAACATCATCTGGTCGGCGAGCTCAGGTCGGCCAAACGGCCTTTATACCGCTACGAAGTCTATGAACAAGAGCATCGGATTACGAGGGAATATTGGGGAGGATATATCCGGCATAATCTGATTTACCGCAAGGTGTTTAACCGGGCGGGAGAATTGCTTAAGGACGAATATATCACGGAAAACCACGCCCTGATGATGTACGAACCTTTGCTTGAGGCCGGAAAAGAAGAATGGACGAGTGGATCATGATACTAGGATTATGAGAGATGAAATAGAAGCTTGATATAGAGATAGAGGGGGTTTAAATATGGAAGAAATAAAAGGCACGCTGATTACGGTGGACTCCTTACAGGCCGATTTTGCGGCCTTGGGTGTAAGAGAAGGGATGACGCTGATCCTTCATTCCTCGTTCAAATCGCTCGGCCGGTGGGTTGCCGGAGGGCCGGTCGCGGTTATTTTGGCTCTGGAACAAGCGCTGGGGGACACAGGCACCCTGGTGATGCCCACGCATTCGAACGACCTGAGCGATCCGTCGGGCTGGGAAAACCCGCCCGTGCCGAGGGAATGGTGGGAGAAAATCCGCGAACAGATGCCGGCTTACGACCCCGATTTGACGCCGCTTTGGCATATGGGGATCATTCCGGAGCTGTTCCGCAAACAGAGTGGTACGAAACGGAGCGGGCATCCCCAAGTGTCCTTTGCGGCCCGGGGGCCGCTGGCCGATACAATTACCGCTGATCATAGCCTGGATTACGGGATGGGGGAGCATTCTCCGCTCGCCCGGATTTATGAAGCGGAAGGCTGGGTCCTGCTGCTCGGCGTCGGACACGGAAACAACACGTCGATCCATCTCGCCGAATACCGGGCCGATTATCCCGGGAAGAAGGAAACCCGCGGCAAGGCGCCGATCATCGTGAACGGCCGCCGCGAGTGGGCGGAATTCTCCGATATCGCCATCGACTCGGAGGACTTCCCGGAGATCGGCGCCGATTTCGAGCGGGACACCGGCATGGTGCTGCGCGGGAAAATCGCCGGAGCCACGGCCATGCTGGTGCCGCAAAAGCCGCTGGTGGATTATGCGGCGGGCTGGATGACGCGGCGCAGGAAGTAAACGGGGGCTTCCGCCGCGCCCCCGCCGAGAGACCGGGATCTAGTCGAAGATCCCCATGCTGAGATATCTTTCGCCGGTATCCGGCGCGATGCACAGAATCCGCCGGCCTTTCCCCAGCCGGCGGGCAAGCTGGAGCGCGGCCCAGACCGACGCTCCGGAGGACGGGCCGACGAGGATGCCTTCGAGCGCGGCGAGCCGGCGGACCGTGCCCAGCGCGTCTTCGTCCGCGACCTGAACGATTTCGTCGTAGATGTCCTTGTTCAGGATCGGCGGGACGAAGCCGGGGCTGGTGCCGACCAGCTTGTGCGGACCAGGCTCGCCGCCGGAGAGGACGGGGGAACCCTTCGGCTCCACGACGGCGATCCGGATATCCGGCAAATGCTCGCGCAAATATTCGCCGGTTCCGGTGATCGTGCCCCCGGTCCCCGAGGTGGCGACGAACGCGTCAAGCCGGCCCTCCATCTGCTCGAGGATTTCCGGCCCGGTGGTCAACCGGTGAATGCCGGGATTGGCCCCGTTTTGGAATTGCTGGGGAATAAAGCTGCCAGGGATTTGCTCCTTCAGCTCCAGCGCCTTTTCGATCGAGCCGGGCATTCGCTTTGCGGCGGGGGTCAATACCACCTCGGCACCGTAGGCTTTGAGCAGGTTGATCCGCTCCGCGGTCATATTGTCCGGCATGACCAGGATCGCTTTATAGCCCTTGGCGGCGGCGTTCATGGCCAGGCCGATGCCGGTATTGCCGCTGGTCGGCTCGATGATCGTCGCGCCGGGCTTGAGCATGCCCGCTTTCTCGGCTTCGGCTATCATATGGGAAGCGGCCCGGTCTTTGACGCTGCCGCTGGGATTGAAATATTCCAGTTTGACGTACACCTCGGCGTCTTGCGGGCCGGTAAGCCGTCCCAGCTTAACCGCCGGCGTGTCGCCGACGAGCTCCGTAATGCTGTCAACCACTTTACGGGTCATAGGTTGAAATCACCACTTTCAGTACCGAACGCAATCGTCGGAGTTTTTTTGTATATTCTACCCCGGGTTGCCGCGCCCGTTCAAGTCGGAGGGGAAGGTATTTCCAAGCCGAACTTCATATGATAAATTAGATTTGACAGCGAAGATGAGACCTCAAGGAGGTCCCATCTTTTTTTTGTTATATGCTAGTGATTTCGTTCACAACTTTCATGAAAAGAGGGGAGATTACATGACGGTGACCGGAAAAAGGCCATTTACGGTAAAGCTGCTGGCCGTCTTGCACGGCTTTCTGGGGATTGGCGCCGTTTTTGGCGGAGGGGCGCTGGTCATTGATCCCAGCGGGCAAATGCTCGGCATGCCGACGGACATCATGCAGCTGCCGGTGTTCCCGGATTATTTGATTCCCGGAATCATTCTGCTGCTTGTCCTTGGCTTAGCCCCGCTGGGGATTATGATCTCGCTGCTGCTGAGAAGGGAGTGGAGGCTCGGGGAGAAACTGAATTTGTTCCGGCCCATGCACTGGTCCTGGTCTTTTTCCCTGTATGTCGCGTTTGCCTTGATTATATGGATTATGGTGCAGCTCTATATCATCAAGACGACGGAATGGATTCATCTCGTCTACGTGGCGCTGGGTCTGGCTATTCAAGTTGTGACTCTGCTTCCGTCCGTAAGAAACCATTTTGAGATTGGGCGGGAGAGCGGGCAAGGCATTACCATGAATTAAGCTCCGTCCGCTTCCAGGTGTCTTTGGCCACGCAGATGTAGATATAGTTGTCATCCCAGGCGATATCTCCCTGGTTGCCCGGAGAATTGACCGAGGCGGGAGTGCGGGATTCGCGGATGCGAATGCTGTCGCCGGCGACATCGAGCTTGCTCTCGGGCGTTTTCGTGCCGATTCCGACATTGCCCGCGTCCCGGGTCACGCTCAAAGCGCTGTCGACCGCTTCTCCCGCGTCATTGTACCGGATGAGATTGAAATTGGCGTCGGCGGCATTGCCGCTTGCTTCACCGCTGTCGGTCCGCAGCACCCAGAGCGGGGTAGTGGCGTTATCCTCGCCGGTCTTGGCAAACTCGATATCCCGTTTTCCTTCCGCCGCAACCCTTAAGATGCCGTCCATTACGTTGAAGTTGGAGGAATGGGTGCGGATTTCCGCCACATCGGTGTCGTACGGAATCTCCAGCCGGGTGAACAGCTCGTCCTTGTTTTCTCCGGTCGGCGACATCGTAGTTTCAATAGAAATATGTTTATGATCGTGCTGTTCCGGATTATTGGCCTTGTCGTGAGAGACGATGGCGGTTTTGTCGTTTCCGTTTTCGTCGGCCCAGGAGATCGCCGGTTTGGCCCGGTCGGCCGTCCATTGCAGCCGGATCAGGTCGGACAGATGTCCTTCGGCGGCGACCCATTTCTGGTTCGTGGACAGATGAATCCGCTCGTTCTCCGGCAAAGCGAGCCCGCCTCCCGGCAAGGACGATTCCTGAAAGGAGGGGTTCGAAGATGAAGCGCTCTCGGCAGCGCCAAGCGCCTGACATCCTCCGACAAAAGCAAGACTGGCTCCTAGCGAGGTAAGAGCGACGATTTTTACCAGCTTCATTTCATACTCTCCTTTTTTACAAATTTTATCGAAATCCTACTTGAAATGATTGTATTTTTCGGAAGAAATGACAATAGGTACATGGGATGGTTTAACCGGGACGCCGATCCGGAAAACCGGGGTGTGGGAAAATAGCATCAGATTTTTAGGAGGTCATGAAAAATGTCGAATTCAGTAGAAAACGGGCAATTCATCAAGTATGTCATTTTGCTCTCGATGAATCCCGGAAAAAGCTTCAACGAGGAGTTGATCCGGGAGCATGTCGCGCATCTCAGGGAACTGCAAGCGATGGGGAAGCTGGTCATGTGCGGCCCGTTTGCGGATTATCCCGGAGGCATGATCGTCATTGAGGCGGCGGATTTGGAAGAGGCGCGTGCTTTGGCCGAGCGCGACCCGTTCGTAAAATCGGGAACGGAGAACTATGAACTTCGGGCCTGGGAGATTTCCTCCGAAGAGAACAATCATCTGGGGATGGGTTGATGCCGGGCCAAGAGTTCATGACATAAAATAATATCATTTGTCAAGCTGTGGACAAGGTTATCCACAACTTTGCATCCGCTTCCTGAAAATAAGCTGAAAGCTTGCCTGGCAACATATTGAGCTACTTTATGAAAAGTCAAGGATTTTTTCCTGAAAATTGTGGATAATGTGCATAACATGGTGGATAAATTGTACAATTGCGCAAAAAAGGCGATAAATTACGAAAAAAAACGGCCAAACAGGCCGTTTTTTTGGTGTATATCCCCAAATTTATGTGGATAACGCTGGGGATAAACCCCTAGGAGAATTTTTTGACTTTTTTAAAAATTATTCCGCGGCGAGCGTTTCCCATTCTTCATAGGCGGCGGACAATTCCGATTTATGCTGATCGATGGCGGATTGGCGCTGCTGAACAGCCTCGTAATCCTGATAAACTTCGGGAAGCGTTAATTCCGCTTCGAGCGCGGCGATGTCGCCCTCCAATTTGGCGATGGCTTCTTCAAGCTGCTCCATTCGCCGCTGGCGGGCGCGCTCTTGGCGCTTGGCCTGCTTATCCGCTTCAAAGGAGGCGGCCCCGGATTTTTCCGAAGCCGGCTCCGCTCCGGCACTTCGCTCTTGCGGGTTTGTTTTTGCCGCTTCAACGCCGGCCTCTTCGGCAGCAAGCTCCTGCAATTCCTGTTTTTTCGCCAAGTAATCGTCATAATTACCCAGGAAATGCTCCGCGCCGGACGGATGAAGCTCTTCGATCCGCTCGGCCATTTTGTTCAGGAAATAACGGTCATGGGAAATGAACAGCAATGTACCGTCATAATCCAGCAGGGCCGATTCCAGCACTTCCTTGCTGAATAAGTCCAAATGGTTCGTAGGTTCGTCAAGGATCAGAACATTGGCCTTTTGCAGCATCAGCTTCGCCAAGGCGACCCTTGCCTTTTCACCTCCGCTTAGCGCGGAGATCCGCTTGAGCACGTCTTCGCCGCTGAACAGGAAATTGCCGAGCACGCTGCGTACCCGGGCTTCCTCCATATGCGGGAAGGTGCCCCAGACTTCCTCCAGCACCGTATTCTGCGGATTGAGGTGGGTTTGTTCCTGGTCATAATAACCGATCTTCACTTTGGTGCCCCAGTTGACCGAGCCCGCGGATGGGGACAGGTCACCGGTCAGAATTTTCAATAACGTGGACTTTCCGATCCCGTTCGGGCCGATCAAGGCCACCGTCTCGCCGCGCCGCAGGCTGAACGATACGTTCCGGAATAATGGGGATGCCCCCGGTTCGAAAGCGTAGGCCAGGTCGTCGACCTGAAGCACCTCCTTGCCGCTCATGATTTCGGCCTCAAAAGAGAAGCTGGCCTTCTTGAGATCTCCGAGCGGGCGGTCCATAACCTCCATCTTCTCCAGCGCCTTGCGCCGGCTTTGCGCCCGCTTGGTCGTCGAGGCGCGAACGATGTTCCGCTGAATGAAATCTTCCATGCGGGCGATCTCGTCCTGCTGTTTCTCGTACAGCTTCATCTGGCTCTCGTATTCCGCCGCTTTCAATTCGATATACCGGCTGTAATTGCCGGTATATCTGCGCGACTGATGGCGCTCGATCTCCACGATGGCCGTGACGAGCCGGTCCAGGAAGTAACGGTCGTGCGACACGACGAGCAGGGCGCCGGAGTAACTCCGCAAATAATCCTCCAGCCAAGTCAGCGTCTGGATATCCAAATGGTTGGTCGGTTCGTCCAGCATTAACAGATCCGGAGCCTGCAGCAGAATCCGCGCCAGCGCCAGCCGGGTCTTCTGGCCGCCGCTGAGCGTGGAGACGACCGTATCCGGCGCGAATGAGCCGAATCCCATACCGTGCAGCACGCTTTTGATCCGGGTCTCGATTTCATATCCGCCATGGTCTTTGAACCAGTCGGATTTCACCGCGTAACGGGTCAACAATTCCTGATACGCTTTCTCATCCGCAGCCGCGGCCGGGTCGGCGATTTGCGCCTCCATCCGGCGCAGCTCCTGCTCCGTCTCCGTCAGATCGGCAAACACGCCCAGCATTTCTTCCCAAATGGTGCGATCCGATTGCAGCCCGCTGTTTTGCGCGAGATAGCCGACCGTTGTTTCTTTGGCCTTGAATATTTGTCCGCCGTCCGGTGTCAATTCCCCCGCCAATATTTGCAGCAGCGTCGACTTGCCAGCTCCGTTCACGCCGACGAGACCGATCCGGTCCCGTTCGAGAACCTGCAGGCCGACGCCGCCCAGGATGGTAGTCACACCGTAGTGCTTGGTAATGTCAGTAGCTTGAAGCAGCATAATTCTAATCGATCCTCCTATATAACTCCCTCTCTATGAGTAGTGTACATGAAATGCGGCGCAAATGCACCGCCGATTCCCGTCACGAAAGGGTTTGTTGTATTTCATATGAAGTTTTCATTTTGCGTCAACAATGATAAACTAAAGAAAGAGATGGAATAGCCCGCCTTATTTGGCGGGAGAGGAGTTCGGGATATGGACAACATCGACATCGGGGCAAGCAAAAAAGCGCTGAGAACGCGGATGGCCGGCATCCGTTCGGGGATTCCGCCGGAGTCCCGGAAAGCACAAGCGTTGGAAGCGTGCCGCATTGCCGAACTTGAGGTGCTGGATCCGCTGCGGAAGAGACGAAATGCCGGCCTCACGATCTTCAGTTACCTTTCGTTCCGCGATGAGCCCGATACGAGCCCGCTGCTGCGGAGCTGCCTGGAGCGGGGCGATACGATCCTCGTTCCCAAAATAATCGGAAACGGAACGATGTCCTTACATAACATAACCGGCCGGCAAAACCTCGTTTCCGGGGTTTGGGGAATTCCCGAGCCGGACGGAACGATCCCGGCATGGCCGGCCGAACGCTACGGCGAGATCGATCTCGTTCTTGTTCCGGGACTGGCCTTTGACCGGTATGGAGGGCGGATCGGGTTCGGCGGCGGATATTACGACCGGTTTATAGCCGAACTGGCGAAGCGGCCCGGGGCTCGGGGCAGGGATGAAGAAGGCGGCTCCGCACTCAAAGCGGCGCTAGCTTTCGAGGAACAGATCGTCGACGAGACTCTCCCGGCGGAAAAGCATGATTTGAAACTGGATATGCTGTTCACGGCTTCCGGTATCCTATATATAGAAGGAAAGTAGTTGAGACATTGGAAATGGATTCGGCACAGGATCGAGGGAAACTGACCCACTTTAATGAGCAGGGGAGAGCGCGCATGGTTGACGTCTCCGGCAAGGAAGCCACGATACGCGTGGCCGTCGCGGAGACGACGGTGTCGATGCTGCCCTCTACACTGCAGGCGATCAAGGAGGGCAAGATCGGCAAGGGCGATGTGCTGGCCGTGGCCCAGGTCGCCGGGATTCAGGGAGCAAAACGGACCTCGGATTGGATTCCGATGTGCCATCCCCTGGCCTTAACCGGCGTGAATCTCGTATTCACCGACAATGGCAAGGACCGGCTTCATATTGAAGCCACGGTGAAGACGGAGGGCAAGACCGGGGTGGAGATGGAGGCGCTGACGGCGGTGTCCGCCGCGGCCCTTACCGTTTACGACATGTGCAAAGCGCTGCAGAAAGATATGGTGATCGGTCCCACGCAGCTCCGCTCGAAGAGCGGAGGCAAGAGCGGGGACTACGTCCGGGACGGCCAAGCGTAGGATGATAAGTCCCGTCAGGCCGGTCCTTTTTAGTAGAGGTATATAAGTAAGAGTTGGATGAGGAGGGTATGGCCCATGGTTTGGAAAACAGCGGTCTTAACGGCAAGCGATAAAGGTGCCAGAGGCGAACGTGAAGACACAAGCGCCCAGGTGATTCGTGAACTGGTCGAAGAGGAACTCGGCGGAGAAATTGTGGAATACCGGATAGTTCCCGATGAACCGGATGAAATTATCGCGGCCTTGATCGAGATGACCGATTATTTTCAAGCCGACCTTATACTCACGACGGGCGGCACGGAGCTCGCCATCCGGGATGTTACCCCGGAAGCGACGCGCAGAGTCATAGAGCGGGAGGTTCCGGGCATGGCGGAAGCGATGCGTTACGCGACGATGCAGAAGAACAGGGGAGCTATGCTGTTCAGGGGCGTTGTCGGTATTCGCGGCCGCACGCTGATCGTGAATTTGCCGGGCACGCCGAAAGGGGTGCACGAGAATCTCGCCGCGATCATGGACCAACTGCCCGAGGCATTGCTGATGGTGACGGGGCAATTTCGTCTGTAATCGGAAATTTTCTTCTAGTTTCCGAATACCAGTTCCGAAAAACATGGTTCGATTCCGACAAATGAATGGACTATTTCTGTGATATAGGTTATGGTAATATTAGTGTTCACAGTAATTTCACAGGTTTGCGGAAGGGGAGACTAGGGTGACAGCCGGATTTCTGCTCATCGTAATTGCTGCATTGCTGCTGTTCGGCCCCAATAAATTGCCCGAGTTGGGCAGAGCGGTCGGGCGCACGTTTCGCGAATTCAAAACGGCTACCCGGGATATTGTCGATGACAGACCCGAGGCGGGCGGCTCCGGGACGGAGGCGGCTTCGGCTCCGCCGGAGGAGAGAACCGATCATCGCCGTTTGCCGGAATAGAACTGTTTTTGTAAATGAGAATTGACGATATCCCTTCCTGGACCGGGAGGGATTTTGTTTGCGATTGCTTTTTGTAAATGGGTGGCGAAGGAGGCCGGGTCGTGGCTGAAGATACGGATAAACAAAGTGTGGTGGAGCATTTGGCCGAACTGCGGCGGCGTTTGGTTTACGTCTTGTCCGTGTTCGTCTTCGTTCTCGTGGCTGCGTTCTTTGTGGTCGATCCGATTTATCACTATCTGACTCTCAATGTCTTATCCGGCGTCCGGATTGAACTGAATGCGTTCTCTTTCTGGGACGGGGTCGGCGTATATACGAAGATCGCCATGGTCGTCGCGCTCGGGATTACACTGCCTTTTATGCTTTATCAGATATGGGCTTTCGTCAGTCCGGGACTGAAACCGGCGGAGCGGAAGGCGACGCTGCGTTATATTCCGTTTGTCTTCATCTGCTTCTTGATCGGCCTTGCCTTCGGATATTTTGTGGTGTTTCCGCTTGCGATGACCTTTACGGGCTCGCTCAACAAACAGCTCGGCTTGATTGAAACGTACGGGATGGCGGATTATTTCAAATTCCTGATGAATATCGTGTTGCCGATCTCGTTATTGTTTGAGCTGCCGCTCGTCATTCTGTTTCTGACGGGGATCCGGATCCTGAATCCGCAGCGGCTGCAGAAGATGCGCCGGGTAGCCTATTTCATTCTGGTGGTCATCTCGGTGATGATTACCCCTGCCGACCTTTTCTCGGCGTTCCTTGTGCTGATTCCGCTCGTCCTTTTGTACGAACTGAGCGTGCTCCTGTCCCGGCGGGTGTATGCCAAGCAGCAGGCGGCCGATGCGGAGCGGGCGGAAAGATACAATTAGCGGGGAAACGCGCCCTTTAACGGGCGTGTTTTTTTGCGTGAAGGCACCGCCGAACGTTGTCCGGTCTTTTCTTTTCTCACACGGGCAATTTCAAGTCCCTCCTAAAATAAGCATCCAACCTTAGCTCGGTCACATCGACAATCCGGGCCAGGAACGGATCGTTTAACGCTTGCAGAATACGGTTCGCCTCCGCCAAGAGCTGTTTGCAGGCAGCATGGATCGTTTTTAAACGTCGTTCGTCTTTTAGAAGCTTCTTCGCTATTTCGCCGGGTTTATGCCCTTTCTGATATAGTGTAACCGCGTCCGAATCGATGGTGATATATGTGAAATGCCCGATGGAGAGATCCTCCTCCAAGTCCTTCAAATCGTCAATGATTTGGATGACGGCGCCGAATAAAAAGAAAACTTCAAAATAAGCGTCGATAGCGTCGGATTTCCCCAATCGCTCCAGACTAAGCATGAACGGGGTCAAAAGATGCGCCGCTTTGAACCCGCACTCGATCGGTTTATCTTTTTCATACGGACTGCTTTGGCCGCGCAGCATTTTTTCTTTGATTTCGGCATCGAGAAATTGAGCGCGAATCCGATGCAATATGTTTAGATTTACCTCAGTCGTCCCGAAATGTCGAAGGATCCCCGCCTCGTATTCGGCGATTAGCTTATGGGCTGTCAGGAGTTCAACCGGCGAGAAGCGGCCGCCGTCCACTTGAACATCCAATATCCCGTAGCCTGCGATCCCATATACCACGGCCCGCAACAAATCGCCAAAAGCGTTCAGATTGTCGGCCAACCCGACTTCCTCCATCCATATGACGAGAAAGGCATAAACCGGATAGGCATCTTTAAAATACTCGTCTTTCTTATTTAGGCTCTGCCAGCGCGAAACATCGAATCCGAGGGGAAGCGTGTACTCGGTAAGAAACCTTTTTCTCTCCCGATCCACCGTTTTGAATATGTTTAACAATTCCAAACCGACCTTGCGATTCTTCCATTTTGCCAAAATCGTTGCATCGGATAAAAACGGAGTCATTACAGCGTTCCAGAAGTCCTCTTTTCCGCCGTGATAGAGTCTAAGAATTCTACTGGCAAACTCATCAAAAAAGTGAGGTTCATTCATCGCCATGCTCCTTTCTTCACAATCTTACTTTCCCAGTATGCTGTCCTTATTCGAATAAATCAAGCCGGCCGGAGCAGGCCGTCTCACGCAAGAAACGGAGGTCGCTTGGACGGAGCAACCGGGAATAATCGCTAGGTCGCCAGGGTAGAATGGGAATGGAGTGCAAACGGGGCCGGGCAAGAAAAAAATGTTTAAAGGAACTTGAAATCTGTCCGCAAGTTGAGTAATATATAAGTGGTTATTAGCACTTGAGGATGTCGAGTGCTAATACATAAATTACATTAATCAACCAACACAACATATTAAAAGGAGGCTATTTTTTCATGATCAAACCTTTAGGTGAACGTGTATTGGTAGAACCGATTGAACAAGAAGAAACCACATCTTTCGGCATCGTGCTCCCGGACACGGCGAAAGAAAAACCGCAGGAAGGCAAAGTAGTCGCTGTCGGCAGCGGCGCGTTGAAGGACGGGGTGCGTGTTCCTTTGGAAGTGAAGGAAGGCGACCGCGTATTGTTCTCCAAATATGCCGGTACGGAAGTAAAATATGAAGGTAAAGAATATTTGATTATGAAAGAAAGCGACATTCACGCGATCATCGGCTAAGAGCGAAGCTCTACGTGAAAGCGAAAAATATCTTTAACACCATTTATTCTTAATCAGGGAGGTAATTTAACAATGGCAAAAGAGATCAAATTCAGTGAAGACGCCCGCCGCGCGATGCTTCGTGGGGTCGACACTTTGGCTGATGCAGTTAAAGTTACACTCGGACCGAAAGGCCGCAACGTCGTATTGGAGAAAAAATTCGGCAGCCCGCTGATCACTAACGACGGCGTAACGATTGCCAAGGAAATCGAACTGGAAGACGCTTTTGAAAACATGGGCGCCCAGCTTGTTAAAGAAGTAGCGACCAAAACGAACGACGTAGCCGGTGACGGTACGACGACGGCGACCGTTCTGGCTCAAGCGCTGATCCGCGAAGGATTGAAGAACGTAACGGCCGGCGCCAGCCCAATCGGTCTGCGCAAAGGGATCGACAAAGCGGTTCGCACCGCGGTCGAAGAACTGAAGAAAATCTCCAAATCGATCGAAGGCAAACAATCGATCGCTCAAGTTGCCGCTATTTCCGCTGCGGACGAAGAAGTAGGCGAACTGATCGCCGAAGCGATGGAAAAAGTGGGCAAGGACGGCGTCATCACCGTCGAAGAATCCCGCGGTTTCGCGACCGAGCTTGAAGTGGTTGAAGGGATGCAATTCGACCGCGGTTATGTCTCCCCGTACATGATTACGGATACGGACAAAATGGAAGCCGTGCTCGACAATCCTTACATCCTGATCACCGACAAGAAGATCAGCAGCACGCAAGAAATTTTGCCGCTGCTTGAGAAGATCGTACAACAATCCAGACCGCTGCTGATCATCGCCGAAGATATCGAAGGCGAAGCGCAAGCGATGCTGATTGTCAACAAACTGCGCGGCACATTCAGCGCGGTAGCCGTTAAAGCTCCTGGCTTCGGCGATCGCCGCGAAGCGATGCTGCAAGATATCGCCGCTTTGACCGGCGGTCAAGTCATCACCGAGAAGCTCGGCCTTGATCTGAAGAGCACGACCGTCGACCAACTCGGTAACGCTCGTCAAGTTATCGTGACGAAAGAAAACACAACGATCGTAGACGGCAGCGGCGACAAGAAAGACATCGACGCTCGCGTCAACCAAATCCGCGCGCAATTGGAAGAAACGACTTCCGAATTCGACAAAGAAAAACTGCAAGAACGTCTGGCTAAACTGGCCGGCGGCGTAGCGGTTATCAAAGTCGGCGCGGCTACCGAAACCGAACTGAAAGAACGCAAACTGCGCATCGAAGACGCGCTGAACGCTACGCGCGCGGCGGTTGAAGAAGGTATCGTATCCGGCGGCGGCGTAGCCCTCGTGAACGTATACAATGCCGTAGCGGCTCTGTCCCTGAGCGGCGACGAAAAAACCGGCGCCAACATCGTGCTTCGCGCTCTGGAAGAACCGGTTCGCACGATCGCTGCCAACGCCGGCGAAGAAGGTTCCGTCATCGTGGACCGTCTGAAGAAAGAACAAGTGGGCATCGGCTACAACGCCGCTACCGGCGAATGGGTCAACATGTTTGACGCAGGTATCGTCGATCCGGCGAAAGTAACCCGCTCCGCGCTGCAACACGCGGCTTCCGTTGCCGGGCTGTTCCTGACGACCGAAGCGGTCATCGCCGACAAACCGGAACCGGAAAAACCGGCCGCTCCTGACATGGGCGGAATGGGCGGCATGATGTAATCAAGGGATCAAAACCCCTAAATTATATCAGGATTTGAATATAAAAAAGGCTCCCGAGAGGGAGCCTTTTTTGCGTTTAAGGAGAGGTGTTGAATTGGCGCGACGGATGGAATATTTTTTATGCGAATTGCCTCGGATAAATTTGTGCGGATATATATTGACGTTCTTCAACGGCCATGGTACTCTTTGACCAGACAACTAACATGTCAGTCTTGAAAATAGCATGTTAGCATGTTAGTTGTTATTTTTATTCCTATTTAAGGAGGACACATTTTGTGGATGCAGTCAATTATGTAATCGGTTTCGCGATGGTGCTGTCATTCTTTGGGCTCGTGTGGTATTGCGTGAAGGGGTACAACCTCATGGTAGGCTTCTTCATCATGTCGGTACTCTGGACGGCAATCGCCTTGATCGGAAACGCGATTTCACCTAACTCGATGATGGAAGGGCAGACGATCGTCTCCGTACTGACGAATGTCTTTCAGACGGGACCCGAAAACTATGGTAAATCCATTCTTGTAAACGTTTTCTTCGGGGCGTTCTTCGGCAGAATTTTGATTGATACCGGAATTGCCGCCACTTTAATTCGCAAAGTGGTTGAACTGGGCGGAGACAAACCGAGAGTGACGATGTCGCTACTCTGTATTGTAACGGCAGTCATCTTTACTTCCATGACCGGAATCGGGCCGGTTATTTCCATTGCCGTCATCGTTTTGCCGATTATGCTGTCGCTCGGCATTCCTTCGCCGATCGCCCTTTTCTCGTTCATGGGTTCCATTATGGCCGGGATATTCGGGAATATCGTAAACTTCAAACAGTATCAGGCTATTTTCGCTACCGCCAACGAAAGCTACGCCAGCTATGATTATAACGCCTATTTCACCTTCGGGATGATCGCGATGGGCGTCTCGTTGATCATTGTACTCCTTGTGGCTAACCTCGCCATGAACAACAAAAAGATCTCCCGCGCCTGGGCGGCGGCGACGCCCGAAGAACAGAATTCCAATGACGCGCCCGCCGTTTCCTGGATTTCGATCATTCTTCCGGTTATCGGCGTGGTCGTGTTCAAAATTCCGATCATTTTCGGATTTATTTTTGCAGGCTTGTTCGCTTTGCTGACCTGCGGCAAATTGAAAGGCGGGTTCGCGAACGTTTGCCGGATGCTGTCGAAGCAGTTTGCGGACGGCGCGATCGACGTGGCCCCCATGATCGGATTCCTGCTCACGCTCTCCATGTTTAACAACGCGGCTACATATGCTGCACCTTATTTTAAAATTCTATTCGGCGGTGTTATGCCGCAGACCGCGTTGACGCTATGTATCGTGTTTGCCGTATTGACGCCGCTGGGCTTTTTCCGCGGCCCGATGAATCTGGTCGGATCGGGGGCGGCCATTCTGGCCGTAGTCGTCTCGACGGCGGCTTGGCCGGTACAATTTTTGTATCCTTTATTCGCCGTTACGACGATTGCGCCGCAGCACCTGGATGTTACCCAATCATGGGTCGCCTGGGGATTCGGCTATACGAAGGTGTCGGCCAGAGACTTTATGAAAATGTCCATTCCTTCAGGCTGGATCATCGGAATTATACTTTGCGTCGTCACTTTTGTCATGTACGGCAGTTTGGTTTAAATAAAAAGACCGTGAACGAAAGCCGGCTGCCGCACTTAGGGCGGCAGCCGCCCATACAAGGATTGGAGGATAAACATGGGCAGAATGATTCGCATGGGAATTGACGTAGGGGGGACGCATACGAAAGCTGTGGCCATTGACAACGAGAACCACGAGATCATCGGGAAATCGTCCGTCAAAACGACGCATGACGATCCTAGAGGCGTGGCCGCCGGGGTAGTGAAATGTTTCCAAAACTGCTTGAAGGAAAATAACATCCGGCCGGAGGACGTTATTTTTGTCGCGCACAGTACGACGCAGGCGACCAATGCGCTGATTGAAGGCGATATCGCCCAGGTCGGCATCATCGGCATGGGGAAAGGCGGATTCGAAGGGTTTTTGGCCAAAAGGCAGACGAAATTGCCGAACATCGATTTAGGCAACAATAAAGCGATCCAAATTTTCAACAGCTTTATCAATGTCAGACAAATGACGGAAGCGACCGTACAGCGGGTGATCGAAGAGCTGGAACGAATGGGGGCGCAGGTCATTGTCCCGTCCATGGCCTTCGGCGTCGATAACGGCAGACCCGAGCAGCTCGTATATGAGGAAGCGGAGAAAAAAAGGCTTCCCACCACGATGGCGTCCGATATTACGAAATTATACGGGCTGACCCGAAGAACGAGAACGGCGGCGATTAACGCCAGCATTCTCCCTAAAATGCTGGATACGGCCAATTCCACGGAGCAATCCGTCAAGGAGGCCGGCGTTCATGTACCATTGATGATCATGCGCGGCGACGGTGGAGTCATGGAAATCAACGAAATGAAGAAGCGCCCGATTCTCACGATGCTGTCCGGTCCGGCCGCTTCGGTCATGGGCTCTTTGATGTATTTGAGAGCTTCCAACGGCGTGTATTTTGAGGTGGGCGGAACGACAACCAATATCGGTGTCATTAAAAACGGACGTCCGGCTATCGATTACTCGATCGTCGGCGGCCATCCCACCTATGTCAATTCTCTGGATGTCCGGGTGCTCGGCGTGGCCGGAGGGTCTATCGTTCGCGCCGATAAAAACGGGGTGATCGATGTCGGTCCGAGGTCCGCGCACATCGCAGGACTTGATTATGCGGTATTTAGCGACCCGGCCGAAATCAAAGGACCCAAGGTTGAATTTTTTTCGCCCAAACCCGGCGATCCGGCGGACTATGTGGCGATCCGGCTGGAGAACGGCGAACGGGTAACCATTACGAATTCCTGCGCGGCAAACGTGCTTGGACTGGTGAAGGAGGACCATTTTTCCTACGGCAACGTGGAAGCGGCCAGAAAGGCGATGCAGGCGCTGGCCGATTATTGCGGGACGACGGTGGAAGACATCGCGGGACAAATTATGGAGAAGGCGTACGCGAAAATCGAACCGGTCATTTTGGCGCTGGCGGAGAAGTATAAGCTGGAGAAGGATCAGATTTCTTTGGTTGGAGTCGGAGGCGGGGCGGCTTCGCTGATCGTATATTTTGCGGACAAAATGGGGCTAAAGTACAGCATCCCCGAAAACGCCGAGGTTATTTCGTCGATCGGCG
This sequence comes from Paenibacillus haidiansis, assembly GCF_036553665.1. Classification (NCBI taxonomy): domain Bacteria; kingdom Bacillati; phylum Bacillota; class Bacilli; order Caryophanales; family Paenibacillaceae; genus Paenibacillus; species Paenibacillus haidiansis. The sequence continues at coordinate 14,920 of NZ_JAZHPZ010000009.1, read as the reverse complement.
TCGCTCTCGCCATGGTCAGGGACGTGGTGGAACGGATCATTCCGTCGCCTTCCAAAGAGCAGATCAGCGCGATCAAAATGGAAGCGATGAACAAAGCGATTCAAAGCGGGGCGACGCCGGAGAGCGTGGAAATTCATATCGATATTGATCCGCAAACATCGAAGGTCACGGCGATCGCCACCGGCTCCACGGAAGTCAAAACCAACGAGTTGTTAAAGGAATGCAGTGAAGAGGAATTGATCGAAATCGCCGCAAATGATATGCGGATTTCCGCCGAACAAACACAGATGCTGCAAAAAACTCGGTATTTTCATATATACGGCGAAAAGGTCGACAAGCCGGGAGACGCCGGAGCCATCCGGATTCTGGACAATAAAGGATTCATCAAAATACAACGCGGCCGCGCCATGGCGATCAAGACGTCCGCCGGGGAATATATGCAAGCCGTGAAAAAACTGTGGGAAGACATGGCCGTTTACAAGACGGAGCTTATTGCCCGGCCGGACTATTATTTATGCATCGGCGCGCGCGTCATGGATTTTTCGGCATCCGAATTTCAACAATTGGAATTGCTCATGGATATTGAGGTTTCCACTTTTGAACCGGATACGGAGATTGTCGTGGTCGCCGCCAATATGAAGCAAAGTTGACGTACCGGGAACGGAGGGAGCATGCGGGAGCCGAACCAGTTGGAGGATAAGATCGGGGCGTTGTTGGGGGTGGATGACGATACCTGGGGAGAATATGCTTTTTCCAGGGATCTGTTAAACCGCCGTATCCGGCGGGAACAAAAAGCGGAGATGACGGCCAAGGCGATGCTTTGCGGCAAACAAGTCGCCCGGCAAATGATCGATGAATATGGCTGTACGGATGTACACTTGCTTGCTGAAAAATTGAAGTTGAGGATCGAGTTCAAGGAAGCTTTCATGACAGGAAACCGTATCCTGTTCGCCTGCTATACTCCGCCGGACAACATCGTCGTAATGGCGGAACCCGTTCGTAAGGCGGCGCGGCTGGTGTCCCGGGAAGCACCGTGTCTGGTTGAACTATTCCGGCAAGATGATATAATGAATACTATCCTGGGGCATGAAATTTTTCATGCTGTGGAAGAGCGGCTCGAACCGGAAATATATACACGGACCGAAAAAATTTTATTATGGAATTTTCTCAGGTTTAAGAACTATTCAACCATTCGCGCTTTGAGTGAAATCGCAGCGATGGCGTTTACCCGGGAGTTGAACGGACTAAACTATTCCCCGTTTATTCTGGATTTTCTTTTGTATTTCAGTTACGATTCTTCCGCCGCGGAGAACATATATCGTAACGTTCTAGGATTGGGTTCGGGAAGGTGTAGGGAAACCGTTGAAGATCATTAATAACAGCAGTTCATTAAACGACGTGACATATAATAAGATCAAAGAAGACATCATGAACATGACGCTGGAGCCGGGCATGGACGTGAGCGTACAGAAGCTGTCCGAACGCTACGGCGTTAGCCGTACGCCGGTCCGGGAAGCCGTCGTGCGTCTGCAACAGTCCGGCCTTGTGGAAATCTATCCTCAGCGCAAAACGGTAGTTTCCAAAATCGATTTACAGCGGGTGCGCGAGGAATGGTTTATTCGCACTTCGCTGGAATCCGCCGTGGTGGATGAATTTATCCGCAAGTGCAGCGAACTGGTGGCGGATACAATGCAGGAATTGATCAACAAACAGAAGAAATACTTGGACAGGAAGTTTTTTATCGAGTTTTACCATAAGGACAATCGTTTCCACCAGCTTATATTCGAGACGGCGGGAGAATCGCTTGCCTGGTATACGATTGAAGAGGTAGCCTCCCATTTTAACCGCATTTGTCTGTTGTACGGCAAGATGGAAGGCGCCCGGCAGTCCCATATCCGTCAGCATGAAAACATGGTTGCGGCCATCCGCCGCCGCGATGCGGAAGGCCTGCGCCAAGCCGTGACGGAGCACTCGGGCAGCCTGCTGGAACAGGTGAACAGCATGTCCAAGCAATACCCCCAATATTTCTGAATATACTTTGATAATAAACCGCAGCGGTTCCGTTCATGACGCAGCGGTTTTTGTTTTTTGGTGGCAATCCGGCAGAATACACTTTAAAATTTTAGAAAAGCCTGTAAAGTATAGGCCTTCCTTTTCAGCAGGATAATAACTTAATGATTTGAACAAGAAGAAGTGGTGAATGTCATGGGGTAACCGTTAAAGATATGCTGCAATTGCCTTCGTTTAGAGGCGCAAAGGTGTTGACCGGAAGAAACAGTCTCCATCGAACCGTCTCCTCCTTATCCGTATTGGAGGTTTCCAACGTGGACTTTTCTTCGGAGATCGTCCAAACGGTACAGGAAGAGTGGTATGCGGAAGAGATTGTGATCAGCTCTCTGTATTCCATCAAGGACAGCGTAGACAAGCAGTGCGAAGCGGTCCAATACTTGATCGATCTCGGAGAAGTGGGACTGATTTTATATTATGTGGGAATCATCATCCCCAAAGTGCCGGAGGAAGTGCTGCAATTAGCCGAGTCGCAAAATTTTATGATTATCTGCATGCCCGAGAACGATTTTTCCCTTCGCTATAACGAGGTCATTTATGAAGTGATGGAAGCGATTGTTCTGGACAATCAAACGATCAACGATAATTTCGTCAATGAATCGTTAGAGAAGGTGTCGTTCCTGCCGGAGCATTCACGGAGTGTGGAAATTATGCTGAAATTGCTATCCGACCGGCTGAAGGCCAATATGGTGCTGACGAACACGAATTTGGAGATTGTCAATCAGGTGATGTGGCCGCGCAACTCGACTTTGGATGTGTTGAAGTTGGTCCATGAATACGGACCTCCGATGGTCAACGGCAGAAGAAGAATGGAAGAAACGGATATCTCTTGTTTTGTCGAGCATAGGAGCATTCATCAAAAGAATGGAGAAATTCTGTATCTGTTTGTGATCAAAGAGAACTCGAAATTACCGGGGAAGACGATCGACAAAATCAGCGAGGTCGTGCAGGTGGCCATTAATCTTTGGGGAGACAAGCATAACGAGGTCAGCGAATACGCCTTGGTAAAGGCGATCATTAACGATGAAAGCGAAAAAATGCGGAGACTGGCGCATCTGCTTCACATCGACGTGGCGGCGATCCAGATGATGTGGCTCGTCTATATTCAGGATTTATCGGAGGAAAAACGCATCAGGGAAGAACTGGCGGAGCATCTCTCCAAATACTATAAAACGGCGGTCATTCAAACAATCGATCATTGCATTATCGTGCTGTTGGGCAATTGCTCTTACAAATACAGTGAAATCGAAATTGCCGAGGAGTATGTCGAGACGACAAGCTTCATATCGTCCATATCCGAAATGGTATACGCGCCAAGAATGAGAAATACGACGGATGTGCGCCGGATGTATCAGCTCGTCAATCAAGTCGGGAAGAAGGTCCATCTGATTTATCGTCAGCGAAAATGGTTTACGGCCGCGGAAATTCGCTCGATGAAGCGAGCCATTGACTTGAGTGTGCAAGGGGAAGAGGTCATTGAAGAATGGATGTCGGTGATCGCGCCCGTTTTAGAGGACCCCGAATCGGTTAGAACACTAATGGTATTTCTATTGGATGCAAAGGGGAATTTCGATGCCTGTGCCAAGCTCCTGTATGTCCACAAGAATACGGTAAAATATCGCATCAGGAAGATCAGTGAGCTGATTGGATACGATGTGACGATGAATTCCGAATTTTACGATGTGTACCTGGCCTGTATGATTTACCGGTTAATTAACAGTTAAATCCTAAGAATCCGAAGTTCTTGTCGAAATCGACAAAAATTCGGATTTTTATTTTTATTTCTGAAAAAGACGGTTCTCTTTTCTTCTTTTACAATAAGAAAAAAAGTTTTTAGTCCATCGATCAAGATTGGGGGAGTAGAGTGTATGAGCAATAATGAAAAAACTCAGTCTTGGTTCACTCTGGGGATAGTCTGGGCCGGAGCAATGATTAGTATACCGGGTCTTCTAGTAGGAAATACGCTGATTTCCGGTATGAGCATTTCCAAGACATTATTGGTCGCGTTGATCGGGTATGCCATTATCGTGGCCCTCATGATTTTACAGGGAATTCAAAGCACGGATTTGGGGAAGTCGACCGTTCAAGTCGCCAGCCAGGTGTTTGGCAAAAAGGGGTCACGCACGATTCTATCGATCATTCTGACTATCGCCTGCCTCGGTTGGTTCGGGATTCAGGCCAATGTGTGCGGGGCGGCGCTGGCGAATTTGCTGGCCGAGTTCGATATTGCGATGCCGGTTCCCGTAGCCTCGCTGATCTGCGGCCTGGTCATGGTCGTTTCCGCGATGTACGGAATCAAAGTGCTGCGTGTGCTCAGCTATATCGCGGTGCCTTTGCTGGTCGTGCTTTGTGTGTACGGTCTGATCAAAGCGTTGAATGGAGAGACTTTGCAGCTTATCTCTAGCTATAGACCCGAACAAAACATGAACTTTATGGACGGGTTGGCGGTAACGATGGGGTCTTTTGCGCTCGGAGCGGTCATTGCCGGGGATTATTCGCAATTTTCCGTGAAGCGTTCCGATGTGTGGAAGGCGGCCCTCTTCGGCATTATCCCGGCAGGCGTACTGATGATCAGCGTAGGGGCTGTCTTAACCCTGGCCTATCAAACGAATGATGTTACGGCCGTCTTTTTGAATATCACTACTCCGTTTATCGGCGGGGTCGTGTTGATTCTGGCGGCATGGAAGACCAATATGGTGAATGCGATCTCGGGCGGGTTCGCGTTGATCAATGTGTTTAACGTATCCAAGGATAAGGAAAAATGGGCCGTAGGTGTAGCCGGGCTGATCGGTACAGTACTCGCCGTCATCGGCATCTTGGATTACTTTACACCCGTAATGTCCATTTTGTCGGCCATGGTTCCTCCTGTAGCGGGCGTCATGATCGCTTCCTATTGGGTGATGAACAAAGGGGATAAGGGCTGCTGGAAGGAAACCGAGGGCGTGAATCGCCTAGGCGTATATTCCTGGCTGATCGGTTCGGTCATTGCCTGCCTTCCCGTCTTGCTGTCATTTTTCCCTAGCTTGCCTCAGGTATCCAATCAGCCGCTCATCGGCATTGTAATTTCATTTGTCCTGTATATCGTTGGATATCGTTTCACTGCTTCAAAGTCTGACCTATTGGAGGTAAATCGATGAGATATTTAGATAAAGCCGCGATTGAAAATATTGCGATAGGAGCCGCATTCCTGGGAACGGGCGGCGGCGGAGATCCTTATATCGGAAAACTGATGGCGATTTCGGCCGTGGAGAAGAACGGGCCCGTCAAATTGGTTTCGGTCGATGAAATCGGCGATGAAGACTTTTTTATTCCGGCAGCCATGATGGGAGCCCCTTCCGTATCGGCGGAGAAATTCCCGAACGGAAGCGAGTTCGTCAAAGTGTTTCAAAAGCTGGCGAAGTATTTGGGCAAAGACAAAATCGCGGGCACGTATCCGATGGAAGCGGGCGGCGTCAATTCCATGATTCCGATCGTCGTCGCGGCGCAGCTCGGCTTGCCGCTGGTCGATTGCGACGGGATGGGCAGAGCCTTCCCCGAGCTTCAGATGGTGACGTTCAACCTGGACGGCATCTCGGCGACACCGATGGCGATTACCGATGAGAAAGGGAATATCGGCATTTTCGAAACGATCGACAATAAATGGACGGAGCGTTTGGCCCGGGCGGCCACGGTGGAAATGGGAGCCAGCGCATTGGTGAGCTTGTATCCGACGACCGGCGCTCAGATGAAGAAGAGCGGAGTTCATCATATCGTTACCCTGTCCGAACGAATCGGGGATATTATTGCTTCAAAAAACAAGGAAGCGAAAGAAAAACTGCAGGAGCTCTTGGCTTTGGTATCCGGTTATGAGCTTTTCCAAGGGAAAATCGTCGATGTCATCCGGGAAACCAAGGGAGGATTCAACCTCGGCAAAATGATTCTGGAAGGGATCGAAGCCCATAAAGGCGGCAATATGAAGGTTCATTTTCAAAATGAGAATCTCATCGCCGAAAAGGGCGGCCAAGTGGTCGGGATGACCCCGGATTTACTCTGTCTGGTCGATTACGAAACATTGTCTCCGGTTACGACCGAGAGCCTGAAATACGGCAAACGCGTGCGGGTGCTCGGACTCCCTGCCCATGAGAAATGGAGAACGGAAAAAGGCATCCAAACCGCGGGGCCAAGATACTTCGGGTATGATTACGATTATGTTCCGATTGAAGAACTGGTAAAAAAGGCGGTGGCTGATCATGTATAGAATCGGGATCGATGTGGGCGGAACGAATACGGACGCTATTATTTTGGACGAGCGGCATCGGTTGATTCACGCCGTGAAATCCCCGACAAGCTTGGATATCAAGACAGGGATTGAAACATCGCTCAGGAATTTGCTGCAGGAAGCGAATATCGATAAAACCAAAATTACGCATGCCATGTTAGGCACGACGCAATGCACCAATGCGATTGTTGAGCGCAAGAAGCTGGCGAAGGTCGGGGTCATCCGGCTGGGCTATCCCGCAACGGCTTCCGTCCCTCCGTATACGGCTTGGCCTAATGATATGGTTGAAAAGCTGTCGGGAAACTACGCTTTGGTTCAAGGCGGTTATGAGTATGACGGCCAATTGCTCGGTGAAGTCAACGAAGCCGAAATTAAAGCCCTCTTGGAGGAATGGCGGGACAAAGTGGAGTCGATTGCGGTCATCGGCGTGTTTTCTTCCATTAAAAACGATCAGGAATTCCAGGTGCGCGATGTGATTCATGAAGTGTACGGAGAAGAATTTCCTGTCTCCTGCTCTTCCTTGATCGGTTCGGTCGGACTTATCGAGCGGGAAAATGCAACGATCTTGAATGCGGCGTTATGCAAGGTGATTGAGACGACGACGCAAGGGTTCGTACATGCGCTGGAAGAGGAAGGGATCACGGATGCGGCCGTGTATCTGTGTCAAAATGACGGAACCTTGATGTCAATCGAATACGCCAAACAGTTCCCGATCCTCACGATTGCCTGCGGACCGACGAACAGCATTCGCGGCGCCTCTTATTTGGCGCAGATCAAAGATACGATGGTGCTCGACGTCGGCGGCACGACTTCGGATATCGGGGTCCTGCAGGACGGGTTCCCCAGAGAGTCGTCGGTCGCCGTCGAAGTCGGCGATATCCGCACCAATTTCAGAATGCCGGATATTATCTCCGTCGGACTGGGCGGGGGAAGCATCGTTCGCGTGGACGACCGGGGCAGAATTACGGTCGGGCCCGACAGCGTAGGCTATAGAATCGGCGAAGAAGCGCTTGTCTTTGGCGGCAGTACACTCACGACCACGGATATCGCCGTCCGGCTGGGACTGGCCGAGGTGGGCGACAAGAGCCTAGTGTCCCACATTGAGGAGGACTTCGCGAAGGCGGTGCAAGCCGAAATTGCCGCGATTGTCGAGCAGGCGATCGATAAAATGAAAACATCGTCCGAAGATGTTAAGCTCGTGCTTGTCGGCGGGGGCAGTATTATTATCCCGGATACGATTCGCGGCGTAGCAAGCATGATGAAGACGGAGAACGGAAATGTTGCCAATGCCATCGGCGCATCGATCGCCCAAATCAGCGGGCAATATGAACAGATTTATATTTATTCGCGCGAACCGCGCGAGGCTTCATTGAAGGATGCCGAGGAAAAAGCGGTCAAGCAGGCTGTATTGGCCGGAGCGGCTTCCGATACGATCGAATTGGTCGAAGTGGAAGAGACGCCGCTGGCTTACCATCCGGAGAATGCGACCAGATTAAGAGTAAAAGTCGTAGGCAAAATGAAATAGAGCGCAAGGATCTTCAAGCAAAAATATGGTATGGTCTCTCAAATGTCGTTCTGCGGCTTCTTGAGAGGCCTTTTTTGCTTGATCGTGGAGCGACCAACAATTGATAATATATCCAATGTAATCTATTGATTTACAATATTTGCTATATGGATGTATAATATAGTCGAATCGGCCGGTTCACCCCTCATTACCCTTTTCCTCAGACAGAGGTTACCTTGTTAATGGTCGGAAAATTGCAACTCGACTTTCATAGAGGTCAGAAATGAATGCGCTTTCTTTGTTGGTGTATTGATTTTCGTTTGGCTTCATTAATAGAATCGAGGAGGGAATAGGAATGTTGTTTAGCTTTAAGAGACTTGCGAAGGTATTATTGGCGAGCGTGCTGCTGGCGGGCATCTTCGCCTATTCGGGCGGCAGCGCGCGGGCCGAGGACGGGGAAGGTTACTTCCATACCTCGGGCAACCGGATCGTCGATTCCGACGGAAATCCGGCCGCCTTCAACGGGCTGAACTGGTTTGGCTTCGAGACGGGGAACTACTCGCCGCACGGATTATGGTCCCGTTCCATGGACGATGTGCTGGATCAGGTGAAATCCGAAGGATACAACCTGATCCGGCTCCCATACTGCAACCAGATGTTTGACGCAGGCTCCCAGGCCAACAGCATCGATTATGCCAAGAACCCCGACCTAGTTGGCCTGAAACCGATTGAGATCATGGATAAGCTGATCGAAAAAGCCGGCAACCGCGGCATCCGCATCTTCCTGGACCGTCACCGGCCGGATTCCGGCGGCCAATCGGCGTTGTGGTATACGAACGCCTACCCGGAATCGCGCTGGATTAGCGATTGGGTCATGCTGGCGGAGCGGTATTTGGACAACCCGACGGTGATCGGGGCGGATCTGCACAATGAGCCGCACGGCGACGCCAGCTGGGGCACCGGCAATTTGGCGACGGATTGGCGTCTGGCCGCCGAGCGGGCGGGCAATGCGATTCTTGACGTCAATCCGCATTGGCTGATCATTGTCGAAGGCATCGAGAAGAATGTGCAGGGCAATTCCAGCGGTTATTGGTGGGGCGGCAACCTGACCGGAGTTCGGAATTATCCGGTGGAGTTGGATGTGCCCAATCAGCTGGTCTATTCGCCGCATGATTACGGCCCGGGCGTCGCTTCGCAAACCTGGTTCAGCGATCCGAACTTCCCGAATAACATGCCGGCGCTATGGGACCAGACCTGGGGATATATCAGTAAGGAGGGCATCGCCCCGCTGATTGTCAGCGAATTCGGCGGACGCAGCGTCGATACTGTATCCGTGGAAGGCAAATGGCAAAACGCGCTGGTCGATTACATCGGCGACAACGATCTCTATTGGACGTATTGGACGCTGAACCCGAACAGCGGCGATACCGGGGGACTTCTGCTCGACGACTGGGTGACCTGGAATGAGCCCAAGCAGCAGATGCTGGACCGGATCATGAAGCAGGTCACCTTCCCTCCCGTCGGCGGAAACCCGGGCGGGGAGCCCAATCCTGAAGTCGTTGCCGTCACTCCGCTTTACCGCGTCGGAGAAACGGGAACCGCCGTCAACTCGATCCGAGCCGACCTGCAGCTTAAAAGCAGTTCCACCATTTCCATCCCGCTGAGCGAGCTGACCGTTCGTTACTGGTATACGAGCGACGGAAGCTCGGCCCAGACCGTGGAAATCGATTACGCTGCGATAGGCAAGGCGAACATTACAACCGCTGTCGTTCCATTGGCCGCGCCGGTAAACGGGGCCGACACGTACGCGGAGTTTTCCTTTGCGGCGGGTGCGGGCACGCTTTCGGCTTCCGGCAACAGCGGCGACATCCAGTTCCGCATCCACAAGAACGACTGGTCCAACTACAACCAGGGCGACGACTACTCCTTCGCGCCAAGCTTGACCAGCTACACAGCCAACGACCGGATTACCGTTTACCGCAACGGGGAGTTGATTTTTGGCGAAGAGCCGTGATGGGTAAGAGGAAAAAATATCGGTTTAGCATTTCGTGAAAAATGAGTTTCTATATGGTATTGTTTCTGCATTAAAAGGGACTTCACCCCGATTGGATAAGTTTTCAAGAGATCAATCTTGAATAACTAAAAGGGGTGAAGTCCCAAGATCTTTCTATTGATCAATTTTTTATTTAGAGACCGATTACCTCCATAATTCATCATACTAAAAGGATTGGCAATTTAATTATTAGTATGTCTTTTTCTCCACATAACGAAGCCCCTTTATATGCCCTATTACATAAAATAAAAAAGATAGAGAGATGATCGAAATTTTCTAATTCTAACTGATTTCGACATAAAAAATACAAAATTAACCTCTACCGGAAAAATAATGATTTGACTATACTGTACTTAACTGAATTTTGTAAAAAAATGTAATAAATAATAGTAATTAATATCTTTTCAGGGAATTTTGTTTTATTGGTTTGTTATTTCTATGAATCTTATTGATTGGAGGGCTTAAATGTTGAAGAAGTTTAAAGTCACTCACAAAAAAGCACTACGCTTGGGAGTAATCTTATTATTGCTGTTTGAGATTTACCCCTCAAGGATTTTTGCAGAAGAACTTGAAAGTCAAGTTATCGCAGCAGATCGATCCGGCTTTCTTTTATGAGCCGGAATCTTCAAATGATGAGTACAATAATTTGCTAGAAAATAGCGGTTTTGAAACCTATACGGGAACCGAGGGAATAGCGGACGAATGGGATTCCAGCGTAACCGARGGRGCCRTACCGAACATGCAGGTCGTCTCCTCGCCCGTGGAGGAAGGAACTTATGCTCAACAGATCGCAGGCAGCGGAATTCCGGAGGAAGGACGGATAAAGATCTACCAAACGGTAGACATTGAGCCGAGCAAGGCATTCGCTATGATAGCTCATGTGAAGACGGAAGAACTGAGAAATGCGAAGCTAGAGTTTTCTATAGATTACGGAGATGCAGAGGGAGAGTGGCTGGACTCCAATTTGGTAGAGCAAACGGAGCTGACCGATGGTTATGTAGCATTGCGGCTGTCCGGGGAAACTCCGGCAACGGCAGCAGAAGCCACGGTGAACCTGACCTTACGATCGATCGGGGAAGATGGCGGAGGAACGGTATATGTGGACAATGTATCGTTGTATTACGGGGAAGAAACTCCTGAGCCATTGAAAGCCCCCTACAATTTTCGGATAGTACAACAGACTTATCAAAAAATTGAATTCACCTGGGACCCTCCAGTGGATAATGTGGAGATTATGGGCTATGAGGTTTATCAAGATGACATCTTTTTAGGGACGATAACAACTAATACCTACACTGCCAAGGGTCTTCAGCCTAGAAAGTGGTATAAGTTCTCGGTAAGAGCATTTGATAATTCAGGGAACTATTCTGAACTAATTGATTTCAGAGCAGCTACCTTTGGAGCCAACCTCATTAACAATTGGAGCTTTGAAGAGTTTGGTCAATCAGCTGACATTGGAACAGGATGGAGTAAGATCACCAGCGACGGTTCAACAGCCAACTTTGGATTAGTACAATCACCTGTTTATAACGGACATACCGCTCAGAAAATAGTAGGAACCGGAATGACGAAAGACAAAAGTATAGGAATAAAACAAGATATTAAAGTGAAACCAGAACTATCCTTTTCAATGAAAGCCCTTGTAAATATCTCTTCATTAACCAATAGTCAATTGGAGTATTCCGTTGATTTTGCAGACGAAAATGGAGTTTGGATCGATAGAATTTATCTGGAGAGAAAAACAGTAACAGGAGGATATATTTTACTTACTACCTCTGGGAAGGTCCCTAAACAGGCAACAACAGCTTCCATAAATTTGGTTATTAAGTCGACGGGAAATGGGGGAACGGGGACCGCATTCATCGATGCATTAGAATTTTCCTATACTAATACGAAGGCCACCTATCAGTATAATAGCTCGAATCAATTGGAGTCTATAACTTATAGTGATGGTTCCAAGGTGTTATATAAGTATGATGCGAATGGTAATATACTGGAAATAAAATTTCAGGATATTTAATGCAAGGCGTTAAAGGGTGGGCATTAAACTAGGAATTCACAACGCGGGGATTAACTTTTACGTTTAGAAGAAGCGGCCAAAATAAATAAAGGGGAATTTGCTTATGAAAAAGCGAATAAGCGAGATATTAGTTTTTATCTTACTGTTTATTACAATAGTTAATCCAAATATCTTACCATCCGTCTTTGCCGAAAATACTGACATCCCTTTAGTTCAAAGCACAGTTACATCAGATGTGTACGATGATATAGTTTCGCCTGACTCATTGCCTGTTGAATTGGACCCTGAAGAACTTATTACCATTACAACGTTAACTGAACGCTTTCATGTTGAACGGGATTGGGTACTTCAGGAATTACTGCGTGGCTATTTGCTTCATGAAATTTATCAGGGGTTACTTCATCAAGAATCGGGCGGTTCTTATGAAGAATATATGCAATCCACTTATCCCGGCAGAGTAGCAGATCCATTATATACATCATCTATTACGGATGATGTTTATGGCGTGAAAACCGTTACAGAAGATGTCTACATAACCAAACCGTCTGTCACCGATGATGTCTATGGATTGAATTCATTTTTGGCAGCCTCTTCCAAATATGATAGTGTGGCGTTGGAACGTCAGAACATCAAAATGAACAGCGCCCCCTATACGGTAGGTTCGGAAACGGATCAAATCTCAACCCTCGACGGCTCCCTTCGGGTGACGGCCACGGATTTATATCTTGAAGGCGTAAACGGTCTGGATTTTGCTTTAACGCGGATTTATGACAGTTCGCTTAGTAAGGATCGTATGACTGTGGATACCGATCGATGGGAGAACGAAACGAAAATAACGAAAGAAGAACGACGGTTCAACATAGGGCAAGGCTGGATTTGGGATATTCCCTATTTAAAAAAAGAAGAGGGCACTCAGTATATTTATCTTCCCAATCTAGGAACCTATGTTCTTGATATTGAAGAGGATGATGAATTGGTAGGTTACCCGTGGGATAATCTGGACTTTGGAGAAGTGAGTGAATCCCGTCTTGAGGAATTGGATGAATATTTCGAAGTGGATGATGCGGACTATGTCTTATTTGATTATACCGCAGGGATCAATACCTATTTCACCAGCAACGGCGATGTAGTATTAATCACCAATCAATACGGGAATCACATCAAGTTCAGTTGGGGAGCCGACGGGCTTGACTCTGTATTCGTCTATGCCGGAAAAGATGAAATGGTCAGCTATTTATATACCGACTTTGACGATCAGTCGGTTGAAATCAATGCCTACAATATAGCAAAAGGCGAGACTCAAACCGTTGTGTATCATAAAACGGTTATGGAAGGGGATGTACGAGATCACGAGGTTCTTTCGGAAGTTGTTGATCCGGTGGGAAGATCTACAAAGTATGATTACTATATCGATTGGAACTTCTTCAATCTTATAAGCGGTTACGAATATTATACGGGAACCGAACGAATGATTTATTGGGGAGTTAATGATTGGGTTGAGCTCACCGCAATCGAGTTTCCGACGAAAGCTATGGTTCAATATGCGTATGCCGGTCTTGCCGCGCGTCATATTGGAGAAGTAGCCGTCCAATATGAACCTGTATACAAAGTCAGACACTTATTTTACAGTACGACGGAAGAAACAGAATATAGCAGTATGGATGTAGAGCTGGAAGGCGATATCGGGGCGGTTTATGGAGAGGACGATACCTTCTCCGCCATCGTAGATGATGGCTTGACATTAACTACGTATCACTATGAGAAAGATTTTTCCGGCAACCGCAGACCCGAAGTGGTATATCTTACAAAAACGACTGTGGAATCACTTGATAAGCAGATGCGTCAGGAAACGAATTATACTTACGATAAAACGAAATATCGTGCGGTCCCCATTCAAATTCAGAGCCGCTCTTACACCGGCTCGTCCAGTTCTTCTGCCGTAACCACGAAAACTTCTTACAACGACTGGGGACTGATTACTTCCCAAACCGACCCTATGGGAGTTACGACCACTTATGAGTACGATTATTACGTAAATTATAATGTGAGAAGATGGTCTCCGATCAAAGTCACGGTACCGGTCAGTTCAACAAATAGCTTGATTACAAGCTATACTTATGATGACGACACAGCTACACTGAGTCAGGTCCAAGTGAAAGACAGTTCCGGGAAGTTATACGGACAAACCAATTATCAATATAACACGTACGGGAATCCCATTGAGATCAGGATGAAGGGAGATTCCTCGGATACGGTTGTCAATCAAACGTTTGAATATGCCCCGTCAAAAATTCAACAAAGTGTAAGTGTAACCAATGCGCAAGGAGTCAAAGCTTCGATTGTTCAAGATGCTAGTTATGATAATAGGGGGAATTTATTAAACTACAAGGATGGGAATCGTTACAACACAACCGTGACTTATGATGCTATAGGCCGTCCATTAACACAGACAAATCCGGATGGCTCCAAAATAAGCTCTTCATATAATGATTCCACAAATACCACGGTTGTTACGGCTCCAAACGGCGCTAAAACGACATATGAATATGACCCGTTCGGGCGCTTAACCAAACAAACCGATGCTTTGGGGAGTATCACCAATACCTATGACTCGTTTGATCGGCTTATCGGCCAAACGGATGCGGAAGGAAATAAAAGCACCTTCACCTATGATGCCTACGGTCGGATTCTGACTGAAAATGATGGAACCAGTACTACAACGTATACCTATAATGATGCCGCCCGGACCAAGACGATCAAAGACGGAGTAGGCAACCAAATCCGGGAGACTTACGATATACTAGGCCGGGTAATTAAAACCGAAGAACTGAAATCGACCGGAAATCTTACGTTATCCAGCAGTGTCTACGACAACTATGGACATCTGATGTCTACGACGGATGCGAAGGGGAATAAAACCACATATGCTTACGATGCGCTTTCCCAATTAATATCCGTGACGGATGCCGAAGGCAAGATCACCAGCTACAGCTATAATATGGCTGGGGATATGATTAA
>NZ_JAZHPZ010000008.1:0-207931 GCF_036553665.1 Paenibacillus haidiansis | reverse complement strand
AAAGTCCAGCGGTATGATGTCAAGTCCCTGATTCGTGTAAATTGGAAAAAGTTTTGAGGGTAACCTCCTACGAGTCAGGAAAAAAGGCATCACGAAACTAACCCAGTTGAAAATGGCGAGTATTTACCAAAAAATAACTGGGAATTACCGTAGGGATTCAGCTAAAGGAGGCGGTCAATCCTTAGCCGCATTCACCTTCCTTCGAGGCGTGTAAATTTGGTCGTTGCGTAGCAGCACATCGACCAGCCGCACAAGTTTTCTTGCCGTTAAGACGAGGGCGCGTTTGTGTTGGTGCTTAGGTACTTCCTTGTATTTCTTCCGGTAGTAATCGCCGAATTCCGGATCGCGGTTCTTCACCGAGTTGGCAGCTTCAACAAGGTAATAGCGAAGGAATCGGTTGCCGGATTTAATGCGTTTCGTATCCTCTGCGTCGAACGCACCGGATTGATGCTTACGCCAGACGAGACCGGCGTATTTGGCAAGAGCGGCCTGGTCGTCAAATCGTGTAATGTCGCCGATCTCCGAGAGAATGCCGGCGGCGTACACGGGACCGATGCCCGGGATCGTCTGCAATGTATTTGGGATTCCGCTCAGGATGCGCTCAATGGCCTGATCGAGTTCCTTGATCTGCGCCTGGATGCTGCGGATCGACTGGATCGATGTACCGAGAATGAGATCGATAGAATCCTCAACCACCTTAGAGAGGCGGTAAGACGCTCTGGCAGCCTTCTGGATGCATTTGGCGACTCGCTCTGGATCAGGGAAGCGATTCTTCCCGTGGTCCTTGAGGTAATCTGCAAGATCCGCCACGTCCATAGCGACGATCTCGTCAAGGCTATACTTTTCGAGCAGGAGTTCCGTTATTGCATGACCGAAGACAGAGCTGTCGACTTCGGAGGTAAAGGCGCTGCACTTGTAAAACAGGTTCGTCAAGAAGTACTGCTTCTCTCGCGTCAGATTATGAACGAGGTGGAACCTCATTCGGGTTAGACGCTGGAGAGCGATGTACTGCTCCTGCATCACCATGGTCATCGGCAGACGGCCGAAACGAAGACGATCTGCAATGAGCCAAGCGTCAATGTGATCGTTCTTATCGAGGTCGACATACGCTTCTTTAAACTTCGTGATGAGCTTTGGGTTGATCGTAAACACTTTGGCTTTCCGCTTCTGAAGCGCTTCATCTTCGTGAAGAAACATGGCAAGATGCCAACTGTACACGGAAGTCGCTTCAAGGCCGATATGAATCTCTTTGGAGGGCAGCTTGTCCGCAACAGCGACGATTTGATCGCGTAGGTGCGAAGCGCCTTCCAGGTTATTGTCCACGGTGAACGACTGAAGCGTGTCGCCTTCGCCGTTCATCATGCAGACCTTTAAATCTTTGGAGCTCACGTCAATACCGACAAATAGCTTCAATGGAATTCCTCCTTTCGTGTGGGATTCAGGGACTGGACTTTTCGGCATGCCCCTAGCGCGCTCGCAGCTCAATCACCCTCGCATATGAGAACATCCTTCGATCCACGAGCTGCCTCGAAGCTGCTATCTTCGAGCGTGGGTTGCCGAAGGGAACAGCCAGCGGGTAAGAAGTTCAAACGAGACGCCAGGGAAACAGACTTTTTATGTAGACGGTGCTACAGGAGTGAAAAGAGTTTCCCCGAATGATCCCTAAGGAATATTTTCTAGGGGCATCCCGAAAAGTCCAGTCCCAATATTCATTTTTCAAAGAACAACAAGCTGGAAATTTTAAAGGCTCGCTCCAGTCCCCTAAGGGACTGGAAATCCTTTAGAAGTTGGCTACAAAACATATGATACGAGGAGCGATGGATTATGAATAAAGCGGAAACGGAACATCCGGTGCAAAGCGGCGGCACGTTTACGAAAGGGCTGGTGATTGGAGCGCTGCTCGGCGCCGCGGCCGCGCTGCTGTATGCCCCTAAACCGGGCCGGGAGCTGCGCAGCGATCTATCCGATAAACTCAGCGTCGCCACGGACAAATCCAAGGAACTTGCCGCGACCACCTATGAAAAGGGGGCCGAGCTGGCCAAGAATGTGGTGTCCAAAACCACGGATTTGGCCAAAACCGTCGGCGAAAGCGCCGGAAGCATCGTATCCAGCGTAAAGGAGGCTTCGGCCGACGTATCCGGTGAGATCAAGCAAGGAGCCGGGGAGATCGCCAAGGAAACAAGCAAGAAGGCGGATGACGTGAAGGATGAGCTGAAAAAGACATCGGACGAAACAAAGCGGGAAATCGGATCGATGTAACAAATCGAGGAGGAAGCGCTTATGGCTCGCTTGAATCCTTACGATACAAAGGAACATCCTTTTGAATTGAGGCATGAAGTGAAGCGGCTGAACGGCAGACTCGACAGCATTGCCGACATGCTGGAGAAGGCGGATTTCAAAGATATTTTGGAAAACTATACGAATCCGAAAAAACGCGTGGTCACCAACTTCATGGCCGGTCTTTCCCGCGGGCTCGGATTGAGCGTCGGCACCTTCGTGATTCTGGGCTTGCTCGGCTGGGTCCTCAGCCTGTTCGTCGATTTGCCGATGGTGGGCGACTATATTAAAAGTCTGCAGGATTACATTCAATCCCAGCCTTGATGGAAAACTAAGATCACAGCCAACATGAAGGGTGTGGTATAGGATGATTCACAAAGATCCGGAAGAGGAGCAGCAGAAATACGTGGAGAAGCAAATCCGCGAAGCCCGTGAGGGCGAGTATCCGGAACATAAGGAAATCTCCGCCGCGGAGAACGGTTCCATGGTCAATGACATGGAGGACTTGCGTCAGCTCGGTGAGGATATGGAGGACATGGCGACCGGCAGCGAAGACCGCAAGCGCGGACTCCAATCGGACCCGGAGCAATAAACAAGACAAACCCAAAAAACCTGAACGGTTAAATCAAACCGTTCAGGTTTTTTGCTGGAACCCGGCTACAGATTGGAATCCTCCTCATCCACCTCCAGCAGATCTCCAGTCCAGCCCTTCGCTTTAATCCAGAAATAAAACCCGGCTGTCACGAACAAAATCAGCGCGGTGATAAACAGGAAGCCGACGAACCCCTCGTTTACCCAAGGCAGGAAATCGAAATTCATTCCCCATACCGCGCCGATGACGGTCGCGGGGGTAAACACCGCGGTAAGGATCGTCAGGGTCTTCATGATATCATTGCCGCGGAATGCCGAAACGGCGTCGTCGATCGATATTAAGGTGTCGATTTCTTTTTCATAGTGGTCGAAGAGCCCGCTCATCCGTTCCGCCCGGTGCAGAAAGCGCTTGAAGGGCACGCTCTCGTCCATCCCCTCCAGGTAAGCCTCCCTGGCCGCCGTGACCAGCTCCAGAAACGGAATAAACAGATTGGACCAATACAAAAGCTCAAAGCGGGCGTTCAGGATTTGATCCATGAGGTTTTTCCGGTTGCGCTTCTTCATGATCTCTTCCACTCGTCTAAGCTTGCGCTCAAACCGGTCCATACCGGTATGAAAATAATGAAGGATGGCCCGCATAATCACAAACATGCCGTCGATGGGCCGCGGGTAGGATAGCAGCATCTCTTTATGCTCGGGTTGCTCCAGTACTTTAAAGGTGTCGTCGTCCAGATTGATCGTGACCAAAATCTCCTTGCCGACAAAGAAATGCATCAGCACGCAGTCTCCGGCCCCGTTCTTGATCTCTTCCCGGGCAGAATAAAGCAGGGAGCCGAAAAGGATCGGCTCCCTGCCATCCGGAAATCTGACGGATAAATAATTGGTTTCTGCCTCAGGAAGCATGTCCAGCCATTCCTTTACGCAGGGATGATCGCTGTATAAGCGCCGGACTTCGGGACTGTCCCATCGGTCGACTGTAAGATCGATCCAGGACCAGCCTTGGCGGCTTTGCCTGACCGCCGTTGTTCTCCTGTCATCCATGGAACCATGCTCCTTCGAACGAATTAGTTGTGGTTTAGTCTTGTTACATTGAATTGGAATTGGACATGATCTGCTTCAGCTTCTCGGTCGCCCGCTTTTGAATCCGGGATACGCTCATTTGGGACACGCCCAGCTTTTGCGCAATCGCGCGCTGGGATTGGCCCTCCTGGAAGGCGAGCAGAAGCACCTGCTGCTCCTGATCCTTAAGCTGGCTGAGCGCCTTTTGCAAATCCATCCGCTTCTCAACGGTGTCATAATCGTCCGCATCCGAGCTGATCAGCTCGCCCAGCGTTGCGGCACTTTCCTCTTGGGATAAAGGGGAGTCGAGGGAAACATAGTGGTAGCATTCTCTCCCGGCCAGCACTTCGACCGTTTCTTCCACGGACAGCTCGAGGTAATCGGCGATTTCCTTGACATCGGGCGAGCGCTCGAGCTTTACGGTCAAATCGTCGATCGCATGCTGCACCAGGGCCCCCTTCTCCTTGATCCGTCGCGGAACCTGGATATACCAGGACTTGTCCCGCAGGAAGTTTTTCATATGGCCGATCATGCTCTTCATCGCATAGGGCTCGAAGGGGATCCCCATTTCGATATCGTACTGCTGGAGCAAGCGGATCAGAGCCATTTGTCCGACCTGGTACAAATCCTCGTACAGATCGGGCCGGTTGCGGGCGATTTTGCCCGCCGCCATTTTAACCATCGGCTCGTATTTCTGAATCAGGACGGTGGCGATCTCGTTGTCCTTGGTTTGCTGGTATTCCCAGATTAATCTGGTGGATTCATTTAAAGACTCGGGGGGAGTCAATTTATCCGTCATACTTTCTCCTCGCTCTTCACCAAGCGACGTAACATGACCACCTTCGTCCCTTTTCCGGCTTCATTCTCGACGCGAACCTCATCCATCAGCGCCTCCATGAGATAGAAGCCAAGCCCGCCGATCGGGGCATCATTCAAATCCTTATCGTGCAATCCGGCGCGTTCACCGGCCATTCCCCACGCGTCAAAGCTCTCCCCTTCATCTCTGACCGAAATGGACAAGGCGTCGCCGATGATTTCAAAGGTAACCTCCATCGTTCCATCGCTGTCTTTGTACGCATACAAGACCGAATTGTTGCATGCCTCGGAGACGGCCACCTTCATGTCTTCGATCTCTTCATAGGAGAAACCCATCATGGAAGCTATCCCGTATAAATTCAACCTGACTATATCGACGTACTCCGCAGTTGCCGGCAAACTGACTACGACTTTCTGTACTTCCTCAATCATTGTTACTCTATCCTTTCCTATTGGGAGTTCTCCTGTGTGGCAAAAAACTTCGCAATTCCGGTCATGTCGAACAGCTTTTGAATTTGCTCCGGCACTTCCTGCACCAGGAAATCGGCCTTCATGCCGTGCCTTGTTTTCAGGATCGACAGCAAAATGCCGATGCCGGTGCTATCGATATATTTCAGATCTTTCAGATTGATCACCAGGTCCTGCTTGTCGTTGAGAGCCAAAGGCTCCATCACCTGGCGAAAATCAGGAGCGACGGACAAGTCCAACTCACCGCGTAAAAATACTGTGCATGTACCGTCCTCCACTTGCGACGTAGCGGTAAACTTTTCGTTCTTATTTGTATTCATAGACACTCTCTCCTGAAATAATGTTTTCTTTATAAGAAAAACGTCTATCGACGTATTTCTTGCGGCTATAGAATGGTTCAGCTCCGCTGAAAACTAAGAATTCTATAGTCTTAAATAACCCGCCACAGCTGCGTCTGAATCAGCGGATCGAAGTTTTTGCGATAATATGATTGGTATATTTGGATATTAATGACTTGACTGAACTCAATTTCAACGGTTTGCTGATATAACCGTCCATCCCCGCTTCCAGGCATTTCGCCTTGATCCCGTCCATTACATTGGCCGTCATCGCGATAATCTTCGGTCCGCCTTCGTTCTTCCGCTGGAATTCCCGAATTTGCCTCGTCGCCTCCAAACCGTCCATTACAGGCATCTGCAAATCCATGAAAATAAAGTCATAGAACCGCTGGGAGGCAAGCTTCACCGCCTGCATCCCGTCCTCGGCGATTTCGGGCTCGTATCCCAGCTTTCTAAGCATGCTGACCATCAGCCGTTGGTTGACGGGATGATCATCGACGACCAGCATCCGCTCCTTGCTTCCGATCCGCCCGGGAAAGTCCTGTTCCTCCGGACATAAGACCGGCTCTTTGGCCGCGGCCTCTTCACAGGATCTCGCCTTAATCGTAAAGACAAACGTAGCGCCTTTCTCTTCCAGAGGCTCAACGCGGATCGTCCCGCCCATCATATGGACGAGGGTCTGACAGATCGCCAGTCCCAGCCCGGTGCCGCCGTATTTCCGCGTCATAGACGAATCCAGCTGCGAGAACGGCTTGAATAGGCGGTTTACTTTGTCCGGGGCGATCCCGATGCCCGTATCCTTCACCGTAAATTCAAGCATATCCTCTCCGTCTTCCGCTTCCTTTCGGGTCACGATCAGATAGATTCCGCCCTGATCGGTAAATTTCATGGCGTTGGCGATCAGGTTAATAAGCACTTGCCGGAGCCGGGCCATATCCCCGTACAGCACCGCCGGAACCCGTTCATCGATGAACTGGACAAGCTCAAGGCCCTTTCTGCCGGCATCGAGCGAGAACAGATTGATCACATCCTGGATCGCATCTCTCAGCTCGAACGGGCTTTCTTCCAGCTCCATTTTGCCGGATTCCATTTTGGTAAAATCGAGAATGTCGTTGATGATCGCAACTAGGGTATCGGCGCTGCCCCGGATAATTTCGGCATAATCCTTCTGTTCTTCCTTCAGTTCCGTCTCCAACAGCAAATCGATCATCCCGATAACGCCGTTCATCGGCGTGCGAATTTCATGGCTCATCATGGCCAGAAATTCCGTCTTGGCTTTCGCCGCGATTTCGGCAGCCTCTTTGGCTTTAACCAGCTCTTCATTGATGCGTTCGAGTTCCAGCGTTTTTTGCTGGAGCAAAGCGCTCTGAGTCTTAAGCCGCTGATTGGTTAAGTACATGTCCACAAAGCCTTCGATCTTTGATTTCAAAATTTGCGGAATAAACGGTTTTACCATGTAATCGATCGCCCCGGCGGAATATCCCGCGAACAGATGCTCCGCCTCCTTGCTGTTGGCGGATATAAAAATGATCGGAATATCCTTCGTCTTATCCCGGGCCTTGATCAGTTTCGCGGTTTCGATCCCGTCAAGGCCGGGCATTTGAACGTCAAGCACGATCACGGCAAACTCGTCCTTCAGCAAATACCTCAGGGCTTCTTCTCCAGAAGTCGCTTTGACCAGTATATATTGTTCGCTTTCCAGAACCGCTTCCAAGGCCATCAGGTTCTCGGGGCGGTCATCGACCAGCAAGATATGAATCGGTTCCTGGGCCTCCATGGTTTCCTCCCGCTATCCTTCATTTGATCTTACGATAAATCTTTTCCACCCGATCCAGAGGCTCATAACAATCGGAATAATCGGTAAAATGAATGGATTCCTTCGCCCCCAGCACCAGTACGCCGAAATGGCTCAGACTTTCATGGAACAGGGAATGTACCCGGTTCCTTAAAGTCTCGTCGAAATAAATCATGACATTCCGGCAAAAGATCACATTGAATTCGTTAAACGATTGGTCGGTAGCCAGATTATGTTCGGCAAAGATCATGTTTTTGCGCAAAAAGGGCTGAAAAATGACCGAATTATATTTCGCCGTGTAATACTCAGAGAACGAGCGGGTTCCACCCGCCTCCTGATAATTTTTGGTGTACTGCTTCATTTTTTGAATCCCGAAGACCCCTTCCTTGGCTACTTGCAGGGATCTTCCGTTCATATCCGTAGCGTAAATCCTCGCTTTATCGTAAAGCCCTTCCTCATGGAGCAGAATCGCCATCGAATAGACTTCCTCCCCGGTGGAACAACCCGCATGCCAAATACGGATATACGGGTACGTTCTGAGCATCGGGACCACCTTTTCGCGAAATGCCCGGAATAAAGGAGGGTCCCGGAACATCTCCGTTACCGGGATCGACAGGCTGAACACCAGACGCTCGAAGCAGGCGCGGTCATGCAGCACCTTCTCCTGCAGGCCGGAAATCGTTGTCACCTGTTCGGCATGCACCTGATGCCATATTCGTCTCCGTAACGAAGGAAGGGCATAATTGCGGAAATCATATCCGTAGAGCCGGTGAACCCCTTCGAGCAGCAGCTCGATTTCCAGCAGCTCCCGCTCGCTTTCGGGCGGCTGGACAGGGGATTCCTGATCCGCGAAATCCGTTAATTCCGAAAAATCACTGGTTGTCATAGGTTCAACTCCGATTATTTAAACTGGGGCGCTTTATTACTTTTTACCCTTTCCGTCTGTTTACGAATACAGCCATACTCGCATTAACGATAATAATTGATCCGTTTGAATCGGTTTTTTGATATAGTCGGACGCCCCCGCTTCGATGCATTTCGAGCGGTCGTCTTTCATCGCTTTCGCGGTCAGGGCGATAATCGGCAGCTTGGCGTACTGCGGCATTTGCCGGATTTGACGCATCGCCTCGTAACCGTCCATCTCCGGCATCATCATATCCATCAGCACCATGTCGAAGTCGTTTTGCTCTTTCAGATAATCGATCGCCTCTCTGCCGTTTTCGGCGTACACCACGCTCATCCGGTAGCCCTCAAGGACGCTGGATAAGGCGAATACGTTTCTGACATCGTCATCCACCAGCAATATTTTCTTGCCTTCAAATAGCTCTTCTTTATTGTGCAGCTTTTGCAGTATCCGCCGCTTGTCCTCGGGCAGGTCGGCTTCGACCCGATGGAGGAACAGCGTCGTTTCGTCCAACAGCCGTTCGGGGGATTTGACATCCTTAATGATGATCGACTCGGCATATTTTCTCAGCCGCATCTCTTCCTGCTTATCGAGATCCTTGCCCGTATAAATAATGATCGGCAAATCGTTCAAATTCTCGTCGTCGCGGATTTGGTCGAGCAAATCGAAACCGCTGATATCGCTCAAGATCAAATCCAGCACCATGCAATCGTAATGCTTTTCGCTCAAGGCCTCGAGAGCTTCGCGGCCGGTGGAAGCCGCAGTAATCACGACGTCGTCATGGCCGATCAATTCGATGATGGAGTTCCGTTGAACATCGTCGTCCTCCACCACCAGCAGATGCTTAAGGCTCTTCTCGGTAAACGATTCGATATGGGAGAACGCCCGCTCCAGATGCTCTCTTGTCGAAGGCTTGCGCAGATAGGCGATCGCCCCCATCATGAGCCCCTGCTTGGCCTCGTCGACCACCGAAATGACATGCACCGGAATATGTCTCGTCTCGGCGCTGCTCTTCAGTTCGTTCAGGATGGACCAGCCGTCCATCACCGGCAGTTGAATGTCGAGAATAATCGCGTCCGGAAGATATTCCCTCGCCAGTCTGAGGCCGATATCCCCTTGCAGGGCAACCAATGTCTTGAATCCGTGACTCCGTGACATATCCAGCAGTACTTTCGCGAAATGAACGTCATCCTCGATAATCAGCATGACCTTGTCCCCCGATTCAAGCTCGTTGCGGTCGTCTTCGATCGGGCTTTCCTTGGCGGCCGTCTCTTCCGCCGGAAGAGTATAAGCCGCGTTCTTGCCGAAATAAGGGGCGCTTGCCGTGCCTGCGGCAGCGGAAGCAGCGGCCTCCTTATCGGCGAGGAACAACCCGGACGGAGCTTCCTTCGGCAGATACAGGGTAAAGAGGCTGCCTTCGCCAACGATGGACCGGGCGGCAATCGTACCTCCGAGCAACCCGGCCAGCCCCTGGCTGATCGACAGGCCCAACCCTGTACCGCCGTATTTGCGGCTCGTCGTACCGTCGACCTGCTGGAACGCTTCGAAGATGATATCCATCTTGTCTTCGGGAATGCCGATCCCGGTATCCTGCACGTCCAGCTTCAAATATTCGCGGGATTTGTCGAGCGCTTCGGGAAGTTCCTCCTGTGCGGCCGTACCGATGCGAAGCGAAACCTCGCCCCGGCTTGTAAACTTGAACGCATTGGACATCAGGTTGCGCAGGATCTGCTTCACCCGGTAGCCGTCCGTCTGGATCTGCTTCGGCAAATTCTCGTCCAGCTCGATGCGCAGCTTGATATTTCCGCTCTGCGCAACCGGGCCGAAATTTTGCTCGGCAAATCTTTGCAGATCCTTAAGCTCGACCGTTTCCTTGTTGATTTCCATCTTGCCTGCATCGACCTTGGACAAGTCGAGGATTTCGTCGATCATCTTCAACAGATCGGCGCCGGACATATGAATCGTGTGCGCGTATTCGATTTGTTTTTCCGTGAGATTGCTTTCTTTGTTCTCATATAATAACTGGGAAAGTATCAGCAGGCTGTTCAGCGGCGTCCGCAGTTCATGCGACATATTGGCCAAAAACTCCGATTTGTACTTGCTGGTAACCGCCAGTTGCGCCGCATGCCGCTCCAGTTCGGCCTTCGTCTTTTCGATTTCGTTGTTCTTCTCCTCGACCTCCTGGACCTGTTCTTCCAAAGCCCGGGTCTTGGCGATCAGCTCAGTGTTGAAATGCTCCAGCTCCTCCTGCTGCCGCTGCAGCAGCTCTTCGGAGCGCTTCAGCGCCACCGTCTGTTTCTCCATGCTTTCGTTGGATCTGCGCAATTCTTCCTGCTGAGTTTGCAGTTCTTCCGATTGGACCTGGAGTTCCTCGGTCAAAGCCTGCGATTCCCGGAGCAGCTCCTCCACGCGCAGACGGCGGGCTATATTGTTCAGAATGATCCCCAAATTAAGCGATAATTCCGACAGCAGCTTTTCTTCCAGTCCAGTGAAGGGGTCAAAGCCGGCAAACTCCACGACCCCAAGCAGTTCCTCTTCAAAGGTCACCGGGTAAATCAGAATATGGGCCGGTTTCGATTCTCCGAGCGCGGAGCGGACCGTCAAGTAATCTTTAGGCGCTTCCCGCAAGGAGATCGGTTTCTTGTCCAATGCGGATTGTCCGATCAGCCCTTCGCCGAGGCGGAACGACTCCGCCGACTTCATATCGCCGTTGCCGGCGTATGTTCCCGCCAGATAGAGCCGGTCCGGATTCCTGTCCTCATACCGGATATACATTGCCCCATAGTGCGCTCCAAGCACGGGCGTAAACTCGCTGATAAACATTTGCGAGACCTGCTCCAGCGAATTGATTCCGTGCAGCAGCTCTGTAATCCGGGCCAGGTTGGAGGAGACCCAATTCTGGTCGTTCTGCAGTTGCATATATTTTTGTTCGGCCTCCTGCTTCTCCCGCAGATCTTCCGACATCTCCCGGAATACCCTGGCCGCTTCCCCGATTTCATCCTTGGTCGGAACGGGCACTTCTTGAATGGCGGCCAGCTCGTCCTTTCCGAAGTGGCGCATCATCGTATTGACCGCATTCAGCCCGCGGGCGATGCTCGGCAGCACCCACAGCACGACTCCGAGGCCGAGCAGTAATCCGATCGTCATGGTAAGCACCATCAGGCGAATCGATCTTTCGTAAGCTCCCCCCGCTATGGCCACGGCCTCATCGATCTGGGCGTTATAGAACTCGCGCATATCGTTGAGCTTGTCCAGAAGCGCATCCTGCACATTCTGTCCGGTCGATAACCGGTATTCGTTGGCGGTATCGTAATCCCCTTCGTTCAGCAGATTCAGGACCCGATTCTTGTAATCGGCGAAATCGCCGATAGCATTGTCCGTCTCGCTGATAATCCGTTGTTCCTCCGCAGTGGACATTCTGCTCTTGATTAATTCATAGTATTCCAGAGCCGACTCGTTCATCGTTTCCAGCGAGGCTAAATGCGAAGAAGTATAATCGCCGTCTCTGGCTTGCAGCATGTTCGTCAAAGTCCGGGCGAGATCGTTATATTCACCGCGCATCGCGGTCGCATTTTTGATAATTTCGTATTTATTGACGTATATATTGTCCAATTCTTCTTTCATATATTTAAGGCGATCGTAACTCGTAAAAGTCAGCGCCAGCAGGATAACCATCAGCGAGCCGAATCCGATCACCAGTTTGCTTCGGAGCTTCATTCCTTGCTTTCTCCCCCTTTTAATGAGATCCATACGAGGCATTTATCATCCTCCCGTTCCGCGGATAACGCTTCGTCGAGCAGCAGACGCTCCATCTCTTCCTTCTGAAAAAGATGGCCCCCGTGCAGCTTCCGCTTCAGCCAATCCAATTGCTCTTCCTGTGTTCCTTCCACCGCTTCGGTCAAACCGTCGGTATAAAGCACAAGATGGCCCTCCTGTTCGTAGGATATTGTCTGGGTCTGAGCCTCGATTTTGTCGAATAACCCGACAGGCGGGCAAACCGCGTTGAGCTGGGCTACCGGAGCGTCCCCATGGTAAAAGAGCGCCGGAGGATGGCCTGCGTTGACGTAGTCGATCTTTTTGTATTTGGTGTCCACGACCAGATAAATGGCCGTAAAATAATACTGAACCAGTTGGCTGTCGATATACAGCATATTGAATCTCCGGTTTAGCTCCTGGATGACTTTCTCCGGTTCAACATACGTACTCACGGTGTCTTTCAAAACGGAGGCGATAAACATGCAGAATAAAGACGAGGAGATGCCGTGACCCATCATATCCAGCAAAATAATGCCGTATCTTCCGTCGCCGAGCGGATACCAGGAATACAAATCACCCGCAAGTTCGGAAGACGGTCTATACAATGCGTCAATTTCAAAAAGCGCGTCATGAATCGGCGGACTTAACACGGCGTTTTGGATGAGCGCGGCCAGCTTTAATTCTTCCTGGATCCGCTGATCCCGCTCCTTATGCCAATCCTTCTCCTGCTTCAGGCGCAAGGCCAGGCGAATTCTCGCCATCAGTTCCACTTTGTTGATCGGCTTGGTGACGTAATCGACCGCCCCCGCGTCCAGCGCTTCGGCCAGCTTCTTGGAATCGCCCACCGCGGTGACCATAATGATAGGAATATCCTTCAAATTATCGTATTGCTGCAGCAGACGACAGGCTTCAATCCCGTCCATCTCCGGCATCATCATATCCAGCAAGATAAGATCGATATCCGAGGCGGGCGGATCGGCCGGTTCGCCGGGACTTGAGACTCCCAGTCGTTCGAACATTCCCCGGGCTGAGGACGCTTCTACCGTATCGCTATAATCTTCTTTCTTTAAAATTTCCCGGATTATAATGATGTTTGTCGGATTGTCGTCAACGATTAGTATTTTCATAGAACTCTCCTTAAAACCATCTTAAAATTATGGCGAAATCCATAATTCATCCTTGCTAACTAGGATAACATGTTTTCACCCTTCTCGATAAAATTTGGCAATATTCCGCTGCTTTAGGCAGGTTTTCACAACCATCCAAAAACATAGATAAGGAATGGGAGCATATCCCTCCCATTCCTTATCTATAATTTGAATTTACCCGGCTCTTTTGCAACGATCAATCCGGCTTTCTGGCGATGACCAGCACTTTACCGAGATCCAGCTCTTTTTCATAGAAGGCGGCTTCGCTTTCCGTGAAGCCCAGGGAAGCGATTTTGGCCCGCAGCTCATCGCCGCGGGAGCGGAACAAATTGGCGATGGCCGTAAAGACGCCCTCTTCCTGCAGCCCAATCTCATTCGCGTCGGCCGCGTCGGCAATCCGGTCGCTTCGCTCCTGGTCATGGGCAAGCACATAAATATCTTCAGCCGCATATCCGGCGGCATGCAGCTCCTTCACCGTTTCCACGGCATGTACACCGTTTTGAACTACCTTGGCATAAGATTTGCTGTCAATCGTACTCATGACGTCACTCTCCTATCCTAGAATAGTTATTCAACGCGTAATACTAGTGTTTATTACCCGCCCGACCGGCGGGTGAAACACTTTGATATTTTTATTTAATGGGCTTAGGATGCCGCTTCATCAAAGAGATCTGCACCGGTGATTTTACCCGACAACGGGTCCCTGTATATTTTCAAAGCCGCATTACCGCGCATGTAAACATCCCCGTCTTCCGCCACATAATCGGGCTCGCCGAGAAAATGACGCAGCCAGAACTTGTCCAGCGGAATTGAAATGCCGTTAAGGATGATCTTATCGGGAGATGAACCGGTATGCACATAATAAACGACCCCTTCATACAACCCGACCGTCAGCTTGCCGTAACGGCATTCCGTAAAGCCGGTATAAGGGTCCTTCTCGACGGCATCCGGCTTCCCTTTTTTGTTCAGCACACTTTCGAGATTATCGCTCAAGGAGATATCCCCCATGGAGTCGAAGGACCGCAAAGGCGGAGCCTTTTGTTCCTCCGGCGTTTGGGCGGGAGCCGGAATCCGCCACAGGGCCGGCTGCGCCGCCGGTTCCGTCGGCAGGTCGATAGCGGCCTGCATCTCTCCGGCCAAAGGAGAAAGAAGTCCCAACAGCAACAGCAATGCTTTCATCATTAGTCCCACCCTTTCAGATGATTGCGAATGCCCGGCGGCTTATTATCCATTAAGTCCTTATCTCTTCCGTGCTCTATGTACCATTCCGGTTAAGAACGGTATTTCTGCCATACGCTGGCGGCGATGTCCACCCATTTGACCCATCCCGCCGGCTTGTCAGCCGCGTCGGTCTTATATCCCGAAGCGGTCGATTCGGCCTCGTTCGCCGCTTGAACCGCGGCGTTTTGCGGCTGGACACTCGCCGTGCTATGACGCTTTGGCTGGCTTTTGATCCGGTCGATAAAAGCCGTGGACACCTGTTTGGCCGCCAGGGTTACCTCGTTTAGGACATCGCCCACATTTTTTACCGATTCAAGGACCGGGTCGATTTGTTCCATTTTATGCTGCAAGTCCCCGGTGATATCGTTGGCTTGCCGGACTACATTCTTTACCTCGTAACTGAGTTCGTCGATCGTTTTCTGGACTTCCTGCAAAGTTTGCGTCGTTTTGTCCAGTGATTTTTCGGCCGCCTTCAACGTTTTGATCAGGAAGATAACGAGTACGGCAAATGCTACGGCGATTAGTGCAACGCTTAGTTCCCAGATCATATACGCGTCCCTCTCTTTCTGTACGAATCATTCGATATTTCATAGTTACCCTAAGCCATAGGGCCCGAAACAAGGCTCCGCTTACGTGAAGATCGCTGCTGTTTCAAGCCGAAAAGCCCGGGTTAATGAAAGCTACGAGCGAAGGTGGTTCACTCTTGGCTTCCTAGTTACACTATACAATAATTTATTATGAAGGGAAGATGATTCTCATGTTGAAATGGTCGTTGATCTTTCTGGTCATCGCTCTGATCGCCGGGATATTCGGATTCTTCAATATTGTGGCTGCCGCCGCCTCGATCGCCAAAGTGCTGTTCTTCATATTCCTCGTCTTGTTCATCATTTCTCTCTTCACAGGTAGAAGCCGATCATTATAATCCACCTGGGAATGTTGGACTAAACCAAGCCCTGAAGGTACAAAAAAGAGGCCGGTCCCGGTTGTTGCCGGGGCTGGCCTCATTGCCTGTTAAGAACCCCGGTCTTTCACAAAGACCGGGGTTTACTTTCGAACCGGATAAACTGTATTTTGCAGGAATTATAATAGATCCAAATATCTCGCCACTTCCAGCCAATCAAGCGCAAATTCCATCTTGACCGATTTCCCCGGGAAGCTCATATCTTTCACTTCAACGATATCCGGAAGATATGTTCCAAAGTCAATCACAATCGGCTCCAAGCCGAACGCGTCCGGCGTCAGCGACAAGTTGCGCACCGCCAAAGACTCCGGGGTCAGCGTAAGTCCTCCTCCGGTGTATTCCATACGGTAATCCGCCGCCACTCCCGCATCAAGCGCCCCCCAAGCCAGGTTGAGATCCGCCGTGAGATGCTCTCCGTTAAGATGAAACTCGGCCCCCGTGATTTGAACCGGCAATGTGTGCTCGGCGATATATTCGTTCAATTCCCGCTTTGCAAGTTGATTGAGCTCCTGCTCCGAAAGCGTGAGTTCCGCTTTGCGGGTCTCCGCCATATGACGCAGCTTGTCCTTCCAGGAAATATCGGAATATTGCAGATCCAGGTTCTCGGCAGGACGGATATACAGTAAAGCCGCAGCAAGAAACAAAACGACCGCCAGAAGCAAGAAACCGATAACCAGCCTGCGTTTCCCCATAACCGTAACCCTCCTTTCCGGGACTTCATTAAAATTTTTTACTGGAAAATGATTCTTAAGTTGCTTGACTGTTTATTACATGTATACGAACACATTCCAAATCGTTATTAAGGAGGAAACAAATCATGAAAAAGCTTGCAACTCTTTCCGCAGCCGTTATTCTTTCCGCCGCTTTCGCTACGGGAGCATCGGCGGCTCCTGTCGAAGATGTGGTCGCTCCCGAAGTGGAAGAACCGATTGTGGAAGCCGAAGACGTCGTCATTGCCCCGAACCCGATCGAGCTGTTGGAAATCACCTATATTTACGGGGCTCCGCAAGGCGATGCAATCAGTGCGCTGGCGCCTCAAATGGTTCATCCTACCGGCTCCATAGTCGGCGACTGGGTGGAAATTTATACTTGGCTCGGAACGACATGGATCTACCTGCCGGGTTATGTTCCATCTTACCTCTAATTTATAAGAGGATGCCCTAAAAATCATCTTTCACTTATATTAAACAAGATCGCCCCGCAGGAAAAGGAAGACATCCTTATCTCGCGGAGCGATCTTTGTTACATAATAGGGTGAAGCCATTGCCGGGATTAAATTATTTCAGTACGCTGCCTCCATAGAGGAAGCGATATTTCCAAGCGCCGTCAAAATCGTCAACCCGTACTCCTCCCGATTTGACGGAGTAGGTTTGCAGAATCTTGCCATCCCCCATATAAATAGCAACATGGGTAATGCGCTCCGTGTTCGGATTCATCCCTGCATAAGCCGAAGCCGAGGAACCTTTATAGCTGCTGAAAAAGACCAGATCGCCGGCCTTCAGACTGCCGATATCGTAAACGGCCGTACCATTGTTCCGAATCCAGGTGCCTTGCTTGCGCGAGTCGGCCGGCAGAACGATCCCGAGCGCATCTTTGTAAGCCTGACGGACGAAGTCGGAGCAATCGAAGGTGGTGGTCGTATTGCGGTTAGAACCGAATTCGTACGGAGTGCCAAGATATTTCAGCCCCGCTTGGATTACCTTTTGTACCTGCTCGCTGATCGAAGCCGACTGTTCAGGCGCCGGATTCGACGGCGCAGGGCTGGACACGGTACCGCCGATCTGCAAATATTTACTGGACGTACTTACATAACCCGTTTGACCGTCTTCGGTGCGAACTTTATAGAAATAGCTGTTGCTTTGTTCCAGGATCGTAAGCTTTGTTCCCTTGCCGAGCATCTTCACCACTTTACCCGAAGAGACGGAAGGCTGAGTGCGCAAGTTTACGCCGTAAATGACAACGGCGGATGTACCTTGTCCTCCTTGGTTTTGCGAAACTCCGCCGCTCACGGATATATATTTCTCCGAAGCGCTGACATATCCCGTCTTGCCATCCGAAGTTTGGATTTTGTACCAATAATCATTGGTCTTCTCCAGAACGGCTACGGTCGTTCCTTTCTTAACCAAGCCGACCACACCGCCGGATAGCGACGGCTTGCTCCGCAAATTCACGCTATTCTCGATATGTCCTGTAAGTGCGGACTGGGCCGATGCGGCCGCGGCGGACACTTCCCCTTGCACAGTTGTATAAGAAGTAAGCAACATAGCGCTCATAATCATAACAGCCATACTTCGTTTCATTAATGTACCTCCTTGAGTAGCTCTAGATGTCAATTTAGGCGATTCCTGTGCCGTTCCCCCTTTCTCTGGACTAGATCCCATTATACCCCATGTCGAACTTTGTCTAAATCCGTCGATTTTCGTGTTAAGGTTACAAAGTTGTTACAATTTACCCAGTTACCTAAAAATAAAAATAGGGCCCTATTTCCTAAATGGAAATAGGGCCAAAGGGCTTGTACCGCAAAAATTATTTCGTCAAACCGGCGATCCGACTTCGTCCGCTTTCGGCTCCACATGAACATGGACATGCATGACATTCCGGTTCTTTCTCATCCGTTCCTCCACCCGGTCGCTAATCTCATGCGCTTCGATTACGGATAGCTCGGGGTCGACTTCGATGACGACATCGACCAGCACATGATTGCCATGGACGCGGGCCTTCAAATCCCGGATGCCCTCCACGCCCTGGATGCGGGCGATCGTACTCCGCAGGCCGGTAAGCTCTTTCTCGTCGAATCCGTCCGTAAGATTGTGCGTGGAATCCCGGAAAATATCCCAGGCCGTCTTGCAGATCAACAAGCCTACGGCAATCGCTGCGGCGCCGTCGAGCCAGGGCAGCCCGAACTGCGCTCCGATAATTCCGACCGCCGCCCCGATACTGACCATGGCGTCCGATAGATTGTCTTTTGCTGCCGCCATCAGCGCCTGGTTGTTAATCTGCTTGGCCAAATTCCGGTTATACCAGTAAACGCCGGCCATCGCTACCGCACAGATCAGGGCCACTACGGCGGATAAAATATCTGGCTCCGCATGTTTGCCTTCAATCAATCCGCGCACCGCGGCGATAATAACCTGGATGCCGACCATCGCCATAATAAACGAAGCGATCAGCGCAGCGATCGTCTCGGCCCGGAAATGGCCGTAAGCATGATCCGAATCCGGCGGTTTCTGCGAAATCCGGAGCCCGACCAGCACCGCCACCGAGGCAACAATATCCGTAAGATTATTGAATCCGTCCGCAAGCAGCGCGCTGGACGCAAATATGTAACCGCTAATCAGCTTAAAGGCGGACAGCAGCAAATAGGCCGTGATGCTAACCCATGCTCCCCGTTCTCCCTTTCTTATATCTTCGTAAATATCCAAACAAGGCACCTCCGGACCTCTCCCGGCAAAGAGGTTATTTCAAAGTCGTTACATCATCGTAGCAAATGAAATCCGTGTAAGTCTAGAGAAACAGTGTTGCCCCGGGCAAAAGCAAAACTCAAGGCTCATTATTCCCGTTGTACGCTTATTTAAAAACGTTTAAAATAAGGCTAGCCCCCTTCAATTTTGAGGAGATGATCTTGATGACGGAAAACCATGAACCCCGCAAAATCGACCTGGCCGAAGCGATGCGCCAGAAGCTTGCGCAAAAGAAGCAGCAGCAGCAAAACGCCAACAAGCCGGGTGCGGCCGGAGTCCAACAAACCAAAATGCTGAAAAGCCAAAACAACAAAAAGCCGAACAACCAACGTCGGCGGACCGGGGGATCGTAAGAAAGCCCCTTTCAAGCATAAAACAAGCCGTGACTGTCCGAGGGACGGTCACGGCTTGTTTCATTAAATGAACAATTTATGCTTGCCGAAGCGAAATGCAAACATTAAGCTTCTTCGGGATACATACTCTTGCGCAGGTTTTGAATTTCTTCGCTCTCCAGGTATTCATCGTACGACATGACGCGGTCGATGACCCCGTTTGGCGTAATTTCGATAATCCGGTTCGCGATCGTTTGGATAAACTGATGGTCATGCGACGTAAACAGAATCGTCCCGTCAAAATCAATCAGCCCGTTGTTCAGGGCCGTGATGGATTCGAGGTCGAGGTGGTTCGTCGGCTCGTCGAACAGCAGCACGTTCGCGCCGTTGAGCATCATTTTCGCCAGCATGCAGCGGACCTTCTCGCCCCCGGACAGCACGCTCGCCTTCTTGAGCGCTTCTTCGCCGGAGAACAGCATCCGGCCGAGGAAGCCGCGCAGGAACGTCTCGTCCTGATCGTTCGAATACTGGCGGAGCCAATCGACCAGACTGAGTTCCACACCGTCAAAATAGCTTGAGTTATCCTTCGGGAAATAAGCCTGCGACGTCGTCACGCCCCAGCTGTACTCGCCGGCTTCCGCCTCAAGCTCGCCCATGAGCACCTGGAACAGCGTCGTCTTCGGCAGAGAGTTCGGGCCGACGAACGCAATTTTGTCCCCTTTGTTCACGACAAAGCTCAAGTTGTCCAGCACCTTCTCGCCTTCGACACTCTTGGTCAAGCCGTCCAAGGTAAGCAACTGCTTGCCCGCCTCGCGCTCCGCTTTGAAGTGCAGGAATGGGTATTTACGGTTGGAAGGACGGATATCCTCCAGCGTAATTTTATCCAATTGTTTCTTACGGGACGTCGCCTGCTTCGATTTGGAGGCGTTCGCCGAGAAGCGTTGGATAAAGGCTTGCAGCTCCTTGATCTTCTCTTCCTTCTTCTTGTTGGCGTCCCGCTGCATTTGCAGCGCCAGTTGGCTGGACTCGTACCAGAAGTCGTAGTTGCCTACATACATCTGGATTTTGCCGAAATCGATATCGGCGATATGCGTACACACCTTGTTCAGGAAGTGCCGGTCATGGGATACCACGATGACGGTGCCTTCATAATCCATGAGGAAGTTTTCGAGCCATTGGATCGATTCGAGGTCCAAGTGGTTCGTAGGTTCGTCAAGCAGCAGATTGTTCGGACGGCCGAACAGCGCCTGCGCCAGGAGCACGCGAACCTTCTCGTTGCCGCTGAGCTCCGCCATCTTCTTGTCATGCAGATCGCGCGGAATCCCGAGGCCGATCAGAAGCGCCGCAGCATCCGGTTCGGCATCCCAGCCGTTCAGCTCGGCGAATTCGCCCTCCAGCTCACCGGCGCGCATGCCGTCCTCTTCCGAGAAATCGGCCTTGGCATAAAGCGCGTCCTTCTCCTTCATGATCGAATACAGACGGCCGTGGCCCATGATGACGGTTTCCAGCACCGGATACTCGTCATACTCGTAATGGTTCTGCTTCAGCACGGCGAGCCGTTCGCCCGGCGTCATGCTGACTTCGCCCTGGTTCGGCTCGATGTCCCCGGCCAAAATTTTAAGAAACGTCGATTTTCCCGCTCCGTTGGCCCCGATCAGGCCGTAGCAGTTGCCCGGCGTAAATTTTATATTTACATCTTCGAAAAGTGCCCGTTTTCCGTAGCGGAGCGTTACACCGTTTGTGCTGATCATTTAAATAATCCCATCCTTTATGAGTTGTCACTACTGGCTCAATATTATAGCATAAATCGCCCCGTAATGCGCCGGAAACCGCCATATTCGCCTCAAAATAAACGCAAAAGGCCGTCCTACCGGCCCCGAATTTGTCTCGGGGCGCAGGCGGACGGCTTATTTATACAAAATAATTGCGGTATTGAGCACGTAAAAATTAACTGTATTTCCTGCAGTTAATTTTTCTAAACTAAGCCAGCTTGTCAATTTAACTGGAAAACATGCAGCTATTTTCTCCGGTTTGCGCCAAACTGCGTTCAAAGGGAAGAAATAACGGCAGGTTTTCCAGTTATTTAAGGAGATCGGCGGATAATCGCGAAAATAACTGGAGGTTATACAGTTAAATTGGCGGAGGGGGTGTTTTCGGCGGTGCGGGCGGGAGCAGACAGCGGTGCGCAGCGCAGACCGCCGGCACTTGCAGGCGCAGGCCGCGCCCGGCGGCCGCCAAAGCCCGCTGATCCGCTCACCGGGTGCTGCGGCGCAGCGCTCTCTTACGCCTGCTGCGGGAACCGCAGCGTCTCCCCGTGCATCAGCACCCGGATCGCGTCCTCCGCGATCCCGCGCTTCCGCCGGTCCGCCTCCAGGCGGTCCAGCGCTTCGCGCGCCGTGTCGTCGGCGAGCCGGAAGGTGCCGTAATGCATCGGCACCATCAGCTTCGCCTTGACGTCGACGAACGCTTGCAGCGCTTCCTCCGGCGTCGTGTGCTGGCTCGTCATGAACCATTCGGGTTCATACGCCCCGATGGGCAGCAGCGCCACGTCGATGTCGAAGCGGTTCCCGATCTCGGCGAAGCCGCGGAAATACCCGCTGTCTCCGGCAAAATAAATGACCGGCTGCTGCGGCAGCTTCTCGTCGTCCCGCCGAGCCGCCGGTCCCGCTGCCGGCTCCAGCACATAGCCGCCCCAATGGGACGTGTTCGTGTCGAACGGCGTCCGCCGCGTCCAGTGCTGCGTCGGCACGAACGAGATTTTGGCGTTACCGATCTCCGCATGCTCCCACCAGCTAAGCTCGATCGTACGCCGGAAGCCTTTGCGGAGCATTTTACGCCCGAGGCCGGAAGGAGCTATGATCTGCGTCCCGCTTCCGTAAAGCCGGCGAATCGAAGAGACATGCATATGGTCGTAGTGCGAATGCGAGATGAGAATGACGTCGATGTCCGGTACTTTTGCGATGGGCAGTCCCGGTGAACCGAGCCGCCGCTGAAAGCCCATGCGCTTAGCCCATACCGGGTCGGTCACGATATTAAGCCCTTCATACTGTATGAAAAAAGTGGAGTGCCCGATCCAGGTGACCGATGCTTCCTCCCGGTTGGCGAGCAAATAATCCAATTGGGGCGGCGAATTCGGAATAATATAGGAATAATCCTTCTTTTTGGTGCGGCGTTCTTCCCTCCACTGCCTAAACTGCTTCAATGTTTTGTCCGTGCTCACATTATCCAAGTTGTTGTAGCGCGTTCTCGGCATACCGAGGATTTTCCTCCCTTCATTCTTTCATCCATCTTCCATCTTTTCATCTTCCATCCTTCTTAGCGTTCTTCCTTCTGCCGTCGGATGGTCTTGCATTTGCCCTTTATTGTAGTCGATCCGGGAGGCCATGCCAAATTTTCCGGCTAATCGGCAGGGTCTTTATACCGGGCCCCATAGACGAACAGAAATATGACCGCGCCCACGATCACCAGCTCCGGCGCAATCATCGTCATAAAAAACTCCATGCTTCCTCGCATCCTTTCTTAAATTATTCGCCACGCACGTATTTGGCGTCAAACAGAAACAGCCGCATGATCAAAACCAGCGAAGGAATCAGGATCACCAGCCCGGCCACAAACGCCGTGATCAACGCGATCGCCATCGTCTCGTTCGTGAAGCCTTCGTAAATGCTGACCTGCTTGTACAAAATATAAGGCAGATGCGAGCGCCCATAACCGTACCAGGCAAAACCGAACTGCAGCATGACGAGGATGAACGACCAGCCGAGATATCGCTTTCTCCACATCAAATAAACCGCCAGCAGAAAACAAATCAGCGAACAGAGAAACATCCAGGCGATGTTCAGCATATTTCCGAAATGTTCCGGGTTCTGCCGGTTAATCTGAAAAAAGGCGAACACGCAAGCCAGAATGGTGGGTCCGCTCCACATCAGCGCATACCCGCGCAGCACGCCGAATGCGCCTTGATCTCCGGCCTTGTTGGCGTAATATGCAAGAAACATCGCAGAGATGTACAACACGGATACGAGCGCCAGCAAAATGACGGACCAGGTGTACGGATTGGCGAAAAAGCCGGCCCAATCCAGAATTACCCTGCCATTCTCCTCCCGGATGATCCCGCCCTCGGAAATGGCCAGAATCGTCGACAATGCCGCCGGAATCAGCAGCCCGGTCGCTCCGTAAATCGCCATATACGCCTTGTTGTTTACCTCGCTGCTGCCATAGGTGTTATAAGCGTAGTAAGCCCCCCGCAGCGCCAGCAGCACGGTCACGAGGCTGCCGGGAACGAGCAGCGCCGTGCCGTAATAATATGCGGAATCCGGGAAGAAACCCACCAGCCCGACGACGAAAAAGATCAGAAACACATTCGTTACTTCCCACACCGGAGACAAGTAACGCTGGATAATGTTGTGGACTTTGTTTTCATGCCCCGTGATTACGCTGTAATAACTGAAAAACCCCGCCCCGAAGTCCACCGAGGCCACGATCAGGTAACCGTACAAAAAGGTCCACAACACGGTAATGCCGACGACTTCATAGCTCATTTCCGTTCACCTTCCATAATCCCCCGCTCCCGCATCTCTTCAGCAACATCCTTGCCTCGAAACAGCCTGGCCAATACGAAGATGCAGGAGATGCAAAGCACAAGGTACAAGATCACGAACAATATCAGCATGGAACCAACATGCGGCGATGTTGTCGCCGCCTCCGACACCTTCATGTAACCGCGAACGATCCACGGCTGGCGGCCGAATTCCGCGAACAGCCAACCGAGCTCGATCGCGACCCATGCGAGGGGGCCAAGCGCGAGAATGCCAAGCAGCAGCGATTTGGAGTAGCCTTTGAACTTCCCCGGCAGCCAGCGGCGCACCAAATACAAAAAAGAAATCAGCAAAAGCAGCACTCCGATCGTTACCTTCAGGTCGAACATATAATGGATCAGAAGCGGCGGCCGTTCATCCTTCGGAAATTCCTCCAGGCCCACCACTCTCGTATTCGGGGAGTTCCCCGCCAGAATACTGAGCGCATAAGGAATCCTTATCGCATATTTGATCTCGCCGTCCTCCTTAAGGACTCCGCCGTAGATCAGCGGCGCCCGCTCCATCGTCTCGAAATGCCATTCCGCGGCGGCCAGCTTCTCCGGCTGATACTGCGCGAGAAATTTGCCCGAGAAATCGCCGATGACCGCCGTAGAGAGCGCAAACACGAATGCCGCCGTCACGGTCAGCTTCAGCGCCTTCTTGAAATAGACATCCCGTCGTCCTTTAAGCATGCTGTACGCGGCGATTCCCGCCAGAACTCCTGCGCTAAACGTATAGGACGAAGCCAGCACATGGGACACCTTCGTCGGAGTCGCCGGGTTGAACATCGCCACCAGCGGTTGGACATCTGTGAACACGCCGTTTTTTAACGTGAAGCCCTGCGGAGTATTCATGAAGGCGTTTAGGGTCGTGATAAAGAAGGCGGAGGCCGAAGAGCCGATCGCCACCGGAATCAACAGCAGCAAATGCAGCATCGGTTTGCGGAATCGTTCCCAGGTATACAAATAGATGCCGAGAAATATAGCCTCGATGAAAAAAGCGAACGTCTCCATAAACAGCGGCAGGGCGATCGCCCGCCCCGCGACGCGCATAAACGTCGGCCATAACAGGCTGAGCTGAAGACCGATCGCCGTTCCGGTCACGACGCCGACCGCGACGGAGATGACGAAGCCCCGGGCCCAGCGGCGGGCAAGCAGGGAGTAATGCGGATCATTTCTCCGCACCCCTCTCCATTCGGCCAGCGCGATGATAAGCGGCATACCGACGCCTACCGAGGCAAATCCAATATGTACGAATAGAGTAAGGCCGGTCAATATCCGGCTCAGTGTAACGGGGTCCATCGACAGCATGTGCCTTTCACTCCTCCAGAAAAGTTTCGCGCGAGTCAAAAAAGGGAGACTAAAGCCGCCCTTAATAGTAATGCATCAGGCGAATCAGACCCTTTACAACCGCGTAGAGCATAATCACGGCTACCACCCCGCAAACGATAATCAGCGTTCGCTCCTGCTTTTTGAACATGTTCCCCGCTCGCCCCTTTGCAGTGTTCCTCGATTTTCCATTCTCTTATTTTGTCGTTCCGGTTCCTTTTTATTCCTGCCGGTTCTTGTCTTATTCGCGCGGAATTCGGCATACTCTTGGGAAAGTGTCAATGATAAGGTAAAATAAAAGTGGAAGGAGATGTGAACATCCTATGAAAATTGTATTTATCGAACCGACGCCAAGCCCCAATTCCATGAAGCTGCATTTGGACGAAACCTTGGAGCCGGGGATTCGCAGAACATACACGCAAGAAAATGCGCGGTCCGCTCCCGCCTGGATCCGTCAAATGCTCAACATTCCCGGGGTGAAAAGCGTTTT
The DNA here is from genome assembly GCF_036553665.1 of Paenibacillus haidiansis. Taxonomy (NCBI): domain Bacteria; kingdom Bacillati; phylum Bacillota; class Bacilli; order Caryophanales; family Paenibacillaceae; genus Paenibacillus; species Paenibacillus haidiansis. Next base: position 182,409 of record NZ_JAZHPZ010000008.1, on the reverse strand, counting down.
TCACACCGCCGACTTTATCGCGCTGGACCGTAAGGGAAGCGCCGATTGGGCCGCGATCCTGTCCGAGGTGCAGGAGCAATTCGGTCAGGAGCATGTGGAATCGGCCTGGGACCCGGAAGCGGGCGAAGCGGCCGGCTTCGGGGAGGCCCAGGTATTCGTGCAGTTTTTCCGCGGCATCCCGATGCAAATCCGCGTGAAGTCCGGCGCCCGCGAAGAGCGGATCTCGCTCTCCCAGCGGTTCGTGTCCGCCGTAACCGAGGTAGCGAGCGCTACGCTCATCAAAGAGCGCAAGCTGACCGATTACGGCGTTCGCTACGGCGAGCTCGCGGATATCGCCCGCGAGGTCGAGCAGGAGCTGGAAGCCGCGTTCCCGCCGGAGCGGCTGGAAGCGATCAAGACGCAGGCGATCGCTCACGGGCGCAGCGAGGCCGAATTCGTCGAGCAGCGCCGGGCGCTCAGCCTGGACGAAGTCCGGGAGCGGATGAAGGACACGGACTGGCACGGGCGCTACGCGGGCCTGGAGGCGCTGCAGCAGCCCGGCCCCGAGGCGATGCCGCTGCTCGCGGAGGCGGTGCGCGATCCGCAGATGCAGATCCGCCGGCTCGCGGTCGTGTATCTCGGCGATCTCCGCACACCGGAAGCGATGACGCTGCTCTACGAGGCGCTGCGCGACAAGTCCGCGGCCGTCCGCCGCACCGCCGGCGACACGCTGTCCGACATCGGCGATCCCGCCGCGACTCAGCCGATGATCGACGCGCTCCGCGACCCGAGCAAGCTCGTCCGCTGGCGCGCCGCCCGCTTCCTCTATGAGATCGGTACCGACGACGCGCTGGAGCCGCTGCGCGCGGCCGTGGACGACCCCGAGTTCGAGGTCGGGCTCCAGGCCCGCATGGCCGTGGAGCGGATCGAATCCGGCGAGGAAGCCGCCGGAACGGTATGGCAGCAGATGGCCAAGCGAGATCGCGGCGGGGACAAGGAATAACGGAAAATGCTAGACTCCGTGCGGAAGCAATGTCAATAATTTGTCATTGCTTCCGCACGTTTGCTTCGATATACTAAGGAACTGTTGCGGAGCTTTATTCTTATTCCGGGACAACTCAATAATTTAATAGGAACCTCATCATTCTTTGGGTGAGGTAGAGGTCGCGACTGTGATGAATACACGGGAGGAGGCGTAGGAAGCCGCCGAAGAGTCCCGTGGAAAGGCACCGTCGCCGAAGCTTGCCGCCCCGCTTCAACCGGCGGCAGGCTGGGGCTGTTCCCGAAAGGGGCAGAACTGTCACGGTTTCCTTCGCCGGGAAGCCGTGTTGAGCTATCGCAGTAGGAATGGTGGGGATCACGGCATAAGCATAAGTATAGGCCGCGGATTCTTTCCGCGGCCTTTTTGCTGTTCCTCCGACCTTTTTGTGTTCAGGCTTGCCTCACATGAGAATACTAATGAAGTTCCTGTTTCCTATCATTTTAAGGAGTGTTTATTTATGAGCAAAAAAAACACGGCCGTGTCGTTGAAACCGGGCCTGAAAGCCCGGCATATGACGATGATCGCGCTCGGCGGTTCCATCGGGACGGGCCTGTTTCTCGCCAGCGGCGGGGCGATCGCTTCCGCCGGCCCGGGCGGCGCGCTGCTCGCTTACGCCGCGGTCGGCATCATGGTCTATTTTCTCATGACCAGCCTGGGCGAACTCGCTACCTACATGCCGGATTCCGGTTCCTTTGAAACCTATGCCTCGCGGTTCGTCGATCCTTCCCTGGGCTTTGCCATGGGCTGGAACTTCTGGTACAACTGGGCGATCACGATCGCGGCCGAGCTGTCCGCGGCGACGCTGATCATCAAATACTGGTTCCCGGAGAGCCCTTCCCTGCTGTGGAGCTTTCTGTTCCTGGCGCTGATCTTCGGGCTGAATGTACTGTCCGTCAAGGGATACGGGGAATCGGAATACTGGTTCGCCATGATCAAAATCGCGGTCGTCATTATTTTCCTGATCGTCGGGGTGCTGATGATCCTAGGCATCATGGGAGGCGAAGCGATCGGTTTCAAAAACTTCACGGTCGGCGACGCGCCGTTTCATGGAGGATTCTTTGCTTTCCTCGGCGTATTCATGGCCGCCGGGTTCTCTTTCCAGGGGACCGAGATGGTCGGCGTCGCCGCCGGGGAGAGCCACAATCCGCGGGAGCATGTGCCGCGCGCGATCCGTCAGGTGTTCTGGCGCATCCTGATTTTTTACATTCTGGCGATTCTCGTCATCGGTCTGATCATCCCATACACCAATCCGAATCTGCTGAAAAGCGGCCTGGAGAGCATCGGGGTCAGTCCGTTCACGCTGGTATTCGAAAAAGCCGGCTTGGCCTTTGCCGCCTCCGTCATGAACGCCGTCATCCTGTCTTCCGTGTTGTCGGCCGGAAATTCCGGCATGTACGCGGCATCGCGGGTGCTTTACTCGCTGGCGAAACGGGGCAAAGCGCCGAAATTCCTTGCCAAGCTGAGCCGCCGCGGGCTGCCGGTCAACGCCCTGCTGCTGACGACCTTGATCGGGATGTTCGCCTTCTTCGCCTCCCTGTTCGGGGACGGAGTCGTATACAACTGGCTGCTTAACGCTTCGGGCATGTGCGGATTTATTACCTGGCTCGGCATCGCGATCAGCCACTACCGGTTCCGCCGGGCCTATGTCGCCCAAGGCCGGGACGTCAACGATCTTCCTTACAAAGCGAAATGGTTTCCGTTCGGACCGCTGTTCGCTTTCGTGCTCTGTTTTATCGTAATTTTGGGACAAAATATGGCCGCCTTCACAGGCGACCACATCGATTGGTATGGCATTGTCGTGTCCTATATCAGCATTCCGCTGTTCCTGATCGTCTGGCTGGGCTATAAATGGGTGAAGCGGACGAAGGTGATCCCGCTCAAAGAATGCAATCTGGATTCGCCCGCCCAGCCGCTCGAATAGCCTGTGCAACATCGGCCTTCATTTTTTCGGAGGGCCAAGATCTTAGGCCTAAGGCCTAAGGCATAAGCGGCAGGTTACCGGTTTTCCCAATGAATCTCGACCCGAAGATCGTCCGTGCCCTCAAGGGGCTCCGAAAGGTACCGGACATTGGCCAAGGACAAATCGTACAGGCTGCCCAAATCCTGGACCAGCCTGCGCTCCGTCCCCGCGTACCGGACCGTGACGGTAAGTCCGCCGGATTCGAGCTCCCGCTTGACTTGATTCTGGAGCTCGGACGCGGTACCGACAGCAGCGTCTTGATCATACAACTGGAAGCCGAGCTGCCGCTTCAATGTTTCGTATTCCGCGGCTTCCGCACCTCCCCCGCTCGCCAGCACATTCAAGCTTTCACGATAAAGCGTGCTCGCGGCGGGGTATTTATTTTTCCAGTTGTGATCCCGGCGGATCTGGCTGTCCGTAAGTAGGTAATATTTATAACTCGGCTGCTGTCCCGAAGGCGACAACGGATCGTCCCAGGTCGTATCGAGATGGTACCAGCGGTTGTCCAGCTTTACGAGGTTCCAGGCATGAAGCCGGCTGCCGGCGGTACCCTCGACGATCAGATTGGCGATGCCGGCCTTTTCCAGCAGCTTGTATGCCAAAAGAGTATACCCCTGGCACACGGCTTCTCCGGACCGCAGCCCCTCATAGGCCGTGTATTTCTCCAGTTCTTTGTCATATTGCAGATGCTGCACCACATAATCATGAATGGCCTTTACCTTTTGGTGATCGTTCATTTCCGGCCGGACAATGTCTTGCAGAATCGCCACGGCCCGTTGATCCACATAGGCGGATTGACCGGCGGTTTCGCGGTAGCCGACGCTCAGGATAATTTTGGCCGCGCCGCTTGTGCCGCGCCAGGAATACGTATACCGATCCACAATATATTTGGTGTAAGGATCGCTGTCCAGCGCTCCTTCAATCGCCTTTTTCAATAGGCTTTGCAAATTTCTCGTCGGTCCCTTGTATTTTATAGTCATCGAAGTGTTGCGCGCTTTCAGGCCTTCGGCCACTTCCTGCTGCAGTTCGAGAACCGTGGTCGCATAGGCTTGCTCCGAAGCGGCGGACGCCCGGATGAGATTCCAATCGGCCGGGATGTTTCCCAGCAGCAAAGCTCCCGCCAGACTCGCCGTGATCCATCGTTTCGGCATGCTCTGTCCCATGTCCCTCCAACTCCTCCTCTATAAAATTCGTTACCGACGTCCTTGCCTTCAGGCGTTCGTAAATTGCCGCACGAAAACCAGACGGCTCGTTCTATGCACATTGTAGCACAGCCCGTCCCGCAAAGGTCTTCTAGTTTTGTCGAGCGGACGCGAATCTCCTTCGGGATAAAATTTGAGCTTATCCAGGAAAATGACGTGAAATCTTCTTATTTGACACGTTCCCATTTCAGCAAAATAAATCCGGCTCTGATATAATATTAAAATAAATGCTGTGACATTAATCATTGCATATTTAAATCTGAAAAGATCGGAGAGCGACCAAACGCTATGACAATCGTCAATCTTTCGGATATTTCCATTGAATTGTTCGTTGCCGTCATGTTCTTTCTCCTCATCATTGCTCCGTTGGTAAGTCTCGGGGTTTTGCGCTTGTTCCAAGGCAGGAAGAAAGCGGGTCTGACCCTGATCGGCGGCGGAATTATCGGTTACTTTGCTCTGCAGCTTGTTGCCGACCTGCTGGCCTAGCTCATCGTTTTATCTCATCATTGCGATACGTCGAATATAGAGCACAATACAGCAAAAAGACCCCGTTTCCGGGGCCTTTTGTCTTTTTCTGAACAAATGCTTCAAGTATGATTATCTCTGCTCGGCCAACGCTTGTTCGAACCGGGCCTTATTCATGCCGGGAATACGGTGCTCTCCGATCAGGGTGACCGGTAACACGCGTATGCCCATATCCCAGACCTGCTGGGCATATTCATCATTTTGCCTAATATTGCGCTCTTCGTAAGGGACGCCTTTTTCACTGAAATAACTTTTGACTTGATGGCAGTGAGAACAGTTCGTGCTGGTATAAACGATAACAGGCGCCATATTTCCGCTTCCCGAATCCGGTTAGTTGACCGCGGCGACCGCGGCTTGGTGCTCCAGGTTCTCGATGTATTTCTCGCAATCGAGCGCCGCCATGCAGCCGCTGCCCGCCGCGGTAATGGCCTGGCGGTAACGCGTATCCTGAACGTCCCCGCATGCGAACACGCCCGGTACATTCGTTTCGCTCGTTCCCGGTTTCACCAGGATATATCCGTTCTCGTCCGTGTCGATTTGGCCGCCGAGGAAGCCGGTGTTCGGATGATGGCCGATGGCGACGAATACGCCGGACGCCGTAATGATTTCTTCTTCGCCCGTCGCGTTATTGCGCACCTTCAGGCCCGTCACGCCTTTCTCGTCCGTCAAGACTTCGAGCGGCGTACGGTTCAGCGCCCATTCCACCTTTTCGTTGCTCCGCACCCGGTCCTGCATGATCTTGGAACCGCGCAGCTCGTCGCGGCGGTGCACCAGCGTTACTTTGGAAGCAAAGCGCGTCAGGAAGCCCGCTTCTTCAAGAGCGGAATCGCCGCCGCCCACCACGATAATTTCCTTGCCGCGGAAGAAAAAGCCGTCGCAAGTCGCGCAGGTACTCACGCCGCGGCCGACGTTGTCGGTTTCGCCGGGAATGCCCAAATATTTCGCCGTAGCGCCGGTCGACAGGACGATCGTCTCCGTAACCAGCTCGCCGAGTCCTTCCACCTGCAGCTTGAACGGACGGGAGCTCATATCCACACTGTTTACCCAGCCCATTTTGAATTCGGCGCCGAACCGTTCGGCTTGCTTGCGCATGTTATCCATCAATTCCGGACCCATGATGCCGTCCGGAAAACCGGGGAAATTCTCCACTTCGGTCGTCGTCGTCAATTGGCCCCCGGGCTGCGGGCCTTCGATCACGAGCGGGTTCAAATTGGCCCGTGCCAAGTAGATTGCGGCGGTCAATCCCGCCGGACCCGTACCGATAATAATCGATTTATACATATATAAATTCCTCCTTCAAGGGCGTAATGCTAGGAACTAAACTAGGAAACTAAATAAATAGATTGTAAGGTTAATTATCGGGAATACGCCGTAAACTGTCAACGACCGCACGGAAAGGGTTCCGTGAAGTTTACATGAAAGAATGATGAAGGGAAATCTAGCGAAGCAGACGCAGGCCGTTCAGAATAACGAGAATGGTACTCCCTTCATGGCCGACCACGCCGAGCGGAAGCGGAATCCCCTGAATAAAATTGCCCGCGATCAGCAGCAGGATGACTGCTCCGGCAAACGCCAGGTTCTGCTTCACGATCCTTCTGGCGCGAACCGCCAGGGCGATCGTATCCGCCACCCGTTCCAGATCGTCGTTCATCAGCACGACATCGGCCACCTCCAGCGCCGCTCCGCTGCCGGTCCCCCCCATCGCCACGCCGACGGTCGCGGCGGCCAAAGCCGGAGCGTCATTGACTCCGTCCCCCACCATGACCGCCTGGCCATAGCGGGCCCGCAGATCGGCGACGAGCCGCAGCTTATCCTCCGGCAGCAGATCGCCGTATACGTGATCGATGCCCGCTTCCCCGGCGACCGCCGCGGCGGTTTCCATCCGGTCGCCCGTCAGCATCGCGGTGGCGACGCCGAGGCGGTGAAGCCGCTCGATCGCCCGCTTGGCCTCCGGTCTGACCACGTCGCGCAGCGCGATAATTCCGGCATAGCGGCCGTCGCATTCGATGGCGGAGACGGTATTTCCTTCGCGCATCAGGCGCAGCAGGCTTTCCCGCAGCGAATCCGGCAGCCGCGGATCGCCGGCGTCGGCCTTGCCGACCCGCCATACCGCTCCGCTGACGACGGCTTCGATGCCCCAGCCGGCCAATGCCCGCATATCCTCCGCCGGCTGCAGCTCCAGCCCCGCTTCCTCCGCCCGGCGCACGACGGCGCGGGCGAGCGGGTGCTCCGACAGCCGCTCCGCCGAGGCTGCGGCCGCAAGCACTTGATCGCGCTCGCAGCCCTCCGCGACGACCAGCTCCGTGACGGCGGGGACGCCGGAAGTCAACGTCCCCGTCTTGTCGAACGCCACGACTTTGGCGCCCGCCAGCAGGTCCATATAAGCGGCTCCCTTGAAGAGCACGCCCTTCCTCGCGCTTCTCGACATCGCCGACAGCATCGCCGGCATGACGGACGAGACCAGCGCGCAAGGAGAAGCGACGACGAGGAAGACGCACGCTTTATAGAACGTCTGCGGCCAGGACCAGCCCAGCACGGGCGGCGCCAGCAGCAGAAGTCCGGCCGTCGCCGCCACCACGCCTTTGGCGTAGCGGCTTTCCAGCCGCTTGATGAAGCGCTGCGTCTGCGGCGGCTCGTTCTCGGCCTGCTCCACCAAGGCGATGATCTTGGCGAACAGCGTCCCTTCGGCCGGACGGCTGACTTCCACATACAGCGCGCCTTCCCCGTTCAAAGTGCCGGCGAACACCTCATCGCCGGCCCCCTTGTCGACCGGAATGGCTTCGCCGGTGATCGCCGCCTGGTTGACGGCCGAGCCGCCGCCGGTGACGACACCGTCCGCCGGGATGACTTCCCCCGGCTTCACCAGCACCAAGTCTCCGGGCGCCAGCTCTTCCACGGCAACCGTCCTCATCCCACTGCCGTCAACCTTCACCGCCGTTTGCGGCCTCAGGGCGATCAGCGCGGAGATATCCTTCCGGCTGCGTTCGCTGGCGAAGGATTCCAATGCGCCGCTGAGGGCAAATATGAAGATCAGCATGGCTCCTTCGTTCCAGTATCCGATCGCCGCCGCGCCAAGAGAGGCCGCGATCATAAGCAAATTGACGTCGAGGTCCTTGTCCCGGACCAAGGTTAGCAATCCTTCCCGCGCTTTTATAAAGCCGCCGAGACTATAGGCGGCGATATACAGAATCACCGATAGCTCCGGGGACCATCCGTCCGTCCCCCAGCCGGCCAGCATGAGCATGCCGCTGCCGAGGGCGAGCATCATTTCACGGTGGCGGAGCAGCCGGAGCAGGGAAGCGCCCCGCTTCTTCCCGGGGTTCGGCCGCCGTGCTCCTCGTTGACCTTGAGATACCGTTGCTGGTTTATGCATCGCTTTGGCTTGCATCGTAATTCCTCCTTTATTTGCGTACAAGCTATTGAGTGAGAACGGATAATGGATCATCCAAGTCTCTTTAATGAGAATGAATACTATTGTTAATCCCCTGAAAATGGCACATGCTGCCCCGGGATTCCTCCCGAGGCAGCATGCAATTGAGAACGATAATCATTTTTTGTACTTGTGCAATAATATTTCCCATTGGAAACTTTTCTTTTATAATAACCCGAATATACGATACTGTAAACCGTCTTTTTGCCTAAAATAAAAAACAGCCCCTATCCGGCTCCATTCGCATTCTCCGATGCATCTCCGAATAAAGGCTGCTTTTCAATTATAAATAAGTAAATTAGGCTTGGCTGGCGGCGATCGCCTGCTCCAGATCGTAAATGATGTCGTCAATCGCTTCGGTACCTACGGATAACCGGATCAATTCGGGATTGACGCCCGCGGCCAACTGCTCTTCTTCGCTAAGCTGCTGGTGCGTCGTGCTGGCCGGGTGGATAATCAGCGACTTGGAGTCGCCGACATTGGCCAGATGCGAGAACAGCTTCACATTCTCAATCAGCTTGCGGCCGGCTTCGACGCCGCCCTTGATCCCGAAGGTGAGGATGGCCCCTTGGCCCTTCGGCAAATATTTCTTCGCCAGCTCGTAGGATTCGTGGCTTGGAAGCCCCGCATAGCTGACCCATTCCACTTTGTCGTGGGCCTCCAGGTACTGAGCTACCTTCAGCGCGTTCTGGCTGTGGCGCTCCACCCGCAGATGCAGCGTCTCCAGGCCTTGCAGCAGCAGCCAGGCGTTAAACGGCGACAGCGAAGCGCCCAAATCGCGCTGGAGCTGTACGCGGGCTTTGATGATGAAGGCCTGCGGCCCGACCGCATCGGTATACACGACGCCGTGATAGCTCGGGTCCGGCTGCGTCAGTCCCGGGAATTTGTCGTTCGCCGTCCAGTCGAATTTGCCGCTGTCAACGATGACCCCGCCGATCGAAGTGCCGTGCCCGCCGATGAATTTGGTCGCCGAGTGCACGACGATGTCCGCGCCGAAGTCGATCGGACGGAGCAAATACGGGCTCGGGAACGTATTGTCGACGATCAGCGGAATACCGTTCTCGTGCGCGATCGCGGCGACCGCTTCGATATCGAGCACATCGCCCTTCGGGTTGCCGATCGTCTCGGCGTAAAGCGCCTTGGTCTTGTCGGTGATCGCCGCCCGGAAGTTCTCCGGATTCGACGCGTCGACGAATTTGACGTTGATGCCAAGCTTCGCCAAAGTATGGGCGAACAAGTTATAAGTTCCGCCGTACAGCGTGGATGACGAGACGATTTCATCCCCCGCCCCGGCGATGTTCAGAATCGAGAAGGTAATCGCCGCCTGCCCGGAAGCCGTCGACAAGGCCCCGACGCCGCCTTCCAGCGCCGCGACGCGCTTTTCGAACACATCGTTGGTCGGATTCATAATGCGGGAATAAATATTGCCGAATTCCTTCAGGCCGAACAGATTGGCCGCGTGTTCGGTGTCGCGGAAGCCGTAGGAAGTCGTTTGATACAGCGGGACCGCCCGGGAAAAGGTGGTCGGGTCGATTTCCTGGCCGGCGTGAACCGCGAGGGTTTCAGGCGCAAATTGACGTTCTTCGGACATGGGTGATTCCTCCTCATGAATTGGTATCTGCAAAATAAGTTCTTATTTTTTCATATTCTCTCACATAAATCGCCGTTTGAAAATATAAATCCGATAATTTTTATGTGAATTGTATAAATTATTTTCGGAACTTATTTCTGTAGCGCGTTGGCCGCCGCATGTTCGCCGCCAAGACGACCCGAGGTGAACGAGTAGCCGATGCCGACTCCGTTGCCCACGTAGGTGTCATTAAACAGCACGCCCTCGGATTCAAGGCCTACCGCATACAGTCCCTTTACCGGAACGCGGGCGTCATTCAGCACCTGGAACTTGGTATTGACGAGCAGACCGCCGACCGAGCCCAGATTATTGATTTCCGCTATCACGGCATAGTAAGGTCCTTCCGTGCCCATGGGCTGCAGATAATCCTTCGATTTGCCGAATTCGCTGTCCACGCCTGTCTTTGTCGCTTCAACGTAATTATGGAATGTTTCGGTAAATACGTCCGCATCCATGCCTGCGTTTTTCGCCAGTTCTTCGATCGTATTGCCTTTGTAGCCGTCCCCGTTCTTCACCATTGATTCAAACACCCGCTCGATATTGGTCCAAGGCTGGTCCAACGTAAACCGGTCTTGGAAATCGGCATAAAACTCCGGCGGCATCCCCGGGAGCTTCGGTGCTTTTACCCCGCTCATCCCTTGAGCGGCCAAAGCCTCCAGTTGGGATTTCGAGACGATGACCAGATGGTAAGGACCGTTAAACGCGCTAGTATTGGCCGCCGCCACCGACGTCAAAGTCGCCGCCTCGTCGCGGAACCGCGCTCCCGACGGGCCGACGTTCATGAAGTTCGGCAAATAAGTCAGCATAAGCGGATAGCTTGCTTCAAATGAAGAGTATTCCTTCTTCAATTTGTCCGTCGCTCTGGCCAAGGTCTGATGTAACATCTGGCCGCCGAAATTGTCCGGAACCTTGGCCCCGGCCGCCCAGGCCATTTTCAGCCCTTCGCCCACGTTTTGACCCAAGCCGCCGTTGACACCTTCAAAGCCGAAGTTCTCTTTCACCATTTCCTTGTTGCCCGCATACCCCCCGGTTGCCATCACGACGCTTTTGGCGGTGATCTCCAGGGTGGTACCGTCCGCCTTCTCGGCAATTACGCCGGTTACTTCTCCGGCGGAACCCGTCATCAGTTCTTTGGCGGTCGTTTCGGTGATGACTTGTCCGCCGTTTCTTTCTACCGATTCGGCCAGCATGTTCCGCAGCAATTGCTCCCGCGTCTCATAGGCGGGCAGCACGTGAAGCTGTTCCCCGCCAAAATTCAGGAAGGTGGTTTCATACCCTTTATTTTTCAGCCAGTCGTAAGTTTCTCCGGATTGGGTAACGTATTGTCTGATCGCCGCCGAATCGACACGCCAGTGATTGTTGACGATCCAGTCGGCGATTTCCTTCTCGACTTCAACCTTCACTCCGTTGTCGACCGCGACGGAGGAATTATAGAATTTCCCCGCCCAGGACAGATTGCTCGCTCCACCGATGACGCCGGTTTTCTCGATAATGATCACCTTTGCGCCCTGATCCGCCGCCGTCACCGCCGCCGATACCCCGGACGCTCCGGCACCGACCACGACAACGTCAGCCGTAAGCCGCTCCGTCTTGCCCTCGCCGGCTTTTTTGACCGTGCCGGATTTCAGGGCTTCCAGATCGCCGCCCGCTTGCTTCACCGCGTCTTCCACCGCGGCGATTATCGCCTGGCTGGACAAGCTGGCCCCGCTGACCGTATCAATATTCAGCGTCTGATTCTCAATAATCTGCAGTCTGATTTGTTCCAAAGCCGAATCGCCCAGACCCGCTGTCTCCGACTGACTTACAATCTCAATATTTTTGATCCGGTCAGCCTGTTCCATAGTAACCTCGACTTGGACGGTTCCTTCTTTCCCTTCGGCTTCGCCGGCGTACTTGCCCGGCTTGAACGTCGGTACCGTCCCGTTTCCGCCCCCCGCAACATTTCCTCCTTGGCATCCTCCCAACATCACGGCAAACATCACGATGCATACGATGACCGTGAGGGTTTGGATAAATCTTCCGTTTCTGCGCATATTCTCTCTCCTCCAGGTGTAATAATAAGCAGCCTGCCTGTTGTGATTATTTTCACTTGTGGGAAAGCTCCAATCTCCGCCAGAACGGCAAGCTGCTGCCTGAAGTTTAAACCTTGGTCCGGCACCAAGGTCAATAAGGAATCCCAAAAACTATACCGAAATATTTACTTCAAGGTAAGAACGGGACTCCGTTTCCGCCTTCTCGGTCAAAATGATTCGTCCGACGATATCGCCCGTAACGCGGTAACCGGCGGCTTCGAGATAATCGAACATGAACTGAAGCGTCCGCTTCGTAATATTTTCCTGATGCGGAACGCGGATGACGGAAGAAATGCACGCGGCGGGGGGGATGTACTCCACCAGATCGTTCAGCTCGACATCCAGTCTTTTGGCGTCGACATCGGTTAGGGTCAGTCCCCAGCTATAATCCCATGCGTTTTTGTTCCCTGAGCTTAACTCGCTCTGTTCGACACGGAAGCAAAAAAACGAGAACGGCAGCAGTTCCATCCATGTGTTCACCATGCCTTTCAGACCCTCGTTTTTCAACAGCCGGTTGTTCTCGGTCTGCTTCAGCCGGTAAAGTCCGGGCCGATGTTTGAGAACACATTGATACATGGAGGTTTCCAGGTTGTCAAGCTCGGATTTGATTTCCACCATTTTGTTTAATGTCACCAGTCCCCGCTTGATCTCCTCCTCCAGATTGTTACGGCTTGCGTCGATCTTCTCCGTAATCTTGTCCAGAGAGGAATGCTTCATCAGATCGGCCACTTCTTGGAGCGGGATTTGCAAGCTCCGGTACCAGCGGCTCATCAGCAGGTCCCTGGCATCGAGATCGTTAAAGTACCTGTAGCTATTGAAGTCGTCTTTGACCGGTGTGACAATATCATGCTTCTCGTATAGCCGCAGCGTATCCCGCGTAATTCCCAGAATCGCCGAAAATTCACCTATGCAATACTTCATTCCGGAATTCCCCTTTCTTCGCGCATCGGCACCTAACCCTGATGATACAGGAGCTTCATTGCGAACTCCTATAAACATGTTCACATTTTCACAACCGCGGCAATACAAAAAGAAACCGGTCCTTAGGAAATGGAAGCGCTCGGCAGGCAACCATACAGAAAGGAGAGGTTTCTTTTGCAGAATCAACTTTAATACGCTCGGTTTATACGCTCCGTTTGTCCTACCGGAACTCTCCGGCCGCTTCCTTATTAGAACGGCTTCGCCGGCGGACGAAATAAGCATCCTCCATACTCGGCTCGGCCGCCGTCAGGCCGGGGAAAGGCCGGTTTTTGCCAACGAGGCGCACATACATCCCCTCCGGCTTCTCCCGGAAAAAAATCAGATTCTGTTCCGGACAACGGGCCAAATCATCCGTTGAAATCATCCCTTCCCAGACATTCAGCGGCAAATTCGAAGTCCACTGTGCCCTTTCCCCTTCAAAACGGATCCCTCCCCGATCGAGCCAAAGCACGTGATCGGCCGCCGCCTCCCATTCATTCAGCTCATGAACCGCGGCGACGACGGTTTTCCCTGCGGCGTACCGGGACAGGTAAGAAATCGCCATTTTTCGCTCGGCGGAATCCATCGCATTCATCGGCTCGTCGAGGAACAGGAAATACGGAGCGGCAAGCAGCGACTGTGCGATCGCGATTCGCCGGCGAATCCCCAGTGAAAGACGTCTGATTTTCACATTGCGGTATTCGTCCAGCCGGAAGTCCCGCAGCAGTCCGTCGATTCTTTCCGCCCGGTATACGCCCTTCAATTCGGCCAAATAAGCGAGCAGCCGGTAAACGGTCATCTCTTCGTACAACTCGATCTCCGCCGGTACATATCCGATCTGGCTGCGCAACAGCGGCAGATCGTCGCCGGCGGACCGCTGGCGGTATAATATAGTCCCCCGGCGGGGCATCTGGAGCGTGGCCAGCAGCTCGAGCAGCGTCGTTTTCCCCGCTCCGTTCGCGCCGACGAGCAGCGTCAAGCCCGGATTAATCCGCAGCCGTCCGATATGCAGGGCAAATCCGTCCAAAGGCTGATGTACATTCTCCAGCGTGATCATCGGGCCGTTCCCCCGCCTATGCCGTCGCCGGACTGGAGACTGCGGCTGCGGTAATAAGAACGGAGCAACAGAAAGGCTCCGGCGACAAGCATCAGGAAATCGGCCAAGGTTCTGGTACCCAGCGCCAATCCGTGGGCAATGCTCCGATTTTCAAAGAAGAACCAAAGCGCGTAAACCACGGAAGCCGTAACGCAAGCCAGGGACATCCCTTTGCGGAACAACACGTACATCGCCGCCCCCGACGTAATCATGGAGATGCCGAGCCACTGCAGAAGAAACGGGATCAAAGGCAGCGATACCGCCCCCGCCGCCGCCACCCGGATCCCGACGATCACGGTGCTGACCAGCGCCCAGCACACCACGAGGCCGATGACCATCAGCATCCGGCAGTAAATCACCAGCGCCGGGGGATACGGCGTAATGCTCTCGACCGCGCGCATGCCGCGGTCCCAGGACCGGTAGCTGAACAGCATCGCGGCGATCAGCATGATCGGCGTAATGACCGGAAATAACCCGCTCGGAATCGCTTCGCCCAGCAGCACCATACGATAGGGTCTTTCCGGATCGACCAGCAGGATCAGCATCAGGAACACCGCCGATCCGGCCAGAATCAGCGATTTCCGGTTGAGGCGAAACTGGCTCCAGAGCAGCCTCCGCAAGGACGGAGCCTCGACCTGCGGATTGAAATCCAGCTCGGGCGCGGAAGCTTCCGCTTTAAGCTCGTCGAATTCCGGCTGGAGCGCCGCGATCAGCGCCGCGGTTTCCGACGGCGGCGGCGGCGGCAGCACCGCTTGGCGCAGCGGTTCGCGCAGCTCCCGTTCCAACTGCTCCAATTCTTTATCAATGGAGTGGTTCATGAGGGGACACCTCGCTTTTCTGTTTATGGGTCAATCTTTTTCCCAGCCTGGCGGAGGAAGACTCCGACGGATTGGTTAATATGCGCTTCAGCTTCCTCAGCGCTCCGTATAAATGCGACTTCACCATGCTTAGCGGCAGGTCCGTCAGCTCCGCGATTTCCTGCAGCTTCAGCTCATGGAAGAAGCGCATGCGCACCACATTTTGCTGCATTTCGGGCAGCCAATGAAGCGATTCGGCAATCCGTTCCACTGCCTCCTGCCGCTCCATCATCTCTTCGGCGCCGGGAGAGGGGTCGGCATCCTCCGGCAGTTCGTCCGCCGCCGCATATTCGGAACGGTATGCGGCGCTCCTCCAGTAATCCCGGCAAAGGTTCAATGCCACCTTGTACAACCAGGGGCGAAGCTGCTCGAGTCCGCCGTGCCTTTTCAGATGCCGGATGAGCCGGATAAACGTTTCCTGCACGATGTCCTCCGCCTTCGCCCGGTCGCCAAGCTGCTGTGTCGCATAGCTGAGCAGCGGCCCGTGATAACGGGTGACCAGCAGTTCGAAAGCCTCCTGCTCGCCCCGGGCCATCCGCTCGGCCAATTGTTGATCGGAAATCATGGTCGGTTCCTCCCCTCCCCCTTCTAATATTGAAATCCCGCTTTATTCTTCATCCTCCATGATCCAGCGATCCCTTCTGCCGATCAGCCACACCGCAAAACCAAGCAAGACGGCGGATGCGGCCAGCAGGACAAGCCGGTTCACGGCGAACGAAGCGCCTTCGGGAAGAAACGAGGCGTATAAAGTCCAGCCCGACAACCAATCCCCGCCGCTGATCGTATCCAGTACCCAAAGGGCGAAGCCCAGCGCCAGTCCGCCATAAGTTTTGCGGAACAAGACTATGCCGGCCAATGTAAGGGAAGCCAGCAGCATAAAGGCGGGCATGGTTTGCAGCATGAGCTGGAAGACGCCGACGCTTCTTTTCACCGCTTCGCCGCCGTCCCACGGATGCATGACAGTAGCGATATCCCCGAACTTCAGCAGATAAACGGCCATCCACAGCAGATTCAACACCGAAGCATACAGCAGAGCGAGCACCCATTTCCGCACGGCGATCAGCCGGAGCGAAGCCGGATACGTGGAAACCAGTTCCATGCTGCCGCCTCCGATTTCGCGCTGGAACAGCAGCAAAGTAAACATAATGACTACCGGGAACATGCCCATTTCCGAATAATAATACACGGTTCTCGGCTTATCTCCCGTTACAATGCTGATTAAATATAGAATAAAAATCGTCACGACCAAAGCCGTCACCGGCTGCTTATGCAGCTTCAAATCGAAGGACGCTCCGCGCCGGAGTTGTTCAATGGCCGTCTTCATCGCCCATCACCTTCTTCCACTCTGTTTCCCATTCGGAATACGGAATTTTGTCTACACGCAAAGATTCGGTCTCCGTGTCCGGAACCTCGATCCCTTTGTCGTAAAAATAATTCAGCACATCCTTGACCTGTTGAGCCTTGCCGTCATCCAAAGCGCTCCCCACCTGATTAATCATACGAGATGCGAGGCGGTCCGGATCGGCTTCACTATTCTCGGAATAAAGCTCCTGAAGCAAATAATAATAATCGTCTGCCCCCGTTCTACCCGTTTTCAACTCTTCGTCCGTAAATCCTTCCTTCTCGCGCAAATACAAGTACCACATTAATCCCCGGATTTTCAGCCGGACATCCTCCTTCGTATTATCGATCCGATAATCGCCCCGGCGGCTTCCGAGCAGCATTTGGTTCATTAACATGTTGGCCGCATACTCCGTGTCGAAAACGTAAGTCATCACATACGTCTCATTCTCAACGCTGTAGCGGAGGTAATTGTCGTTAGGAAGGAACAGCCATTGTTCCAAGTGAGGCTCAAAATGATCGACCCAGCCGGTAAAATAATCATAGAGCTCCGACCACCGTGCCATAATCTCCTCACCCTGCTTGGCGGAGTATGGCGTGACCGCCGCGCGCACCGGAATATCCGGAGCCTCCAGCTCTTTGAATTCCCCTCCGAACAAGGTAAGTCCCTCCGTCGCCTCGCCTTCGAACGTCTGACTGCCCGGCTTCCGGCCGGTTTCCGCCAGGCTCGTATACAAAGGCCGCTCAAAGCCCTCAAAACTCAGCCTGAAATGAGCCGAATACAGGACTGGCGAGGCAAAAACATGGCCGAGCTGAATGCCGGAAGTTTCCGTCTCTTTCACGTAAATCGGCTGGTATCCGGCCAGCGGGTACCAGGCTATATAACCGGGCAGAAAGACGCTGTCTCCCTTAACGAAGGCATACATGGATCCTTGCCCGTAAAACCCGGGGGCGTAATCCGTTACCGTCCCCGAATACGACAATTCGACTTGAAGCGGGCTTTGCACCGCGGCCGGAAGCTCGATGCGGAGCCGGTCGCCTTCGCGCGTAAATGCCGCGGCATCACCTCCAACCCGGACTTCACGGATTTGAAAGCTGCGGTTAAGGGTCAGCTTCAATTCTTTTTCCTGCGAAAGAGCTTCACCCGAAACACTCAGCTTGGCCTCGACCTTCAATATGTCTTTCCGCTCCCTTTGTACCCGGAGATCGTAATCCGTAATCCGGATATCGCCGGATTGTTGCGGATTCGACATCACCTCATCGACGGTCGGCACGGACGGATCGGCCAGCTTCGCTTCGTAAGCCGCATAACGCTGCTGCCAGATTTGCGCATAGGGCAGAAAAGCCAGGACGGACAGCAGAAGCGCGATGCCGCTCGCCGCCCAAACCGCCGGTCGGTGCTTGGTGGGGCGAATCCTGTTCAATACGGCAACGCCCGCAACGAGAAGCAGCAAGGCAAAGGACAGCACAAACAAACGGGAGTACAGGAGTTCATCCGCGATCATACTCAGGCCCCATGTATCGCTAGGCGGAGCGTCCATCAGAAAAAGACGGCTTAAATGAAACGTCCGCAGTACATTCAATCCGGCTTTGTCAATCAGGAAAATATCCATAAAGAACGTGCCGAACATCCAGGCGCAAAAGCCGATCAAATAAACGACCCGGTTCGGGATGGCGATCGCCAGCAGCATCGCCAAGGCCAGCGTTACGAGATAAGACACTTCGTAAGTGACGGCGAAGTAAGCCGTGAACTCCCGAGTAATCCCCGGGTCCACCCCCCGCTGGGCCGAATACCAGGCGAATACCGCCGCTGCCGCCAGCGTAAAGAGCGAAAGATAGAGCATGCCGGCCGCATATTTGGCCGATACCTTCGTAGCGTAAGATACCGGCAGAGCCGAGCTCCACTCATAGGAGAGGCGGCGTAAGTCCCTGCGCACGGCCAAAATGCCGAGCAGCATAACGACTCCCAATGTCATCGTGTGCACGAAGGCATGGAAAGAGTAGGCTTCACTGAACAAATTTTGCCCGGACCCGATTCCGCCTATGTTCCAAACATTCAGCGCCGCGAACAATAGAGGCAAGGCAAGCAGCCACGGGTTGCGAAAGAGCATGCCCAGTTCGAAGCGGAACTGGCGGTGCCATTTATTCATCGCCGGATACACCCGCTTTCTGACCGGAGCGCAGCAGCGCCAGGTAGCCGTCCTCCAAGGTCGGGCGGACCTGCACCGCGCCCGAACCGGACGGCGGTGCCTCGCCAATGACGCGGCACTGCAGCCCCTGCTCCGTCCGCCGCGTGGATACGACCGACATCGGATCCAGGCCGGCGAACTGCTCCTCGCTAACGAGGCCTTCCCATACTTTGCCTCGTCCAAATTCCTGCAGTTCAACCAAATCGCCGGACATCCTTACTTTTCCTCTGTCCAATACGGCAATTTGCCGGCAGTTGCTCTCGATATCCGCCACGATATGGGTCGACAGCAGCACGACCCGCCCCAGGCTGAACCGGGTCAGCAGGTTGCGGAAGCGGACGCGTTCTTCGGGATCGAGTCCGGCGGTCGGCTCGTCGACGATCAGCACCTTCGGAGAGCCGAGCAGCGCCTGGGCGATGCCGAGGCGGCGCTTCATGCCGCCGGAATAGGTTCTGATTTTCTTCCCGGCCTTATCCTGCAGGTTGACTTCCTCCAGCAAGCGGCCGATTTCGGCTTGCCGCGTTTTTCGGTCGTTCATGCCTTTCATTGCCCCGACATAATCCAGGAATTCGGATCCCGTAAGTCCCGGATAAACCTGAAACTGCTGCGGCAAATAGCCGATCATCTTGCGTATTTCCTCGGCCCGGCTTAACGGAATTCCGTTGATCGTCGCCCCGCCTGACGTCGGGCCGGTCAAGGTTGCCAAGATGCGCATCAGCGACGACTTGCCGGCTCCGTTCGGTCCGAGCAGGCCGACCATCCCTTCGTTCAATGTCAGGGTGACATCGTTCAGCGCCCAGCCCCCACGCCGGTATTTTTTGGATAAATGATTGATTTGTATCATAAACATCCTCATTCCCAGTTCATATTCGATAACTCCGCGCGGTTGGTATCTGTACCTGTAACGGGAAGGATGCCCAAAAAGTTGACGTTGCCAAAAATAAACAAATAAATTTTTCCCTCGTTCCTGATCATACAGAAAAAAACCGGAGGCAGAGCCCCCGGCTTATGCAGCGAATAATTTGTTGTGTTTAATAATCGGAACGGCTGCTGAGCCCCTGCGCGATCGCCACGCCGGCGCTCGTTCCGAGCCGGGATGCTCCCGCCTGGATCATGGCTTCCGCATCGGCGAGGCTGCGCACCCCGCCGGACGCCTTGACGCCGATGTCCGGGCCGACCGTCTCCCTCATCAGCGCGACATCTTCGGCCGTCGCGCCGCCCGTGGAAAAACCGGTCGAAGTTTTCACGAAATCGACCCCGGCTTCCACCGCCAATCGGCAGGCGCGGACAATTTCATCCTTGGTGAGCAGGCAGGTCTCTAGAATGACTTTCACCAGCGCTTTGCCTTTTGCCGCGTTCACGACACCGGCCATGTCCGAGACAACCGCCTTGTCGTCTCCGCCCTTGAGCGCGCCGATATTGAGAACCATATCGACTTCGGTCGCTCCGTCCCGAATCGCCTGCTCCGTCTCGAATACTTTGGCTTCGGGAGCGGAAGCCCCGAGCGGAAAGCCGATCACGGTGCAAACCTTGACCTCGGGCGCATCCTTCAGCGCCTCCGCCGCCGTCTTAACCCAGTAAGGATTGACGCAGACGGAAGCGAAGCCGTATTCCTTGGCCTCGGCGGCCAGTTTGAGAATGCCTTCTTTGCCGGCATCCGCCTTGAGCAGCGTATGATCGATCATTCTTACAACAGACTTGGTGTCCATCTTTGATTCCTCCGTTTAATATAAGCTGGAAATTTGTACGCCCTCGGGCAATTTGAACGGATGTTCTTTGTTGATCCGGTCATAGAACATGATTCCGTTCAAATGATCAAGCTCATGCTGCATCACGATGGCATCGTAGCCTTTGAACCGCAGCTTCAGCTCATTTCCCTCTCCGTCGTAGGCTTTGATCTGTACTTTTTCGTAGCGGGGTACGAACCCCTGCACAACCCGGTCCACCGACAGGCAGCCTTCGCTCTCCGGCAAATAGGTCATCGCCGCGGAATGGCTGACGATCTTGGGATTGAACAAGCAGACTTCCCGGTCGTTCCCCTTATCGTCCGTCAACAGGGCGGCAAACATACGCTTGTTTAAGCCGATCTGGTTGGCGGAAAGGCCCACCCCGGCGCGCAGCTTGTATTTTTTCGACAATTCGGGGTCCTGGCTATTTTTTAAAAAGAGCAGCATCGACGCCATTTCCTCCCGGTCCTCCTCGGTTGGGGGGATACTGACCGGCTCCGTGACGACCCGCAGAATCGGGGCGCCTTCCCGAACGATATCATCCATCGTAATAATATAATCGCTTGTGAATTTGCTCATGAGTAACTTTTCATCCACCTTACTCTGCAATATTTTGCGCAAACAAAGACCAGCCCCAGCGTAGCACTCCCCCGGCGCATTGTCAAAATCAGCGTCTCATTTTCATTCCCCAAACGGCGTCCTTGCGGAACGCGGCGGCTTCCCTTAATTTTCCCAGCCGCTCATCCCCGGGATAATGTTTCTCCAAATAAAGCAAGAGCGCTTCGCGGAGGCCGATTTCTTCATCGAGCCTGTTAAATTCATTGGGGTGCCGCTCCAGCTCGCGCAGGCGGGATTCCCAAACCGGAAGATCATGGGGGCTGGAGTTCCCCTGCCGGACTCGTTCGGCCAGCTCCTTAAGCTCCCGGTATACCGTTCTCAGTTTCCCGGAATATCTATGCTTTTGATTAAGCCATCCCAGCAGGACGATAACCATGAAAAACAGAATCCATGCACCCATACGATCCAATTCGTCACCTCAATACATCGATATGCTGTAAGCATTCCCAAAGCAACCGCCAGCGGTCATATGGGTAACCCTTACAATATCCATGCCTAACGTAACATAGCGGCAAAAATAATGTCAACGCAAAACCGCCGGCCGCCGAGACGGCTGCCCTACCTCCGTTGCCCCACCATCAGGGCGGTCCATACCGTCCAACATCCGGAGATGAGAATCAGAATCAGGACAACCTTCTTGAAACGTGACTCCTTTAGCCTGCTTCCGACCCCGATGCCGAGCGGCACCCCGAGGATCATGGCGGGAATCATCCATAGTAGGGCGCCGGAAACCGCCTTATCCAATAAACCGTGATATAATACGAGGCTATAGTTACCGCATTCAAAACGAGTGCATAGAGCGTAAGATTTGCCCGAAACGTCTGCTTGTCCATCCCTTGGTTGGACAAAAACAGCGCAACCGGCGGCCCGCTCATCGAAATGCTTCCGTTCAATAAACCGCTGGCGAGGCCGACCGCCACAAAGCCCAGCCTTTCGTTCCGTACGGGCGCCGTCCAACCTGTTAGCATCACCGCCGCAAACAGGGCGATCAGGATGCCCGCGGCAATCTTCAGTGCGGTGTCGTCGACGTACAGCAACAGACCGGAGCCGAATGGAGCCGCGGTAATGCCTGCCAGGATGAGCAGCGAAATTTTCCGGAACACAATATGTTTATAGCAATTTAGAAGGATGGCTATGTTCGTCATGAAACTAAGGATAACGATCAGCGGGACCACTTGACGCAAGGGAAGAAATTGGGTTAAAAGCGGCAGCGAAACCAAGGCGAAGCCGAAGCCGGTTACCCCTTGAACAAAACTGGCCGACAAAATAATCAGCGTGCAGAAAACAAGCCAGGGTTGGATATCCAAAAGCATATGTATTATCAGCCTCCTACTTATACAGAAAGCCGGCATGCGAAATGCCGGCTTATCACCTCGATATATACTATTATGCCTTGCGTTTCATCACGAGCGAGCTGTGAACCGGAAGCTTCAGCACCCCGTATAACGGTTCACCGGTTTCAAGGTTATGATATTCCCCGGCATCGAGCTCTACGCCGGCCTCTTTGCCGGAGAAGTTAAGCAGAAACACGTAATCCTGCTCTCCGTCGGAACGAAGCTGGGCGGTGACACCCTCCGGGAGGACGGTATCCAGCGCGCGGCGTACGCCGGCCTCGTTGACAAGTTTGCCGTATAATTCGTCATAAAAGGCATCCTTGCTCACGCGGGCCGCCAAATAATAAGCCCGGCCGCCGCCCGGGTGCGGGCGGTTTACGGTCAGCGCCGGCATGCCGGCATAGAAATCGTCCCCGTACGCCGCCAGCACCTCCGCTGCTTCGGCATGGATGACCTCGCACAGCTCGCGGATTTCAAAGCTCCCCTCCATGCCCAGCGAATTGCCTCCGGACATGACGAGCGAGTTGCGGTCATGATCGTGCAGCCCGTCGATCTCCTCCGCCCAAATGCCGAGCGTCCGCCGCAGCGGTCCGGGAAAACCGTTCAGATGGCATAAATCATACTCGTTGACGATGCCGGACCAGTAGGTGACCAGCAGAGTGCCGCCCTCCCTCACGAATCTGTCCAGCTTGCGGCCGGTTTCCTCGCGGAGCAAATAAGCCATCGGCAGAACCATCAGTTTATACGGCGCAAAATCGTCGTCGGAGCCGATCACATCCGTCGGCACCCCCAGCTTCCAGAGCGCCCGGTAATGCTGCACGACCGTCTCTTCATAATGCAGCCCGCCGTTGCGCGGCCCCTGGGCGTCGTTGATCGCCCATCGGTTGTCCCAGTCGAACAGGATCGCGGCCTCCGCCGGGACACGGGTTCCGATCAGTTCGGACATTTGCGACAGCGTCTGGCCGAGCCCGGCTACATCCCGGAACACCCGGGTATGCTCATGACCGGCATGGTCGACGACCGCCCCGTGAAACTTCTCGCTGGAGCCCCGGCTCTTGCGCCATTGGAAATACTGGACCGTATCGGCCCCGTGCGCCACCGCCTGCAGCGAGGACAGGCGGTGCATACCCGGGCGCTTCAGCTTGCTGACCGGCTGCCAGTTCGTTTGGCTCGGCGTGCTTTCCATGAGCATGAACGGCTTTCGCTTGAGCGAGCGGAACAAGTCGTGGTTGAAGGCGAACCAGGAGGCGACGGCGATCTCCGATTCGGCCTCGTGCCAGGTCGGATAGGCGTCCCAGGAAATTACGTCGACCGCTTTGGCAAACTCCCGGTAATCCAAGCCGTAAAACAAATCCATCATATTGGCCGTACACGGCAGGTCCGGGTTTGCCGATTTCAGCGGCGCGATCTCGTGCCGGTAGAAATCGATCGTTTGGTCGGACACGAACCGCCGCCAGTCGAGATTATGTCCGTGGACCATCGTCTCCCCGTGCGGAGCGGGGGACTCGAGCTGTGACCAGGAGGTATATGTATGGCTCCAGAAGGCCGTCCACCACGCCTGATTCAACGCCTCCAGAGTTCCGTACTTGCGCTTCAGCCAAGCCCGGAAGGCCTCCTGGCAGTAATCGCAGTGGCATTCCCCGCCGTACTCATTGGAGACATGCCAGCCGATGACGGCGGGATGGGCAAAGTACCGCTCCGCGAGCTTGCCGTTGATGATCCTCACCTTTTCCCGGTAAACGGGCGAGGTGAGGCAATGATTGTGGCGCATCCCGTGCAGGTTGCGCCGCCGGCCCGGGTCCACGCGCAGCACTTCCGGATACCGCTCCGACATCCAGGCCGGGCGGGCGCCGCTCGGCGTGGCCAGCCAGGCGTAAATCCCGTTGGCGGCCAGCCGGTCCAGTACGCGGTCCAGCCAGTCGAACTTAAACACGCCCTCTTGCGGCTCCAGCATCGCCCAGGAGAAGATTCCGACGGACATGACGTTGCAATTCGCCAGCTTCATCAGGCGGATGTCCTCCTCCAGCACGTCCGGATAGTGCAGCCACTGTTCGGGATTGTAATCCGCCCCGTGCATGAACGCGGGCAATTTGGGGGAAATCGGCGGAAATTTATTCATTAAGTCATTATCCTCCGTTCAGTTTGTTAAAACCGCTGGAGCCAAGGCTCCAGCGGCCGGGAGATTATTGGCCGGCGGCCAGGAACGCGTCGATCTGGCCCTGAAGCTCCTGCTGGATCTTGTCGATGCCGGCGGATTTCAGTTGTTCGATCAATTCCGCCTGGCCTTTATCCAGGTCGGGAATGAGGCCGTATTCCAGCGGAATCGCATAGCGGAGCATTACATTGCCGACGTTGGCCACTTCGTTCTTCACCTTCGAATCGTCAAAGACGAAGGTTTCCAGCGGGAAATGGTACACCTTGGACTGCCATTGCTTCAGCATTTCGTCCGCTTCCACCGGATAGGACGCGTCGGTCCGGTTCAACTGCGAATTCCAGCCCCAGTTGGAGAATCCGGTGTAGTTGGCCGCATTTGGCCCCGCGGTATACTTGTCGTCGCCGACCGGCTCGTAATGTTTGCCGGCGATGCCGTACATCGTCAGATCATGAATCTCTTTATCGTTTTGCAGCAGATCGATTAGCATCAGGGAACGCTCCACATTTTTGGAGGTGGCGTGGATCGCCATCCCGTTTTGGGTGGAAATCGCGGCGATTTTCTTTTGGTCCGGCGTCAAATCGACGATCGCCGCTTCGTATTCCGGTTTGTCGCGGCGCATTTCGGCCATGTTCATGGCGACCGTCCCGAGATTCTGCGCGTAGGAACCGGTTTTTCCGGCTTTGATATCCTGCCAGACGTCATTTTTGTTGCTGACGATATTTTTGGACCAGCCTTTGTTGTCGGCAAGGTCTTTATAGTAAACCAGTAGCTGTTTAAACTCCGGCGTATCGTAAACGTTGAACAGCTGCCCTTTCTCGTCGTCGAGCTTGTAAGCGAGCGGCATGCTGTAATCGACCAGGTTCCATTCGTTTTGCTGCTCCAGCAAAATCTGGTCCAGCTCATGCCATTTCCAGCCGTCCGCCGGCTTGGCGCCGAAGGCGCTGATGCCCTTCTCGTTCGCGGCGACGGTCTTCACATAAGCGGCGTAGGTTTCCGGGCTGTTGATCGGCTCCAGATTGTACTTTTTACGCAGGTCTTCCCGAATCAGCACCGCTTTGTCGGTCACTTCCGCATTGTTGTTCGGCACCATGTACAATTTGCCGTCTACCTTGGCCTGCTCCCAGGACACTTCGGGCATCGCTTCCCATGTCTTCGGCATATATGTTTGGAGCATGTCCTCGGTCAGTTCCAGGAAGCCGCCCTTGCGTGACTGGTCCGTATAGAAAGCCCAGTTTGCCGTATAAGCGATGTCAAAATCCTCACCGGCGGCGAACTTCAGCGGATATTTCTGCGTCCAGTCCGCCCAGTCCAAAAATTCGGTCTCCACGGTGGCGTTGATCTTCTCCTTCAGCAGCTTGTTCAGCTCGCCGAAAACTTCATCGTAATCGGCCGGTTTGCCCCCGACCATCAGCATTTTCAGCTTCACTTCCTGAGAGATATCCGGGCCGCCGGAGCTCTCGCCCGCATCCGCCGAATTTACGGCCACGTTATTCCCCGTATTCGCCGGCTCCGCTTTCGGGGCGTTCCCGGCTCCCCCGTTTCCTCCGCAGGCGCTCAACAAGGCGGATAATGCCATAACCATCGCCAGCAGAAACGTAAATGTCCTGTTCTTTTGTTTCATGACTAAAATTCCCCCTCATTCATTTGGAATGAATCTATCGATAACCAGGCGATTCCCTTGGATCCCTGAGGTCATCCCTATCCTTTGACGGCGCCGATCGTCAGTCCCTGGACAAAATAGCGCTGGATGAACGGATAAGCCAGCAAAATCGGCCCCGTCGCCACAATCGTCATCGCCATTTTCAGACTCTCGCTCGGCAGGTTGAAATTCACCACGACCCCGGATGACATAATCGCTCTGCGCATGCCGTCCATATTGCCGAGCATCCGGTACAAATAATACTGGAGCGGCATCAGGTCCTCGTTGGAGATGAACAGCAGCGCATTGTACCAGTCGTTCCAGTAAGCGAGGGCGATGAACAAACCGATGGTCGCCAGCGCGGGTTTGGACAGCGGCAGCACAAAGCGCAAATAAATCTGGAAGTCTCCCGCTCCGTCGATCTTTGCCGATTCGATGATCGCCTCGGGAATGCCGCTCATAAACGATTTCATCACGATGATATAGAACACGTTCATCAGCATCGGCAGAATGAGCACAATCAGCGTGTCCTTCAGTTGCAGATAGTTTACGATGAGCAGATACCACGGAACGAGCCCGCCGCTGAACAGCGTCGTAAAAAAGAAGAAGAAAGCGAATTTGTTGCGCCATTTAAAATCTTTTCGCGAAAGCACATAAGAGGTCATGGAGGTCAAGGACAGACCTAGGAATGTGCCCAGCACGGTGACCGTAATGGTTACGCCATACGATTTAAGCATCTCCGCCGGATATTTGAACAGAATCCGATACGCCTCGAACGAAAATTCGGCGGGAATCAGTTGAAATCCGTTCTCAATGATTTTGCTCTCCTCGGTCAGTGAAGAAGAAATGACGAGCAGAAACGGAATGATGCAAAATAGTGCCAGAATCGTAAGCGATATGTAGCCGATCACGGCCAGAATCGCCCGGTCTTTATATTTCGGCTTCCGTCCCGGAAGCCGGACTTCGGCGCCGGGTATGCCGGCGGATGTTGCCGCTTTACTCATCGAAAGTTCCCCCCGTGATCAGAACAAAGCATGGTCTTTGTCGTATTTGCGTACCGCATAGTTGGCGAGCATGATCGTCGCAAATCCCAAGATTGACTGGTAGAAGCCCGCGGCGGCGGACATGCCGATTTCGTTGGACGAAATCAGCGACCGGAACACAAACGTATCGATGACGTCGGTGGAGGAGAACAGCAGCCCGTTGTTGCCGACCATGTTATAGAACATGCCGAAGTCGCCGCGGAAAATGTTGCCGATCGCCAGCAGCATAAGAATAATCGCCGTAGGCATCAGATTCGGAATCGTAATTTTGCGGATCCGCTGAAAAATGTTGGCCCCATCGATTTCGGCCGCTTCATACATCTCCGTGTCGATGCTGGTGATGGCCGCAAGATACATGATCGTGCCGTAGCCGAGCGCCTTCCAGGCGGAGATGAGGATCAGAATGACCGGCCAATAGGCGGCCGTATTGTAAATATCGATCGATTCGAGGCCGATTTTGTTCAGGAGTACATTGATTGTCCCCACATCGTAATTGAACAGGTTGTACGCAATCGCGCCGACGACGACCCAGGAAATAAAGTAAGGCAGGAACATCACGGTCTGGGTAATTTTCCGAAACCATTTGCCCGTGGCCTCGAACAGCAAAATCGCCGCGAAAATTTGCAGCACATTGTTGACGAGAATAAACGCGATATTATAGAGCGCCGTATTTCTCGTCACGCGCCAGGCGTCGCCCGATTCAAAGAAGAAGCGGAAGTTGTCCAGCCCGTTCCACGGGCTGCCGAAAATTCCCCCGCTGTAATTGAATTGCTTGAAGGCCAGCACGATTCCCGCCATCGGGATATAAGCGAACAGCAGGAAAAACAATACCCCTGGAACCAGCATGAGCAGCAGTGTTTTATATTTCTTTACATCGCTCCAAAAGCCGTGCCCACTCATCCTTCACCTCTCCCCCCTCTAATTGTCTCTGTCCTCATTGTAAGTTGAGAACGCTTACGTTTTGGATTCAGCGAAGCAACTAAATATAGTACATTTTCCACGATTGTTTTTTGAGGCGTCACGTTCATTGGATTATTTCCAAGTGAAGGCCGGGCGGCATGCTGTAAGACTGAAGCTTCCCCCGAACAAACAAAAGACCGGGCCTGCCGCTGAAGCGGCAAATCCCGGCCCTTTTCACCTCCGGGTCAAGAATGAAGCGACCCGGAGGCTCATATTTTGTTTTTCTTCCGATACTCGCCAGGTGTCATGGCCATGGTTTGTTTGAACTGTCGATTAAAGTAAACGATGTTTTTATAGCCCATCCGCTCGGCAATTTCGTAAATTTTCAGCGTGGGATCGGACAACAGCTCGCATACCCGCTTCGTTCTTCGCTCGTTCAGATAATCGCTGAAATGCTGCCCCGTCTCCTCCTTGAACAAAAACCCGAGGTAATTCGGTGTAAAATCAAAATGCGTCGCGACTTCCTTCAGCGTAATCTTCCGCTCCAGATGCGAATCCACATACTGCATGATCTCCTCGATCAGCTTGCGTTTGTGCCGCTGTTTCTTGACGTACAGCAGTTCGGACAATTCGAAGAACCGCTTTCTCAGCCAGGATTTGATATCGTGTACGGTTTCGAATTGAAACAGAATCACCGGCTGATTAGCGTCCCATTTCAACAGCTCGTACAGGCTCTCCCCCATTTGCCGCAGATCGGCATGCAGCTTGGTGGTGATCCGGAGAATGAGATCGTAGACTTCATTCTTTCGGAAGAGCGGCTGCCGGCGGTCGAAGATCTCGGCGAGGCAATCGTCGACGGCGACCAAATCGTACTCCAGGATGGCACGCAGCATCCGATTCAGCACTTCGTCCACGCTCGGCACGGGCACATGCCCGCCGGGGGCCCACTCGACCACATCCCAGCTGATGAGCCGGTCTTTGCCGAGCAGCCATTTAACGCTTAAGGCTGCCTGCGCCTGCCGGTAGGATTCCCGCAGCGACTCTTCGTCCCGCGCGAATTTGCCGATTCCGGCCGTAACGGTAAAAGGCGAACTATCCCTTACGGCTGCGATCAGCCCTTCCAGCAAGACGGGAAATTCATGCTCGGACACGGACGACAGAATGAGATAGCGCGTCTCTTCATTCCGGAAAAAGGTGCCGAGCATATTCTCTTCCACATAGCTCCTTATAAACATAAGGAGCCGCTGAATCTGCTCCCGTTTTTCCCGCCCGGTCCACTCGCCCGTTTTCCATTCCAGGTCGTCGATTTCGACCAATGCCGCCGCCGTCCCGAACCGCAGCAGCGGGTGAAGCACATCCTGAATATGCTTGCCCGCTTTGGCCGCAGCAAAGTCCTTCAACCAGCGGATCAGCAACTCCTCGCCTACGAGCGACCAAGCCGCCGAGGCCGTGCGTTTCTGCTCCCGCTCTCTCTCCACCGACTCGCAAAGCGACAGCAGCATCTCCTTGAGCTCATTGTCCTCCACCGGCTTAAGCAAATAACCGGAGGCGTTCAGCTCGATCGCTTTTTTGGCGTACCCGAAATCCTCATGCCCGCTGATAAACACGATTTTCACCTGCGGATGAATCTCCCTCGCCCGGCGGGCAAACTCCGTGCCGGACATGATCGGCATGCGGATATCCGATAGAATAAGATCGGCCCGTTCCTGCTCCAATATTTTGAGCGCGCCGAAGCCGCTGTTCGCCGTTCCGACAACGCGAAGGGGATAAGGAATCCCGCTTCCGGCCACGCGCCGCCGCAGCCATTCCAGGTCCACCGCTTCGTCGTCGACAAGCAAAATATTGATATCCATCTCCATAACCCTCCGACCAACGCTTGTTATTAGGAGAATAACTTACCGAATCCGGTTTTGAACATAGCGCTTTTCAATGAAAACCTATACTTTTTCACCGATTTCTGCCTGACTCATCCGGCCGGCTCTTGAATCAGCGCCGCTTCTTCCGCAGGCAGAAATATGCTCACCGTGGTGCCCGCCCCGTAAAAGCTGAAGATCGAAATGCCATAGCCTTCCCCGTATCTGAGCTTGATCCGCTCATCGACATTTTTGATCCCGTACCCTCCGGTTTTGCTGGGCGCCGCGAGCAGCTCCTTGACGGTCTCCGGCGTCATGCCGATCCCGTTGTCGATCACCTTCAGCTCTATCCCGCCCTTGGACCGCCTGCCGGTAATCCGGATCGCGATCGACTCGCCGAACCAGGCGTGCTTGAACACATTCTCTACAAACGGTTGAAGTATCAGCTTCATAACCGGAACATGCCGGATATCCTCCGCGATATCCACGTATACTTTAAATCCGTCCGCATACTTGACCCGCTGAATGTCCAGATAAGTCTCAACCTGCATAACTTCATGCTCCAGCGTAGTAAACACCTTGCCCTGATTCAGCGTTAGCCTGTAAAAACGCGACAATCCCTGCACCATGTCCGTCACCTTGCGCGTCTCCCCCAGGTTCGCCAAACTGCTGATCGTGGACAGCGTGTTAAACAGGAAATGCGGGTTGATCTGGGCCTGCAGCGCCTCAAGCTCGGCATGCTTCCGCTGCAGCCCTTGCACGTACACGCTGTTGATCAGCTCCTGGATATTTCCGGCCATGACGTTGAACGCCTCGGCGATATGTACGAATTCGTCGTTGCCCGGGAAAGAGATGCGCTTCTGGAAGTTGCCCTCCTGAAAGGAGCGCACCAACCGGACGATCCGGGCCATTCTTCGGCCGGAAAGCCGCGCCACCATCGAGCCGATCAGCGACATCCCCGCGAAGCTGAGCGCGCATACGGCAAGGATCGACCTTTGCAGCCGCGCGGTATCTTTGGTCAAATAGGCGCGGGGGACCAGTGTCTCGATGACAAAGTCCGTTCCGGGAATTTGTTCGCGCAGCGTAAGATAGGTGCCGCTTTCCCGCCTCTCCTCCCGGGGGCCGGAACCGGCGTCTCCCCTTTGATAAAGCGCCGCCCCGCCCGCGGCGTTGTCGATCAGGCGCAGGGTGACGCCTTCCTCGACCGGAAACGCGGCGAAGTTGCCGAACAAGTCGTCCAGGGAAGCGGTAATCCGCACATAACCGATCACCGTCTTGTAGTCGCTATAGGATACCAATTTACGGATATGCGATATATTGCCGAGCTCCCGGTCGGTGTCGATCTGCAGCCAGATGTTGTCCAGCTCGGAATCCTTGTAGCGGCGGTACCATTCCTGGTTTGCTATTTCGGCAAGCGGCAAAATATAATAATCGCTGCCGTCGATCGGTTCGGCAAGATCGTCTCCGGGCACGAGGTTCAGATCCTCGTTCATCGTGTAAAGCATGAGCCGGATATCGTTTCCGAACAGCTTGAGCGGGGCCGTAATTTGCGGGACGATTTCGTCCAACATGACCAGATAGATTTGATAAGGCTCCCCTTTGGCCTGAAGCGCCCGCTGAAAAGACAAGCTGCCGAACAGCGTGTCCGACATCCGCTGGATTTCGTCCATTTGATAGCGGATATTATCCCGCGCCTGCTCCATGCCCGTGCGGATATTCGTCTCGGCCATTTCCGTCCGCGATTGGATCAGCATCGAATACGAAATATAGCCGATAATAATATCCGTAATCAGGACGAGCAGCAGATAGGGAACGAGCATTTTGTAGGTGTAGGGAATATATTTTTTCATGGATTGGCGACCCTTCCCGCAGCAAAAGTTAGCGCTTTCAATTTGAGCGAGTAAAAAACCGGGAGACCGAGCCCTGAATATCCGGCTGCCTCCCGGTTAAATCTTATTTGAATTTATGCCAATCGAGCTTGCTCGTATTCAGCAGATGCTCGAAATCGTTGTCCAGTCGCTTCCGCTCCGCCTTGCGTTCCTCCTCGGCCTTGACCCGGGCCTCCTCCCGGCGCTGCTCCTCCTCCTGCTTGAGCTGCGCGGCCTGCTCCTTCAGCTTCGCAATCGTCCCCTCGCCGAGCAGGTCCTTCAGAGTCGCCGGTTTATCCGCGGTCTTCGCTGCCGTGGCGGGTGCGTATTTCTTCTTTGCCATGTGCGTAATCACCTCGATTTCAAGCCTAAGGTATCACAGAGGCAAAAATATTGTCAACTCGCGGGGAAAGCAAACATCGGATCGACGCAAACGCAGGAAAGATTATTTTTAAATCATCGGCATTTCCTGGTTTATCGCTAGGCAATTACGTGTAATTCAAAGGTATATATGTTTACACCTGCCAGTCTGGAGGAAAGATCATGCATAAGAATCATCGTGAACAACCCGAAACGGTACGGGAAAATCCGGCGAAAAAGCGCAAACGGAACGAGCGGATCGAATATTTGAAGCAGCAAAAAACGCGGCAAATCGAAACCTGGATGCCGCTCAAAATCGAGATGGCGCATCAATGGATCGAACATGAGGAAACGCAAATGAAGCGGCACTTGACCCGGGGAGCGGTGCATTTTTGCCATTTCGGCGAAAATATCGGCTGCGAGCAGAACGAGGAACGGCCGGTCGTCATCGTCTCGAATAATACGGTAAATTCCACATCCGGCAATGTGCTGGTCGTACCGCTGACCAAAAATTTGAAGATCCGTACGGCGGCCAGTACGGGACAGCCGATCCTGACGAAGGAAGGGAAGCCGATCCCCCGGTTTCAAAGCCACTATTTTCTCTTTAAGAGCAAATACGATTTTCTAGCTTTCGATTCCGCCGCCAAAACGGAGGAGACCACCTCGGTGAGCAAAATCCGGCTCAAGGAGCATTTGGGGAATCTGGATGAAGAGGACGTGCGCCGCCTCGAAAACCGGCTGAAGTGGTCTTTCGGCATTTAGGCTGAAGGTTGACATCGCCTCGCCGAAAAGGTAGTATAAGATCAGAGAATTGAATCGTTAGAGATTACGTCTTCCGCCTTGTCGCGGATAATCTCACACGTGCCAGCGTGTTATTGAGTCTAAGAGGAGCCTTTCGGCTCCTTTTTCCTGTATTCCGATGGTCTAGTCTATGTCGCCCGCCCCGTCGCGGGCAAATTCACCCCGCCGCGCAAGGCTTCCGGCGGGGTTTATATTATCCCCCGAAATGACCTCTTTGTTACCAATTACCCGCTATGTAAAATCTTAACCAGTTCTCCGGCGCAATCCGTCAAGAATCAGCTTCAAGTTAAAATTCAGGCTGTCCTGTACATCGAGCGGAAGGCCGAAGCCTTTCTGCCGCTCCAGGGAAGCGAAGCCGTGAATGAGGCTGCGCAAGCCCCGTACCGTGTGCAGAGCCTCCTCCTTCGTCAGGTTATAATCATCAAGTAACCCTACGACAAAGTCCACGAGTCTGTCGCCGGCTTCGCCGATCTCACGGTCCTCGGGGCCCGGAGCAAGCTGGATCATCTCATATAGGCCCGGATGCTCCCGGACAAAACCAATATAGGCATCGGCGAAGGAAAGAATCGCCGCCTCCCCCTTCTTGTTCCCGGCCGCGGCCACGATAGCGTCTTGAAGCTGACGGAGCGCATGAACGGCCACCCAGCTCCGCAGTTCATTAAGCCCGCTCACATGATTGTACAGCGAGGGGGGACGAATCCCCAAGCGCTGAGCTACGGACGAGATCGTAATCGCCTCGGCCCCCTCGCTGTCGGCGATTTCCAGCGCGGCCCGCAATACGGCCCCGGGATCAATGCCCGCCCTTGGCGACATGGCCCGATTCCCCCTCTCCGCCGCCCGGCAGCGCCCCGAGCTTGCGCTCGGCTTGGGCGATCGCCGCCCGCATTATGTCGGCGGGGCGCTCGATCATCCGGCCGTGACCGGCGGCGAGCAGGCCTGCGTCCAGCGCGGCCAGCTTCCACGCGCTGGCGAGCGCCGCTTCGGCGTTCCAGGTCGCGAGCGCCGGGAACGGGAACAGCGGCCGGAGTTGGCCGCTGACCGCGACGCCGCCGCGCGTCTGCAGGGCGTCGCCCACGATGAGCGCGCCGCTGCGGGTATCCAGCAGCGAGATGGAGCCCGGCGTGTGCCCGGGAGTGGCGATCACCCGCAGCGAGCCGACCCGGTCGCCTTCCTTCAGCAGCACGTCCGGGCGGGTCGCCACTTTCCGCGGCTGCGGAACGCCGCCGCGGATCGGGGTCTGCGGTTCACCCGGGTCCAACGTCGTATCGCCGGCGAGCAGCCGGGCGTCCCTGACCGAAATGTGGACGGGGAGCTCCGGAAATTTCGTCTTGAGTGCGTCAAGCGCCCCGATATGATCGCTATGGGCATGGGTTAGTACGATCCGGGCCAGCGGCTTGCCGACCGCCTCGGCCGCCTTGATAATGCCGGCGGCGCTGTAAGGCAGCGCGGCATCGATCAATGTCAGGCCATCCTCCTCTTCCACCAAGTAACAATTCACCGGAAAAATTCGCGGCATAAATGACAATTGAAGCAATTGGCCTTTTCGGGTAACCCGCATCCCGCTTCATCCTCTCTCAAAACTAATATCATTAGTTAAAATATAAACTAATACGATTAGTTTATCAAGTCCCTATTTTTTGTCGTACAAGCGGCCCTAGATGAATACAATGTACAAGTTCCCGATTCATTCGCTGCCATGATTCCAATTTTCCGGAGGTATCCGCATTGAACGGTTTACTTGGTTATGTGTTTCTTGGTTTATCCCTATCCGCCCCCATCGGTCCGGTGAATGCCGCGCAATTGGACCGGGGCATCCGTGGGGGATTTCTCCCCGCCTGGCTTGTCGGCCTCGGGGCGATCACCGCCGATATCATCTACATGGCGCTCGTGTACTTCGGAGTAGTGCATTTTCTCAATACTCCCTTCATGAAGTCGTTTCTTTGGCTGTTCGGTTTCTTTATTCTGATCTATACCGGAATCGACAGCCTGAACCAGGCGCGCAAGCTCAGCCTGAGCGAAATGAGGGGCGGCGAGCCCCTTTTTAAATCCTACTTCTCCGGGTTTATGATGTCGCTGTCCAACCCGCTCTCCATTTTGTTCTGGCTCGGTATCTACGGCTCGGTGCTGGCCCAAGCGCATCCTCTTCAGGCGCCGGCGATCTGATCGCCAATAGCTGCGCCATTATAGCCGGGGTGCTGCTTTGGGATATATCCATGGCGGCGTTTGCCGGCGGCTTCAGAAAGGTGCTGAACGATCGGCTGTTGCGGATGATTTCGGCCCTCTCCGGCCTTTCGCTGATCGGGTTCGGCCTGTATTTCGGTTATGAGGCCGTCTTGTTGCTGCTGGATCGGCTTTAATCCAATCTCGGCCGACGCACTAGCGTTGCCTTGCGCCGCCGCCGCAGAGCGGGCTTCCGTCTTTTCCATACGGCGAACTGCATGATTAAAGTAACCGTACCGATGACGGCGATGAAGATCAGGCTGCCCCAAAATCCCGGGCGGCTTGTTTTATGCGCGAGCGTTCCGGACACGGCAAGGACAATCAGCGCGAGCCCGGCGAAGCGCTTAACCTGCCCGAACACGGACAATTCGAGCAGCTTGCCGGAAGTGAGCAAAATGAACAGCCAGTTGTATAATAATAACAGTCCGGCGGCGGTCGTAATATATTCGTAAATGCGTCCCGGCATCGCCAGGGACAGCAGGATCGAGCCGGCCAGGCCCACCGCCGTAAGACCTATGGCGTACAGCGGCCGCTCCTTCAGCGCCGTCTTGGCAAAGAGCGGCGGCGCGTCCTTATCCTCGGCCAGCGTGACCAGCATCGTCGTCACGGCGTAGAGCGAGGCGACCATGGTCGAGAACCCGGCGACGATAAGCACGGCGTTGAAGACATGGGGAATGAAAGGCAGATGAACCCCGCCGAGCGCCGTAATAAACGGGCTCTTGTGGGGCACGGTTTTGTTCCACGGAAGCAGCGTCACGACCAGACCGATCGACAGGACGTAAACCGCCGCCAGCAGCAGGAGCATGATCTTCCCGGCCTTCGGCGCGTCCTGCGGGTCCTTCAGCCGGTAGGCCATCATCCCCATTACTTCAATCCCGCCGAACGCGTAGAAAGCAAAGATCAGCCCCGACCATAACCCCATGGCCCCGCTAGGGAAGAATTGGCCGAAGGTACGCGGGAAGGCCGATTTCCCCGCTCCGGGAATCCAGCCCAGCAGCGCGGTGGCCGCGATGGCGAGAAACATCAGGATCGCCGCGATTTTGACGACCGATAAAACATGCTCGATGGAATCGAACCCTTTATTGCCGAGCAAAATAACGGCCAGTCCGAGGATGGCATATCCGGCGGCGAACAGCCACATCGGCACACCGGGAAACCAAAACCGCGTAAAGAGCGATAGCGCCGTAAGCTGGCTGCCCATAATAAGCAGCTCGGAAGACCAGTATACCCAGCCGCTGCCGAATCCGGCCCACCGTCCGAACGCCCGCTTGGCGTAAGAGCGGAAGGAGCCCTTCTCCGGCTGTTTGGCCGTCATGCGCGCCAGCGCGTCAAACACCGTATACGCTCCAAGCGCCGCCAACAGAAAGGCGACCAGAATCGCGGGCCCCGCCATGCGGATCCCGATTCCGGAGCCAAGAAAATAACCCGTGCCGATGATCGAAGCGATCCCGAGCAGCGAGAGCTGCCACCAGCGTAAATTCCCGCCGCCCGCCGCGGCGCCGTCGCTTCCTTTTCCGCCATGATCGTTTCCCCCGGTCTTTCTCCAACCGACGGTGCCATTTGTTTTTCTGTAGCTGCTGTTCCCGTTTCCGCTCACCTGAATCCCCTCCTGTCGCCCATTTTGATACGCAAACCGGTTTGTTTAGCTTTTGAAAGAGCGCCGATTATATGCAAAGGAACATAAATTGGCACGGGTTGATTATTTCAAATAAAAAACGCCCAATTTCCGAGCAGCGTCGTGATCGCCGGAACCAATAGCGGACGGACGATAAAAGTATCGAGCAGCACCCCGATGGCCGTGATGATCCCGAATTGCACCAGCGCCTGAATCGGCAGCGTCGCCAGCACGGCGAATGTTCCGGCGAGAATCAGGCCGGCCGAGGTGATCACACTCCCGGTTTCCGCCACGCCTTCCCGAATCGCCTGCTTGAGCGGCAT
Source organism: Paenibacillus haidiansis (assembly GCF_036553665.1). Lineage (NCBI taxonomy): Bacteria > Bacillati > Bacillota > Bacilli > Caryophanales > Paenibacillaceae > Paenibacillus > Paenibacillus haidiansis. The sequence goes on along the minus strand of NZ_JAZHPZ010000008.1, from coordinate 145,670 downwards.
CGTTTTGCGCTTTTTCCAGATGCTTGAGATCAGAAAGATATTATAGTCTTCCCCGAGCGCCACCAGAAACACGAACGAGTACAACGGGATCAGCCCTTGAATCGCCGCGGTCCCCATGAGATCATGAACCGCCACCCAACCGAGCCCGAGCGCGGCGAAATAAGACAGCACCACGGTCAAAATCAGATAAATCATCGCTACCAGGGAGCGCAAATAGACCAGCAGCAATATGGCGATCAGCCCGATGACGATCGGAATGACGACCCTATCGTCGCGGTTGTTCGTCATTTCGGTATCATATTGGGTCGCGGTTTGTCCGCTGATCCATACTTTGGATTCCGGCGAAGAGATCCCGGCTTGCCGTAACGCCGTCTCCGCCGTTTCCCGCAGCTCCGGAATCAGGTTCACCGCTTCCGCCGAGTACGGGTTCATGGTAAACTCGGCGTCAAACGCCGTGATGTCCGGGTCGCCTTCACCCGAAACCGGATCGGATACTTTGCTTAAATACGGAAGCTTCACAAGCGCTTCTTTCAGCGCGACATCCTGCCCCTCCGTATCTATCATGATTTTCATCGGAGCCAATTCGCCGGGGGTGAATTTCTCGCCGATTACCGCAAATCCTTCGCGCGACGGCGAATCCTCAGGGAAGGAAGACAGCAAATCGACGGTGTATTGAATCCGGAATGTATTCAAGGCCGCCGCCCCGAGCAGGATCAAAGCCACGATCACGACCAGCCAAGGACGCTTCGTAACGAGATTGCCGATGAAAACGCCGAACTTGCTTGTGTCCGTTTTGGATCGGACCTGCGAAGCCCCGCCTCTTTTCCGGCTTCGCTCTTCTTCCATTTCCGCCGTACGGGGGACAAACGGATAGAAGGAGGCGCGGCCGAATATGGCCAGCAGCGCGGGCACCAAAGTCAGGCTGGCGAGAGCCATAACCAGAATCGATAGGCTGAATGGAACCGCAAAACGATGTACTGCCCCATACTTGGCCAGCAGCAGTACCAACAGCGCAATGACTACGGTAAATCCGCTCATGGCGATCGCGCCGGAGGCATCCTTAAGCGCGCCCAGAAGCGCTTTGGACTTGCTCTTTTCCTGTTTAAGCCGGTCGCGGAAATGCGAGATCAGGAACAGGCAATAATCCGTTCCCGCACCGAACAGCAGCACGGTCATGATCGAGATCGCCTGGGAGTCGACCGTGATCCACCCCAGTTCCGCCAGCTTGCCCAGGATCGGGCTGGCCGCCATATAGGCGAACCCGACGGCGATCAACGGGATGATCGCCAGAGTCGGCGAGCGGTAAATGAGCAGAAGCAGCACGAGCACGAGCAGCACCGTCGCGATCATCAGCGAAACATCGGCACTCGAAAACAGGCTGGACGCGTCGATTGAAATACCGGCCGGCCCGGAAATTCGCGCGAAAAGCTCGCCGCTCTTTACCCCTGCGGCAAACGGGTCGGCCCCAAACGCCGCTTCGGCCTGGTTGCGGATTTCCTGGCCCCCTTCTTTTAACAGGGCCGAATCCGCCGACTTGGCGAAGAATACCGGCATCACGAACGCCGTCCCGTCCTCGGAAGCCTGCTGCTTAAGCGCCGCCGGCGGTATCTGATCGAACGGAGGCAGCGATTGCTGCCCGGGAACCGGCTGGTCCGCAAGACTGGCGGAAAGCCGCCGGATCCCTTCATAGTCGGTATCGGAAAGCCCGCCCTCCCGACTCCAGACGATTAATGCGGGAATCCCGCTTTCGTCCGGGAATTGCTCTTCGGCGACGGCTGCCGCCCGGACGGAAGGATTGTCGGCCTCCAGATTCGCCGCATTGTTCTTTTCCATTTGGTTCACGCCGGGCCACATCGCGCTCAGCACGCCGACGATCACGACCCAAACAATCAGTGTGATCCACTTCGTCCGTTCACCCGAGACAAAGCGGGCTATTTTCAATAACATGTTTTTTCCCTCCACCTTATTTTTAAAACTCCCATATGAGTGATATTTATCATACCACAATAATTATATATACCGGAAGGTTAATTAATAAACAAAATGGAGCAAGGAGAGAATTGTTTACCTCTTGTGGTATAATAATTCGTCAGAAGAAGGTGTTGAGGTGATAATATGAGCACCCCCAGCAAGCGTCCTTTGGGACGGCCGGTTCAACAGCAGGACGGCTTGCCGACGTCCCGGCACATTTTGCAGACCGCTTCCCGGCTGTTTATGGCGAAAGGCTTCGAGGCCGTATCCATGAACGAAGTTGCCGATCAGTGCGGGGTTACCAAGGCGACGATCTATTACTATTATCCGAACAAAACCGAGCTGTTTGTCGCTTCCATCGCAGCTACACTGTCCGAGGTCAACGGGCGGATCGCGGAAGTGCTCGCCCAGTCAGGATCGTTCCAAGACCGGTTAATCCGCATTACGGAAAATTATTTAAAAATACCGCAGGTCCACGTAAACGGCATGTTTGCCCAAGTGAAGCGGCATTTGACGGATGAACAACTGCAAACCTTGATCCGGCACGAGAATGACCTATATGAAACGCTGAAGGAAGGCTTTGCAGCCGCGATGCGGGAAGGGGAAATTACCGCCGGCGACCCGCTGCTGGCCGCCCATTTCTATGTGTCGATGCTGCGGGCGGGCGAACGGCAGTATGACCAAGCCAACAAGCTGTTCCCGTCGGAACGGGAAGCCGCCGCGGCGATCGTGGCTTTTCTTTGGAGGGGCATTCACGTATAGAGTTTAACGTCTACGACTACAAGAAGGAGATACGGACACCATGGCATTCGGAATCAACAGGGAAGAACTGACCGCCTGGAAACAGGCGGTATCCCGGGGCGAGATCGCCTTTCTGACCCATTATTGGCTCGATCCCCGGTTTCCGGGCGCGAAAACCGTGACCAAGGTCGGCTGCAGCGATTTGGAACGTCTGGCGGCATGGTGCAGGGAGCATGATTTGAATCCCGAATATATTCACCACCGTCCCCCGTTCCCCCATTTCGATCTCCTCGGCCCGAAGCAGCGCGAGATTCTGATGCAGGAGCAGCTATGGGACCAGTTGGAACGGTTTCGCCTGCTGTAAAACAAAAATCCTCCTTAAACGGTCCGAATGAGACCCTTAAGGAGGATTTTCTTCTATTGGGACAATAATCCGCTTCGTTCAACCAGCGCCGTGCTTTCTTCGTTCAGCCCGATGATCGAAACTTCTTTGCCCATTTGCACATATTTGTTTACGATTTTTGAAATGGCGTTTACAGCGGAATGATCCCATACATGGGATTTGGAAAAATCGATCGCAATCCGCTCCGGATCGTCCGCCGGATGAAAGCCGTTTACGAAATGAGCGACGGTTCCAAAGAACATTTGGCCATAGACGGTATATGTTTTTACCTCGGGACCCCGCTCTTCCGCGATCCGGATACGCGCCATCTTCCAGGCGAACGCCAGTGCGCTGAGCAGCACGCCAACCGCTACCCCGATGGACAAATTATCCGTCGCCACCACGGTGACCACCGTGATGATCATGACGAAGGCATCGGTCTTCGGAACTTTGTGCAATGTCCGGAGCGATTTCCACTCGAAGGTTCCGATCGAGACCATAAACATGACGCCAACCAGGGCGGCCATCGGAATCTGCTTGACTACATCGCCGAGGACCAGAATCAAGAAGAGCAGCCCTACCCCCGAGACCAATGTGGAAAGCCGGGTCCGCCCGCCGGATTTCATGTTGACCATCGACTGGCCGATCATGGCGCAGCCCGCCATTCCGCCGAAGAAGCCGGTGACGATATTCGCCAGTCCCTGTCCCTTCATCTCCCGATTTTTATCGCTGGGCGTGTCCGTGATCTCGTCGATCAGCGTCGCCGTCATTAACGATTCCAATAGGCCGACAACGGCCAGCGACAAAGATACCGGGAAAATCGTCTTCAGCAAGTCCCACGACAAACCGACATCAGGCACATGGAAAACCGGTAATGCGCTTGTGATCTCTCCCATGTCCCCCACGGTTTTCACATCCAGACCCAGCGTGATCACCAGCACCGAAACGGCGATGATCGCTACGAGCGCGGATGGCACCGCCTTTGTTAAACGCGGAACTAAATATATGATGGCTAGCGTAAGCGCCACAAGGGCGTACATGAGCCAACCCTGCCCCGAGAAATGGGTGAGCTGGGCCATGAAAATCAGGATCGCCAAGGCGTTGACGAACCCGGTCATCACCGATTGGGGCAGGAAGCTGATCCATTTCCCCAGCTTCAGCAGGCCAAACACGATTTGCAGGATTCCCGCCAGCACCGTCGCGGCGAACAAGTATTCAATGCCATGATCCCGGACCAAGCCGCCCATCAGCAAAGCCATCGCCCCCGTAGCCGCGGAGATCATTCCCGGCCGACCGCCGGCAAAGGAAATGACGACGGCGATACAAAAAGAGGCGTAAAGTCCGACCATCGGACTGACCCCGGCCAGGATCGAAAAGGCAATCGCTTCCGGAATGAGGGCAAAAGCTACCGTAAGTCCGGACAGGATGTCATTTTTGACATTCGAAAACCAGCTGGCAGATATATTTTTTGTTTTAGACAATGAAGTGGGTCCTCCTTATGATGTAAATGAAAATGGGTCCGGTGCAACGCTCACGATCTCGATTATATGAAAAAAGGCCGGATAACCTCAAGATGGGTTACTGGCCCATGAAAGCGTTTATTTCGGGAGGATGCTTTCATTTCCTGACTTATTCTTTCATTTCATTTAAATTAAAAATATTTGTTGATAATCTCCGCTACGACCGAGCTTTTGATCGGTTTGCTGATATAATCGTCCATCCCTGATTTGAGCAGATTTTCTCTAACACCCTTCAAAGCGTTGGCCGTCACGGCGACAATCACCGGGCATTTCTCCGGCGGAATCGTGCTGCGGATAATTCGGGTGGCTTCCAGACCGCTCATTTCCGGCATATGAATATCCATAAAGATCATATCGAACGATTCGTACGCGACGCTTTGAAGGACTTCTTGACCGCTGGCTACAATCCGGGTGGAGTGCCCCAGTCCTTCCAGCATTTTTTGCAGCACGATCTGATTGATCTCATTGTCTTCCGCAATCAGAATATTCAGTCTCCGCCCTTTTGCCGGCGCGTTCTTCCAAGCTTTCGACCCTCCGGCAAGCTCCTCTTTTTCATTTTCCTTGAGACGTATGTCAAACATGAAGGTCGCTCCCGGTCCGTCCTGCGGCTGGACCCAAATCTCCCCGCCCATCAGGCCGACCAGCTTCTTCGTGATGGCCAGTCCGAGTCCGGTTCCTTCATACCTGCGGGTCATAAGATGGTCCAGTTGGGAAAACGGCTCGAACAGTAAAGGAATCTTCTCCGCGGGAATCCCGATCCCGGTATCGCGGACCGCGAAGCGGAGGCCGATATCCGGACCATCGTCCGCGATCCGGTTGACCGTCACCGTGACTCCGCCGGAATAAGTAAATTTTACGGCGTTGCCGACCAGGTTCAGCAGCACTTGCTTCAAACGCTCCGGATCGCCGTACAGGATGCCGGGAATATCGCCTTCCACGGAATAGGACAGTTCAAGCCGCTTCTCGCCCGCCCGGACCTTGAGAATATCCAGCGTTTCCGAAATGACCCGCCGCACATCGACGGCATCCATGTGAAGCTCCGCTTTGCCCGATTCGATCTTGGCAAAATCCAGTATATCGTTGATGATCGCAAGCAGCGTATCTCCGCTCTTGCGGATAATGTCCAGATACTCTCTCTGCGTGTCCGACAATTCCGTCGTTTCCATCATCAAATCCGTCATCCCGATGACTCCGTTCATCGGGGTGCGGATTTCGTGACTCATCATGGCCAGGAATTCGCTCTTGGCCTGGTTCGTCCGTTCCGCCGCCTCCTTCGCGATCAGCAGCTGCTTCTGCTCGCTAATGTCCTTGGCGATAATATAAAAGCCGACATTCTCCTGATTGATAATAATCGGCGCGATGGTGGTCAACACCTCCACCATTCTTCCGTCCTTCGTTTTGATTCTGTCGATTCCTTTCTCAATCGAGACATCGGCGGCCGCGGCGGATAAAATGCTCTGCAGCTGGCACTCCTCGATAAACATGGTGAAGCACTGTCCCGCCATCTGTTGAACCCGATAGCCAGTCAATTTCTCGGCCATCGTGTTGGTGTTTATGATATGGCCGTTCAAATCGAGGGAGAAAACGGCGTCGTGATTGTATTTCTTGAGCGAATTGTATCTTTCGACGGTTTCCTGGAGCTTGCGCTCCACCTGCTTCCGGTCCGTAATATTCTGCACCGTGCCGGTCATTTTCACCGGTTTGCCTTCCTCATCGTAGGTAACTATCCCGCGCAAATGCAAGTACTGGGCTTCCTCCCCGTCGATTTCGTGCTGAAATTCAAAATCGAAATGCCCCTGCCGCAGGGCTTCACCGATCGCTTCGACCAGCCGCTCCCGCTCGGACGGATGCACGATATGCAGAATATCGGCCGTGGTCAAGTTCTCCTCTTTTTTCTCGATGCCGAATAAATGATAGAGCTGATCAAACAGGGCAACCCTATCTTCCGTGACATACCATTCCCAGCTTCCGATCCGGGCGATGCGCATCGTTTCTTCCAGCACGGACTCCTCATACTTCCGCTTGGAAATCTCCCGTCCGACAGCCAGTATTCTCGGTTTATCCTCCCCGTCCTCCGCCAAATGGAGCGCAAATTCAAACCATATATAATCGCCGGCTTTATCCCTGATCCGCAGCTCCGTGACCGTTCTGCCGGTCCGAAGCAGCTCTTTGCCGATCGGGAGTTCGCCATGCTCCGGGTGGCACCATGCCGTGTAACGGACACCGACGACCTCCTCGGGGGTATACCCCAGCCAGCTTGTAACCGACGGCGAGCAATACAGACCGATCCCGTCCAGATCGCAGCAGTAAACCAGCTCGTCCATCGTCGCAAGAATAAAGCGCGCCCAATCCTCCGGCTGACCGGCCGACTTCGCCGGGACCGTGCCAAAACCGCCTTCATTAAGAGACTTTTCCCCTCTGCGTCCGTTGCCCATAACCAGCCTCCGTCCCATGATAGTTAGTGTTTGCTGCACGTCAGTTTCATTCTCTCATAAAATCGGATTCATCTCTCATAAAAGCGGAAAAACCAAAAATAAATATACTTAAAATTTCCCTTTTAAACTTTTATCCTATCCCTTATTGTTATAGTGGGAAAAATCCGCAATTTCAATCTTATTTTAGAAAGAAAACCATACTGAGGTGATATTTATGACCCATCAAGCTCACGCTTCACCGGCAAATGCCAGCCTGTTCAGCAACCGGTTTTACCAGACGATCCTGATTTCAAACATTTTTTTGCAAATCGGGATCTGGGTCCGGAATTTTGCCATTCTGATGTTCGTCACCGAGAAAACGTCCAGCGACCCACTGGCGATCTCACTGATTTCCGTGGTCGAATTTGCTCCGATCTTTGTATTTTCCTTTATAGGCGGCGCCTTTGCCGACCGCTGGAAGCCTAAAAGGACGATGATCTGGTGCGATTTCCTGTCGGCCGTATCGGTATTTGCCGTACTGGTGACACTGCTGTTCGAATCGTGGTATGCGATCTATTTCGCTACCTTTATTTCGGCGATCCTGTCGCAATTCTCGCAGCCGTCCGTCATGAAGCTGTTCAAACAGCATATTCATCCGGATAAAATGCAGCAAGGCATGGCCCTGTTCCAATCCCTGATGGCGATTTTTATGGTGCTCGGCCCGACGCTCGGCATTTTTGCCTACCATCAGTTCGGAATCCATATCTCGATCGGGGTCATGGGCGTCGCTTTCCTGCTCTCCGCGCTCGTCCTGTTCCGGCTGCCCGCCGATGAAGAGGAGGAAGTCCAAACGGAACGCACTTCCAAATTGCGTCAGGAACTGGCCGACGGCTTCCGCTACGTATGGCGCAGTCCGGTGCTGCGAGTGCTCGGCGCGGCCTTTGCCATCGCCGGCTTCGCCGTAGGCACCATCCAGACGCTGGGCTTGTTCGTCGTGACTGAAAATTTGGGTAAGCCGAAGGAGTTTCTTCAGTTTCTGCTCATGGTAAACGGGGTGGCGATGCTCATCGGCGGCGCGGTCATCATGTCGCAAGCCAAAAAAGTGCCCCCGCAAATTCTGCTGGCCTTCGGCATGGCCGTGAGCGCAATATGTATTGTGGGCATGGGCGTGTCCACCAGTATACCATTAACCTTGTTTTTGCAATTCCTAAACGGGCTGACCTTCCCTTGCATCCAAGTCGGCATCAATACGCTGATTCTCCAGTCTACGGAGCAGTCCTATGTCGGCCGGGTAAACGGGGTGCTGAGCCCGATGTTCATCGGCATGACGGTCGTCATGATGTCGCTGGCGGGCGTGCTCAAGAAGCTGTTCCCGCTGGTCGGCATCTACACCGCTTCCGGCCTGGTGATGCTGCTTGGGGCGATCATCCTTATCCCGATCTTTAAGCTGAAACCGGCGCCCATTCCGGTTCCCGGGACGATAGAGGCAAGTATCAGCTCGGCAGGATCCAACGAATCGAGATAATTCCAAACAAAAAGAGTCCTGCAGCAAGGCCGTTCAACGGCTTAACCTGCAGGACTCTTTTGTAATAATCGGGAAAAACTATTAACGTTTGTTGAAAATATCGGTCAGTACCGGAACGATTTGCGATTTGCGGGATACGACGCCTTTCAGCAGCGCCTTGTTGTTTTCCAGCTTCACGTTATAGGCCGCTTCCACGGCGTCCGCCGCTTTACCCAAAGCAAGGCCTACGGAATCGTTGTTCAAAATATCGGTTACGACGAACAGGAACAGGTCGAGACCCTTCTTGTCCACGATCTCGTTCAAAGCGGCTTCGAGCTCCGCCTGGCGAGACAGTACATCGTTCACGTCAACCGCGTTCACTTGGGCGATTTCCACTTTCGCGCTGCCCATGGAGAATTCCTTGGCATCCAGCGAGATCAGCTGCTCGATCGTTTTGTCGCTGAGATCGGCGCCCGCTTTCAGCATGTCCAGCCCGTATTCTTCGGGATTAACGCCGGCGATGGCGGCCAGTTCGCGGGCCGCGGCCACATCCTGCTCGGTGCAGGTCGGAGATTTAAACAAAAGGGAGTCGGAAATGATGGCGGACAGCATCAATCCGGCGATGTTGGCCGGTACGTCGATGCCGTTCTCTTTGTACAATTTGTTCAGGATCGTTGCCGTGCAGCCGACAGGCTCCGCGCGGTAATAAAGCGGTCCGCTCGTTTCGAAATTGGCGATCCGGTGATGGTCGATCACTTCGGCCACCCGCACCTGCTCGATGTCGGCAACGCTTTGCTGGCGCTCGTTGTGGTCGACCAGAATGACGTCCTTCACTTCGCCCGCGGCGGCTTCAATCACGCGCGGCGCTTGGAAGCCGAAGCGCTCGAGCGCGAATTTCGTTTCGCCGTTGGGTTCGCCCAAGGCGACAGCCTCAACGTTCCAGCCCAGCTTCGTTTTCAGGTCGGCATAGGCGATCGCGGAGCAAATCGTATCCGTGTCCGGATTTTTATGTCCGAAAATCAATACTTTTTCCATTCGTTTACTCTCCTTTTCGTCATTTCGCTTACAAAAGTATATCTCAGAACCGGATTCACAATCAAGGGCCAAGCATGCTAGGATCAAAGAAAAGACACGTTTCCGGCGGCAAATTTCAGGTCCTCCTCAGGCGGCGTTCAGCGAACGCTCAGGGTGGGCGCACATAATAGTAGAAGACATTCGTGCAAGACACTGGAGGCATTTTTCATGAAAAACGCAAAAGGCGTCAAAATCTTGCTTGTTGACGATGAACCGCATATTACGCAATTTTTGGAGCTCGGGCTAATGAACGAAGGGTTCGAGATTCGCACCGCGGCCGACGGAATGGGCGCTATCAACCTCGCCCTCGAATTCCAGCCGCATGTCGTCGTGCTCGATGTGATGATGCCGGGCATGGACGGCTGGGAGGTCTGCCGGCTGCTGAAGAAAAATCTCGGCAATGTCGCGATTATTATGCTGACGGCCAAGGACGAGGTGGAAGACCGGGTCAAGGGACTGACGACGGGGGCGGACGATTATGTCATTAAGCCGTTCAGCTTCGAGGAACTGCTCGCCCGGATCGGCGCCCGTCTGCGCAACCAGTTCCCCGCCCTGTTCGGCGAGGTGACTTACGGCCCGTTCCGGCTGGACGACCGCAGAAAGGAAATCCAGTACCAGGACCGGGTGCTTGAGCTGTCGCCGACCGAATATGAGCTGCTGAAATATCTCGTGATCAACCACGGAATCGTATTGAGCAAAAGTACGATTCTCGACCAGGTTTGGGGCTACGATTTCGGCGGCGAGGAAAATATCGTCGAGGTCTACATCCGCTCCTTGCGCGAAAAGCTGAACGATAAGGATCACCGGCTGATCCGCACGCTCCGGGGCGCGGGCTACCGCGTCGACCTGCCATGAAGCGCCGGAGCCCGTCCCGCCTGCTGCCGGGACGGTTCCGCTCGCGCTCCCTCCGCTCCCAGCTGCTGTCTCGCTCGCTTCTCATCCTTGCGCTGCTCCTGCTGCTGATCGGCGGGGTACAATATTTCGTGATGAAAAATTTTCTGTACAGCAACCAGGCGGAAACGCTGCTGTCACAAATCCGCAGCCTGCCCAAGGAGCTGATCATGAACGACAGTTTCACCCCCAAGCGCTGGGAGAGAAACGCTTCCGGCGAATCGGAAGCGCCGGCGGCGGGGACGGGAGCCGCCGCCGCTCCCGGAGTGCCGGGTGACGGCATACGCCAGCCGTTTCTGTTCCTTCCCGATACGTCGCTTGCGATCGTAGGCAGGGAAGAAGGATTTATGAGCCGGTCCAACGAATCCGGCCTTCCGGCTCCGCAGCTGTCCGACGAAGAATACGAGGCGATCCGGGAGGGATGGGTCGGCAAAAGGAACGGCGCCTACAAAATCGCACATGACAAAAACGGCACCGAACAGCTGCTGGTGTTCAGCCCTGCCGATGGCCCGCGGGGATGGGACCGGCTGATCCAGATGGGCATCGCCACCGCCCCGCTGCGGGCGATCGCCTTGCGTCAACTTTTCATCTTTATCACCTTGTCGCTGCTCGCGCTGGCCGGCGGGCTCATGCTCTATCTGCCGATTCTGCGCAAAACGCTGAATCCGCTAAATCGGATGGTCCGCACGGTCGAGGAGCTTGACGCCGGCAATTTGGACCGGCGCTTCCAAGCTTCGCTCGGGCAGGCGGAGATCGACCGGCTGGCCGAGTCGTTCAACGGGATGCTGGAGCGGCTGCAGATCTCTTTCGCGTCCGAGCGGGAGGCCAAAGAACAGATGCGCCGGTTCATCGCCGACGCTTCGCACGAGCTGCGCACGCCGCTGACCTCGATTCACGGCTTCCTGGAGGTGCTGCTGCGCGGGGCCGCCAACAACCCGGAGCAGCTTGGCGCGGCGCTGAACAGCATGCTCGGCGAAGCCAAGCGGATGAAGAAGCTGGTCGAGGACCTGCTCACCCTAGCCAAGCTGGACCGGACTCCGGTCGCCAACCGCACCGAAACCCGTCTCGACACACTGGTTGCGGAAATGGAGCCGCATCTTAGAATGCTCGCGGGCGAACGCACCGTCACTTTCGATCTGGCTCCGGAAATCAGAGGCATGGTCGACAGCGACAAAATTAAGCAGGTTATTCTGAATTTGTTCCATAATGCCGTACAGCATACGGACCCGATCAAGGGGAAGATCGCAGTCTCCCTGACCGCCCTGTCCTCTCCGGCCAATAATACAGCGCTGCTTAGCGTCCGGGATAACGGCCCGGGAATCGCGCCGGAGCATCTGCCGCATGTGTTTGAGCGTTTCTACCGCAGCGACGCGGCGCGGACCCGCAAGCAAGGCGGCGCCGGGCTCGGGCTCGCCATCTCGCAATCGATCATCGAGGCCCATGCGGGCCGGATCGAAGTCCGCAGCAAACCGGGAGAAGGCGCAATCTTCGAGGTGACGCTGCCCGCTTTGTGACAGGCTCTGTTTGCTCTGTTTGCCCAGGACTAATTTTTCTCTTTGCCTCCATTGGCTTTTCCTGCAAAAGTGCAGGTTTTGCCATATAGGGCATATCCAATTCAAAAAAACCTGCAAATATGCAGGTTTTTTCGTATTCCTTCGTCTTTCCGGCGGATTAGCCCCGAAAAGGATGTACTTTTGCAGTTTTCTCCAAAACTATTCCACCGATGCGTTTTCCGCCGCGGAGCCATCCACAACGTACTGCTTATACTTTCCGTAATCGCTGAGCTTGCATTCCATTATGAGCTTGGTACCCTCAGGCTCGTAGTCGGTCGCGAATATATGGGCGCGCTCATTAAAGTAGGATACGACCGCTCCTTGATCGTAGGGGATCAGCATCTCGCAGCGGATATAGTCTTTGAACACCCGCTCGCGAATTTGCTGCACCAGCTCCCGGATGCCGATTCTCGGCTTGGCCGCGAGATAGACGGTATCTCCCTGGATTTCAGGTATCGGCTGCCCGGTGAGATCGGATTTGTTATAAGCGTACACGACGGGGATATCCGTAATTCCGATCTCCTGCAGCGTCCGGTTCGTAATATCGATCAGCCGCTTATATTCCGGGTTGGAGTAATCCACCACATGAATGAGCAGATCGGCCTCGGCCACCTCTTCCAGCGTCGAACGGAACGCCTTGACCAGATGATGCGGCAGCTTGCTGACGAAGCCGACCGTATCGGTCAACAGGAACGTCTTGTTATCCTCGAGCGGAATGCTGCGGACCGACGTTTCCAGCGTCGCAAACAGCATATCCTTCTCGAACACCTGCTTCTCCTGCTCCGGATGGAACAGCTCCATCATCGCGTTCATGATGGTGGATTTGCCGGCGTTGGTGTAGCCGACAAGCGAAACGACCGGCACGTCGTTCTTCTTGCGCTGCTTGCGCTGGGTTTGCCGGTGGGCCACCAGCGTCTCCAGCTCCTTGCTGAGCGCCGTGATCTTCTCCTCGATCCGCCGGCGGTCGAGCTCCAGCTTGGTTTCGCCCGTGCCGCGGTTTTTGGTGCCGACCCCGCCGCTTTGGCGGCCAAGCGATTCGCGCAGCCCCACCAACCTGGGCAGCATGTATTTAAGCTGCGCAACCTCTACCTGAAGCTGCGCTTCCCGCGTCTTGGCCCGCCGGTCAAAGATGTCCAGGATCAGCACCGTCCGGTCGATGACCTTGCATTTCAGGTCGGCTTCCAGATTGCGGATCTGCGAAGGGGACAGCTCGTCGTTAAAAATGACGAGATTCCCGTCGTTCGCTTCCAGGAGCGCAAGCACCTCCTGTATTTTTCCAGTGCCGATATAATGGGACGTGTTGATCTTGACCAGATTTTGCGTCATCATCGCTACGACCTCCACGTCGCAGGCCTCCGCCAAATTCGCGAGCTCTTCCATCGAGTATTCGAAATCGTCCTGGTGGTTCAGATTGACGCCGACCAGGATCGCTTTTTGCTGCAATTGTTCCATATATAGTTCCTCCCTCGGAATAAAAATAAAAAGACACAGGCTGCATCCTGTGTCGGGTCAAACGAAAAAAGACCAAACCATCGCTTGAATACGGCAAACAAACGTCTCCCGTAAAGCGGTGGTCGCTAGTGTCGGCATATTCTATTCAAAAGATCGGTTCCCTTTGTCATAGCATACCTATCCCGTTTGCCCTGCACAGGCGCAGAGCCTTTGAGCACTATTCAATTAGCCGCGCAAAGTGGTAAAACGGAATTTGATATTAATCACAGGGAACCCTCCGTTCATTAAAGATTATCTATATTTTAACATCTTTTTATTCTTAATACAACGAACATACCCAATAACGTTATCTTACAAGCAAAGTTAAATAAAAAAGGCGGAGCCTGCACGGCAATTGCAGACCCGCCTAATGATTACATCTTATCCATTTTCATATCATGCCTTGGAAATTTGTTTGGCCTTCATTGATTCTCTTGATGATGTCCAGCGGCACCTTCGGTTCCCGGTTCCAGGTCAGCAGGCCGCAGATTTCCGTTTCCGTGTCGGTCAACTGCGTATAGCAATACCCTTGAACCAGCTTGGATACGAGGAACGGATTGATGACGTCAACCAGTTGCTGCACAAACTCATTTTCATTCTCCGCCTTCGGCTCTACAACGGGAGCATCCGGTTCAGAGTGATAATTCACGCCTCCAAATTCGGTACAAAGCACCGGCTCTCCCCCATAGGAAAATCCGGGATTGTATATAAACTTCCGGCCTTCCAGCCCCGGCATATCCGCCAGAATATGTTCAATGTCGGAGTAGCGCTTATGCAGAACTTCCGGGTCCTTGGCGTAGTCATGCACGGTGCACAAATCAGACTTGCAGTGCTCCCAGCCGTCGTTGGAAATCACCAGTCTGGTCGAGTCCACCGACTTGGTAAAATGATACAGGGACTGGGCATGATGCTGCTGCTGTTCGTTATAATAAATATCGGCGACGCCCCAACTCTCATTTAAAGGCACCCAGACGACGATGGACGGATGATTATAATCCCGCTCGATGACTTCCTTCCATTCATCCATCATCCGATGGGCATACTGCTCGCTGTATACGTAAGCGGCGGCCATTTCCCCCCATACCAAAGCCCCCAGCTTGTCGCACCAGTACAGATAACGAGGGTCGGCCACCATCATATGCTTCCGCATCCCGTTAAAGCCCATCGCTTTGCACAGTTCCACATCCCGGCGAATAGCATCATCGGTCGGCCCGGTCAGCAAACTCTGCGGGAAATACCCCTGATCCAGCACCAGCTTCATCTGATAAGGACGATTATTCAAACAAAGTTTTCCGTTATCGACAGAAATTTTCCGCATTCCGAAATAACTTTCGATCCGGTCGACGACAACTCCATCCGCCTTGAGTTCAAAGGTTACGTCATACAGATTGGGCTTCTCGGGCGACCACCATCGGCCCATTCCATGGTCGTTAAAATCCCGCAGGTTTACGCGCCAGGCTTCCACGCCCGCGAATATTGTCCTGCACTCTTCCGCAATCTTTTCACCGTTGAATTCGATCCGAGTCGCCAATTCAAGCCGAGACCGTTCATTCCATCCTTCCACGAAAGACTGGATCTCGATTTCGTTCGTATCCAGGTGCGGGGTGAAACGGACCTTCTCCAGACGGACCTCTTCAACAAACTCCATCCAGACGGATTGCCATATGCCGGTCATGTTCGTGAACCACATCACCTCGCCTTTTTCCTTCCAATATTGCTTGCCTCTAGGGATCGTCAAATCCGTCAAGTAATCTTTCGCCATCACGGTAATTACATTTTGATTGCTTTCGATCAATTCGGTGATATCCAACGAAAAGGAGGAAAATCCGCCGCGATGGTTCCCGGCCCGCTGCCCGTTTACCCACACCCGGCATTCGTAATCGACCGCTCCGAAATGCAGAATCACCCGTTTCCCGGCGTATTCGGCGGGAATGTCAAATGTTCTTTGATACCATACCCGTTCATGGTTGCGCTTGTCTTCGACCCCGCTTAATTCACTCTGATAACTGAAGGGGATCGTGATTTCGAGCGGGAGTTTTCCGGTGTCCTGATACCATTTTTCTTTCAGCCCAAGGTCATCGTCATCGAATGCAAAAGACCACACTCCGTTCAGGCTCTGCCACGAATCTCTTATAAATTGGGGGCGGGGATATTCCGGTCTTATGGTTGTCATAGGTCCTCCTCCAATTCAAATTTGCCTTCGTTAATTGCCCGAATCGTTTCCAGCGGAATCTTAGGTTCCCGGTTAAAGTCCAGCAGCCCGTTAATCTCCTGCTCTACATCGGTTAATTGAGTGTAGCAGTAACCCTGAATCAAGGGCGAATCCTGCATGGCTTTGATTACGGCATGTACCCGCTTTTTGAAGTCCGCCCCATCGCTGGCCCCCGAGTAGCCCCAGCCGCTCGTTTCGCCCTTCTGGAAGGAGATCCCCCCAAACTCCGTCATCAGGATCGGCTGACCCTCATATTGATAGCCTTTTACATAGACATCCCGGTTTTGGGGAGCATCCAGCGCCGAGTCAATTTGACTGTATTTCGCCACCAGCTTATTGTAGTCCCATTGATAATCGTGAATGGTGCATAAATCCGATTGAACATGCTCCCATCCGTCGTTGGAAATGACCAGCCGGGTCGTATCCAGCGATTTCGTCAAGTGGTACATGGCCATCGCGTGCTGGCGCTGCTGATCATCCACCTTGATGTTCGGAATGCCCCAGCTTTCATTCAAAGGAACCCATACGATAATCGAAGGACTGTTAAAATCGCGGTTCACCGCTTCGATCCATTCCGAAGTAAATTTCTGCACGTACGCCTCACTAAAAGCAAACGCATTTGCAGCCTCGCCCCAGACCACGAGTCCCAGTTTGTCGCACCAGTATAAAAAGCGCGGGTCTTCAATCTTCTGATGCTTTCTTACGCCGTTAAACCCCATCGACTTGGTTAGCTCTACATCCTTTTTCAATGCGTCATCCGAAGGCGCGGTAAGAATGCCTCCCGGAAAATAGCCCTGGTCAAGCACCGCCTTCAGGTAGAACGGCCGATTGTTCAGGCACAGCTTACCGCTGTCAACCGATACTTTACGCATTCCAAAATAACTGCGTACGGTATCTTTCTCGATTCCGTTTACATAAACCCGGTATTCTACGTCGTACAAATTCGGATGTTCCGGGCTCCACCAACGTCCCATGCCGTGATCGTTAAAGTCATGCAGTTCAATGCGGCGTTTTTGTTTGGCGGCGGTTATCTTGCACTCTTCATAAGCGACGACTTCGCCTTCAAACGATATACGGGTTCTCACCTTGATGTCCGCCTCGTCCGACCAGCCGTCGACGACATATTGAATGCCGATCTCATTGCGGTCAATGTCCGGGTAATAAAACACGCGGCTCAAATGAACCGGTTCGACCGCTTCAATCCATACCGGCTGCCAGATCCCCGTCGTTGAGGTGTAAAAGATCAATTCAGATTTTTCTTTCCAGAATTGCTTGCCGCGCGGTAAAGTGACATCTTTGCTGTAATCTCTCGCCTGCACCGTAATTTCGTCGGGACCTTCCCGACGCAGCAGGCTCGTAATATCCGCCGAGAAAGGAGTATGCCCTCCTTCATGGACAGCCGCCAGTTGTCCGTTTACCCATACCCGGGCCGAGTAATCAACGGCTCCGAAATGCAAAATGATGCGTTTTCCGGACATTTCCCGGGGAATTTCGACTTTCCTTTTATACCAGACTGTATCGTGAAATTCTTGTGTTCCTATTCCGCTTAGCTCGCTTTGGTAACAGAACGGAACTTGAATCCGCTGCGCGAAAGTCGTTTCCCCATACCATTGTTCGTCGAGTCCGATCCGCTCGTCGTCGAATTGAAATTGCCATTCCCCATTGAGGCTCATCCATGCGGATCGCTCAAATTGCGGACGGGGATAATCCCCCCGTGAAAACATGCTGCTCATGATGTTCTCTCTCCCTCGTTCACTCATTCAAAGACTCAAACCGACGGCTTTGATTTCTTTAATAAAGCTCTGTTCCATTTCATCGAGCGCTGCTTGCGGATCCAGCTCTCCCCTTAATACGCCCTGGATGGCGTTTTCCATAATATCGTTCAGCTTGGCGGAAACGAACGGAACATCCGGATCGACCAGGATCTGGGCTGCCGACAACGAATCAAGCAGTGCCGGATACATCGGATTCGATGCCAGCACCTCAGGACGGTTGTAGTTGGATGTCCGGGTCGGGTCCATCGTATTGTTGATTTTTAATAATTCTCCATCCTTGGATGTTACGTACTCAAGGAATTTGTAGGTCGCTTCCGGGTTCTTCGCCGTGTTCGTCATCGCAATGGCCCAGCCGCCCATCGTAGGGGCACCGCCCGGCGTCACGCCAAACCCAACCTTGCCTTTGACTTTAGACTGGTCGCTTTCAATGGAGCTATACAATCCCGGCCATTGCTCCATCATGGCAACCTCTCCGCTTGCGAACAAGGCGTTGGCTTCATCCCATCCCAATTGCAGCCACTCGTCGGGCGCGAACTTCTTCAGATCAAGCATGGTTTGCATCGCCTTCAGTCCGGCTTCGTTGTTGAATGCGGGTTTGAAGTTCTCATCGACATCCTTCCCGCCGTAAGCTGCCAAACGATTCTGCCAAACTAAGCGGCTGTTTGTTTTGGATGCCATGGAGCTATAACCGTATTTGGTCGGAGAATCGGGATTATACTTTTGCGTAAAGAACTCGGCGACCGAGAGGAAGTCCTCGACAGAAGTCGGAACGACCAGATCCTTGCCCGTCTTTTCCTTATACTGCTTTTGAATTTCCGGATCTTCGAACAGGTCCTTGCGGTAGAAAAACAATTGCGAGTCCGGCTTGTAAGGGAATGCCACCATTCTTCCTTTGTAGAGACCGTAGCTCTTCAATAAGCTTGGAATGAAATCCTCAAGATCGAGGTTCGGGCTGGCAACCGAATTAATGTACGGCTGCAAGTCCTGAATAAGACCGCCCTCCGCATAGCCGTGAACATTGGCGACCGGCATGAGCACCGCATCGAAATGATGGCCGGTATTCAAATCCAATTGAATTTTCTCGATGTCGTTTCCGGCCGGAAAGCTCTGAATTTCAACCGTGGCACCGGAGGCCTGTTCAAAATATTTCGCGGCATTCTTCAATGCATCCGCAAAATCGCCCGTCCGCGTGGCAACCACGATCTTTTGGCCTTTATATTGGCCGCCGAGCGTTCCGCCGCCGTTCAAGTCGGTCAATTTAATCCCGAGCACATCCGGAGCCTCCACATTTACTTCCTTGAATTCGCCTTCCGGTTTAGCAGTGTTGCCGGATTCGGCGCTTTTGGAACCACATGCACTTAACACGAAAGTTAATGTCAAAACGCATAAGAGCACGATATGGAATTTTTTCTTCATGATATATAACCTCCCGAAATCTTGAAATGGAACAGGCCGTCTGACCCGTAATTTTTAACCCTTTACCGCGCCGGCCGTAATTCCCGCCTGCACGTATTTCTGTGTCGTCAACGCGAGAATAAGCGCCGGGATGAAGGCGATCGTTCCGGCCGCGGCCAGAGTACCGAATGGTGTATCCTTTTGCAATTGGATCATGCCGCTGATCCCGAGCGGAAGCGTTTTGTTCCGATCCGTAAAGATCAGGACGAGCGACAGGCTGAATTCATTGTACGCGGCCAGGAACACGAGGATCGCAGCCACCACAATCCCCGGAACGATAAGCGGAAGCGCGATTCTCCAGTAAGTGCCGAACTCGCTGCAGCCGTCGATCTTGGCCGCCTCGAACATCTCGGTCGGCAATTCGTCAAAGAATCCCATAAACAACCAGATCGCCAGCGGAAGCGCAGCGGTGGTATACACGATAATGAGCCCGAACAAGGTATCCAGTATCCCGATTTTTTGAAAAATAATATAGTACGGAATAATAAACACCAGCCCGGGAACCATCCGCATCACAATAATGGCGTACTGCCAAAAGGTCCGGCCCATGAACTTAAAACGCGAAAATCCATAACCGGCAAAGGTGCCTACGATAATACCGCATAATGTAGTGGTGACAGCAACGACCAGGCTGTTGATAAAATACGTACCGATCTGATGCTTCGTAAATACCTCGACATAATTCTGCAAGGTCCAGCTGGAAGGAAAGAATTCCGGCGGAACCTTCATGATTTGACCGGCTGTTTTGAATGATGTCGTAACCGCCCAATAAATGGGGAACAAGAATGCGATGACGAACAGAACAAGCAGCAAGTAGAGTGCGAATTTTTCGGCATTATGTTTTTTCATATTTTCTCCCCCCTTGCTACTGCCGATCATTTCGGATTAATTTCAGGAATATTAGTGAAACCACAATAATAATGACAAAGAAAATCATCGCTCCGGCCGAACCGGCGCCCACATTCATATACCGGAAAGCGGTCTTGTATATCATCGTTCCCATCGTTTCGGTCGAGTCTCCGGGTCCGCCATCGGTCAAAATCATGATGGAATCGAATATTTTCAATGCATCCATGACCCGTAAGGAAACGACAAGCGCAATGAAATTCCGGATCAGGGGAAGGGTGATCTTAAAAAAGACTTTAACGCGATTGG
The DNA here is from genome assembly GCF_036553665.1 of Paenibacillus haidiansis. NCBI lineage: Bacteria > Bacillati > Bacillota > Bacilli > Caryophanales > Paenibacillaceae > Paenibacillus > Paenibacillus haidiansis. The sequence goes on along the minus strand of NZ_JAZHPZ010000008.1, from coordinate 125,532 downwards.
CCCCGTCTATGAATGCACTTTCATAAATATCCTTCGGGACGGTCTGCAGGGCGGCGATCAGGATTAACATACAGAACGGCGTTGCCCCCCAGACATCGATAATGATGACCGCGATTTTCGCCGGCAGTGTTTCCCCCGTCCAGGCAACCGCTTGCAACCCTAGCGTTTCCATAAGATAATTGATAGGGCCGTAAATGGCGCCAAACATGATTTTCCACATGGTGGTTGAAACGACGGGAGCCAGCATCATAGGCAGAATGAACAGGCTCTTGAAAATCTTTGTTCTTTTGCTTACCTTCTCATTGTTAAGAATTAGCGCAAGGATCATCCCCAGCACCACATTCAGCACGACTGTAAAGAAGGTCAAGACCAGCGTCCAACCGATCGATTTCAAAAAAGGACCGTTGGTCAACATATATTTGTAATTGTCCAGCCCGGTCATCTTGATCATCGTATTGGGCAAAGATAGGTTATAATTCAACAGACTTATATAAAGGGAGTAAAACAACGGCACAATGGCCAATAACGTGATGAGTATGACGGCAGGTCCTATAAATATATAGGGTAATGCTCTGTCAGATAGTCTTTTGACAACCACCGTGTCTCGCTTCATGAAAAATCCACCTTCATTCCTCTTTGGATAACGCTTTCACTTTCTGCAACCGTATTATTTCGTTCAGCTTTTTTAACGGCGAATCTTCTCCTCCCCTTTCATCACAACGTGTGAAGAACAAGAACATCTCTTGGATTCAGTTGAATTACATAAGATATACTAATATACTTTTGTCGAAATATATATACTAAATAAAGTATAAAGTTTTAGATATCCTCAATCTTTTATTAATTACGGTGCCTATATCTTTGCAAATCATTATACTAACATCTACAAATTAGCATGTAGACTTTATATGATTCAATCTATATAATTCAGTTAGTATAAAAATATATTATAGGTGTGATCATTCCATATGAAAGAGCAACCTTTGTATAAGCAAATCCAAGAAAAGATCAAAGAACAAATCAAGCTGGGCATACTTCGTCCGGGAGACCGGGTCGGGTCGGAGAAGGAACTGTCGAAAATATATTGCGTCAGCCAAATTACAACCAAAAACGCGCTTATCGGTCTTGCGGAAGAAGGATGGATCGAGCGTATTCAGGGGAAGGGATCCTTCGTATCAGACCGTTCCTCTCAATTGCGCCCTGCGATGGCTAAGCCCGTTTTGATCGGAGTTATTTTTCCCAGCATGAAAACCCGGATCGATCAGCAATTGCTAAACTATATTGAACAATATGCCTATGAGGAAGGCTTTCAAATTCTGCTGCGCATTACACGGGAATCCGCGGCAAGAGAAACGCAGTCCATCAGAGAGTTAATGGAACTGGGCATCCAGGGTTTAATCGTTTTTCCGACAGAAGCGGAGAACTATAATGAATCCATCATCCAACTGTCCTTTGACAAGTTTCCGGTTGTGCTTATCGACCGCTTCTTCAAAAATATTCGGGTCGCCCATGTAGTCTCCGACAATGTAACAGGAACGTTTGAGGCCATCGAATATTTATTAAAAAAGGGGCATCGGCATATCGCTTATATCTCCCCCGAAATCACGAATTCGGTTACAGAGGATCGGGCCATCGGTTATGAGAAGGCTTTTATGGAACATCAATTGCCCATTGATAAAAATCTGTGGTGCCTGGTGAGTTTGAATACGCTCCAGCAGAACGGGGCCGATGAAGAGATTGCGGCTTTTCTTAAAGACAAGGACACGATAACTGCGATTTTCACGGTCAATGTGAAACTTGCCCATATCGTCCACGCTTACTTAAGGACGAATAATCTATTGGACGAGATTGAACTCGTAACGTTTGACCCTCCCGATTTGCCCGGGGTTCCCTATGTCGCGCAGAACATTGAAGCCATTAGCAGAAAAAGCATTGAAATCTTGAAGGAACAATTCGCCGGGGAGTATGTGTCTCATTCCCACCTGGAGCCTGTAACCCTTTGTTTGTAAGCTATTTAACGGACATACCGGGCATATCCTCATAGAAAAACCGCGAGAAGGTTCCAAGACCTTCTCGCGGTTTTTTGAATCGATATCGTATATCCCCGCCTGTACCAGCGTCTCGGGCAAGAAATCGCTCCGGGCTTACAGGCGCGTCATGAATGCCTGCCCGGAAACGTACACGAACCGCTCTCCCCGGGCCATGACATGGCATTTCTGCTCGGGATAATGCTCATAAAGATAGTCTACGAAATAACCGGGCTTCTCCGTATTGCCCATGAATACGTCATAATGGAGCGGAACAACGGTATCCGCGCCGATTCTCACCGCCAGTTCAGCGGCCTCGCGATAATTCATGTTCCCGATTAATCCGCTCTCTCCGCGGAAATAATCCCGGCCATTAATCGGAAGCAGGGCGATATCGGGCTTGACGGCGCTTAAGCTCTCAACCAGCCCGGGATAAACGACCGTATCGCCCGCATGATACAGCTTGACTCCGTTCAATTCGATGAGGTACCCGGTATAACGATATTTTCCTTCGTTATCTTTATCCAGTTGCTCATGTGCCGCGGGCACCGGCGTAATCGATACTTTGGAGAAGAATCCGTGTTTCCCTTCCTCCGCTTCGACAATTTGACGCTCGGCGATCCCCAGTCCGGTCAGGAGCGGTATGCAGCAGGCCGGTCCCATAATGAGGGCGTCCGGGTTTTGCCGGTGAAAGACAGGCAGCGTCCCCCGGTCCAAATGATCTCCATGATCGTGCGTAATCAGGCACAGGTCCGCCCCCGTAATGTCCTCCGGTACAATCGGTGCGGGATAAGTACGTACCGCCCCTTCATTTTTCTCCAAATAATCCGAAACATACGGATCGATATAAATCGTGACTCCATCGCCTTTAATGATAACGCTTTCCTGTCCGAGGAACCAAATAGCCAAGGTACCGAAAGGAACGTCGGTATCCACTACCTCCCGGATCAATGCGGGGCCTTTCTTCGCTTGTTTGATCATCCTGTTCTCCTCATCTATTTTCTCATTTAAAAAAGTACATTTGTTATTAATATAATCCCGGAACAAAGTATCGGCAATTGTTATCTATGATATCATTGAAACAAAAACAACGCCGCTTGCGTAGAATTCATTACAGGACCCGGAAGCGGTGCTCGTACTGTTTGAAGGCAATACATAATAAGGAGGAGAAAAATGGACGGATTCAGCGCTTCCCCGTTCGGTGGAGGTTTCGATTTTATGTTTACCCTTGTGCCGATTTTAATCGTTATTGTATTCGTGATCGTCATTATATCGGTCATCGGCAGAGGTGTCCGCTATGCGAAAAATGCCGGTTCACCACGAACTTCCCACTATGCCCGGGTGGTCGCCAAACGCATGGACCTGCGGCACCGCACGAATCACGGCCCCAACAACTCCGTCGGCAGTTCCTCGCACACTTACTATTACATCACGCTGGAGTTCGAGAATGGAGAACGGAAAGAATATTTGGACGTCAAAAATCTGTACGGTCTGGTCGTTGAAGGCGATACCGGATACGCTGCTGTGCAGGGTGACTGGATCGTGGCCTTTGAAAGGAATATCGCACAAGAACAAAATACGCGGTTCTAGCTAAAAAAAGGCAGGCGCTCTCCGTAGTGAGAGGCGCCTGCCTTACTTTTGAGGACGGCCGCTTCAGGTAATCGGCAATCCGTGCTTTTTCGCATAGTTGCCCCAATGCGGGCGCCGGCCGTCGATGTCGCTGAAGCCGTATTCGTCGGACAAATCCCAGCTCGTGAACGCACGTCCCGATTTTTCGTGCACGTTCGGATCGGCCACAAGCGCCGCGACCGCCTGGCCGACAAAATAAGGCGTCTCCGACTCGATATAATGAGGCTCCTGGGCCACGGCATCCCGCCAATTTTCTTCACGGACGCCGAAATGCTCCAGCATCTGCTCGGAACGCAGAAATCCCGGGGTTACCGCCAAAGCGGTGACATTAAAGGGCCGGAGTTCCTTAGCCATAGCCGCCGCCAGGTGAATCGGCGAAATTTTGGCGAGGCTATAGTAGAGATTGCCGCGGTAATTGTAAGTGGAACCGTCGGTGATCTCAATGACAAGCCCCTGTCTCCGTTTCAACATTAAGGGAACCCCATAGTAGCTTGTAATCAGATGGGTCTTCACCGCCCGTTCCTGCATCAGCAGGCCGTCGCCAAGCGGCTGCTCCCAGAACGGCGTGCCCCAATGCGTCAGTGCCTCGCCGCCCCATATGTCGTTGATCAAAATATCGAGCTGTCCCTTCTGCTCTTCCGCTATCCGTTCGAACAGCGCCTTTACCTCTTCCTCCCGGGTATGGTCCGTGCGGACCGGGATGCCGACGCCGCCGCGGGCGGTGACCATCTCCGCGGTTTCATCGATCGTCTCGGTCCGGTCCAGGTCCGAAGCATGGCCGCGGACGCTGCGCCCCGTGCAATAGACGGTCGCTCCGGCGGCTCCCAGCATGACGGCGATGCCTCGCCCCGCTCCCCGTGTGGCCCCTGCCACTACGGCAATTTTCCCGCTCAATGGCTTCGAATGGTTCGTTTCCATCTTTCATCATCCTCCCTGGATTCACTTCCAAAATATATCCCCAGTTTATCAGCCAAATATGACATCTATTGTCTTATATAAATGATAAAATGAAGCTAAGATTTGCAACTTACGGGGAGTGATCCATCATGCGGGCGGACCGGCTGTTGTCTATTTTGCTGCTGCTGCAAAACGAAGGAAAATTAAGCTCCCGCAGCCTGGCGGAGAAGCTGGAAGTGTCGGAGCGGACCATCGTGCGGGATATGGACGCGCTGAGCGCGGCGGGCATCCCGGTCTATGCGGAGCGGGGGCCGTCGGGCGGGTGGATGCTGGCGGAGAATTACCGGACGAGTCTGACCGGAATGAATCAGGAAGAAATCTTATCGCTGCTGCTAACCCGGCATAGCGCTATGCTTGGGGAGCTGGGCATCAAACCGGGGCACTTCGAGACGGCCTACCAGAAATTACTGGCCTCTTCTCCCGCATCGGTCCGGCAAGATGCCGAATTGATCAGGGAGCGCCTGCATATCGACGGAGCCGGCTGGCATGCTTCGAATGAAACCTTCCCTTGGCTGGCTACCGTACAGGAAGCGGTGTGGAGCGGGCGGAAGCTGGAGATGCGCTACAAAAAATCGGAGGAGAAAGAGAAAGATCCGGGCAGCAGCCCGAGGCGGACGGTTCATCCGCTCGGCCTGGTCGCCAAGCGAAATGTCTGGTACCTGGTAGCGGAAGAAGGCGGAGAACTAAAAACCTTCCGCATCTCCCGGCTGACCGAAGCCAGGGTGCTGGACGAGGTCTTTCGGCGCCCGCCCGGCTTCTGCCTGGGCGAGTACTGGGAGCGGTCGACCGCGGAGTTCAAATCGCGGCTGCCCCGCTATCCCGCGCAGGTGCGCATCGCCGAACGGCGGCTCTCCCGCTTGCAGCGGGAGCGCTACGCCAAGGTGCTGCACGCGGAGCCGTGCGATGACGGCCCGGCCGGATGGGTCCGGGCCGTCATCGAATTTCACACGCTGGAATCGGCGTGTGAAATCCTGCTCGCCTGCGGCGGCGAAGCCGAGGCGCTCGGCCCGCCGGAGCTGCGGGAACGGCTCCGGGACGAGGCGGCCGCGATCGCGGCGCTGTACCGGCGCTAAAATCCCGGCGGTACGGCCGGTCTACTCGGCCGGCTCGGCCACGGTGCCGGCCGATGTGAAATAGCTCTGCAGCTTCCGGTTCAGCCACAGGGACGCGGAGATAAACAAGGCGACGCCGAGCAGCTTGAGCGGCTGCTCCACGAAATCGGACAGGTGCGTCCCGATATAAGAGACGCAAAACACCATGACCGCCTTGCCCAACGTTACGGCCGCCGCGAACGACGCTATCGGCATTCGCGTCAGGCCCGCGGCCATATTGATGACGACGAACGGTCCGACCGGCAGCATACTGAGCAGGAAGACGAAGCTGAAACCGTTCTTGCGGGCCCAGACCATCGCCTTTTGCACCTTGGGTTTAAGCGCCCAGCGCTGCATGAACGGCGCTCCCGCCACTTTCCGGATAATGAGGAATGTCAGCAGGCTCCCGGATACGAGGCCAAGCCACGAATATATAAATCCCGGCCACATCCCGTAGATGGCGGCATTGGCGCCGACGATCACGATGGTGGGCAGCGGCGGGATGAATGATTTCAGAAAGGTGAGCAGAATCCCGGGCAGAGGACCAAGAGATCTGAAACGTTCCAGAAACAACTCGATATTTTGTTCCGCAAAATAATCCATAATGCCAAGCTCCGCTACGAACATAGATTCACCTCTTCGAATTGGTGATCTAATTATACTATAGCCCGGCGGAATTTCCCGGCGAATAATTCGACAATATCAAAAAAGAAAGAAGACGTTCGCTTCGAACGTCTTCAACATCCTCCTTGGCTGCTTGCTGTCGTCCTTATTGAATTGGCCCGTTGGAACCTATTTGTTTAATCCGGCTTTCCAGAATCTCCTGCCGCTCAAGTACGTCCGACAGCATTTCATAAAGTGTTTCCAAAGTCACTCCCGAGTCTTCCAAGCCCTTTTCGGATTGAGGGAATTGTGCTTTCCTGCTATTATACTTCGCGCGAATCTCCTCGGATCTGACTCTCAACGGGTCCGCCGGAATATGAAAATGCGTTGTTTTCGGGAGCGGTTTCTTAGTTGCCATCCGTAACCACCACCTTTAAGACAGCATTTTTATCCATGCCAACCGATCTGACCAAAAATTCGCCCGGCTCCTCGCTGCTGAGTGTCAACTCTGCGGTTCCCTTTGTCACTTGCACGTATTGTTCAATCCCGTTTACGTCGACGAGAACCTGATCATTAAATGATTGTTGGAGCCGGCCTTCCCAATCGAGCACATTTAATTTAAGCGTCATGATGTCGTTGCCGTTGGACAATATTGAGGCTTTATCCGCCGAAAATTCGGCGATGAATCCGACAAATGTCCCGTCAACGTACCTCATATTTAATAAGTTCATATTATTGAATAGCTTCTCGTCGATTGGGATCAGCCCTTCGGACTCCACTTCGCCGGCGAGATCGCTCACCCCGATGACCCGCTGCTCCCGGTTTAGTTGCGCATAATATCTAGACATATTCGATCACCTCCCAGGATGCCCGTTGATCGAAGACGTAGGTAAACATCGTCACGATTTCAATTTGCGTCGAATTCAGAATTTGACCGCGTATCCCCGCATTATACTTGGGAGAACCATTGGTGTATCCTGTTTGGGTCACGTTTATGAACGACTTCTCAACGTTAACGGCATTTATTGTAACAACGTATCTTTCTCCATCCGGCCATGTTCCATCATTAAACAACTGGACATACCCACGTTGCACCCTTTTCACTGCCGACACGGCCGTCCACCCCTTCTCTGCATCATTGAACTCCAAATACCCGTTGTTCGTGCGAAAGTCTATGCCGTCCACTTTATCCGCATCCGGGAATGTTCCCGCGATCTTGGCCTTAATGGTGCTGTTCATAAAAATGTCTTCGCTTCCGCTTCGCTGGGCGATTACGATGCGGTCCTTATTATCGTAGCCTCGATCTCCGTCAACCCATGTTCCTATTTTGGGATCGAGCCATTGCGCGTGACGATACGGCACATCGACGTATAGATATCCCCATTCCGGCAGTTGGTAGGTTCCCGGGTTTACGCGGAAATAAGTTCCGGCTGCCGGATTCATCACAATAAGACTTCTGTAGATGCCGAGCTTGCCTCCGCCGAAGTCCTTGATTTCGCCTTCGGGAATAATCATCAGCCCTTGCACCCGGGCATTCAGCCCCCAGGAACGAACGTCTTCCAGGGGATCCAGATCGGTATTGCCATGGAATCTGCTGTAAACGGCCAAACAAGAAATAGCCGTTCTTCCGGAAGAGCCGTGCTCCGTGACCGTCAATCGAACGTAGGTTCCGTTCGTTTCGGAGGCAAAAGCGACAAAAGTGAAGGGCGCATAAGCCGCTCCCGTATGTTCGTATACCTTCGTCCATATCGTACCGTCATTGCTGACCTCCACGTAAAACCCTTTGGGTACGGTGGTGAGGTCGGATCCTACCCAGGAACCGAATGAGAAGCCTTCCAGTCTTTGATAATCTTTTCCGAGGTTTATGGTGATCGCTTTGGGAAGAACTGCTTCCTTCGCCAACTCCCACATATGATTGTCCCCGGGGCTCCCCCATTGAAACGTATACGGGGTAGTCGGATTACCGGTCAGTAATCCGCCGGTTACCGTGACCTTTTTATATTTGGCAATATTGGAGCTAAGATCGCCTTGCCGCAAATGCTGGCGGTCGATGCTGCCCTTGGCCACCTTGGCGGCATTTACGGCTCCGTCCGCAATTTTCTCGGAGACGACCGCTCCCGTCCCAAGCTTATCGGCGATGACCGCCCCGTTGGCAAGTCCCTCCTTGCCGATTTGCGGAGCGTCGCCGGCCTTCCCGGTATGTCGATGACCTGTTGACGCATGAAACAGCGCGTCGGTCGCTTCAATATTTTCATTCTGAGCGGCTCGCATCACTGTATCCGAGGCTTCGAATGTTTTCAGCCCGCTCGGCAGTGGCTTCGGCATTTCCGTTCTCTCCTTCCTAAGATTTAGTCGGTTTCCAGACCTCAAGCCGTTCCCATGTCATACTCAGCGCCTCGAACGCCCCCCATGTCAAATTCGCGGCATCAAGCTCTTCCCATGTCAAATAAGTATATTTGAACACCAGCTCAAGGTGAGCGGGGATGATTTCGCGCAGTACATTCCGCATGTCCGGCTCGTTCGGCGGCCTGCCCCGCTTGCCGATAAACGTAATCACCACTTGATAATCGGCGAAATTTTCTTCCACCTTGATCTCTCCGTTCTCGAACGAGTCCGCCACGTTCTTGATCACTTCAAGCGTGACCGTGCCCGCCCCCCGGAGCTTGGATTTAATAACCGAGCGCCGCTGCTCCTCCGGTTTGGCCGGATCGACAGTAATCCCGCAGATCGCCTCCCATTTCGCCAGTCCCCAGGTAGCGTACTCGATAAAGAATTGCTTGAGCACATCTGTAATTTGCTCGTTAAGCCCGATCAATTCTTTGGTTTCTTGGAATATTAAATTACCGGCGATTCCCGGACGTCCTTCGATATCCTGAAGAACATAGTATCCCGGTAAATAATCCGGCATATCCTTTCCGATATCGCGTTCCAGTTCAAAGCTTTTGCTTGACAACGAAATCCACCGTCCCCGCTATCGCTACTTCCTCATCTTCCATTTCCAGATTGCCGCCGACCCCGTTAATCTGAAGATCGCTAAAATCGGCTACCTGCTCGATATCCAGCAGTAGACCAAAGATTCGGATAAAGGAGACAATCTTCGTTTTAAAAGCGATGCCTGCGAGAAATTCTTTCAAATTGGTTCGAAACAATGTTTTTATCTCTTCCAGATCGGCTCCCGGTACCAGGGTAAGGCTGGCGGATACGTTGATTTCTACTCCCTTGGCCTTACTCACGGTGACCTCCGCGCCGAGCGGGCGGCGCTCCCCCACAGCCTTGGCAACCTCTTCAATAATCTCGTCATCGGGCTCTTGTTTATCCTCCGACAAGATCGACAGCTTCACGGTCCCTCCCCCCTTCCAGGTGGGGAATACTTTTACGTCGCCCACGCCTGGCACTTCCAATGCCCACTGGCGGTAGTGCCAGGCGTTTCCGCTTGTCGCGGGCCTTCGAACACGGTCGAAATACCTGCCCAGGAGCGATTCGTCGGACTCGGTTTCCGCTCCGTTCGCAAATTCCTGCGGGTTGGTCACCGAAATGACTCCCGATAAATTGCCCATCATGAGCTTGATCCGTCCGGCATCCACATTCCCCCGGATTCCGCCCGTAACCGCTTCAGCCTTGAGCTTTGCCGTCCTCTGATTGATGATTCCGGCTTCGGTCGTCACAAAAACGATAGGTTCTTCCTCGTCCGTGCAGACGGAGGTTCCCACGGGAATTACCGTGCCGTCGTCCCCGGTAAACACCACCTCCCCGGACGCTTTCACGCTGGGCCGCCGGGTAACGCCGAACTCGGCCGCCCGCAAATCCAGGAATTCCGACGGTTGCTCGGGGCCGGCAAAGCCAAACTTCAGAACTTGATCCAGGGCGATATAAGCATGCGCCAACTCAATCGCGGCGGGCGAGAGCAAATCGTAGGTGACGGAGCCCTGCCGCGTATCAATCCCCTCCGGCGAGGCCTGCCGCATCCGCTCCAGGATGGCTTCTTTGGTCTGATTTTCGTACACGTTAAATACTCACCTCCTGTTCTATAACTCCCTCGGCCGTTAAAACCGTAAACGTAACGAACAGCCTGTCGTTCTCCCTGACGATCTGGAACTGTTCCACGGCTTGAATCCGGTCATCCTCCATAAGCGCTTCCTTGATGACTCGCTTAATCTCGCTGTGGAGCAATTGAGGCGATATGTCCTGGCCGAGCAAGCTTTCGATTTCACAGCCGTATTGACTGTTATATATGAGATACCGGTACCGCGCGGTTAAAACCGCCTTGCGAATGGATTGAACGATCGCGGCTTTGCCGTCGATCCTCTTCTCTTCGACTTGACCCGTTTCAAAATCGAGGAAATAGGTCCGCGAGGGGAGCGGGACCGGCTTCACTTCTACGAACCGCTCTTCCCTGTTTTGCAGTGGAGATAACGTCATCAATACATCACCGCCCGATCGAAAATAATGTAAGTTTGCCCCTGGTTGATGCCGGCAACGATGACGCGGTCGCCTTCCTTGAGTTCGTCGGTGAATTCAAGTTCGGTCTCTTTAGCCGTAAAGGTTGAGGAAGACATGCCGAAGGAAAAAAATTTGGTTATGCTTCCCTCTCCGGACGATATGGTCAATTCGGATGTTTGACTAATGGATTTTGAAGAAATCTCCGCCTTGCTGCTAGTCAAATTCACCGTCCGCGTATGCTTCGCCAACGACTGGGCCACGATCAGGTCATCAGCCTCCAGCTCCACATTCATGTGATCCACCTTGATCCTCAGTCCGGGCGGCGCGGCAGTTACCGTGGCCAGCTCGAAAGTAATGTCCGAATTGTATCCGATGGCCCGGATCAGCTGCACGAGCTGACTGGCACCGGAGCCTTCAATGCGCTCCATTACTTGGCCCCCTTCGCTTCCTTATATTCCATCTTCGGAATGTCGTCCGTCGCCGATAATGTCAACGACATCGTGTGGCTTCCGTTCTCGAAACGATGCTCGTCGGACGAAATGTAATACCCGCCGAGAATACCCGTTACCGCTTCCCTGACGTACACGCAAGAGCCGGAAACCACATCGGAAATGCCAAGACATTCGATCCGCGCCTCATCCTCGATGGTGGCCAAGTCTTTTAACAATTGCTTCGCCCTTTGCTCCATTTGGGAGCGTGTCATATCTTTATCCGGCTTCTCCAGATGCTGCATGATCCCAAATCGTTTGATCAGTTCACCGTCTTTGGCGGTAGCGGATATTTCCTTCTTTTCGCCATCTCCGCCAATGACCTTGGTCTGCGTCCGGGTCTCTTCGATCGACTGGGAGTAACTGGCGTCAAGCACATTGACTCCGTTCTCCAGTACCCATTTTCCTTTCTGCTCCTTCCGGGCCCGAAGCTCCAGCTTCCCTTCCCTTGAAGTGATCCAGAAATGCTGTCCGTTCTGCTTTTGGGTTTCGGTAAGCGCCGTCACCATCATTTCAAAAAGCGTTTTCTCGCGAAAAACGAGCTTCGGAATGACGTAACCGGTATCCTGAATTTCGCCTGTAGGAATAGAAAACTCGCTGCACAGCTTACTAACAATGGCGGAAGCGGATTGGCCGCGGAAAATTTTCGTATCCGTGCTCTTGGTCAAATAAATATTTTCGTCGTAAGCCGTCAAAGTCATTTGGCCCTTGGCGTTGATCTGGTCCGCGAACAATACGCCGCGAAACAGTTCCTGTTTCCCGTTCAGAATCAGCCTCAGCTCCGCACCTTTTTCGAATGTCATGAATAATTTACGAAGGTCTCGCGTGTTGGATATTTCCACGACAAGCTTGCGGGCCGCCTGCTTGATATCCCCGGACCAGTTCACCGATTTGACGATCGGATCCAGCTGCACGTTCTGTTTCGGATCCTTGTACGCGACGCTCCAGCTCATGACGGAATCACCAGCTTTTGACCCGGGACGATCCGGTTCGGATTTTTTCCGATGGTCTTTTCGTTGGCCGCATAAATCTCCTTCCACCTGTCACCGTTCCCGAGTGTACGCTGGGCGATTTTCCACAATGTGTCTCCGCGAACGACGATATAGAAAGCGGGCGGGACCTTGGCGTCGGGTCGATGTTCCCCCGTAATGACCATCATCTTGCCCGATCCGGAGGTTTCTACCTGGCGGAATATGACTTCCTTGTACTCCTTCAGTTCCAGATCGAAATAAACGTCGCCCGGACTTCCCGCACGCTCGCTGTATTGAAAGGACCGGATGGTGACCGGGGTTTCAATGGGGGTGCCGGTAATGGTCAGGCGGACGGGTTTTTTCGCTTCCTTCCACTGTTCAATCTTGTCTACCATCTCCCACGGCTCCGGAAAATCCTCGTATTCGCAGTAGCCGGGATGATAATCGCGCGGGAAAAAGGAAGAAAGCGAATACTCTTTCAGCACCGCCTCCCCGATCACCGTGTACTCGCCGAGCTCGGTAACCTGAACGTCATCGTAGCCGTGGGAGCTTTTGACCGAAATTTGCTCCGGATTGACAGGCAGCCGCAGCCATTCCTTCTCATCCATCGTTTTGAGCCAAAATTGCAGGGATGCCATTATGCCATCAGTCCTCCCGCCGCTTTAATCTCGCGGGCCAACGCGCGGGCGATCGCATCGATATCGGATTCCTGGCGGACGTGGAACGTATTGCCCGTAATCGAGATCGGACCTCCCGCACCGCCACCGCCACCTTGGGAGAATTCCCGGTTCTCGCTGGCGGTCATGATACGCTCGCCTTTATGAAGACGGGCTACCATACCGTCATAAGGGACATAGTCCATGCCGTGATATTTACTTGTCGGCGGGCCGCCGTTATTTGTCGCCTGATTCACGGCTTTGCCCTGCACTTGAACCGTGGCGGTCTTGTCGTCGTCGAAAAAGCTGAACAGGGAGGAGAGTTCCTCCGTCACCGCATTGACGTAGCCCATAATCTCATCCATATGGTACTTGAACAAATAGGCGATCCCCGCCACCGCGGCCCCGATCAGGACGGCGATCAGGATGATCGGCCAGAACGCGGCCAGCGTGGCAGCGGCGGAAGCAAGCATGGCCGGTCCGTATACGCCAAGCAGAAAGATGGTTACCGCGCCGAGGGCAGCCAGGGCGATATCCGCGTTTCTGGTTAAAATTTCAATGGCGGAAGCGATCGCCAGACCTACCGGAAGCAGCAGCTCTCCAACCGGTGCCAAAGCGATCGCAATCCGGTTTTGCAGCATATCCCACTTGTCGCCGAAGGTCTGCACCTGGCCTGCTTGAGTTTGAATCGCACCTCGGGCTTTTCCCATCGCATCGACCACTCCGGTTAATTCGACCTTACCTTGCCATAAGGCTTTTACCATATCACCGCTCACCCGTTCGCCAAAAAATGCGGCAGCCTTTTTAGCCGCTTCGGTTTCGGTGGCGGCCTCTTTGATTTGTTTCGCGATCGCCGCAAAACCGATGCCTTCCCCTCTCAAGTCCTTTTGCATCGCATCCTGCAGCGGTGTCAGCCCTTCATTCTGCCACTTGGCCATCAGGGCCATCGATTGCTCAAAATTGAGCCCCATCTGCTGCATCGGCACGCCGAACTGTCCCATATTTTTCAGCAGATCACCCATTCCCGCTCCGCTTTGCCTGCTGGCGGCAAAGAACTGGTCCATCATAAGGATTCCGTCGCCGGCCTCCTTTTTCCAGGCGAGCATGACCTTGGCGGCGGATTCGGCGGCTTCAGCGCTGTTTGCTCCGCTCAGGCGCGAAGCGTCGAGCACCGTTTTGGACATATTTTTGAGGCCGTCCCCCGTGAGCTTCGCCTTCCCGTTCAGCGTGCCCATCACTTTGGCGACTTCATCCAGCTTCTGAGGCACCTGACCGCCGAGCTCGCGCAGCGATTGAATCATACCCTCCATCTGTCCCGGCGCCGCCATGGAAGAGGCGCGAAGCGTACCGATAGCCGTGCTGAATTCCTTGGCCGCCTCCAGCGACGTATCCTTGAGCGAACCGAGGACACTGCCCGCTGAGCTTACTGCCGAAGACAACTGCTTCTTGCGGTTTTCCGACAATTGCTGAACCGGTTTGACGCCGGCCCTTTCCCGCAGCTTTTTAATGCCCCTCGGCGGCTTATTTTGGGACTTCCCGGTCATGCCGTATGCGGCATTGGCGAACGCGACCCGCTTCGGTCCGTCTCTCCAGTTCGCGATCTTGGCGCCGGCCGCCTTTGCACCGTCCCCGACATTCTGGCCGGCCCACTTCAAAGCCTTTTTGAAGCCGGTGCCTACCGTGGCCGCAGCGGCGGCGGCCTTCTCTCTCATATCGGCCAGCTTCCGGTTCATCATGCCGCTGGCGCTGCCGGCTTCCCACATCTTTTTGCTCATCATGGCGATCCCGCTCAAGTCATAAACCGTGACCGTCTGTTTCCGCAGCTCCGTCATCGCCTGGTTATACCGCTTCAGATTTTTCATGCTTTCTTTTGTCACAAGATCGATTTTATTCTTCTGATTGTAATAATTGCTCAGCTAGCCCACCTCCCTGTAAGGCTGAACCGCCTTTACCGCTTCATCCTGCGGGCCGATCTCTCCTGCTCTTTGCGCACCTTCTCCTCTTCTTCCAATTGCAGCATCATGGAGGCGTACATGAACCGTTTCACGTTCTCGTCCTTGTTGTACATCTCATCCGGAGAAATATGATGCCGCTGAAAAATAAGATGCAGCAGAAAAGCCTCTCCGCCCGCTTGGATCAGTTTTTTATTTCGTCTTCGTCGCTGTCAAAACCGCTGATATCCAAAATTTC
Organism: Paenibacillus haidiansis; assembly: GCF_036553665.1. NCBI lineage: Bacteria > Bacillati > Bacillota > Bacilli > Caryophanales > Paenibacillaceae > Paenibacillus > Paenibacillus haidiansis. Next base: position 110,480 of record NZ_JAZHPZ010000008.1, on the reverse strand, counting down.
CGCGGACAGCTTGGCGATCTCGCCGGCCAGCAGCAGACCGAGAATCGCCTCCGTCGGAGTCCCGTATTTGTCGATCAGCTCTCTCGCCGACCAATCGGGAATCAGGCAGGCTTTCTGAATGACCAATGCGCCGAATTGTTCTTCGTCGAGCACCTTTTCCCGTTTCGGGCCCTTGCCCGTAAAATGCGTGCATTGCTCCTGAATTTTATTGATCGTCTTCCCGTCCAGAGCCTGAATTTGAAAATCGACGCCCAGCCGCTTCATCGGAATATCCTTCGTCGGTTTATTGTCGGCGCTGAGCAGTGCCCGAAGCACGCTGCTTTGTCTGTTCTCCGCAATTGCCATTTATGAATCATCCCTTCGTACTTGGATTGTTTCGAGTTTTCCGGTGATTGAGAAGAAACAAGAACCCGGACTCTAAGCCGGAGGCCGAGTTCATGTCTGCTTCAGATAGCCGGGATTTATTCGGCGACGAGTTTATCCATCAGCTCATACCCGGTAAAGTTAAACGGGAGCTCCTCTTCCACGATGGAGCCGACTTCAAAATTCATCAGCGGAATTTTATCGAACGTCACGCCTTTAAGCCGCACCCGATAAGCCCCGTACGATTCCGGATCTTCCAGCTTCAGAATCAGCTCGGTCGCAAAGGTACCTTGAGTATCGTCGGCGATTTGGCCGATCAGCTCGACGAATTCGGAGGTCACTTTATAGCCGGTGATCGTCCCCGTTCCGCTAAGCCCGGTTACCTTATGCGCCGTCCAGCGCGTGCCGGACCGCTTGATCTCCTCCTTGGTGACCTCCACGCTCGCTTCCGCCGATTTAATGTTGGTCAGCCATCTTCCGTCGTAATACACATATCCGTAAGTCCCATTGATAACGCGGGTTGAATCCAGCACAAGAACCCCTCCTAATTAAAAATGATCGACCCGTCAAATCTATACCTTGATCGTCAGTAAAATCCGCTCCATGCTGTCGATTTCCGTGAAGCCGATCAGCAGGAACACCGTATCTCCTTCGGACTTATGATCCGGGTCGAGCGTAACGACGATGTCCGTCAGCACATTGTTCAGCTCAAGACGCTCCAGATAGGCTTTCACGGCGGAAATTAGCGCGGCTTGCCCGTCGGCGTTATTGTCGAGCTTCCCTATGTAGGACTCGGCGGCCGCCTTGGGAATATCGGTCGAGATTGCCTGGCGCGCCCGCATGGCGCGGATTTTCTTCTTGCTTGTCACAAGCCCCTGTTCCACCTTGACTTTCTCCCCGTCATGCACAAGCACTAGGGAGCCCTTTTGCAGCGCAATATTAATCTCGCTGTTCTTCAACCGCTTAGCAACATCGTTCCCCCGCACCGGAGTATACGTAATCGATTTGTTGATCCCCGTTCCCGCGATCAAACCGGCGATATATGGAGCGTAGCGGGCCGAACTGTATACACTGCCGCCCAGATCGACGCCGGAAATCAGGTTGACGGCGTAGTCGTCCGCCAGGTCCACGCTGCGCTGGTTGCCGATCGCCGGGTCCAAATCGTCGGCCGCCGAACCTCCGAACACGGCGATAAAATGCTTCCCTTCATTTTCGCGGTTGTCTTTGCACCAAAGCTGGGTCGCCTTTTGTTCGTCCGCCGGCACTTCATCCGGATATACGAAAACATTGAACTGCCGGGAGCCGAACACATCCCGAATCGTCGTATACGTAGCCGATGTGACGGCCCCGGTTCCTGCAGGTACCGTATATACGAGCACTTCCTTGGCGCCGCCCTGCAGCACCAGACGAACCGGATCGACCGCGTCCGCACCGAACAATTCCACCGCTTCCACTTCTTTTTCGATCGTGTAAAACTTGCCCGCTTCCGCTCCCGCGTATTGAAATAGCGGCAGGCCAACCGTACCGCGCGCGCCGCCCTTGATTTGCGCCGCAGCCGCCTCCACAAAATTGATATACAGACCCGGCCGGACCGGCAAACTAATCTGATCCCATGTTCCGCCCATTATTGCATGCCACCCTTCACAAGAATTGTCGTGCGCATTTCCACTTTTCCAATTTTTTCGTACTCCGCCAAAGCAACAGTTTCCCGCGAATGGATCAGTAGGGTTCCGCCGCATCTATACAGCCCGCTGTCCAGCCGTTCCAGGGAATCGATGGTGAACGACTCGGCCCGAACCGCTGCCGGGGAAGCCGGCCCCCCATCCATTGCTTCGTTCATGACGCCTCGGCTCAGCGTCTCCATCGCGAGAATGGCTTCTTCCGCGCCTCCCGCATAGCACAATACTCCGTACTGTCGCTCCACCAGCGTGTGGCTTCGCGCCTCTTTCCGCCGGGCTTCCTGTTTCAGCGTCACGGCAAATTCCCCCGCCGCCGGAACGGGCGGCTCCTGGAACCGGTGAACCGCCGCCCCCGGAAATTTGGCGGCAATTATCGCCGCAAGCCCTCCGACTTCTTCGGCCAACGACATGTGTCTTTCATCCCTCGCTTTCGTTTCCATAAACTCCGGCCGGCTCTCTTAGTTCGGCCGCAATTCGGATTATAGGCATACCGTAAAACGGCGAACAGGATGAACTTTATTCACCTGGGGGTGAAAGAGGTTCATCCTATTCCTTCGCCGAACAAATTGATATACTGGGAGTAACTGTAAGCACCTGCTAAAGAGATGGAGGGTCATAAACATGGAGCGGATTCGGGTGATGCTGGTGGAGGACGATCCCTTTTGGAGGGATCATATTAGCGCGGATTTGGCAGACGAGCCCGATATCGTCGTAGCCGGAGTCGCTGCTACCAAAGAAGAAGCCGTGGATTTGGCCTCGCGCCTGGAACTGAACGTGATTCTGATGGACATTAACTTAACCGGCAACAACCTGGACGGATTGGATGCGGCGGAACAAATCTTGCGTCAGGAGCGGAGCCGTTCCGTTAAAATCATTATGCTGACCTCGATCACGGACAGCGAAGTCATTATGAAATCGTTCCGGCTCGGTGCCATGAATTATATAAATAAATCCAGCTACCAGGATATTTTGCAGGCGGTCCGCGAAGCGAACAGCGGGCGGGCATCGATTCACCCCGATGCCGCCCGCACGATGAGAAGCGAGGTGCAGCTTATGGAGCTGTCGCCGACCGAGCGCGAAGTGTTCGAGCTTCGCCGCAACGGGCTCAGCAAGCGGGAAATTTCCGAACGGCTGCATAAGTCGACGAATACGATCAAGACCCAGCTCCGCAGCATCAAAAATAAGCTGACGCATTTCAATATGGATTGAACGGGTCCAGCGGACGCGGGTCCGTACGGAGCTTAATACTCTGGGACGAACTGACGGGTTTGAATTTGTATCTGGGGAAGTGCAGCATAATAGTGGTCCCTTTGCCCGGTTCGCTCCGGGCGATGGAGAGTCGGCCCCCGTGTTTGGACATGACGCTGCTGCAGTAGGAAAGCCCGAGCCCGTAGTTTAGCGCATTTTTCTTGGTCGTAAAGAACGGTTCGAAAATTTTGATCAAATACTCCTGCGGGATGCCTATTCCGTTGTCGGCGATGGCAATTCGGAATTCCCGACGTACCAGAGAGGTATGCAGTCTCACTGCCCCGACCCCGTCGCCAGGCATGGCGTCGATAGCGTTGCGTATCAGATTCGACAGCGTCTCTCTGAGATGTACCCCATCGCAGGTAAGCCGCCCTTCCGCCCCGTAAGTTGCCGCTATCTCCACACTTCCGCCCTCCGTAAGCGTCCGCGACGAGGCGATGACCTCCTCCAGCAGCTCGCGTACATCATGATCGCTTTGATCCAGCGTGACATCCTCCGCCTTTTCCTTGATCCGGTTGACCATTTGAAGCAGATGAGCCGTCAACCCGTGCACCTGCCCAATCGTTTGAACCGCCCTGTCCGCCTGGCCTGCGGAAATCAGAGTACGAGCTTTCTCGGCCAGATAGTCGATTTTCTGAATTTCATTCTTGATGGAATGGTTCAAGATCGACACGCCCATCGTCAGCGTACGGATGGAATAATCGATCCGTTCCCGCTCGATGCGCAGCTTGATGCCAAGAAATCCGTGACGGAGCGTGAAGAACAGCACGGCGGCCACCGTGGCGAGTATGACGATAAAGTTGGCGCGCCACATCTCGTTGCTGTGCAAATTGAACGACCACCATCCCAGTTCCAGCACATCGAAGCCGACATAATCGGACATAAAAGCCCACACCATGACAAGCGGAAACAACAGCGTCCTTCGTTGGCTTTGCCTCTTGGGCCCGTTTTTTTCCCGGAAATACGCCAGTCCGTAAAATATACAGCCGACCGCAATATAAAGTCCGTCCCACCAGCGGAACCTGCTCATCTCTAAGTAATTCCATCGCCCGCTCTGCAAATGATCGGCAATCAGCAGCACCGTTCCCGGGAAGAGCAGAGCGGACCAGATCCACTTTTGAAGCGAAGACAACTTCTCGTTCAGCCATAGTCCGCTCATGCTGAAAACGTAAGGCAAAATGAAAAAGTAAATATTCATGGCAACCACGGTTGACAGATAGAGCAAGCGGCTTAGAAAAACAGGCATCCACCCGGCGTCCGCAAACAACGGCATAATCGACAGATGCATACTGAACGCGTAACTGGCCGATCCGCCAAGCAGGATTGCTAAACCGATCCAAATGTTGGACCTTGTTCTGTGAAATAAAATAAACAAGCCCAGCGACCACATCGACAGGAACATTAGAATATAAATAATCCGCACTTTAGCTGCTCCTTTAGAATTGCGAGATTCATTATTATTTTCTAATTATTCTCTGTGGTCTTCATAAATTCCTAATTTGTATGACGATATAAAACACGCCCTAATATATCGAATCCCGGACCGCGATTCCGGGGTCAGCCGATGAAGCTGTTTCTCCGGAGTTTGCGTTCGTGCTGGGGGCTGCCCAGAGCTTTCTCCCGAACAGAATGCCCAGTATACCGATGACCGTCATGGCGATGCCGATGATCAGGAATGCCGTACCGGCGGATACGGCCCGGATCAGCAGCCCGCCGGCCAGCGGCGCCGCCAGCATGACCAGGCTGGACATCGTATTTTGGATGCCGAATACCCGCCCGACGACCTCGGGTGAGGTTTCTTTTTGCAAAATATAATTCTGGCTAAGAATCGACGCTCCGTTGCCGAGGCCGATGAGAAAGCCGAACCCCAGCAAAAGCACGGTATGACTGCCCGGAGGACATAGTCCAAGCAGCGCGATGCCGAGGCCGATCAATCCGCCGCCACCGCCAAGCCCCCAGCGATAGCTGATTCGGCCCAGCCGGTTCAGAAGCGCAAGCATAATCACGGCACCCGCGCCGATCGCGGCGACAACTTGGCCCGTCAGGGCCTCATCGCCGGGAGATATGGATTTAAGCAGGGTAGTAAACTGGTAATCGATCATCAAAATGACCGTCAAACCGACAAACGCGAAAATGATCGTATTGAACACCCGTTTGTGCCGCCAGAGATAGGACCAGCCTTCCTTCCATTCGTTCCAGAAGCCTTGTTTTCCGATGTTTTCACTCTGAGGATGAACAGCCTCGTTATGTGAAACTACCTTTTTGGGGAGACGCCATAACGGGAGTAACAGCAGGGCGGACAACAGCCTTGCACCCATGTTGATCATGATGCAGGCTTGCGGAGACAGGGCGGCCAGCGTGACTGCGCCCAGCAGCGGTCCGGCTATTTTGGAGCCCTGATTCACCAGACCGTTGTATGAAGTTGCTTGCAGCAGCAAATCGGCCGGTACGACCCGCCGGGTCAACGCCTGTTGGGCGGGTACGTGGAACACGCTCGCCAAAGCCCGCAGCGCGAGCAACGGCAGCAGCCAAGCCATATTAGGGGCAAACAGAATCGCGCCCGACAATATCAAGGTGAGGAGATCGCAGATCGTCATCAATTTGGCCTGCTGCACACGGTCCGCAAGCGTGCCCGCAAAGGAGCTGAACAGTACAGACGGCAGCGCCATGACTACGGGAATCATTGCGATCATAAAGGGATCGAGACCCCAGCGGTAGACGACCAGTACCTGAATCGCAATGGCGTCGAACCAATCGCCGAACGAAGCCAGCGCATAAGCCGAGAACATGCTGCGAAAGCCGCGGATCGACCACAGCGTGGAGCGGGGTGCCGTCGAGGCTGAGGTTGAGGGTGAAGATGAGGATGACATTTGGGTTCCCTCCGTAAAAGAATCGTTTTTTTGCAGCATAACCGATCTTTATCAGAGGAATATCAGACGGGATTATGAATAATGTGCCGCCAGGAGTTCTTCGATAAACCGTTCGACTTCCGGCCGATACCGCGATAGCCGATATTCTTTGTCGACTGTTTCGGACAGGGAATCATATTTGCGTTGCAAGGGGCCTCCGGGGCAGAACTGATCCATAAACAAGCAGATCTGTTTGATCGCCGCCAAATAGAGCGGCATATGCAAGGACATGCCGAGCACCTCGAGCCCTTCGTCCAGGCTCTCCTCCGCTTCCCGTTCCCGGCCTTCGGCGAGAAGCCGCAGTCCTTTAAAAATGTTGTGCCTTCCTATTTCTCTCATATAGGGTTCTTTATGAAGAAGACGTTCCAATCTCGCCGAGGTCTGGTCAGCCTCCTTCCAGTTTCCCGCAATCAAATGAACGTACATCTCCATTAACGCAACCGGCATAACAAAACCGGTCAGTCCTTCGTTCTCGACCACGCGGCGGGTATAGTCAAACCGCTCGATGGCCTTCTGCGACCGCCCAGCATAGGCGTATGCCTCCATAATGTTCAAAATTTCCATCTCTCTATGCTGTACCGGAGTCATCAAACCCTGCCTCATCAGCGCTGCCTCGCAATATTCGACCAGCCGCTCCGGTTCGGAAGCAAATCCAAAGTAAAGAATGAGGAGCCAGTACAATCGCTCCCGCCGAGGAGTCTCTTCCGTCTCCAGAAACCACTTTATATCCGCCTGAATAAACCGGGTGTACGTCCGGTAAAAATCATCGACCTCGAATCCCAAAATTTCGTGTTGCCCAGCCAGAGCCACGATCGATCTGCCCTGACCAAGCAAATGGTACTTTTCAAACAGCCCCCGTATTGCCGACTGGATTTCACTGTCACGGACCGACGGATTATCCAAGTCTCTCTTCTCTTTCAAGGTCAGGCTGTATCCGTACCCCCGGACTGTATTGATTTGCACATGGCGTAGGGGCTGGAGTTTTTTCCGCAAGCGGTATATATGATCGTCCACGGTCCGCTCTACTGGGTACTCCAGCACCCATACGCGGTCCAGCAATTGCTCGCGCGTAAACGCCTGGCCCCGATGCTCATATAAAAATTGCAGCAGGGCGAATTCCTTGGCCAATAGCTCCACTTTCTCATTGCCGCTAATTACCGCATATCCTGCCGGATCAAAAATCAGCTCGGCCATGACGAATCTTCCTTCCGTTAAATCATATATGCAGCATTATACAGCATTTTTAAGAGGATTCAGAAGAATATCGTTTTAAAGTTTTACACCGCAAGACCGTTATACAATTGTTGGTAAAGCCCGCCCGAAGCCAGCAGTTCTTCATGCGTTCCCTGGGCGGCGATTTGCCCGTCGTCGATGACGATAATGCAAACCGCATGACGGATCGTCGACAGACGGTGAGCAATTGCGATGATTGTCCGTTCTCCCCTGAGACGCTCCATCGCTTCCTGAATCAATCGCTCTGACTCGTTGTCGAGCGCGGCGGTCGCTTCATCGAGCAGTAAAATCGGCCTCCGAAACCCCGCATAACAGCGGGAACGGAGGCTTTCTTTGCGAACAAATGTTGGTTATAATTTGACATATCATCTTTATCGAAGGAGGCTTTTGCGATGAAGTCCCGCGATGACAAACCGATCATCAAGGAGCAGCCTGCCACCTACGAAGATTATGCCCGGCTCGACGACGGCAACCGGTATGAGTTGGCCGACGGCGTGCTGGAGCTTATGACTCCAGCTCCGACTCCGAAGCATCAGGTAGTCAGCTCTACTATTCAGAATTTGCTGATGAATAGCTGCCAGTCCGAGTATATTATTCTGGCATCGCCCATTGACCTGATCTTATCGAACAAGGAAGTGCGCCAGCCGGATCTTGTCATGATCCACCGCAATAAGATCGACATTATTACTCAGCGGGGGATTGAGGGCATCCCCGATCTAGTCGCTGAAATATTGTCGCCTCATTCCGCCAAACGGGATAAGCTGATCAAGCGTAAAGTTTACGCCGATTACGGGATTCCCGAATACTGGATAGTCGATCCGCCTCACGAAACCTTGGATCAGTACGTCTTAGCCAACGGCCGGTACGAGCTGCTCAATGTATTCGACCGGGATGAGCCTGTCCGCTCGGACCGCCTCCCTTGCGTCTCCTTCACGATGGGCGAAATTGTGGATGCCGCAGCCGGGTTGCCGGGATAATCATATAGAAAGAAGCGAGTAAAGGCGGGACTTCAGTGGAAATATCCAATGAAATCCCGCCTTTTTTACACGTTCTCCCCGCTTAATTGGAAAATTCCAATGAATAACGGCCTGCCCCGAGTCGAAAGAGTGAATCCGTTGCTTCATATTGGATTTCTCCAATTGACGTTCACATCGAGGCCGGAAATCCACAATTCTATTGGATAAATCCAATTTGGAGGCTAGCAACCTGATTCCCGGCCTGTTCCCCCACATTATCCACAAAGTTATCCAGAAGTTATTCTAAGTTATCCAGTTATTCTTAAGTTACACACAACCCACCCTGTGAATAATGTGGATATAATAATGATGTTTATTTGAGAATTCCTATAATTCTGAACTGTTTAGGCTCCAAAGTAATGGACTTTATCCCCAACTCCGACAGCAGTTCCCGTTCTGTCCACAGGTCGATTGCCTTTCTTCCTTGCCATGCGGAAGGCAAAGCGAAATCGGCGGATTGATCTCCGTTATTTAGTACAACCACGATTTCGTGCGCCCCTCTTCCGCCATCGCCGCTTCTCGAAAAGGCGAATACGCCGGAAGCATCGTCGGCCTTCAGCACCCGCAGCCGCGAGTTCCCGGTCAGCGCCGAATGCGACTTGCGGATCGCGATCAGCCGCTGAACAAATCCGAGCAGCTCCCGGTCCTGCTTCGCGGGATCCCATTCCATGCACGGACGGTAATAGGCGAAGTCATCGCCGTCGCCCGTCAAACCGACTTCATCCCCGTAATAAATGCATGGGCTGCCAGGATAAGTGAACAGCAGCAGAAACGCCAGCCGCAGCTTCGCGCGGTCGTTCCCGCACTGCGTCAAAATCCGCGCCGTATCATGACTGCCAAGCAGATTGAACAGCACTTCGCTGACGTTCTCCGGGTACAGCTGCAAATGGCTCGTAAGCAAGTTGCCATAGCGGACAGGACCGATTTTCCCCTTCGCGATAAAATCGATGGTCGCTTCGGTGAACGGGTAATTCATCACCGCGTCGAACTGGTCGCCCTGCAGCCATGGCATCGCATCGTTCCAAATCTCGGCCACGATGTAAACATCGTCCTTGACGGCCCGCACGGTATTCCTGAATTCCCGCCAGAATTTATGGTCGACCTCGTTGGCCACGTCCAAACGCCAGCCGTCGATGTCGAATTCTTCGATCCAGTATTTCGCAACACCGAGCAAGTATTCCTTGACTTCCGGGTTGCTCGTCTTCCATTTGGGCATGTTGTCGGTAAAAGCAAACGACTCATAGCTTGGAAATTCTCCTTCTTCCTCGCCGAAGCTCAACATATGGAACCAGTCCGCATACCGGGACTTGGAGCCATGCTTAAGCACGTCCTGGAACGGAGCGAACATGTAGCCGGCATGGTTGAACACGGCGTCCAGCATTACGCGGATTCCCCGTTCATGGCACGCTTTAACCAGCTGCCGGAACGTCTCCTTGTCCCCAAATTGGGGGTCGATCTCCATATAATCCGTCGTATCGTATTTATGGTTGGTCGGCGATGTGAAGATCGGCGTCATATAAATGCCGGTGATCCCGAGCTCGGCCAAATAATCCAGATGCTGCATAATCCCCTCAAAATCGCCGCCAAAAAAACTGTCCGGCCCCGGCGTGTCGCCCCATTCGCCGTTCGTGTTCGTCTTCCGCCCCGGATTACCGTTGGCGAACCGCTCCGGGAAAATTTGATACCACACCGTATCCTTCACCCAGGCCGGCGCGTCAAACACATCGATGGCGTTCAAATACGGAAACCGGAAAAACCGGTTCTCCTCCACATCCTTCGTGAAGCCCATTTCCCCCAAAATCCACGTTTCGGCCCCGTCGGTGACCTCGAATTGATACACGAAGCGGTTATTTTCCGGCGAGATCGCAATAAACCAGTAGTCGAACAATTCGTCGGACGCCTGCTTTTGCATCGGCGTTTTATCGGACAGCATATGCCCTTCCGCCCAAGCATAAGGGTCCCCGTGAATCAGTTCCACCCCCGTCAAATCGTTCTTTTTCGCTCTCAGCCGGATATGCAGCGTATGAGCATCATACGCATAGGCATAACTGTTCTTCGGACGATGGTAAATCGCCTCTTTCATCATGTGCCGTCTCCTCCTTAAATTTCGGATAAAAAAAGAGCACAACTCCCATTAACTTAACGGGGTTGTGCTCGTCATTCCTTGAATGAACAAGTCAGGCATTGCCCTTATGTTTTTGAGTGTTGTGCTTACTTGGAGTATAAATCGGCCCGTTCCGGGTGTCAATCCCCAGTCAGCAACCCCATCTCCAGACAGGTATGCAGCGATAGCGTCTTGATTCCGGCGGAAAAAGAAATCTCGATCAGATCCCCGTGCAGACCGCGGACCTCCCCGCGTCCAAACACCCGGTGGCGGACCGCATCCCCCGGGGAGAAGCTTGCCCCGGCCGCCACGGGCAGTGCTTCCTCTTCCGGTGCAACGATCGAGCGAATGTGGGAAACAAAGCGCGATTCGGCGGTCTTTTCCCCGTTTCGCTCCCGGTAAGCCACAAGCTCAAGATGCCGCTTCGCCCGGGTCATGCCGACGTAAAACAGACGGACGGCCTCCTCCATCGGCGCCTCTTCCCCTGCGGCGTGCTTCTTGATGTCTTCGGAGGAAGGAATGATTCCGTCGATCAGGTCGATCATATACACCTTCTCAAATTCCAGCCCTTTCGCGCTATGGAATGTCGATAAAGTGACGGCATGCTCGCCTCTTCTCTTTTTCGAAGTTTTAAGCGCCGATTCCAGCGTTTTCAGCCGGTCCGCAAATTCCTCCATCGTCGCCAGACCGTCCGCGATTTCCTCCAACGTATTTAAAATGCCGAGCAAAAACTCCTTGCGCAGCCCGAGCCATTCGCTCGTTTTGTCCAGCGCCCTCTCATAGCCCAGCCTGCCGCGAATTACGGAAATCGCCTGAAAAGGCGGCATCCCGCGCATTTCCCGGAAGGTATCCCGCGCTTCCTCAATCAGTTTATATTGATAATCCTGCAGTTTAACGTTGTTCAACAGATTGTCGAACACGGATTCGTTATTGTTGATCGCCTTAAGCTCCGCCATCTGCTGTTTGCTGATATAACCGCTCATCTTCAAATGGATTTTCTCCAAAATATCGGGACGCCTGTCGGTAAAGGTCATCCGCATGAAGTTCAATATATCCTCCACCACCCAATGGGAGAAAAAGCGATTGTCGGCATCCTTCATGTAAAACGGAATCCCCGCCCGGTCAAGCGCGTTGATCAGCGCGACCGAGGACGAATTATTGCGGTACAATACCGCGACCTCGGAGAGCCTGTCCGACTTCCCCAGCTCCTGCACGATGTATTTCGTCTGCTGCCGGTTATCGTCCAAGCTGTGAATCGCGATTTCCTCGCGCTCCGTCCGGGCCGTAAACATGTTCTTGTCATAACGGTGCTTATTGCGCCGGATGAACAGGTTCGCCGCGTTGACAATATCGGGCGTCGAGCGATAATTTTGCTCCATAAACAGAAGCTCCGCCGCCGGATAAGTCTGACGAAAATTCAGCAAATACCCGGGTTCGGCCCCTCGCCAGCTATAGATGGACTGGTCGTCGTCGGCCACGACGCACAGATTGCCGTGTCCCCGGACCAGCTTCTCGATGATCGCATGCTGGACCAGCGAGGTATCCTGGCTTTCATCCGTGAGCACATAGTCATACCGCCGCTGATATTTTGCGAGCAGATTGCCGTCCCGCTCCAAAATCTCATTGCCCAGCGTCAGCATATCGTCAAAATCTAGCAGCAGTTGATTACTCCCCTGCCCTGCCCGTTTGAACGCTTCATACTCGCGCAAAACCGTCTCCGCTTCCCGGACTCCGGGCTTGACTGCGCCCCATTGCTCCGGGGAAAGCATTTTATTTTTGACATAACTGATATACGTCGTCAGCTCGTCCATTTGGTCGTCCGTTATATTTTCTCCGGTCAGCGATTTATAAATTTGACGCAAAATAGCCTGTTTGTGAAGCGGAATCTTTCCTTGTCCGTGGATCGGCCCGCCGGCAGTGTCCTCCGGGTCCGGCTCGCCGCCTCCCTCGATCATCTGATAGCGGATTCCGGCTTTGCGGAAATGCTCCCTGACAATCTCATAGGCAAGGCTATGGATGGTAGAGAAATCGGCCGCCGGGAGTCCGGGGAAAAACCGCTTGTAGCGCTCTCTCATATCGTTCGCGGCCGCCCGGCTGAAAGTCACCGCCTTGATCCGGGAAGGCTGCGCGCCCCGCCCTTCGATCAAATAGCCGATCCGCATAATGATCGTCGTCGTCTTCCCCGACCCCGGAGATGCAAGAAGCAGGACGGGCCCTTCGGTCTGGAGCACCGCCTGCTTCTGGATCTCGTTCAAGGCTATGCCTAGCTCTTGATGTTTATGTGTAAAAAACTCAGTATGTTCTATAATCATTGCTCACTATTACCCTTTCATGAAATGCCGTATTTCCGCTGAACCATCACCGGGAATCTCAGGACTGCCGCGGCCACCACAGCATCACGGAAACGCCGATCAGGCAGATGGCGGCCCCGATCCAATCGTAAGTATCCGGCGTCTTCTTGTCCACACCCCAGCCCCACAGCACCGAGAGGAGGACAAAGACGCCGCCGTATGCGGCATACACTCTCCCGAAGTTGGGGAATTTCTGCAAGGTCGGAATAATCCCGTACAGCACCAGAACCAAAGCGCCGATGATGCCGAACCAGTATGGCCGGCCCTCTCGCAGCCAGAGCCAGATCATATACCCCCCGCCGATTTCGGCGAGCCCGGCCAAAACAAATAAAATGATCGATTGGAGCATAAATCACCTTTTATCGATGGAATAAGTACCGTTGACCATATTTGAATTATACCTTTGGTTGTCCGGCAAGCAAAGAAAAAAACCGCCAACCGTCGGGAGGACCCGGCTTGTGGCGGCATATATGTTGAAATTTTAAATATTCTCGGCGTTCTTCAAAGCGTGCTCCCAGCTTGGAAAATAAAACAACGCGCTGCGCATCAATTGAGGATCGCTTTGCTTTACATGCTTTTTGCTGACGGAAACCCCGCTTTGTTGCAGTTGTCTGATCCGGTTGATCACCTGATCAGCATCGAGTGTAATATCCATTGGATCACCCCCTTTTTCCCATGTTTGCCATGATGGGGATGATCTATGCGCCCTATTGTGACAACTTTTCGCTATTTTATACCTAGTCGCAGCCTGTAACTGAACAGAATCTCCTTTGTTCCTCCCCGGAACAACTCCCGGGCGTGCGTACGGAACCGTTCGATGTCCGGTTCCAATTCTCCCAGCCCCAGCTTAAATACCGTTTGAAGTCCGCCCTGGCTTAACAGCAGGCCGACATAGCGCTCGGCATCGCAAATCTCTTTGTTGTGGAACACGATTTCGCGCGTATACCTGAAGACTCCGCTGTTTCGCAGGTTTTGCAGATGCTCGTTTTTATTCCGCTTGACCGCTTGTTCCTCTTGCTCCGTCTCCCGTGCGATCAAGGCATCCGCCTTCTCGCTCAGCAGGTTATATTCCTGTTCCAGGCGCCAGTCCAACACGGGCGGCCAATCACAGTCATAGGCGGCAAAAATCCCGCCCGGCTTCAACACCCGCCGCGCCTCCTCCAGCGTACTGACCGGCTCCATCCAATGAAACGACTGGGAGCAGGTGATGATATCCACCGATTCATCCGCCGCGTTCAATTGGTTGGAGTAACCGGGGACGAATGAAGTATGTCCGCTGCCGGGGAGCGCCCGAAGCTTCGCCTCGGCGATGCTTCGCATATCGTCGTTCGGCTCGACCCCGATCACACGCTCCGCCCGGTCCCGCCAGACCAGGGTGGACAAGCCCGTCCCGCAACCCAGGTCCATAACCAGGTCCGGCTTCCGCTCCAAATAATTCGACAACAGCTCCACTACCAGCTTGGGCGCCTCGGGCCGGTACCGGTCATACACATCCGCAAATCCGGAAAACCGCTCCACATTGCTCCGCAAATTCCCTTCAGGTATCACGCTTCATCCCGCCTTTTAATTAAGATAGCCTTCCGGTTATGCCGTAAACTCGCAAATTTTGATAAATCGCACGCACGAGCGGCGCTTCAATACCGTGATCCTTGGCGATCCGCAGCAGGTAGCCGTGCAGGTGGTCCGCTTCAACGGATAGGCCCTTTTCCATATCCCGCTGCATCGAGGATTTCATGCCGTACGACATATTCCCCATCGTCTGCATGTGCTTGTCCACGATGTCCGGGTCCAGCGGTGCGCCGTCGGCGAGCATGATCCGCTCGATTTCCCGGAAGAGGGACCGGATGAACTCCTCGCCGCCTTCCGCTTCGCGAATCGGGCCGATCGGCGCGCGCATCAGCGTCGTAACCCCGGCGATGGTCGCGATAAACAAATACTTATGCCATATATCCCGCTCAATATGCCCGCTGCGGATAAAAGCGGCCTGCGTCCCGCTCAAGGCGGACTCGATCCGGCGAATCCGTTCCGTCTCCTTCTGTCCGAACTCGCCGAACCGTACATAATGGTCTTTGCTCGTCTGCAGCACATGCCCTTCCCGGTCCAAGGTCGCCTCGATGAAGCACAATCCGCCGATCACCCGATCGGCTCCGAACGCCTCTCTTAGCAAAGGATAATGGGCCACTCCGTTCAACAGCGGAAGGATAACCGTTCCGTCGCCGACAAAAGGTTTCAAATCAGATAGAGCCCCTTGCAAATGATAGGCTTTGGTTGAAAACAGCACCAAGTCGTAGGGCCCGTCCGGGTCCGACGCCGTAACCGTCCGCGGATGAAGCGTCACATCCCCATTGATGCTGCGGATGATCAGGCCATCCTTGTCCAATTGTTGTTTACGTCCCTCGCGGACCAGAAAGGTGACGTCGGCCCCTTTCTCCGCCAATCGTCCGCCAAAATAACCGCCCACCCCGCCGGCACCGAGTACTAGTATACGCATACTGCTTCCTCCCGCTCTTCGAATAGTTATGGAATGCCTCGTTCCAGCCGCGGCATGATCTCTCTGTTTATTTTACATAGTTTCCGTTAAAGCGGGCAACCGGTTTGCGTATGGGCTAGCGAAGGTGCGAAGAAGACGCCGGCTCCTCCCTTTCGGAATGAACAGCGCCTTCCTCACATAGCCTTTTATTTGAGATAAGCATGACCGGCCAGTACGGATTCCAGCACCTCGGTCGGAATGACGAATTCCACGATACCCATATAACCGGGGGCGACCTCATATTCATCAAACGAAATGACGAGCCGGTTCGATGAATTAATGTAGAAGTTCTGATCCTTGGCTATTTCGGTAAAAGCGTCCGGCATATCCTCCGACGGTTCGGCCCAGTAAATGTTGTTCGGATCGTCCGTCATTCGTTGTTTCATCTGGGCCTTAATGTTATCGCTAATGATTCCGATATAACGGTCATCCGTAAACAAGCTGGGCAGCGTCAGCAAAACATGGTTTTGCTTATCCACCGTGTCATACCGGATGCTGGTCGCGGAGGAGCCCGCCGTTTCTTCCACATAGCGGCCTACGGACAACAGCAGCTCGGTATCCGTCTTGATGACGACGCCGCTGTCCACACGGAAACGACCGTCCTCGCCAACCGTTTTTTGGGCCTCCATTTCGGCCATGAACTTGTCATAAAGCGCCTTCCCTTCGTCAAGATACTTTTGATTCAGACTGCTCTCCAGCGACGGGTCGCCCAAATCGCCGACCGCTGGAACTTTAATATCCGCTTCATAATTTCCGTGATCGTCTTTATACTCCCGGATGGTCAGTACCTGAACCAGATTCCCCAGCACCGGAACTTCGGACAAGGTGCGGGCAAAGGCCGGGCTGGTGTTCAGGGCGGTCACGAAGATGACCGCCGCCGCGGCTCCGGACGCCCAGGTCCGCCGGGCCCGGATTCGGGAGCGTGAACGGGAAGCTTGGCCCGCCTCTTCCCGGGAATTACCTCCCGAATCGCTTTGGCGTTCTCTCTGTAGAGCCGATTTCACGACCTGATCCAATTCCGCGGGAATCGGGATGGATGCGTATTTCCTCTTCAATTCGTTCATATCACGCCCGGAATCCATGAACTCCAGTTCCGCATCGCTGGCTACGGCAACCCTTTTTCTCCGCCGCAAGAAATCCAGCGCCGAATGCACGACGATTTTGTAAAACCAGCTTTTGATCGCGGTCTCGTCTTTCAGCGTATCCGACCGGATCGCCTTGTGAATGGAGTCCTGGACGATATCGAGCGCATCCTCCTGATTTAAATCATAGCTGTACGCCAGCCGGTAAAAGTTTTCTTTGTTATGCATAACAAAATCAGCGATAAGTTCGTACTGCCTAGGCTTGTTCATCTTGCACCACCTGATTTCCTCTCGTTAGCTAACGTTGTAATTCAGACAATAGACGCACGGGGGAAGAGAAAAAGTTTGCGGGCCTATTTCAAATATCGCCTATAATCGTCAGGATCAAGCAATGAAAGCCTCCGCCAAACGCAAAAACTCCCGGACAGGCTTGGGATTAAGCCTTGTCCGGGAGCCGGAGGTTCGTGCGTTTATTCTTTTGTGACCAGCTTCAGCGGCGCGGCGATGTTTTGCTCAACCGCTTTGCCTTGCAGCACATCATATGCGGCTTGCACCGCCAATTGCCCGATTAGCTCCGGCTGCTGCGCCACGGTGGCGGTCAGCTTGCCGGCCTCGATCGATTTCAGCGCGTCCTCATTGCCGTCGAAGCCGATGACAGGAACATCCTTGCCGGAGCTTTGGATCGCTTCGATCGCCCCGAGCGCCATTTCGTCATTATGGGCGAATACGGCTTGTACGTCGGGATTGGCTTGCATCAGGTTCTCCATGACGTTTAGACCCTTGGTCCGGTCAAAGTCCGCGGTTTGTTTCGCGACGACATTCAAGCTTTCGTCCGCGACTTCATGGAAGCCTTGTCCCCGTTCCCGGGTGGCCGAGGCCCCCGCCGTGCCTTCAAGCTCGATGACTTTGGCGTCTTTGCCCAGCAGCTGCTCAATATATTCCGCCGCCATTCTGCCACCTTTGACGTTATCCGAAGCGACCAGCGCCTCCACCTTGCCCTGGTCCGCGGAGCGGTCCAGTGTAATCACGGGGATGCCCAGCGTGTTCGCCGATTGTACGACCGTCGAGATCGCCGCCGAATCGGCCGGGTTGATGAGCAGCACGTCCACGCCTTTTTGCATCAGATCGTCGACGTCATTGCTTTGCTTGGCCGAATCGTTCTGCGCGTCGACGACGATCGTTTCCATATTGTGCTTATTGGCTTCGGCAACCACGCCGTCCTTCAGCGACACGAAGAACGGGTTGTTCAGCGTCGAGATCGACAGGCCGATGGTAATGTCATTCAGATCGCCGCCCGTTTTGGGCTTGGCCCAGCTTGGCGGCTCCAGGGAACATCCCGTGGTCAGAACAAGCAGGAAGGCCGCCAACAACAGCGTTAATTTTTTCATATGATAGTCCCCCTTTATGCGGATTTCTTCCGGTCGATGAGTACGGCGATAACAATGACGATCCCTTTGACTACCATTTGGTAGAAGGAAGATACGCCGAGCAAGTTCAGACCGTTATTGAGCGTCCCGATAATCAGCGCGCCGATCAGCGTGCCGACGATGCGGCCGCGGCCCCCGGAAAGGCTCGTCCCGCCGAGAACGACCGCCGCGATCGCGTCCAATTCGTAGGAAGTACCGGCCGTTGGCTGGGCGGAGTTCAGACGCGAGGTCAGGATCGCGCCCGCCAAAGCGGACAACAGGCCCGCCAGCGAGTAAATCATGATTTTCACGCGGGATACTTTGATCCCGGAGACGATCGCCGCTTTCTCGTTACCGCCGATGGCATAGGTTTTACGGCCGAACGAGGTTTTGTGCAAAATCACCCACAGTATTGCAAAGGTCACGATCATCGTAATCGCCGGAACCGGAATGCCGAATTGATAGCCGCGCCCGAACAATTGGAAGGTCATGCTATCCCCGAGTCCGGTAATCGGATTCCCGTTCGTATATACCAGCGTCAATCCCCGGAAAATCGTCATCGTCGCCAGCGTCGCGATAAACGGCGCCATTTTCCCCTGCGTAATCATGAGGCCGTTGACCATCCCCATTACGCCGCCGAGCAAGCAGCCGATAATGATGGCTAAAATCGGATCAAAGCCGGATACCATCATATTGGCGACGAAGGCGCTGGACAGCGCCAGGATCGAGCCGACGGACAAGTCGATCCCGCCGGTCAGAATGACAAAGGTCATGCCGAAGGCAATCAGGGCGTTGATCGATACCTGCCGCAGCAGATTCAAAATATTAAGCGGTTCGAGGAAACTCGGATTCAGAACCGAGACGATGATGATCAGGATGATAAGGCCGAGCAAGGGTCCCAATTTGGACGTGATTTGCGAAAGCTGAAAGCCTTTGGCTGTCTTTGTATCGTTCATTGCTGTCATATTACTGACCTCCTGTCGCGAGCTTCATAATTTTTTCTTGCGTCGCTTCTTCTTTGCTTAGTTCCCCCGTAATCCGGCCTTCGTGCACGACGACGATGCGGTCGCTCATCCCGAGTACCTCCGGTAGCTCGGAGGATACCATGATGATGGCCACGCCATGGCCCGTCAGTTCGTTCATCAGTTGATAAATCTCGCGCTTGGCCCCGACATCGACGCCCCGGGTCGGTTCGTCCAGAATCAAGAGCTTCGGACCGATCCCTACCCATTTGGCGATAACCACCTTCTGCTGATTCCCGCCGGACAGATTGCCCGCCGCCGTTTCGGAGGAATGCGTTTTGATGTGCAGCCGTTTGATCAGCGCATCCACAAAGGCATTTTCCGCCTTGCTTGAAATCAATCCTTTGGAAGTGAAGCTCTTGAGACTGGGCAGGACCATATTGTCGCGGACCGAAAAGTCCAGAACCAGGCCTTCATCCTTGCGGTCCTCTGTGATGAAGCCAATGCCAAGCTTCACCGCGTCGGCAGGCTTCTTGATCACGGCCTTTTTGCCGAACACGTTAATCTCGCCTTTCTCCAAAGGGTCAAGCCCAAAGAGCGCCCGCATGATCTCCGTACGTCCGGAGCCCATCAGCCCCGAGAAACCCACGATTTCGCCGGAGCGGACCTGGAAGCTCACATCCTCGAACAATCCCTTGCGCGATGCGTGTTTTACTTCAAGCACGACTTCCCCCGGCTGCGGATCTCTCGCCGGATACCGTTCCGTCAACTCCCGGCCGACCATTTTTCTGACGACCTCGTCAAAATCGGTTTGCGGGATTTCCTTCGTATCCACAGTGCGTCCGTCCCGCATGACGGTGATCCGGTCGCAAATTTCGAAGATCTCTTCCATCCGGTGCGAAATATAGACGATGGACACGCCTTCCCGCTTCAAGGATTCGATCACCTCGAACAGCTTGCGGATTTCCCGCTCCGTCAGCGCCGACGTTGGCTCGTCCATAATGATTACCTTGGTGTCCGTCAGCAGCACCTTGGCGATCTCGATCATCTGCTGTTGACCTACCGAACATTGTCCGGCTTCCGCGTTCAGCGGAATGTCGACGGACAGCTTTTTGAACTGCTCTTTTGCAAGCGTTCTCATTTCCTTGGCTTTTAGAAGCCCCCAGCGGGACGACATTTCCCGCCCGATAAACAAATTTTCCAATACGGTCATATCCGGCCATACGTTGAGCTCCTGATGAATGAAGGCGATGCCCGCCCGTTCCGCTTCTTTGGGATTGGCAAAATAAGTTTCCTTGCCGTCGATGAGAATGGTGCCTTCATCCCGAGCATGCAGCCCGGTCAGAATATTCATCAATGTGGATTTGCCGGCCCCGTTCTCCCCCATCAGGGCGTGAACCTCGCCTTCGCGAAGATCGAAATCGACGCCGGCGAGTACCCGGTTCGTCCCGAAGGCTTTGTGGATTCCCTTCATTTGAATCTGCATAACGGCTCCTCCTTTTTGTCAGAAATAGACGCCCGCCTGTAAAATAACGTTGGCATACGGTTTGGCTTCACCCGTGCGGATCACGGCTTTGGCCTTCCGGGTCAGCTGTTTGAACTCTTCATGCGAACACTGCTTGATATCGGTTTCGGCGAATTGATGTCCGATATATTCAAAGGCCTGCGGATTGTCTTTCTTCATTTCCTTCGCAATTACGACCTGCTCAATCTCCATATCCGCCGCAATGGCTTCCACTGTATCTTCGAAGCTCGGAGAACCGAGCGTTAATGCCAGATCGATCTTCGGTACTCCCTCCGGAACCGGCAGCCCGACGTCCGCGATGACAATCGTGTCGGTATGGCCGAGATCGGCCAGCACCTTGGAAATATGACTGTTCAATATCCCCTGCTTCTTCATGTCACATCCGCTCCTCTACTTCCCGGCGCTTCGGCATACCGCCTTGCGCCCCGAATTTCGTCACCGACAGGGAAGCGGCCCGATTGGCAAAGCGTACACTGTCATAGATCGGCTTCCCTTCGGCCAGCGCAACGGCGAACGCGGCGTTGAACGTATCGCCCGCACCCGTCGTATCCACGACCTCCACCTTGTAGGAAGGAACAAGCACTTCCTTGTCGCCGTCAAAATACCGGACGCCCCTGCTTCCTTCCGTAATAAACAGTTTGTTCGGATATTTGCGCAGCGCTTCGGAAATATTTAAATCCGAGAACAAAATCTCCGCCTCATGCTCGTTCGGCGTAATGTAAGCCGCATTCTCGATGACTTCGTCCGGCAACGGCCGGGCCGGGGCGGGATTCAGCAGCAAAGGAATTCCGAGCTTCTTGCAAACTCCGCTGACATAGGTCACCGTTTCCTCCGGAATTTCCTGCTGAATCATCACCATGTCCGCTCCGTCAAAAGCATTCATGGACCGCTCGATATATTCAGGCGTTACCTCATTATTCGCCGCTTTGACGAACACGATACTGTTGTCGCCTTCGGCCAATATGATGTGCGCCGTACCGCTCTCCATATGTGTAACCGGTTCCACATAATCGATGGAAACACCGTTACTTTTAAAATTGTCCAAAATCTCGCGGGCGAAAAAGTCGTCCCCCACGCGTCCGATCATCGTCACCTCGGCGCCGAGCCGGGCCGCGGCCACCGCCTGATTGGCGCCTTTGCCGCCGGGAACGGTCTTAAAGCTTTCCCCGAGTACCGTTTCACCGGCCGCGGGACGCTTGGAGGACGTCACGACAAGATCGATCGACGAGCTTCCTACTACTGCGATTTTAGCCATGCTGCTGCTCCACCTTTCTGGTCGTATCCCGCTCCGTAAACGTCACGGGCATTTGAATCGTTTTTTGATCTACTTTCTTATTTTCTATAAGCTGTATCAGCAAACGGGCCGCCGCTCTTCCCATATCGTACGCCGGCTGCCGGATCGTCGTCAGCGACGGCGTCAGCAGGCTGGAGAGCGAAATATCGTCAAAGCCGATGATTTGCACATCGTCCGGCACTTTTTTGCCCAACCGCTGGGCTTCATGCAGCACCGCCGTCGCGACGATATCGTTGCTGGCGATGACTCCATCGGTGTCCGGATACCGTTCGAACAGCTCTTTGGCCCAGGTCCCCGCCTCCGTAAATGCAAAAGACGAGGTATGGATCACGTTATATGCAATTCCTTGATCTTTCAGTTTCTCAATCGCGCCTTGAAAGCGGTCCTGAGCCGGACGGATATGCTCCGGCCCCCGCATCACCGTAATCCGGCGGCTTCCGCGGGCAAGAATCTCACGGGCGGCCATTCGGCCACCCTCCCGTCCGTCCGAATACACGGAGGGGCGGTTGTCCGCCGTGCGGTCCAGAAACACCACCGGGATGCCCAGATTCCGGTAGGTATCGGTATCCGGGTAATTGGTCGAGGCGATCAGGCCGACGACGTTATTTTGCACAAAGGTCTGGATATATTCTTGCTCCTTGTCCAGCTTCTCGTCGCTGTTGCCGAAGATGATCCGGAAATCATTCTCCTGCATCTCATCCTCCGCGCCCCGGGCTAGCTCGGGGAAGAAGGGGTTGGTGATATCCGGCAGCACGAGGCCGATAAGCCTCGATTTGCGTTTATACAAAGATCTTGCGACCTCATTCGGCGTATATTGCAGCTCTGTGATAGCGGTTTCAACTTTCTTGCGCGTATCTTCATGTACATAGCCTATCCCGTTGATCACACGCGAAACCGTCGCTACCGATACGCCAGCCTGCTTTGCTACATCCTTGATGGTCGCCATCTTCACTTGCTCCTTTCATTGTGGAACCGGTTACACATATAAAATATCACACCGTATATAGTTTGGCAAGCCTCCAATTATAGGCAGGAAGAAGAGGACGGTTGGCGGTGCCAGGTAGCTTGTCCAAGCACCGCCATTTTGCGTTTTTATCGGTTGGGAGGTTTTTATGCTTAAGGACACCGGAGACGTTATTCGTCTTTAAATAGCCATTTTTGCTTCTTTACGGACACCCCGGACCTTATTCCGACAATTTGTCCGAAAAAACCAAGCTTATTTGCTAATTAAAGCCCCTGATGTCCGCTAATATCTAAAATTCACTGATCCGGGCAAAATAGCGGTTCTCATGCCCGTAAGGATCGATACCTTAGCTATTCCCGCCTATTCTAAGAGAGATCGCCTCGCGAGCCGCTTTCGTCAGGCTGGCAAACACGAGATCATAAGAATGGTCGATCATCATTTGCACATCGGATAGCTCGAGGCTGCCGTCGGCGATGACGGTGTTCCAGTGTGTTTTGTTCAAATGATAGCCCGGCTGGACGCACGCATGCTGTTCTCTTAAATTCGCCGCAATAAGCGGATCGCATTTTAAAGAGATACTTACCTGCCCCTGTCCACCGGATACAGGGATCAATGCAAACATTTTGCCGCCCACCTTCATGACCGTCGCGTCCGGTCCGAACGGATATTCCTGAACTGCGCCTTTCTTGGATAGGCAATAGTTAATTAATTCCGCCTCACTATACATAGGTCTGGTCTCCTTTCGCGTTGTCTTCTGAAATCATTAGCCGGAAAATTCTCTTCCGTAAAATATCCGGCCCGCAACTCGTTATACCACATATTCCACCTTTTATCGATCTCCTCGTACAATCCCTTCTTCGTCAACTAGAAGAACAGGTGAGCGATCTGTTGCGCTTTTTATGAAAAAAATGAAAGCAGCTATGGAAATTAGAATACCTGCCACCCCTGCCCCGCCGATCTCCCAACTCTCGACACCTATAAAAGCCTGCTGTATCGCCCATGCTGAAACAACAATAAGAAGATCATGCACAGTAGTAAAAGCCATGTTCTCTTCTTTGAAGCATACACTTCAAATTTCCCGCAATTCATATCCATCCTCTATCCTCCCGACAATTTGATACTCTAAGCTTAATCCCTTACAAAATAAATAATGGTTACCATCCCATTCGCTCTTTGAGCGCGGCAATTTGCGCTGTATGATGACGTCCGTGCCAGGCAAATCTTTGGGTTGCGACGTCCAGGCTCATCGCGCCGCGAGTCGGGCTTGTGAATGTCCTTTGAAAGCCGGATAAAGGCAGGGATCGCAGTAATGCAACGAACCTGTCGCGAAGCGCCTCGATCAGAACCAACGAGGTTTCGATCGGAACCTCCCGGTAATCGCTCAGTTCGGCCCATAAATCCTCTCTGTAGGAGCCGGCCGTAGGGTTTTCTTCGGTTAGTGCTTTTTTGAACCGGAGATAGGCGTTCATGTCATTATCGGCCAAATGATGAACGACTTGTTGAACCGTCCACCCGCCGGGGCGGTACGGCGTCGATAATTGTTCGGCCGAAAGGCCTTGCAAAGTCTCGCGAAGCACTTTCGGCAGTTCGGCGATTTCTTCTATCCATGCGCTGCGCTGTTCTAGTGTCGGAGCCTCCACCGCGATAAACTGACCTATCGGATAACGAAAAGAGTCCATGTACTTGTCCCCAATTTGATTTTGTCGTTTGTCACCCCGAATATATCCTAATATTACCCACTTGGCAATAAAAAAGGCCGCCCGGAGGCAGCCCATAAATAGTTGTTACAATCGTTAGTCCAACCCGTAATACCCGCAAACGACATATCCAACCGCTTTGGCCGCCACGAGAAGGGCGTCTTCGTCAATATCGAATTTGGGATGATGGTTAAAGTAAGGATCCTTTACTCCTTTGGGAGTGCAGGCAATATAAAAGAAGCAGGAAGGGAATTTTTCCGCATAGTAAGCAAAGTCCTCGGATGGAGCCAACTGCGGATATTCCTTAACTTCCTTGATGTCTTTATCGTTGGCGTTTTTGAGATACTCGGCAACCTTTTCGGTTACCTCGGGATCATTATATACCGGCGGATAATCATTCTCATAAGTGAGATCGCAGGTTACGCCGAATTCCTCCTCCAGCCCTTTTACCAGCCGCCGAATTTCTTTCTCGATCTTTTGTTTGGTGTCCAGCGTCATGTACCGAATGTCGCCTTCCAGGACCACGCTGTCCTTGATGACATTGAATGTCCCCTTGCCGTCAAAAGAGCCGATCGTGATCACGCCGATATCGAACGGGCTTAGCCGCCGGCTAATGATCGTTTGCGCGGCGGTGACGAAATGAGCGCCGGCCACGATGGCGTCATTGGCCAGGTGTGGCGAGGAACCGTGGCCGCCTCTGCCTTGAATTTTCAGCTTCATATACGCTCTACCGGTAAAGGAAAATCCCGCGTGATATCCCACGACGCCCGCAGGGTCCATCGGCAGCAGGTGAATGCCGAAAATATGGTCCAAATCGTCAAGCACGCCGGATTCCACGATGCTCTTGGCCCCGCCCGGAGGGACTTCCTCCGCGTGCTGGTGAATGATTTTGATCGTGCCCGGAATTTCATCCTTCAGTTGAATCAAGCAACCGGCCAAGACCAGCATATAGGCCGTATGGCCATCATGACCGCACGCGTGCATGACGCCTTCGTTTTTGGATTTAAACGGAACATCCGTTTGTTCCGTAATGGGCAGTGCGTCGAAATCGGCGCGCAGGCCGATGTTTTTACCGGGCTTCCCGCCTTTGATGGTGACGATGATACCGTGCCCGTTGCCGACCTCCGTCTGAACTTCCACATCCTTGCCTTTATAAAAGTTGGCTATATATTGAGCGGTCTTGTCTTCTTTAAAAGACAGCTCCGGGTTTTCGTGAAGATGCCGGCGAATCGCAATGATTTCATCCTTACGGGATTCCAGCATTTCCATTAGTTTGCTTCTCATCTTGTCTCAACCTTTCATATAGAAAACGCGCACATCTCATGGTGTTTCCTTCTATTCCCGGGCAGTTCCGGTCAGCCTACATGGAGTTGCTTTCATTTTGTTTCAAAGCCGCGGAATTTATATTGGAAATAAATAGAAAAACCAAAGAACATATAGCCATGATCCCGCAAACCAAAAAGGTGACCCGATAATTATACCACTGGTACAAATAACCTGTCAGAAATCCTGCGGTGACGGAGCCCAAGCGATTTGTGGTCGTATACAAGGCGGTGGTGGTCCCCGGCTGATCGCTGATCAGATCCTGGAAATAACTGATTCCCAGGCCCATGATTAACGATATCGCGATGCCGCTGAGAATTTGCAAACAAAACAATTGCCACATCTGCGACGCGAGCATCATACCGAAGTAATAGAGGAGCGCTGCCGCTATTCCGGCGGCAACGAGCCGGCTTTTGTTTACCTTGCCCGCCACGTACCCGAAGAACATCATACAAGGAATTTCCGTGAAAGAAGCGGCGCTGTAAAGAACCCCAATATATGCTTTCGAGATATGAAGTTCCTCCGTTATTAAGAGCGGCAAACTGATCATACTAATGCCGGAAGCCGTAAATATGAAAATGAAAGAGACCACGCTTAAGAAAATTTTGCGGCTCATCACCACCGCCTTTTTCTTGGGCCTGGCCTTATTGTCGTTCTCATGGAGTTTTCCCGATTTTAAAATGACCATCAACATCAAAAACAATACAGCTACAAACAAATACAACCAGGTGAAACCGTAGTATAAAAAAACCAGCGATCCGAGGAGCGGGCCGATTACCCATCCTATGGAGTAGAACGATCGTAACGTACCGATTACTGATGTATTCGTTTCTTGGCTGTCATGGCCCAGCGTTTCCTTCGCAAACGCGAACAGCTGGGGGAAGGCAGCATTGGATAAGGCAACGAATAAGCAGGAGGATATTAATACGACGGAATAATTCCGGCTGAAGGCGAGAATCGCATAACCGACGGCGCCGGACAATAGAACCGCGAATATGATTAATTTGCGGCTCCGGACAACATCCGATAACCGGCCCAAAGCGAGATTGAGCACAATTCCAAAAATCGTCGACAGCGAGTAATAGAGGCTAAATAACGCCGGCGTCATCTGCATTTCCTGAAGACCGAAGATAGAAATATACGGACCGTAGACGGAAGCGGTTACGCCAAGAAAAAAAATGGTGACCATAAACTGTTTGAAATCAGGAATTTGGACCATATTTTTTAGAGATAATATCAATTTATTCATAGCGTTCCCTCTAAAAGAATTTATTTATCCTTGCTCCTTCGACACGGAACCGGATCAATTCCTGATAAAAATCTCCGTCCACCGTTTCGTTCATTCTCCATAACTGCATATACTCGGAGAATTCATGCTTCTGAATTTCGATCTCCAGAGCCGGATCGTCCGTATAATCGAGGATGCAATACATTTTGTCCCCGCCGCTTATGGCTCTAATCATTTCGATACAAGACAATACATCTTTGCTATCCTTTACAAGGATAATCTCCTTCGGGATACTCTTGAAACATTCATTGTTGTGAAGCAGTTCGCATATGAGCTCCAGACGCAAGTAGCAATCATTCCACGTTACCGTGTTTCTTGTGTCAGGGTGAAAGCGGTCAATAAATACACGCTGGGCAAGCACTTCCGGAGCAGGATGCTTCTTGCAAAACAGGTCGAGATTTTTCTGCCATTGCTCGAATCGCTTTAAATCGAAGTTGGCCGGATGCGGCATATGATGCACGAAGGCCCGTGGATTAAGCGCGATCTTCAGACCTTTTTTCCAAAGACGGTAAGCAAATTCGCAGTCCTCCAGCCCCCAGCCCATAAATTCCTCATCAAATAATGCCCCTTCTCCTTGCAAATGCTCCCGCCTTACGGACAGATTATTGGTGAAGCATAAATGCCAGCCCGCTTTCAGTCGGCTCCAATTATTGGACACCATGGCGGAGACTTTATGCCTGACATCGTAGCGTTCGATTTCCAAATCCTCCAGGTTATCCGGGAGCGCATCGGGGATATTCTTCAGATGGGTTCGATAGCTGGAAACCAGAAAATTATCATATGACTCATGGTACAATAGATGCTCTCTTAAAAAATCCGAAGGAGCGATCTGATCCCCGTCCAAAAAAACGATCACCGCCCCTTCACTGCGCAAGATCCCTTCATTTCTGGCCCTGCTGGCGGAATGATGCTTCTCCAGCCGGATATATTTATAGTCATAATCGACGTTCAGCCCTTTCATCACTGTACCGATCTCATCATTCGAGCCGTCGTCGACAATAACCACTTCATATTCGCTCTTCGGGAGAGTCTGGTTATTCAGAGATTGGAGGCTTATTTTCAGCAGATGACTTCTATTGTACACGGGTATGACTACGGAACACTTTAAGGTCATGCCGATGCGCTTCCCCCTTTCTTCACCAATTCGATCAGGAACGGTCCATCCTCTCTTTGAACCGCCTCCGACAACACCTCCGCAAAGCGTTCAACCTCTTCGACCGTTACCGCCGCGCAGCGATAAGCTCCGGCAAACCTGCGAAAATCCGGATTGGCGAGATCGGCACAAGTGAAATCCCAACAATCCCGCTCCTGTCTGCGCCGAATCGTTCCATAGGCATGATCGTTTACAATGACAACGACAATGTTCAAACGGTAACGCATCAACGTCGAAAACTCCGGACTCGACAACAAGAAGCCGCCGTCGCCGCAAAAAACGATTACTTTTTTGTCGGGGTGGGCGAATTTGGCGCCGATTGCCGCAGGAAGAGCATATCCGATGCCGACCGAAATCGGAGAATGAATATATCCGTATCGTTCATGTACGCGATAATCATAATGCAGCGGATAGCCTTCTACATGGACATCATTGACCAAAATAAGTTCAGGACCCGCCGAACCGTTCAATGCGTCAATTATCGCTGCAGAAAAGTCGTTATGCTGCCCGTCGTATACCGGCTTATTCTCTAACAATTGCTGGACATCCCATGGATCCGGAGTAAATTCGCTTTTGTCGAGCCGAAGCAGAAGTTCGCCTAAAATATCGGCTATGCCGCCCAAAATAGCGGTTGTGCTGGAATACACCTGACCCAACTCCATAGGGTCCTTTTCAATTTGAATGCTTTTCTCGGGCAGGCTGATTTGCCAATGCCGCATATCCACTTGGTTATAAAGCGGTGCTATGGAAATAAGTAAATCCGCCTGTTCGATGATCCCTTTTCCGTAATTGGAATTGATCAAACCGGCGGCATGTGGATGAAACTCCGAAACGACCCCTTTGGATAATATCGTGGTGATAATAGGCGCTTGGATTTTCTCGGCTAATTGCGTGACAAGATCTCCGGCCTCCTCATCACCCACGCCTTTTCCGGCCAGAATCGCCGGTCTTTTCGCCGCTTTAATTAAAGCAACGGCACGCTCCAGCGCTTCCTCATCCCGCTCGCTCCCGGCGGACTGCAAAGACAGCACATCCTCCTCCGGGCTCTCTAACCCTACCGTTGACTGTCCGAGAATTTCCTCCTTAATCTCAATCAAAACGGGGCCGGGCGTCTGGTTTCTTATCCTATGAAAAGCCTCGAAAACCGCAGACGGTAAAGCTTCAAGCTCGCTGACTACGATCGTTTGTTTCGTAACCGAGGCAAAAGCCTCCGCATGATCAAGTCCATGAAACAATCGCCGGGCTGAATAACCTTGCTCATGATCATTATTTTGCACGGTGATCAGGAGGAGAGGGGTACAGGACGTGAATGCCTCAAGAACGGCCGTATAGGCGTTAGCCGCGCCGGGGCCCGGGCTAACCAGGCAAACACCCGGCTTGCCGGAAGCCTTCGCATAGCCTTCCGCCATCAATCCGGCACCGCCTTCATGCCGGGCCAGAATATGCGCAATCGCCTCTCTATGCTTTGCTAGCGCTTTATATACCGGAGTCAGTTGATTTCCGGGCACGCCAAAAATATGGGTAACGCCATATTGGATCAGAAGCTCAACTAATATTTCTCCGCCGGTTCTCATGACATCCTCCTTTAGGATCTGGTCATAATATGCTTGATTTGCGTCAATTCTTCAAAGACCCATTTGCCGTGCTGACGGCCCTTTCCCGACTTCTTCATGCCGCCCATCGGACAGTTCAGGCCCGCGAACCGGGGCATATTTACGGCTACGCGGCCTGTTTGCAGCGCTCCCGTAAAATAGTCGATTATGGCCTCATTATTGCAGTAAATCTCGGCCGCCAGTCCGTACAGCGAATCATTCGCCAATTCCACCGCCTCCGCGGGATCGTTAAAAGCCATGACAGGCAGTACGGGACCGAAAACCTCTTCATTCATAATGCGCATGCCATGATGGACACCGGTCAACACGGTCGGCAGATAATAGCTGCCTTGCGGAAAATCAGCGCTGCGTCTCCCTCCACAGGCTACGCCCGCACCTTTCGCGACAGCATCCGCAACCTGTTCTTCCAGCAGCAACAGCTGCCGCTCGGAAACCAGCGGTCCGATTTCAGTCGAAGGATTGGCAGGATCACCAACCTTCAGTGCTTGGGCGCGATGAGCCAATTTGGCAACGAGCTCCTCGTACTTGCTTTGATGAACATACAGTCTCTTAATAGCACTGCAGACTTGTCCGCAATTTTGAAAGCGCCCCTGAATGAGATTAGAAATTAAGTCATCCGAAATTTCAACATCTTCGCAAATAATGGTCGGGTTATTCCCTCCCAGCTCCATTAAACTGGAAATGAACCGCTTGCCCGCCACCTCGAAGATGTGGGTTCCCGTCGAAGTGCTGCCCGTAAACCAGATGAAATCAACCGCTTCATGGATCAGCCGTTCGCCGACCTTCCCATCGCCCTGAAGCAAGTGAAAGGTTCCCGGCGGCAGCCCCAATTCGAGGATAAGTTTAGAGAAATATTCTCCAACCAACGGCGTGTATTCGGATGGTTTGTAGATCACGGTGTTACCGCATAACAGGTTGGGGATAATTCCCCACTCCGAAATGTTCAAGGGCACATTAAACGGGGAAATGACCGCGGATACGCCCCACGGTACTCTCCGCAAGGTGTGCGTCACCCCGCGGTCTTCCAGGAAGGTCTGATCGGCCAGATATTCCCGGGCATGAACCAAATGAACACGCATGTTGTCCATCGCTCCCCGGACTTCTCCCTCTGCTTCCAAGATGGGCCGGCCGACCTCCGTGACAAGCAATTCGGCCAATTCGCCCCGATGCTCTTCCAGCTTATGAATCAGGGGCTCCAGCAAAGAAATCCTTTCCTCCAAACCGGTCCCGCCCCATATGGAACAGGCCTTCTTGGCCCGAATGACGGCCTCGTGAACCTCATCTATGGAGGACTCCTTAACCCTGCCGATCACTAGTGCATTGAACGGGTTCACCGACTCGATCAAATTCATTGCCGGCTTGCCTCCTTACTGCCTTCATACGGAA
Source organism: Paenibacillus haidiansis (assembly GCF_036553665.1). Lineage (NCBI taxonomy): Bacteria > Bacillati > Bacillota > Bacilli > Caryophanales > Paenibacillaceae > Paenibacillus > Paenibacillus haidiansis. The sequence goes on along the minus strand of NZ_JAZHPZ010000008.1, from coordinate 79,354 downwards.
ACGGAAGCGAAGGTGCCGCTGCAATTAAGGCATCCCATGCATCCAGCAGCGTAATAAAGTCCCGTATCCCCTCTTCGATCTCCAGAAGCAGTTCTTCCGTGCTATCCCGCAAAATGCTTGATAAGCCGACGTATGCGGGAATTTCCGAATCTTCAAAAATACTGCCTAATTCAGCAAGTACTTCTCTGCCTTCCGCGATAAATTCATGTCTTGAATGTTCATACACATCATTCATCAATGCGGCGAGCTTCTTCGCCTTGGGTAAAGTTCTTTCCGCGCCAATGCCGTTCAACTCGCCAAAGAACCGGTTCATAAACCGGTTGTACACTTTATACCGGGCGGATCTCAAATGATAGGAATGAAACCATTCGTCATTCTTGCGCTCATCCGTATGCCCGTGAAAAACTCTGGAAGAATGATAAACATTGGGCAGCCGGAGAGCGAACAGCAGGTCATGAATGAAATAATCGGTGGCCAGCATTTCCTTTGCCGGCGATACAGGGTAATACTTGAAAACCTCGGAAAACGCGCAGTTTCCGAGTTCGATCATCCGGTCCATCACCAGCGCAACCTTATCCTCGTCTGCCGTCTGCGGGCCCGAGTTTACCTTTCCGTATCTTTTGTCCACCAGCGCCTTGACAGCTTCAAAATCCCTGCCGGGATAATTCAGGCCGACATGGCGATAGAGCAGATTCGGGTCTTTGTCATACAGCTCGCCGAAATCGCCCGCCCACGCTCCGGTGTAGTTGCCGCCGACAAAATAAATCGGCTCTTCGATACCGCTATGCAGCTCTTCGAAGTCGCGGTAGCTCTTCCCCAAAAAGTTGATCTCGTATTCCAGCGGGAACGGCTTGCTCCGGTCGGAGATCAATTGAGTATCGCTGTCCCGCCGGTGAATAGATTCCGCTTCGAGCGAGGCGCCGATAAGAAACGACTTGTTCAGCACCGCTCCATAGCAAATCACGTTCTCGGAACTCAAGATTTCCAGCAAGGCTTCCCCGTCTGCGCAATTCGCTCTTTTGATCAGTTGCTCCAGCCACTCCCGTTGAACGGCTTTAGTAAGATAATGAATTTTTGTTCCTCCGGCTTGCTCATTGTAAGCTTTGAAGTAGGTGCCGTTTACTTTCTCCACTTGGTTGCTTCCGTTTTCCAAAACAAGAAATTCAATAGTTTCGCCGCTGTTGTTCTTGACCTCTTCAATCTCTTCGACATAGCTTACCGCCTGTTCATAGCAAACCCGGTTGGTGGGGATGGTATAAAGTCTCATCCTCAAATCACTCCTCCCATCGTTTCCGGAATCGCCGACAGACGACTAATTTCCCCCACCTGTTCTTCATATTCATGGTTCTTCTTCTCGATCATCCGCTGTCTCCACTCTTCATTGATGGTGATGGCTTGCGAGGCATGGTCAAAGCATTTCGTACAATCGACATTGCAATTGAGATGACTGCATTCGGCCCGGAAGAAGCTTTTCTCGAAGAAGCCGTCCAGTTTCTTATTATCGATGTAGATATTGTTTAAGTATTCCTGCGGGGAAATCGTATCGTTATAGCCGTAATGAAGTATGAGGTCCAAAAGATTGCCGTCGTAGCTTCTGTTGGCATAGGCTTGCACCCGATTGAGCAACACGTCGGCCGGTGTACAACGGTCTATCAGCTTGATCCGGTCGTAGCCGATTTCTTCATAGGCATGCATATCCTCCGGTCTGATCCAATCCGCTTTGATCCAATACCCCGGATCGAGTACCCGGATTCTGGAACAGGTCGTGTAGCAGAAGTCGAACGGCGTATGGTTTTCTTCATTTACGGTTCTGGAATTAAAGCTGAGATAGCTTTGGTGATAGCTTAAGTACGGGCATTGGTGAAAACAATTGTTATTTACGATCAGCTCCAATTCGCAGCTTACCGCTCTGCGGATCGCTTTGAGCATTTTGAGGTTGCGATTGACGAGGATGGGATCGAGCACGATAATCTTGGCACCCAGGCTTTCAAAATGCCGCGCTTTCTCTACCGTATCCACCATCAGGTTGGAAGAGATTTTGATCGGCAAATGGGGGAAGTTTTTGCGGATGTAGTGGATAAGATAAACGTTGCTGACCGTGACGGATTCGAGGTTCTTGGAGTCCAGGAAAGCGAGCAGCTCATGCAATTTTTTGATTCCGCTTTGCGTATATTCGTCGTTGTTCATCACCGTGCCGTTAATGACATAACTGAAGGTGATCCCCAAGCTGTTGGTTTTGGCGATGTAGGATTCAAGCTTATCCACCGAAATATCGGGCAGTCTTGACGTCTCATAACCCCCGCCGACAAAATCCGAAGGGAGCTTGCCGTAAACATTTATAACTTCCTTATGCTTGGACAATTCCTCCAAATATCCCTCTTCAAAACTGGCCGGAACAGAAATTTTCACGATTGCTTACCTCCCATAATATATTTAATTGGCCGAAGCGGCGGAATCCGTTTCTTCTTCCTTCATCGCGAATTCGATAATCAGCGTGAACAATTCGGGAATGAGTCCGGGCGGGACATCCCCCAGCTCTTGGCCGTATTTGGTCCTTTTGTCCAAAACCTCATCTATTCGCTTCGATTGAGTGACCGGAATGCCATATTGCTCTTTGACCGCCCCCACTTGCTTTACAATATGGAAGCGTTCGTTCAAGAGCTGCAGCAATTTCCCGTCAATCACATCGATCTGGGCACGGTAATCCTTTAAAATGTTAAATTCCCGGCATGTCTCCGAGATGGATCTCACTTTATTGTTGAGTTCCTCATATTCACTCCGCGCCTCGGAATCTACCACGATTCCTCCTCCCGCATGGAAGTATAGATTCGAGCCGTTAAAATAAATGCTCCGGATGGCAATGTTGGAGTCGATGTACCCCGATTCGCCGAAAAAACCGATCATCCCCGTATAAGGGCCTCTTTGCGTAAGCTCCAGTTCCTCGATAATGTCGACCGCCCTGATTTTGGGAGCCCCTGTAATGGATCCGCCAGGGAAGGTAGCCTGCAGGATGTCGGACATCTTCAGGTTGGGGCGCAGGGTTCCCTCTACGATCGATTCCAAATGATACAGATTATTAAACTTCTTGACTCCGCATAAAATCGGGACATTTACCGATCCCTGTTCGCTTACACGACCGATATCATTTCGCAGCAAATCGGTAATCATCGTATTTTCGGCTCTGTTCTTTTCGCTGTTGCGGAGTTCTTCTTTCTGATCGATGCCGTCTATTTGACAAAGCGAGGTTCCTTTAATGGGGTAGGAGGAAATGCTCCGGCCGGAAACTTTAAGGAACCGTTCCGGCGAGGTTGACAGCAGCGGCATGTCAAAATCGAGATAACCGAAAAACGGATTCGGGGTTGTTTCCCGCATGCGTAAATAAAGGATGAACGGATCGCCGTCATAGCGGCAATGAAAGCGCATCGTTATATTGGCTTGAAAAATATCGCCCGCGCGAATATATTCCTTTGTTCTTTCGATAATCTCCAGATACTCGTCTTCCGAAAAATCGGAAGTGATGTCGCCCATGACATAAAAGTGTTGTTCTGCGTGAATTAAACACGGAGCATTCTCAAATTCGGCTATGGCCTTTCTGTGTTCATCGTCGTTCAACAGCCAATAAGCTTGCCCCGCATAATGATCCGTGACATGCATGAGCGAATACCGGACCAAATAAGCGTCGGGAATGCCGGTATCGTTCGTTAGCCGCTGATCATAACGCTCGAACAGACTTTTCATCTCGTAGCCCAAATAGCCGATTGCCCCCAATTGCAGCGGGGTTTCCCTCCTTCCGCCGAGTTTGACCCAATGATTCATCACACTCAGAAATTCGGCCTGGTCATCCGTGCTATTCGAAGTTAAGTCGGTGTAGCTGGTTTGCCCGTCGCGGCACACCAGTTTCTCTGCAGCGATAACGCCAATTATTGTGTATCTTGCGGTATCTTCATTTACCGGACCAAGGCTTTCCAGAATGGAAGTGTCTTTATACTTGCTTCGTACAAGAGAGTATAGGGCAATCGGGTTATCAATCCGGGACGATACGGTTTCCGTCTTCAAACCTTCCAATATTTTCATATACATCCTCCAATACTTAAACGGCGTATAAAAAATTGTTCAAAATGACTTGTCCGTACTCGCCTGTCAATATGGATTCGGGGTGAAACTGTACACCGAACAAAGGATACGATTTGTGCTGGACGGCCATAATCGTTCCATCCTCCGTCTCCGAAATAATATCGAGTTCACGTTCATTAAAATCTTCCTTCGAAATCTGCAGGGAATGATAGCGGCCGACGGGTATGTCGCCGGGCAAATGGTTAAAAAGCGGGGAGTTTCCAAGTGTCACTGTACTTTTCTTGCCGTGCATCGGATTGGCGGACCGTGTGATGCTACAACCCAATGCATGTCCGATGCACTGGTGCCCCAAGCATATTCCCAGAATTGGGAGCTTGTCCATATAAGCCGTAATCAGATCATTGGAGATGCCGGCTTCGAGCGGTGACATCGGACCGGGGGAAATAATGATTTTGCTGACTTTCCATGAAACAATGTCGTCCAATCCGAATTCGTCGTTTCTTTTTACAATGATTTCGTTCTCGGGGTAATGAATCGTGTGGTAGATATTGTACACAAACGAGTCGTAATTATCGACCAACAACAACACCGGCCCTCATCCTCTCTAAATTTCTTTGAAACCGCCAGAAATGTGCTTCGGGTTATCGTAATGCTTGAGAGTAGAAAAGGAAGTATTGAGTAAGCGGATTTTGGAACGCTTCATGGGGTAGGCGATAAATTGGCTATTTGTCGGGTAGACGATGGAGGAAGTATGGAATAAGGTCGAAGTAAAGCAAAATATCGGATGATTCGGGGATAATATACAACAAATAGAATAATATGTAAATACTATTTTTCACGTACTTTTACATATAAATAGCCGGGCTTAGATTGGCCCGGCTTCAAATCGGAACGGCTTTATTCCAGCGTTGCCCCGCATGATGCACAAAAATGCGCATGCTCATCAAGCGGCGACTGGCAATTGGGGCAGGTCCTTGTAGTCAACGCTGTATGATCAGGTGCCTCTTCCGCAGCTAAGACAGGCGTCTCCAATTCAATTACCGTATCTTTATCCTGCGGTGTTTCGCTATCCTGAAGCATCCGGCCGCAACTGTTGCAGAATTTGGAGTCGAAGGCGACAACCGCTCCACAGGCGCAGGTTTTCTCGCCTTTGATTTTTTGCATTTGCTGTTCCAGTTGTTTAATCTCTTCATCGACCTGTAGGATCGCTTGGGAAAACTCATCGATCCGCTCTATCTTCTCACTTAACTCTCCCGCACGAAAGGCCAGATGGACAACCTCGCCCAGCTCCGCATACTTGGCGTTCTTTTCTTTTCGCTTGGCTGAAATTTGCGCGCTTAGCCTTGTCGTCTCCACCGTTTGCTGAGCGATATCTTTAGCTTGGTTAAGGCCGCTCTTCACTTTGTTAAAGAAACTCATGCATATCCCCTCCGCTTCTTATTGTAACAGCATTCCCGGGCGGTTATTTGGCCGAATACGGAGAAACCGTAAATTTAAACAGGATGTATCCGAGAAAGACATACACGGCCGCGGAAATCAGCGTGCCCAGCGAAATTCCGACAAACGGAAACAGAATAAGGAAAGCTTTAAACCATAGTCCGTAAGGTACGTATTTCACATTGCCGGACACCAAGGACGACCATGCCCCGATTAGAAACGCGTAGGAAGCGAGAGTCGATAAAGGTATGGTATGGAAAATGGTCGACAGAAAGTAGAAGCTTTGATAGGGAAGAACGGCGAAAAGCAATTCCTCAAGGAAAAGCACGCCAAGCCCCCCAAAGAGCAGTTGCAGCTCGAACCTCCGGATGAATCCGAACCATCTCAGCGATTCGAACCACTTCCGCAGCTCCAGTAAAACTATCGAGAATTGTTGCATTCCAAAACCTCCAATTGGATTAAAATCGAAAAATCTCATCGTTTTTTTCATAAATTCGACATTTTTGGTGTTTTTCCTGTCTTCCGGCTATAAATCTATTTGCATAACTTCCATTGCTTGGCGTCATGGCCGGCGTTTATTTACTGCCAGCCCTGCTGGAAACGGTTCTCATCCGGTACGGCATTGTCCATCTGCCGGTCATTCTGAACTGGGACGGGATTCTGGCCGTCGCCTGCATCGGCGTCATCTCCGCCGCCCTGGGCTCATGGGCCTCGTCCGATGTCATTCGCAAAACATCGCCCCGCATACTGGTCGTCGAATAAAAGGCGGGTATAAGCGATTCTATTCTGGGCGATAAATGAAAAAAGAAGAATTATTGTTTGGTTGAGGAGGAGTTTCCTATGTATTTCAAAGCTACGGTGATCAATTCATTGAAGATTGAAGAGCTGTCCAATACAAAATTCAAGTTGATTGCGGAATCGAGTTTACCAACAAAACAGTGGAGCGATTTAAGACTCATCCCGTACAGCTATAACCGCTTTCCCCAAGACGGATTCTATGAGTTTGATCTGATCGCAGAATTTAACCTCAAGGAAGAAGAAAAAATGGATACGCAATCCCTGATAGCCGAATACATACTTGAAGACTTCAGCCCGAAGCTTAGGGGGGCACGCGTTTTTTCCTCCAATAATTTTCTTTCCGTAAAATTAGAAAATATAATCACAAATGACAGTGCCAGTGTTAATAAGGGACATATGGCCGATTGCGGGTATGCGTGATGAATCGGATAGAATCAGCTCATTTGGAACCAACCTCCTTATGTAACCTTAGATGCAGATATTGCTATTACCCGGATGTAGTTGATAGCGGGAAAAGCAATTTGTCGTTAAACCAATGGTTTGATGTTATAACAAACCTGTACAATAACGGATGCAGAGACTTCTCCCTTTCTGGTGGGGAGTTTCTTTTATATCCTTTTAAAAACGAGATGTTGGATCATTTGTTTAAATTTAATCTGAACAGAATTGCTATTTTTACAAATGGAACTATACAAGCGACCGAAATTGATAAATATATGAAAAAAGACTTAAAGATCGAATTTAGAGTCAGTCTCGATGGATTACTGAGCCATTCCTCCGTTCGTAAGGGGTCGAATTATCAAAGAATCTTATCGTTTATCAAATGGGTAAAATCATACGGCTGTCCGGTAGTTATAAACACGATCGTCACCAATGAGAACAAGCACGAATTGATGAAGTTGTATGATTTGTTGAAAGGAATGAACATTGATAAATGGTTCATCGATCAACCCTTTTTTCTGGGAGAAATGAAGAATAATAAAGATTTGGAGATAGCTGCCGAGGATTATGTACTTACGGTCAAAAATATTTTAGTCCGTTATCTTAACGAGAAACAAACTCCATTTGCGCTTGATATATACAGCCTCTTTAACTCCAACCAATTAGGATCTGGATATTACGTCTTCGGTGAAAACTCCCACCCTTGTAATTACCAAAAAAAGGCGATGACCATCAGATCAAATGGAGAGGTTTATTTCTGCCCTTCCTTAAACATCCCCTTCGGTAATGTCGGTTACGACGGGATAGCAGAAACTAGGGATAAAATCCGACTTTCTGAATTCTCGAAGATCCTAATAAGCAAGATAAACGGTTGTGATTGCTGCCGATACATTAAAATATGCGGCTCTGGATGCAGGGCGGATGCACTTTATGATCAGCTTTCCATCTATGAAAAGGACATCCGTTCATGTACCATCATGAAACTGTATGAGGAACTCATCGTCCCGATCTTGCCGTTCACGCTTCAAAATCAATTTTACAATCTAGCTCAATAAATTAAATTGCCTAAAAAGGAGTGCGGAATGTTTATCTTAAGACAAGAGGCATTTGGCGGATTATTATACTCCCCTGAAACCGGAGAAATCTATGAATTGAATAAGAGGGATTTTTTGGCGTGCGATTTTCTTGCAAGTCAGACAGATGATGATATTCAAGCTGTCAAATCCAAAGATGAACAACTCTATTCGAGAATAGCTTTTTTTGAAAAGCTGACGAGAAAACAACAAATTAGTGTCATCAATATATCGCGTGGTTTGTTCTCCCCAACCAGATTGCAAGCACCGGAAAATCTGGTTATCAAGATTACGAACCGATGCAATTATAAATGCAGCTATTGCTATGATAACAAAGAGCAGGTAACCGACATGAGTTTAGCTACGTTTAAAAAAATTATAGACGAAGCTGCAAATGAACATGTTATACGGGTCGATATTGGCGGCGGCGAACCATTGCTTCATGAACATTTATTGGAAATGGTCCATTATGCCAGTCAAAAAAAATTGGTCATCAGCTTGACAACAAATGGTCATTTTCTGACGGAGCAAAACCTGGAATCACTCGTATGCAATGGATTATCTCATATTCAAATGAGTGTGCACGATTCTGCAGATTTACTTACATGGGAGAAGATAGCAGCCACTTTAATACGCTTGAACCTCCCGTTTGGCTTCAATCTGTTGATTACGGAACAAAACCAGTCCCAGTTTATGAATATTTCTAGATATTTGTCCAGCCTAAATCCCGGTAATATCAAAATATTAATTCCCAAAGGATCCCCAAGTAATCAAGAATGGTTTGCGTCCGGCAGCTCCTTGCCGCTTGCGTCCATTATCAGAATGTACTTGATTCTTGAGAAGAATTTCAAGGCGGTTACCGCGGACTGCCTCCTTAATCATTACCTGAATCCTGATATTTATAAAACCGGAGCCTGTTATGCAGGCAGAAGGAGTCTGTGCCTTGGAACCGATGGAGAAATGTATCTATGCCCTTTTATAAGAAAAGGTGAGCAATCCTTAGGCAATATCAGTGATATATCATTGCACGAGGCTTGGAATACCGCATCCTCCCCCGTTTTTGAACACAGGGAATTAGGTCCAAGTCTCTTTCCACTATGTCATTCTGACTCTTTGTATTAAGCTCACTGCTTTCCAACCCATTATTAATGACCGCTGCAAAAAAAGAGAGGACAACCCTCTATACAAGGGGCTGTCCTTTTAGGCTTTCTGAATCCGTAGTCAATTCCTAACGGGTCATACTCTCCCGCAGATTTGCCGACAACTCGATGAGTTCGGCACGGATTTGATTTCTCAGGTCATCCACAATGCCGAAATCCATGGCCGCCACATAGATTTTCTCCAATTCGTCACGATGCCGCTTGGCCTCTGCCAAACAAGCGATCGCGTCCTTCATCTTGGCTTTATATTGTTCGCTTACTTCCTTGATCGGCCCGGCGAAGCGCTCGTCTGTCCCCGGCGCTACGGCGAATTCATAAGTATCGATGATTTCGTCCCCTTCACGTTCCGGGAAATATTCGTGGGGACTGGTGCTGTCGAAGATCGCGAAATCAAGCTCCCGCACAATTACCATATCCAGACTATGGGGATCGAATCCGCAGTGATATATTTCAACATCAAAGCCCCGGCTTTCCGCCTCCGAGGCGATTCGTTTCAGCATCGTCGATTTGCCCGTACCGGCCCGGCCCTTGATAAAATACCGCTGCGACAGCCCATCTGTTAAATTAGGCACAAAGTCAACCGCCCCTGTCGGCGTGGCCGCGCCCAAAAAACGATGCTTGACGGTGGCGCTCTTAGACTGCCCGGCATCTCCGAACAGCCGCTCCAGCAATCGGCCGGTCAATTGATCCGCCTTCGCGAAGTCCATCTGCCCAAAGTAGATTTCTTCCCATTGATCATGAATCTTCAAAGCCTCTGCGAACTTGCTATAGGCCGCTTTATAGGATTCCGCGACATTGCGATTGACCCGGTCAATTTGCTCCCTCTGGCCGGCAAGCGCCTTGGAATCCCAGGCTTCTCCAAGATTCACGTACTCCTCGACCGCCCCCGGAGCTTTGGGCTCAATGACATGGGGAGCCGTTCCGTCGACAATGCCGGCTTTCAGAGCCGGAATCAAAACCCCGTCGATCGAATCCTTATCCGACGAGCAATGAAGATACTCTATATCGTATCCCTGTTCCGACCACTCCGAGCCAATCGCTTTCATTAAAGAAGACTTACCGGTGCCGGGGCCGCCTTTCAATATGAATAAACGATGGAGCCCCTGCAGGTTGGACTCGAATAGATTATGGAAACCAAGAGCCGTATTCCCGCCGGCAAAATACCGTAAGATCTTTGCAGCCACACATCCACTCCCTTTCCCGTTATTCGCCTAGTCGGCTGTTACCTTACAATATGCGTCATGTATAGGCGAGGTGCCTAGAGCCGAGCGTCAGTACGCGGCCCGCTATAAAATCTTCTCATTCAAGAAAAAAGCCCGGATGATCCAAAAAGGATCATCCGGGCTGGTGGTATGCATTATTCATTTTATATGATTCTTGCTTCCGCCACTTCCATGGAGAGCTTGGGAGCGGCGGGCAGCTCTTCACTACACCTCGAACTGAACAATCCTCCCTTCCGCCTCCACATAATCAATGACCGTCCGGTTCGTGTTCAGATCAATATGCAGCGTGCAGCGCAGATCGCCCTTGGTCCACTCCAGCCGGACCTCATGACTGGCCGATTCCAGCACGCGGAATTCGCCGTTAAAGGCGCCGTATTCGTTGCGGAACCGGATCAGCGCAAGCAGACGCCGGACTGCGCTTTTGCCAAGCGCCTGCTCAATCTCGTCTAGGCTGAAATTATGCCGGTTGATCTCCCGCCCTTCTCCTGTGCGGCGAACCTCTTCTTCATCGTTCTCTCCGGCCAAAAGTCCGACGTAATACACCTGCGGGATGCCCGGAGCGAAGAACTGGATGGCGCGGGCCGCCAAATAAGCGTCATCATCGCTGTTCAGCATGGAATAGTAGGAGCAGCGGATCTGGTGCACATCGAACCCGTCCTCGGCCTTATGCTCGTCGGAGACGATCAGGCTCAGATTGGCGCCGCGCTCAAGACAAGTATCGACCAGCTTGCGCGCTTCCTTCGTGTCGATCAGTCCGTCGAGATCGGGCTTGACGGGAATACCGTCATGGCAGTCCAGCATCGTGAACTGCTTCGCGGGACGCGTGGTCAGGTATTCCTTCAGCGCTTCCGCATTTTTATTGACGAGCGTATCGAGGATGCGATAAGGCAGGATGAAATCATAAATCCAGAAACCGTGCTCCGCCAATTTATATTGAATGCTGTAATGGGAATGAACCTCCGGCAGCAGCTCGATATCCAGCGAATCGGCCAGCTCCTTGATCCAGTCCAGAAAGCCGTAAATTTCAGGCTCCACGAAGAAGCAGCTTGTGCCAAGTTTCTTGATGATGTAGCCCACGGCATCCAGCCGCACAATCTTGACGTTGTTGTTGCGGAAGTTCTCAAAGATATCGGTCAGCAGACGTTTGACCTGATCCGAATGAATGTCGAGGTCGATCTGTTCCGAAGGATAGGTTTTGCCGAAAGTCGTCCACACCTTCTCCTCTTTCCCCGTCTCTTCAATAATGAACACGGAATACGGCAAGGGACGGCGGAGAAACATTTTGTCGATATCGGCCTGAACGGGCTGACCATCCGCCCAGATTTTATCGAGGGTCAGGAACAAATCCGCATAGGGCGAGCGTCTTCCCCGCCTCAGGAAATCTTGAAAATACTCAGACTGCCGGGAAATATGATTGACCATCACATCCAGCAGCACGTCATATTTCGCCCCGATCGCCCTAATGTCTTCCCAAGTACCGAAGGCAGGCTCAATCTCAAAATACGTAAGCGGAGCGAATCCCCGGTCTCCCGAGGAAGGAAATGGAGGAAGGATATGAATGCCGCCCTTGAAAATATCACGAAAATGCTCATCCAGCACACGGTTTAAGGCTTTCAGGTTCCCGCCCAGCGAGTCGGGATACGTAATCAGTTGTACTTGATTGTGAATGGCCATTACTCTCGCCCTCCTAGAATCGGTACTTTGTTTTAAATGTCTCAAGTGCCGGCAGTTCTACGACCGCCCCCGTAAATTGCAGCTTGTACGCGCTGACCGCCAGCCCGAATTCCAACGCTTTGCGAACCGGATACCCCTTGACGAGCGCCGCATAAAAGCCGGACCAGAAGGCATCCCCCGCTCCCGTCGTATCCGTCACCTGCGTAGCCAGCGTATCGAGCTTCACGGTTTCCCGCCCGTTTGAGACGAGCGCGCCGTCCTTGCCCAAGGTCAAAATGACCAGCTTCACGCCCAAATCCAGAAACTTCCGAATCTGATTCTCCGGGGTGTCTTTCCCGAACAACCGCTCGGCATCGTCTTCCGACGGCTTGGCGATATCGACAAGGGGAAGGATGGATTGTATATACTTCACCCCGTCCTCCCCCTTCTCCCATAGCGCCGGATGGTAATTGGGATCGAAGCAGACGAGAATCCCGTTCCTGCGGGCGTCCCTGATCACTTGCTCCACCGCCGATCTGACCGGCTGCCTGGACAAAGGCCAGCAGGAGAAATGGACGATCTTCGTCCGAAGCAGGGCGGTGCGCAATTCCTCGGTGTAGGTGAGCCGGTAATCGGCTCCCCGGTAGAAGATCGGAACCGGCGTGGACTTGCTCTTGGTCACGACCACCAGGCTGGTCGCTTCGCCCACACGCTGTACGCAGCTTGTATCCATCTCGGCTCTTCTCAAATGTTCCACCAGAAACTGGCCAAGCCCATCCGTGCCCACAGCGGAGGCGACAAGCGGGCGGATGCCCAGCCGCTTTGTATTCATGGCGATATTGGCCGGCGAGCCTCCGAAATAGCGGCGGTACGTGCCGTTCTCAAAGGAATCGCCGTAATCCCCCGATATCATGTCAACCAGCAGTTCCCCGATCGTTAAGAGATCCAGGTCTTTCTCTTCAAATTCCACGCTATTCTCAAAATCAAACATGGGTATTCCCCCCATTCATCTTCGATCTTCCGGTATTGCCATAACTTTATGTCAATCCTTTGACATGTCAAACGTTTGACATAAAGGAATAAACAATATTAGCATAAGCTCATATTCCCCCTCAAAGGCTATCAGCACTCAGGTAGTTCCGCGCTCCACGAGCTCCACAGCAAGCTCATTTTGGTTGCTTACAGGCCGGCCTTCGATCTGCATTCGCAGCAGTCTGACCGCCTCGCGTCCGAACCCGTCAATCGGCTGACGGATCGTTGTCAGTTCCGGGGTAGCCCACCGGGCCGCGCTTACATCGTCATAGCCCACAATCCGCACATCCTCCGGCACGCTTCTTCCCGTCCGGATGCATTCCTTCAGGGCATAAGCCGCTATGACATCGCTTGTGGCAAAGATCCCGTCAATATCGGGATGAGCTTCCAGCAAGGATTGCAGAAGCCCGCGGTACCGCGCCTCGTCAAGCCCATTCATCTCCGTCTGAACTATGAGATATTCCACTCCCGCTTTCCGGACAGCGTCAAGGAAGGCGTCCGTTCTGCGCTGGGAGAGCATATCCAGCTCCAGATTGCCGCAGATATGCGCGATTTTGCGGCATCCTTTGGATAGAAGCAGTTCCGTCGCCAATTTGCCGCCCCGGTAATTATCCGAGCTGAGATAAGGGATATCCTCACCGATTTTACGATCAAACGTTACAAGCCTGGAATGCAGATTCCGGTACTCCCCGATATCCAGCGTATGGCTGCCCATAATGATTCCGTCCACCCGGCTGCGCTTGAGCATATCGATGTAATCCCGCTCTTTGGCAGGATTCATCTGGGAATTGCAGAGCAGGATCTTGTACCCCTCCTGGTCCGCATAATATTCAATCCGCTCGGCGAGCTTGGCAAAGAAAGGATGCGAAACGTCCGGTATGATCAGGCCAAGCAGGTTGGACTGCTTGCGCAGCAGCGAACGGGCAAGCTCGTTGGGCTGGTAGTTCAGCTCGCTCATGGCGCCGTACACTTTGCCGCGCGTCGTTTCGCTGATATATCCCCTGTTGTTCAACACCCGGGAGACGGTTGTGACGGAGACGCCGGCCTTCAGCGCCACATCATGAATCGTAGCCATCGTTCACACTCGTTTCACTGGCAGAATAGTAATATGTTCTTGCAAATATAAATGCCCGATTTGATTCAGCGCCCCTGGTTGTGCTTCTTGTAGGACATGGGGGAGATTCCCGTTACATTTTTAAACAGCTTGGAGAAATAAAGGGAATCCGCTATACCGACGGAAGCCGAAATTTCCTGAATGTTGAGGTCCGTCTCCTGCAGCAGCACTTTGGCATTCTGAATGCGGATTTTGCTGATATATTCCGGGATGGACATACCGGTAATCCGCTTAAAGTAACGGGAAAGGTAGGAACGGCTATAGTTGACATGCTTGCACAGCATATCCACATCAATATGCATGTAGTAATTTTGCTCGATAAAAAGAACGGCCTGCTGCACCACACTTTCGGAGCCTGTCCGCATGCCGGCCTCGCCGTAATGTTTGGCTCCCTGCTCAACCAGGTGAAAAATATGCAGCAGATAGCTGATGCACAGCAGTTGCCCGTCCTTCACTTCCGGGAGCTCCTGGATCAGCAGCAGCATTTTATTAATGATGGTATTCGTCGTAATTCCCGCCAGGCAGCAGTGATTAATATCCAGCCCCATCAGGCTCAAATAGTAGGGAACATGCTGGCCGTTGAAGGAGACCCACATGATTTCCCACGGATCCTCGGGGTCGGCATAGTAAAAATGCTTCTCCCTGGGAAACAGGATAAACATATCCCCTTGTTTCAATAATTTGTTGACATGATCGCCCTGGGTTAAATAACCTTTGCCGCCGAGGACGAACACCATTTTATAATTCTCAAGGACGCGCGGGCCTACGACATGGTCTTTGCCGCACTTCCGGTGACCAGCCCAGGTAATGTAAGGGGACTGATCCATTTGTGTCTTTGTCGGTGAGTGAAAATGCTGTACGATGTGATCTTCCATATCTGCATCACCCCAAACAAGTTGCCGTAAATTTGATTCTCCCAATGTAACGCACCGCTTTTTCTTTGTCAATTGATTAAAAAAAGCCCCAAAAAAAGGGGCTGAACCGGGCAGCACCCGGTTATTCGGCGCCGGTCACCCACTGCTCCGTAAAGGAGACAAACTTCATCGTGCGGCGGTTGCCGAAGGAATAGGCCGCATGCAGACTTCCGTCCGCAGCCTGCATGATGCATGGATACTCGTAGCGGCGGTTGCGGATTAAGTTACTGTGGCCGCTGAAGCCTTCGCCTGTCTCTACATGGCGGCGGTAGGGCCACGTTCTGCCCTCATCCTCCGAAATGGCTACTGTAACGGGGCAGCGCTCAAACGGCCAGACGGTAATATCCGGCTTGTCGTTGAAGCGCAAATCATTGTAGATGATGGCGAGTTTGCCGCTCGCAAGCTTAATGGCGGAAATGCTGGAGTTGTTGTTCGGCAGTTCGGTTCGCACCGGTTCCGTCCACGTATCTCCGTTGTCGTCCGACTTCGCAAAATAAATATTGTCCGCTGCGCGGCTGCGGAAGAGCCCGATCAGCTTCCCGGGCGCCATCTCGATCACGTTGCAGTGCACGCGGCCGCGGCTGCCGGGAACCTCGACGCTGCGCCACGTGGCGCCTTCATCGTCGGAGATGTTCATGACCGTAATATCGCTGCCGTTGCGGGTGTCGTCATTGAAGCAGATCCAGTTCTCAAAGATCCATCTTCCGCTGGAGAGAATCTGGATCTTCTGACGGCAGAACGAGCCTTCACGCGGAAACATCAACTCCGCTTCTCCCCAGGTGTACCCGTTGTCCCTGGATACTTTGCGGTAAATTTTGGAGGTGTACTGCAGGTTGAACTCCGGCGGCTCGGTGGCCGTACGGGCCCGCTGGGCCGTGTACATGACCCACAACTCACCGTTCGGATGAAGAAACAACGACGGATTTTGCTCACTGAAGCCGTTATCGTCGGAAATTCTCACCGCGGGCGTCCAGGCGTCCGACCCCGCGTTCAGACGGGACATCACGATGCTGACATCCGAGTTGCCTTCATCCGAGCCGGCAAACCAGACGCAGAGCAAATCGCCGTTAGGCAGCTCCTGCAGGTCGCAGGCATGGCTTGTTTCAAAATCGCAGGGCAAAAGCGATTCCACCAGTCCGAGGCGGCGGTTGAAATACAGTTTTCCGTCTTCGGTAAGGTCGTTCAATTCGATCATCGGATTGTTTAACATAACGCGCTCCTTCTATTAGCAAATTGTAGGGTTTGGCCGATTGGCTCCCGGCAGGCAAGCGAGCTTACTTCACGGAACCGATCAGAATCCCCTTCTTGAAGTATTTCTGCACAAACGGATAGATCAGCACGATCGGCACCATCGCCACGAAGATCGCGGCAGCCTTCAGGTTGCCGGGATTCAGCATAATCCCGTTCTGGATAATCGTCCGGAAAGCCGTATTGGAATCGCCCGAACTGATGACCAGCCTTTTCAGCATAACCTGAATCGTCTGCAAGTCGGGGCTTTGCAAATAAATGAGCGGCATCAGGTACTGGTTCCAGATAAACACGGCGTAGAAGACGCCGATGGTGGCCAGAATCGGTTTGGAAATGGCGAGATAGACACGGTTCATAATCTGGAAATCGTTGGCGCCGTCGATTTTGGCCGCTTCCTCAAGCTCAGGCGGCAGGCCGTCCAGGAATGTCTTTGTAATAATCAGAAACTGCACATTGATCGCATTGGGGAGAATCATCACCAGCCAGTTATCGACAAAGCCAAGCTTGTTCAGGACGATATAGGCCGGAATAATTCCCGCTTCAAATACCCAGGTAAACACGAACAGGCTCATGATCAGAAAGCGGCCTTTAATCTGTTTGCGGGACAATACATATGCCGTCATATACGTCAGCAGAAGCGCAACAATCGTGCCGACCACCGTATAGATGCTCGAATTCAGCAGCCCCCGGAAAATGCCGAGGCTCGAATTCGTCATAATATATTGGTAGGCTTCAAAGTTGGGGTTCTTCGGAAAGAACACGACGTCCCCCGAGGCGATGCTTCTTCCGTCACTGATGGAAAGAAAGAATATATACAGGAAAGGATACGTGCAGACAAGAGCGATCAATAGCAGAAAAATATTGTTGCAGATGTCGAACAGGCTGATCTTCGTTCTCATCATCCTACTCCTTTCTCAGAATAGTCGCGTATCGGAATATTTAGTGGACAGCTTGTTGGTGCCGACAACCAGAATGTAGGCGATAACGGATTTCAGCAGATTGACCGCCGTGCCGTAGCTGTATTCCGGGAATCCCGTGCTGGCGAAGGCCAGGCGGTATACATAAGTCTGAATAACGTCGGCCGTCTCATAGACGCTTTGATTGTACATAAGCAAAATCCGGTCCAGATCGACCGTAAAAATGTTGCCCACGCTGATAATCAGCATGATGGCAATCGTCGGCTTAAGGGAAGGCAGCGTGATGTGAAGCATTTGCTGAAAGCGGCTGGCGCCGTCCAGCGAAGCCGATTCATAGACGGATGGATCAATCGCCGCCATTGCGGCAATATACACGATGGCCGAATAGCCGAAGGTCTGCCATACCTGAAGCAGCACATAGTTGCTGCGGAACCACCCCGGTTCGGCCATGAAATAGATCGTGTCCAGGCCAAAGCGGGCCAGAATATCGTTGACAAGGCCGGTCGAAGGCGACAGCAGCGTGTACAGAATGCTGACCATGACGGCCGAAGAAATGAAATACGGCAAAAAGCTCAGCGATTGCACGCTTCCTTTTATCCAGCGGACCCGCACCTCGTTCAGCAGCAAGGCGAACAGAATCGGGATGGGAAACGTGAATACAAGGGAATAGAAGGCGAGAATGACCGTGTTCTTGACAAGGGTCCAAATATAAGGGTCCTCAAAGATACGCTGAAAATGTTGCAGACCGACAAAGGGACTGCCGAGCACCCCGCGGAAGGCGCTGAAATCCTGAAAGGCGATAATCATGCCGCCCAGCGGAGCCAGCTTGAACAGCACCAGGCTGATTAAACCGGGCAACAGCATAAGCAGCAGCAGCTTGTTCGTATTCATATAGGTGAGAAAACGGCGCATCCTTGTTTTCCGGGGAAGGGTCGTCATTCTATCACTTGTTATCATTTCTCCACCACCAATTTATCTGTATTTGTACCCTGCATTTAGGAGCCGCGCCGTCCCTTGGAAGGATGGCGCGGCCGGTACTGCTGCTTATTTATACATTGCGTCGTAAGCTTCTTGCTGGAGGGCTACGATATCCTTGTACCCAGCCGCTTCCATTTCGCCGAGGAAGGCGTCCCATTCAGTCATGGGGCGTTTGCCGGTGACGAATTGCGTCACGCCTGCGGTAACCGCCTCATTGACCTTCGCGGAAAGGTCGGCCAATTGCTTGGCCTGATCAGCCGTGTACGTCACCTGTACGCCGGTTTTCAAATTTTCGTCCGTGAACAGTTGATGTGCGGCTTTGCGTACAAGATCGGTATTCCAGGAGTAGAACGCGTCGTTATCAATCGGCTTGACGAAGGTGAGACGGTCGTTGAGGAAAGACCAGCGCGGTTCGCCGGCAGGCGTTGCTTCCTGCTCCGAGAAGTCCACGATGTACTGCTTCTCTGCGCCCACTTTTCTGTAGCTTTCGCCTTCAACGCCCCACGATACGAGCGTTTGGCCTTCGTCGGAATAGAGGTAATCCAGGAATTTGATAATCGTTTCTGCTTTGTCTTCACTGTCTTTGTTAACAACCATCGCTCTCAGGATGTTGTACTGGGTTTCCGTCGTCTGTACGGAAGGATTACCGTTCAGGTCTTTCAGATAAGGCAGGATGGCAATCGTATAATCCGGGTCGTTCTCCGGTCCTCCGTTATCCAGGAACCACGATGGACGGGTCAGATAGTCATAGCTGATAGAGCCTTGTCCTGTCAGCATTTTCGATTCCCAGCTTTCCTCCGTACCGGAACCCGCTACCCATTCAGGGTCGATCAAACCTTCATCATAAAGAGTTTTGTACCATTCCACCATTTTCTTATACCCTTCGGAATACAGGTCGGTGCCTGTTTTGCCGTTGCCATACACACCCTTGGATACGCCGTCATCGTAATTGGCGGCTGCATTGAACGCGCTCTGGAAGCGGATGTAGCCTTCCCGTCCGACCATCGGATAGTAGTTCTTGTCATCCTTGCCGTAATACGCTTTCAATTTGCGCATCGCATCGGTCAGCTCGTCAATCGTCTGCGGCACCTCGGTAATGCCGGCCTTATTAAAATGATCGGCGCGATAGAAGATGAAGTCCGCAAAACGCGGAGCCTCGGCAACCAGTCCGAAGATTTGCCCGTCTTCATTGGTAATCAGTTTTTGATAGGTTGGGTTCGCTTCAATATATTTCTTGATATTGGGCCCGAATTTATCGATGTAAGGAGCCAGATCGACAAATGCGCCTTGGGCGCCGTATACGGTAGCCTGCGAAACCGAAACGATGCCGGAATCAGGGAAGGTGCGGCTAATAATTTTCTGGTCGACGGAAGCGTAATACTCATCGTCGTTGGATGCGCCGGGAACAAATTCGACGGTCGTGCCGGTTGCCTCTTCGACGTAAGGATACCATTTGTCTTCATGCAGCCAGTTAATAAATTTATCATGCATCAAGTAAGAAAAGCTGCCGCCTGCTTTCGCATTCCCGCTCCCGCCGTTAGCCGTGTTCGTGTTGGCATTTTGTGAACATCCGGCCAGCACGCTCCCTGCGGTAAGCAGGGCTGCAAAGACCAAGTAAAACGCTTTCTTTTTTCTCAACATTAGTTCCCCCTCATAGCTCAATTTGAAATATTAGAAGTGTTTCTATGACTAGTATCGCATGACCCGTGTATTATATTAATGCAAAAATAGCTATACCTCATGGAAAATTGCGCACAAAATCATTTTTGTGCTACTCATTTTAAAAATAAGTTGCAATTTGCAATATAATAAGTAAAAAATATTATAATAAGCCTCTCTCTGCGTAACCGGCTACCATACGGCGCACTTCCTCCAGCGCCTGAGGCGTCAACGGAGCCACGGGCCGCCGGGCCGGACCCGCAGACAAGCCGATCTCGTCCAGTACGGCTTTCAACACGGAAGGCAGGGTGCCGAGCGCGAAAGCTGCCCGCAAATCTCGAAGGACGCGCTGCGCCTGCTCTGCCTGCTCATATTCGCCGCAGCGAAAGTGCTCGTAAATCGCCACCACCGTGGACGGGAAAATATTGGCCGTTGCCGCAATCGCCCCTGTGCCCCCTGCCATGAGCGTGGACAAAATGAGCGAATCCGTTCCGGCAAGCACGGAGAAGGATTCCGGTGTGCGGTCGATCAATTGCAATATGTTATCGAAGCTGCCGCTGCTGTCCTTGATGCCAACCACATTCGGCAATTCCGCCAGCTTGGCCACCGTCTGCACGCTGAGCGTGTTACCCGTACGGGCCGGAATCGTGTACAGCACGATCGGCAGCGATGTTTCTCCCGCCACGGCTTCAAAGTGGTATTGCAGCTCCGGCTGCGTGTAGGTCAGAAAATAGGGCGTAATCACCGATAGCGCATCCGCTCCCGCCTGCTCCAGTCTTTGTGCAAGGCGGCGGGTCTCGCACGTTCCGGCACAGCCCGCCCCGGCATACACGGGCACGCGGCTGCGCGTCTCATCGATGACGATTTGCGCTACCGCCAGCTTTTCCTCAAATGAAAGATTAAAGAATTCGCCGTTGGTCCCCAGGCAAAAAAGTCCGTGTACTCCTGCGTCAATATAGCGGTTCACCATCTTCCGCAGCGCCTTCTCGTCGATTTCCTCCCGCTGATCCAGCGGGGTGACCATCGCAGGTATAATTCCCTTTACTTCCAGCATTATCCTCAGCCCTTTCCCGTTATTTCATGTAATTTAAACCGCCTGCTTCGGGGCCAGCTCGACGGCGGAGCGGATCGCCTCCAGCATGCTTCTTTCATCCGCTATGCCCTTTCCGGCAATATCAAAGGCCGTGCCGTGATCCACGGAGGTACGGATGATGCCGCCCTTCAGGCCAACGGTGATATTGACGCCGTCCTCAATGCCAAGCACCTTGATCGGCGCATGCCCCTGGTCGTGGTAGCAGGCGACGACGATATCAAAGTCCCCCCGCATGGCCCTGTAAAAAAGGGTGTCTGCCGGAGCCGGACCATATACATCCATCCCTTCCGCACGCGCTTTCTCTACGGCGGGAACCAGCTTCTCTTCCTCTTCCCCGTTTCCGAACAAGCCGTTCTCTCCTGCATGGGGATTGATGCCGCACAGAGCGATGCGCGGGTGCTCATTGCCCGCTGTTCGCAACACCTGATCCGCGAGCTTCAGCACATTGTACGTCCGCTCCGGTGTAATCATCTCCACGGCCTTGACCAGTCCGACATGGGTCGTCAGGTGAATCACCTTGAGGCGGCCGGTTGACAGCATCATCGAGAAATCTTCCGTTTCCGTCAGCTTGGCCAAAATTTCGGTATGTCCGGGATAGAGATGCCCTCCCTTATGGAGTGCTTCTTTATTCAACGGCGCGGTACAGATTGCACTGACTTCACCGTCCTTTGCCAGCTCAACAGCCTTGGCAATATAATGAAACGCCGCATTTCCCGCCGCGGCGGACAATTGCCCGAAAGGCACAGTATCCGGCAGAAGATTCAGGTCGATGCAATCAATGATGCCTTGCTGAAACTGCGCCTCCGCGACCTCCGCGACCGGACGAATTTCTATTTCATCCCGTCCGGAGACGGCGGCTGCCCGCTCCAGCGTTCCGGCATCGCCGATGACAATCGGCCGGCACATCTCGTAAACGTCGGGGTGCGCTAACGCCTTCACAATAACCTCAGGCCCGATACCGGCCGCGTCCCCCATCGTAATGGCAATAATCGGCTTCATCCTGTCACACCTTTCTGCAGTGCCTTTACGGAGCGGACCAGAACCTGATCGCTTCCGAAAGCCCCTGCTTTCGTAATAATATATCTGCCCGGTTCGCCCGGCGTCCGCCCGAGCGGGACTCCGTTCTCCACCTCATCAATCAGCTTGATCTCCACATCGCTTAAATGACGGCAGACCTGCTTCGCGGTATCGCCTCCGGTCAACACCATATGGCGGATTCCGCATTCGGCGATAATATCGGCAGCCACCCGGCCAAGCTCCACGCTGATGCGTTCGCCCACTTCCGTAGCGCCCAGTCCGCTTGTGCGTCCAAGCTCGCGAACCCGTTCGACCTCGTCCGGATCGCCCGACGTATAGAGAGCCACATGCTTCCCCTCCCGGGAGATGATGCCGACGGCAAGCTCCCGGACACGGTTTAACTCCGCCTCGCATGTACCTGGAAAGAGCAGCTTATCCGATTCAACGACGATAGCGGAGACGTTGTCCTCTTTCACCAGTTCGGTTAGCTGGCGGCGCGACCACGGGTTGACGCTGCCGACGACAATAAGCACACAATTCGGATTGTAATACACGGCATTATGGTTGAATGTTGCTTCTATCCGGACGGACTTCTCCGGTATAGCACCCGCTTGCTCCGGGGCTTCTCTCATGCTGAGGAGAATTTGCGTCGTCAGGGCGGCTGCCAAGCCCGCCGATCCGGCCCATACCACTTTCGGACGTCCCGGTTCTTCAGGGAACAGGGACGCGATCAAGGCCAGATCCTCTTCCCGCTCCGCGTCGAACACAAGGTAAGGAATGCCTGACCGGCGGTACCCGGCAATCCGTTCATCAAGCGCAGCGCGCTCTCCTCTCAGCTGTTCCAGCGGAATAAGGGCTGCCGGATAACGGCTTTGCCGCTCAAGAATGGCGGAGAAAGCCGATTCCGTTGCCGGATGCTTAGGATCATAGGCCATCTCCGTTTCGTGCAGCGGCATCCCGTTCACATACATAATTCCGTCCGTCAGCGTGCGCCCGGCCCTTGGAAAAGAAGGGGCGATGACAATGAAGTCAGGCTGCAGCGTCTCATAAACGGCGTCCAGCTCACTGCCGATATTTCCACGCAGCGTGGAGTCGAACTTTTTGTAGATGACGGGAGAGGATGCTTCTCCGCCGCGCCCCAGAAACAGACATACATCTTTGACTTTCTGATAAGCCTCCGGGGGAGAAAGAGAGCGGCTGTCGGTATCAAACACAACGGCCTCCTGTTTCCCGCCGCCCGTCCTCAGTTCAAGCAGTACGGAAGTGGCCAAGCCCTGACGGGCCATTTGCACCCCCGTATCGTTCGCCCCGGTCAAGTCATCCGCGATGACGGCGATGTTCATTTTCTATCCCCCTTAAAGTTTTGTGAGCGTTACTTTTCCGAATAAACTTCGTACAAAACTTGCTTCGGAAGCGTCGGCTTAGTTTTCTTTTAATTTACGCCACAGAGTCGAGCGGTTAATGCCCAGCCGCTTGGCGGCCAGCGACTGGTTCATGCCCTCCTGCTCCAGTACGGTCCGGATGATGTCCCGCTCGATGTCCTCCAGCGGCTGACGCAGGTTCAGTTCTTCCCTGCCGGACGCCGGGGACAATCCGCTGCGGGCTTTCCGGCTTCCTTCCTCCAGCATCGCCAGCGCTTCCCGTTCAATGAACGGCCCTTCCGCCGCCGATACAAATAGATCCATCACCGTGCGCAGTTCGGTAAAGTTGCCTTGCCACGGATGCGCGAGAAGCGCTTCCATCACTTCCTCCCGGATCCCGGCAATCTGCTTGCCCTGCCGTTCGTTCGTCCAGATCAGGCAGGCCCGGATGCTGCGTTCCAGCCACGGCGTATCCCGCAGGGCCGGAAGCGAGGTTCTCCGGTTCTGAAAGCTGCGCAGCAGCTTGCCGGCCAGCCGTTCCTCCACAGCGAGCGTCTCCGGGTCCCTGTCAAACAGAAACACCGCCTTCATCTTGCGTTTGATAATGAACTCGGCAAGCTCTCTCTGTTGCTTCGCAGGCAGCATCTCCGCCCCTTCTATGGCGGTGACGCGCCCGCCGCCGTACAGCATCAGCTCCATCATCGCCTTCAGCACCTCTTCCGACGGTCTGCGGATATTGAGGTACAAAATGCCTTCCCTCGATTCGGAGAGGGTGGCGTTGATGACGTAACGCTTGCGCCCGCTGCCTTTTTCGCCGTATACGGCTGCGGGATAAGCCTGAAATTCCGACTCTTGCCCGCCATCTTCCTGATGAGAGAAAAAAGGGGCATCCGTCAGAAGGTAACTGGCCGCAAGACCGCTGTGCTCAGGCTCTTCCACCGTTGCGCGCAGCATATATAAACGGCGTTCATCCGCGGCAGGCAGCAATTGCGCCCGCAGATACAAACCCTGCTCAGGCTCATAAACGACTGTCGCCCGGTCAAAGTCTGCTCCCCGTCCGACATCCCTGAGCATTTCGCGCAGACCCGGATACATGGTGTACAGCGTATCCGCCGTTTCAGGGAGCTTCAGCAGATGCTTGAACGAGGGGTTGGCGAACTCCAGCTTCCCGCTTTGGTCCGCTGCCGCATATCCGCCCTGCAGCTTGCCTAGCATCGCCTCGTACATTTCATTTTTTATTTTCAGCTTCTCGGCCGATTTATAGAGCTGCCCTGCACGTGAGAACGCTTCCATTAAGGACTCTTTGCCGGAGGTGATTAACACGCCCTGCAGCCCGCTCTCCGCCGCCATTTTGACCGTGATGCTGTCGCCGATGACAACCTCGACGCCTCTCGCCTTGGCGTCCGCCAGGGCAGCGCCGACTTCCCGCTCCTGATGGATAACCGTGTACGAAATATCGACCTCCATCAAACTGGACACGGACATAAAGCCTTCGATGATATTGGGAAATCCGATCATTTCACACTTGGCGTTATATCCTTTCACCAGCGTCAGGATCCGCAAAATGTCGAATCCGGAAACGGGAATCTCCACAACCGGCAGATAGGAGTGCTTTTGCAGCAGCTTTGCCGTCCCGCCTCTGCTGATAATGACATCGTAGCCTTCCGTGTGAATGCGGCCGATCAGCGGCAGCACCCTCGACAGATCTCCATGCTCCACTACAATTTCAAACTCCTGCAGCTCATTCTGCAAACTCAGCGTTAACTCGGATAACCCCGGGTAAGGAGCAATGACGATTGCTTTAATTTTCATACAACTACTCATCCTTGTTTTTTTATGCCATTATAACCCAGCCGATGCTCTTTAGGCAGTAATAAACAGTTCACCCCGGGTCCTTGAAGTGCGTGTTCAAAAAGTCGGGTTTTCAGCACCAAGAAGGTTGGATGAAGCTAGGGACTTAGGAGCGGAGCGTACGTTTTGGGTACGTGAGCACCTGAAATGATTCCGTAGGAAACCTACTTCGGAAGCATCCGCTTAGGCCCGGCTGAATTCAGGATTCGACGTCGAGTCCACTCCCTGTACTGCTTCGTCATGGAATGACGCCTTTTTGAACAACCTCTTAGTGAAACAGTTTGCCGTATACTGCCCCGATATCGTCCAGCGTCATCGCCTTCGGATTGTTGCCCATCAGCCGGGTGACCTGCGAAGCCGCGAGCGAAAGCTCGGGAATATCCTCGCGCGCAGCACCGAAGAGCGCCAGATCCTGAGGAATGCTCATCTCCTGCGTCCACAGCCGGATCTGCTCAATCACCCGCTCCGCATCGCGCTGTCTTCCAGCTCCCGACTGAAGTCCCATCGCTTCGGCAACGAGAGCCAGCCGCTCCACAATCGCATCGAAATTAAATTCCATCACATGCGGTAAAAGCATGGAATTGGCAACTCCGTGCGGCACATGGAATTTCCCGCCGATCGGATAAGCCAAGGCATGTACGGCCGCCGTTCCGGCGCAGGTCAGCGCCATTCCGCCGTACATGGAACCGATCAGCATATCCTCCCTTGCTTTTCTGTCGTCTCCGTGGTGATAGGCTTGCAGCAGGCTTGCGGAAATATTGCGGATCGATTCAAGCGCGAACATGTCGCTGAAACGATTCGCCTTGTTGGAAATAAACGATTCCAGCGCGTGGGTATAGGCATCCATTCCTGTCGAGGCCGTTATCTCACGCGGCAAACCCAGCGTCAGCAGCGGGTCCAAAATGACAAGCGCGGGCAGCAAATAGCGGCTGACAACGCCGATCTTCAGCTCTTCCTCCGGCAAAGTCACAATGGCGTTCGGCGTTACTTCCGAGCCCGTGCCCGAGGTGGTGGGAATCAGTACCGTCGGAATGCCCGGATTCGGAATCAGATCCGTCCCCAGCATTTCCCGGACAGAGAGGCTATTGGTTTTCATGACGGACAGCAGCTTTACAACATCCAGCACACTGCCGCCACCGATACCGATAATCGCATCGCAAGGAATTTCGGCTATTGCGCCATAGAGTTCTTCCAATTGGGCGATGGTCGGTTCAGGCTGAACATCGGTATTCCAGTGCACGGCGATACCGCCGCTCTTCAAGAGATTTGTAACTTCGTCCAGCGTGCCGCTGCTTTGAAGAAAGGGCTGGGATACAAGCAGCACCGATTCTAAAGATCCCAGCTTTTGCAAATGCTCCACAATCCGCTCTAAGGAGCCGCAGCCCGCGATAATGCTGCGAGCCGTTTGAAAGAAATACTGTTCCATCTTACCTTCTCCTCTGGATGGTCTGATACATCAACTATCGCATTAAGTATAGCATAGCGTTGCTATATTACAACAGTTTAACGGTTTTTATTAGAGAAAAATAAAATAATGTTTTATTTTGCAACATATATTACATAGAAACAGAGCTTCCAACCGCAATATGATATGCTCCCCATTTCGTATAAAGGAAAAATAAAAAAAGCCTGTTGCTGTAAGAGGAGCTTGATGCTCCAGGAAATTGAATACAGCAACGGCTTAACGCAGTCGTTTGCGATAATTTTTGATGGACAGAGGAAACTAACTTCTTAATTTATTTTGAATTTCTGCCCTTGTCCTCCTCTATAGCTAGAACCTCCCTTGCTGCTTCTATGAAAGATAATATAATTGGCGAAAGCCACTTGTCTTTATGCCATAACATTTGTGTATACACGTGCAAGTCGGGAATTTGCCATGGAAGAGCAACAAGTTCGCCCCGTTCAACTTCGGCTTTCGCGACGATTTCAGGAAGAAAGGCAATACCGATTCCCGAAATAGCGCATTGTTTAATGGCTTCGGCACTTTGAAATTCTAAATAAGTAATACTATCAATGCCCTCTTTCTCAAACGACCGGTCAAACATGGTTCGATAGGGGCAACCCTTTTCATTCGTCAGGAACACCTCGCCGTGAAAGTCTTCCAACTGTAGCACGGTTCGTTTCGCGAGCGGATGGTCCGGAGCGGCGAACAGGCGGAATGTTTCTTCCTGTAACGGTTCCACGGCAAGGCCGCTTGAGCGAATGGGTTCATCCAGCATAAAGACAACATCCGCGGCTCCCTCAAAGAGCATTTGCTTGAGCTGCTGATTCGGAACGGAGCGGAAGATCAGACGAACTCCCGGATGCCGCGAACGAAACCGCTGAAAGACAGCCGGAAGCCGATAGGCGCAAATAACCTCGTTGGCGCTTATCGTTAGGGTACCGCTTAGAATTTCATTGTCATGAACGACGCTGCGAGCTTCGTCCAATTTGTTTAGAACGTCTTGGATATGAGTTAAAAAGCGTTTACCCTCGGTTGTGAGAACGAGCTGCTTACCCAATCGATCAAAGAGACGAACACCAAGTTCATCCTCCAATGCTTTAATTTGCATCGTGACGTTGGAGGGAACATAGTTCAGCACTTCCGCAGCCCTACTGAAATTTAATGTCGATGCAACCGTACGGAACGTGTTCAGTTGGCGCAATTCCATCATTCGGTCCCCTTTTACTTTCAATAATATTGAATATTACTTTGAAATCTATTCACTTTTATTGAGAGTACCATAGGTCTATACTTAGCACAAGAAATACATTCTCGATGTGTGAGTGGTTTCATTTTGAAGGGAGCGACAATGCGATGGATTATGAAATTTTTGATTTAGGTGACGTAACCTTGCAATCAGGAGTGACGTTACCGGGCGCTTTTCTTGCTTATAAGACTTTTGGAAAATTAAATGAAAAGAAAGATAATGCCATCGTCTATCCGACTGCTTTTGGCGACACGCATGTTCAGAACGAATGGTTGATTGGAAACGGCATGGCACTGGATCCGCAAGATTATTTCATAATCGTCCCAAATTTGCTGGGCAACGGATTATCTTCGTCTCCGAGCAACACGCCTTCCCCATTCGACCGGGCTAATTTTCCTCAGGTAACCATCTATGACAACGTGAAATTCCAGCATCGGCTGGTGACCGAAAAATTCGGCATTCAAAAAATCGCTCTCGTTGTAGGGTGGTCCATGGGAGGCATTCAAGCCTACCAATGGGGGGCAAGTTATCCCGACATGGTGGAACGAATTGCACCTTTCGCCGGAGTTGCCAAGACTTGGCCCCAAACGTATGTGGTCCTTGACGGAATGAAAGCTGCGCTCATGAACGCTGTCCGTTTCGATTCAAGTAAACTAAACCAATTAACTTATGCGGACATGCGCGCCGTTGGCCGAGTCTATGCGGGGTGGGGCTTATCGCAGGCGTTTTACAGAGAGGAACTTTATCGTGAACTGGGATATGACTCATTGCAGGATTTTGTGGCCGGCGTCTGGGAAGACAGCTTTATGAAGATGGACCCGCATAATGTCCTGGCCATGTTATGGACAGGCCAACATGCCGATATTAGCGCAAACCCCTCCTATAACGGAGATTTCGATCAGGCGCTCAAAAGCATCAAAGCATTTGCCTGCGTCATGCCGGGGAGTACGGATCTCTTCTGCCCGGCGGACGATAACGAATACGAAGCCAAGCTTATACCTAATGCTGAATTTAATCCGATCCATTCAATCTGGGGCCATTTTGCCGGCCGCGGCATCAACCGTGCCGATAATCAATCTATAGACGACAACTTAAAACGCTTGTTGGCGCGTAGCGGCAACTGAATTCAGCCGGTATTTTCACGATCCTCAGCCTCTCCTCTCTCGTGGGTCATTTCTCTCTTGAATAAGCTATATGAGGTCACCAGGACTACTGGTCGACCTCCTTTTGATTACCTAATTAACAATGCATATCTCTCCAAAACTGTTGAGGATCCTCAACAGCTATATTCGTTTTAAACGGATTCTGATTTCACAGAAACTTTTGAGAGTCATACTTAGACTCCAGAAATCTTCGGGGATGAATAGTATCCCAAATGCTCCTATACAAGTGATATAACTTAAAAAGGTTGCCCCTCAATGTAAGAGGGACAACCTTTTTTGCTATAGGGATCATCCCATTCGCTACGATTCAGCCATCCCCCGAATACCCGGCTTAGCAGATAATGCATCCCACACGCTCATCAGTTGAGTTATGGCAGCATCAATGGCCTCGTATGGAACACCGTCACGGGCTTGCGTGGAAATTCCCCGTAGAAATGTTTCAAATAAAATCACCACCATGGAGATATCCGTGGATTCGGGTAACTCACCGTTAGCCACAGCTCGTTCTATACATTCTTTTATCCAACCCCGGACCCTCTCTCGTTCCTTGGACAACAGGTCTCGGATATGTTGTTGCTCGGGCGAACAGTTTACGGCAGACAAAACCAACAGACACCCTAAAGGATGGGAGGTTTCTGTCTGCATCCGCGCCGATTGCCGCAGTCCCAGTTCCATTGCTGCCCTCGATGTCAGGCTCGTATCCCTGAAAGATTCGGTAACATGTCCATAAGTAGATATATATCGATCCACCGCTTCGCGGAACAGCGCTTCCTTCGATTCAAACGCCGCGTAAAAACTCGCCGCCGAAATATCCCCCATCGCCGCCCGCAGCTGAGCCAGCGAAGTGGATTCAAAGCCGTATTCCCAGAACAAAAGCATGGCGGCGGCCAACGCCTCGTCGCGATTAAATGAGCGTGGACGTCCCGTTCGTGGCATAAAAAGACCTCCCTTTATTAATTTTATACTAATCGATCCGGAATTCCTTGACAAGGGAGCATGGCTAAACTTAATATATGGAATGATCGGTCTTTAATTCAATTCTGGCTTAACTGGAAAACTCATGATTTTTGCTCAATTCTTCGATGAGGGGTGTATCGACAGATGATAATTTTTAGAGACAAAACATATCGCTGTACCTCGGAAATTGTACTAGGCTTAGTCAGCGGCAAATGGAAAATATCTATATTAAATCAATTAACCAAAGGCCCGATACGGTTTAATCAACTGCAGCGGCTGCTTCCCGACGCGACCCAACGCATGCTTACAATGCAGCTAAGAATGCTGGAAAACGACGGACTCATTATTCGCAAGGTTTATCCGGTTTCGCCCCCAAAAGTGGAATATAGCTTGTCGGGGCTGGGTGAACAATTGGCTCCCATGCTCACGATGTTATGCGATTTTGGCACCACCTATACCGAGAGTTATCCCGACGAAATATCGTATACAAACCAAAAACATGCCTAAGACATCGCTTCAAATATTGAAACGGTAAGAGGTGCCCAGAGTGGGTACCTCTTACCTTTATATTTCGTGATCACAAGTTTCCTTCGTATTGGCCGTGCAGCCCTTTGTCCTCTTTAGATACGCTGCGAGCTCTCCGATCTAAACGATAGTTGATCCAAGCCAGCACGGCTGCCAAAA
This sequence comes from Paenibacillus haidiansis, assembly GCF_036553665.1. NCBI lineage: Bacteria > Bacillati > Bacillota > Bacilli > Caryophanales > Paenibacillaceae > Paenibacillus > Paenibacillus haidiansis. The sequence continues at coordinate 48,817 of NZ_JAZHPZ010000008.1, read as the reverse complement.
CAGCCACAATTCCCCCGGACCAGGAAAGATCAATAAGCTCCAGGTTCGTCGTGACAAAACCTCCCAATGCGGATCCCATCGCAATCCCTACATTGACGGATACGGAGGTTAAGGACGAAGCCAAGTCTCTGGCCTCGGGAACATGCCGATCGGCCCAATCCATGAAGTACAACTGCATCGTCGAGTTCATAAGGTAGACAACGAGCGCCATCAATGAGATGCTGATGAGCCCCCCGACAAGCGAGCCGGAAGATACATAAAGTGACGCAAGAATGACGGCTTGAGCCAGGAATACATAGCGAATTTTCCCCATTCCGCCACCGGCAGCCAGCTTCCCCCCGATTAACGTGCTAAAGATGGACACGATACCATAAAGCAAAAAAACAAGGCTAATATACCGCGCCGGCACAAAAAGCACGTCCTGGAGCAAAGGGGCTAAATACGTATAGACGCTATAAGTTGCCGCAATGCTCAACGCAGGAATAAAGAAAGCAAGCACAACTCTGGGATAAGCGAATAATCTGAGTTGATTTTTGAGTGAGCTCCGCGCCCCCTTTATTCCCTTGGGAATGGTTGCACAGCTTGCTATCAGTGAAACGATCCCCAATAGCGTGGTAAACCAATAAGACATATGCCACCCGCCCCATTGCCCGATGAAAGTGCCAAGGGGGACGCCAAGAACGCTGGCCACGGTGAAACCCGTAAAGATGATGGAGATCACCGGCCCTCTTTTTTCCACGGGCATCGTTTCGCTGGCCACTGACATTGCGAGTGCTATCAAAACGCCGGTAACTACAGCCGTGATCACTCGGGACGCCAAAAGCAGACCGTACGATCCGGATATAGCCGTGATTATATTCCCGACAATAAATATGCCGATCAATGTGAGCATGAGCGGATACTTAGAAAATCGACTGAATAACGCCGTGAAAACCGGGGTTCCTATGGCAAAAGTTAGAGCAAAAGCCGTCACCAGGGAGCCTGCTGTCGATATGGCGATCTTCATATCCGCGGCTACTTCGGATAATAATCCGACCATCACAAATTCACTCGTTCCCAGGACAAAAGTCAATAAAAATAAATTAAAAGTCAGAAGCTTGTGTTTTCTAGTCAATATAAATCTCCTCCTGCTCCTATCCGGTACGGACAGTAAATCTCGTTTGGTTTAAAGACCTACAGCACTAAAAATTGCGTTCCGAACCCCTTCCCGGAAACATAAGCCGCCTCCAGCTCCTCCTTATCCCCTTTGTCCAATAAAACCACATTTTCGGGATACAGTTTGCCTAGCAACGCCCATAACACAAGTTCATTTCCGCCGGTTGGAATGAAATGAATGCCATCGGTATTCGTCACCAATCCGGAATGTGAGAGAATGTCCGCCGCAAGGTGCCAGGTGAGGGAGTCTCGCTCCGCAACTGCGGCAGCGGCATTGTCGTTTCCATACGGACGATATAAAAACCGATGCCCCCTAAAAAGCTGACCGAGATCTACCGCAAACTCGCGGCCTTCCATTTCCAGGCTGAACCGCAGGATTGATCTGTCGGTATCGGCACTGGGCAGCAACCGGGCGATGGATGGCTCATCGTAATGCTCTCCCGTAACAGGAAGCGTTTCTTTGTTCCCCGGTTTACCTGCTCCCGCCTCGTTACGCGGCGCGGCATAATAATCTTCATATTCATAATCGAAGGAGACCGCAGCCCAATCTTGTGTTTCATTTGCCGCTATGGTTTGTACCGGATGCCATTTCAACAGATACCGCGCCGCTGTCCGGGCCGACTCTCCCAAGCCCGCCGGCAAGACGGTTCCCAGACGATATTGGAAGCCGTAACCGGCTACGCTTAACCCGGAGCTGACCACACCTTGCGCATACTGAACAATCGATTTGTGAGTCAATTTCTTTCCTAGCAATTGTGTTAAAAAGATCTCCCGAGCCGGTTCCAGAAAACGCAGTCCTTTGAATCCCGTATGTTCCTTGACTTCAAACGGAACCTCCTCCCAATTGGCGAACGGAAGCAAGGCATCCCGCAGCAGAACGAATTGGTGGAGGTATTCATTATAAATTTGCATGATCCTCGGTCCGCCAAAGGGTCCCCATACCTGAGCGGTCGCTTCCGGGATCAGGGGATGACCATAACAATGGCTCCGAAATTCCAGCTTTCCGAGCGTTTCGGGCCCATACTTAGCCAGCGCTCTCTTCTCGGAGTTAATTTCCCGCGCCCAGCTCACCAATTGCTCGCCGATACGCACCGCCTGAGCCGTAATCTCGGCGCCAGCTTTATCCTCAAGAGCCAACGGCCCCAGCGGCAAAGACGACAAGCGTCCGGAAATCGCCAAATTGGCTTGAAGGCTGTCCAAGAGCACCGTCGGATCGCCGTTCACCGGTTCGCCAAGCTGAACCAGCATCGCCTCGAGCATCTTATCGAGCTCCATAACGACCTCTTTTGCCCGATATACACCGGCAGGCAAATTCCAATCCAAGCCCGCGTTCACGCCCTGTCTGATGGAGTCGCTAGGATACTGGCCAACAAGAGACTCAATATCGATAGCCTTCCCCCATACAATTCGCTTATCTTTCAAAGTAAGTTGATATTCCTGCATACCTTCGCACCTCTCACCTATGATTTTTAAACGACCGTACCGCTTAATGAAATCTGGATCGATCGTTCTTTATGTAGGTTATCAGGTTGCCTTACGCTTGAATAGTACGCACTTTTTTGTACGATCCGATCATTTTTGTAAGGTAGGATAGTTTTTGTTACTGGGATTATGGGGAGGGGCGTGATCTAAGTCATCGGCGGAAAAAGAAAAAGGCCCGTGACGTTTAACGCCACGAACCTTTGTCATACCAAGATTTTATATAAATATGACGCCTAGGGCTGTTCCATAATATTTTCCGAAGAGCCGTATGAATGTCATTTTGTTTGAGAGCATGTATTGCCTTTGGCATTAATAGAATCCGCATATAACTATGCAGCGTATTATTGCCACATAAAAATGAGGGCAGTCCTCGATATTCCTTATCGGGACCACCCTCTAGATACTTTTAAATTATTTACGTGTGCAGTTGCACTCATTTTTTACTGGTTCCACAGTTTTTTATCAGTGGGCTATACCTGTTAGGTGATAAAAAAGTCGTGAACCGAATTTGTTGGTTTTACTATGTTTGGCGCAGCACATGATAAAGACGAAAAATAAAAAGTCTGGAACCACTAGTTATTACCATGTAAAGAAAGTTGGAAACCTTCTTCCAAATGTGTTAAGTCATTTTTACCGTGGGATTCGAGTCCTTTATTTAAAATTATTAACTGGTTTTCAACATGCTTTATATATAACGTGAAGGCTTCAAAAATGTTAGTAGCATTTTGAAATTCAAAGGTTAATGTTGACGGCTCACCACGTCTATTCTGATTTTGATATTTAAAAATACCTTCATCAAAAACCACTTGTCCCATTCCATAATGTGTTTCTTCAGTTCGAATCATGTGAATGCCCTCATACCAGAAAGCAGCAGGTAAAATTAAGTTTTTTATCACCTCATCTTTATAGATTTCTTTCTTCTCTTTCTTTACCTCACTAAGCATGCTATTAAATCCATCTGAAAGTTCTATACCTCTACGGATTTTTTTGAATTCTTGTCTAATAACTTGCGATAAATAGTCCATACTTGAATATATATTTTCGCAGAAATCACTAAGAGCTGAAACTAATAAATCACTATCTGTTGGAGAAACTAAAGGGATATTATTATGCAAATTAATTAATGTTTCGTTAATAATAATCAAATGTCTTTCAATATTAGATGATTTTCTTATAAGGCTCGTATAGCTTCTATATGCATACGGATTCAAATAATTTGATAATTTAGTGTTAATCTGCATCGTCTTGAAGTTCCTCAATCATATCATTCAATGCAATATTAATACCAGTTAATAGGAGCTTACTGTCTGAAATAAAGTTAGGTTTAAACTCAGCATCTCGTTTCCAAACTTTATTGTACTCTTTAATAGATCCCTTATGACCAGCTAATTTATTTCGTGAATTATATGAAAGCTTAAAAGAATCATCCAGTTTTTCTGCAACTTTAATATTTAATTTCTTTAAAAAAAGGTTTAATTGGACTCTAGATCCTAAAGAGTTTCCGGATTCATCCTTTAGTTCTTCAGCAGGAATATTTTGTTTTATTAGGTTAGTATTAATTCTTTCCACAGTTATTTTATTTAATTGCATTAAAAAGTTTTGAAATACAGTAACAGAGTTATTAGTAGGCAAACTAAAAGCACTTTCTAGTTTTTTATCTGCATCCCCTAAGTCAGAGAATAACTTTAGTCCGTATTTCGATTCCATAATTGCATTGATATTATTTATTAAATGAAATATTTCTCGCTCAGGAAGTATAGCATCTGTAAATTCTGCTAACATTTGGCGTTTGAAGAATTTTTCTTCGATTTTACCCTCAGGTTTTTCATTAAAGAGTTTCCAATATTTTTGTTCTGAATTCGGTATTCTACCTAAATCCCCCAACCACACTATTACATAGCCTTCATTATTTATAGTAAATGGAATCGACCATTTATTTAAATATGAAATGTTCCCATCATCTACTGCATAATCATCGGGATTATTAGTGTATCTATTTAATACTTCTCTTCTGAAATACACAGGAGTTAAAAAATGAGGAGCACCTAGATTTACACCAAAATAATTAGCTAATTTATTTTCATCGCAAGTGAAAAGAATAGGCTGCTCATTATCATCAACACCTATAATGAAATCCTCATACTTATCTTTCTCAAAAAAATATTTGTAATGCTCGTGTAATGGCTCGCTGATAGGACTCAAAAGCGTTTTCCCTAAAAGGTAACTCATAGCATTATTTTCTGTATACTCTGCGGTATTAAGAACCAGCGCTATATTGTATGTGGTATCTTGATAACTTTTAGAAGTATACTTCACCTGTGACTCTTCGTTATAATATCTTCTATTATCAAAGCAAATAGCTAGAACTTTATTGTTAGCAGCTAAGAAATCTCTCAAATATTTTCTCTCAACTAATACACTATCTTTGGAAACTTTTATATGAGGCTGATCATTATCAGGATTAATATACTCATTACCTCTCAACAACAAATTCCCATACCATATAAGTTTAGGGTTAATTTCTATGACAGGTTCGTATTTATTGAAGGTTCTATATGTAACTATATACTCCAGTTCATCAACTATATCTCCGGCAACATAATAGATTTCATCACCTTGTTTATAAAAAGTACTATGTCCAAACGTATCAGTTGAGAAACCCCAGGACGGTTCTTCTAAATATTTTGATAACACTTCTTGATTGTTCTCAATTAGAGCTGACATTAAAAAAATATCATCAACCCCATCAGATTTTTTATCTTTTTTTATATTAATAAGGGGTATCCAGTTTTCTTTTGATATATTGGTATATATTTTGATTAAGTCTGAATAAGTTTTATCCATATCATTACCTCCAAGCTTTAATTTGCTTTTGTCAATATCATATTCTCTTTACAATGAAGAATTATTAATGCTGTCATTAGAATTGGGCTTGGTAACAACCTGCCATTTAAGAAGCATGGACTTTAAGACTTCATTGATACCTCTGCATTTATTAGAATCCAGCGCCTGTAAGAACTGAATAGTGTAGTTATTAATTTGTTAGTGAACCTCAAACCACTTTTAATCCAGTCCAATCGCTTTTTTATGCATGATTAAATAAAAAAGAAGAAGAGACCACCCTAATATGGGTAACCTCTAAGTTATGCTGCATTAAAATGAATCTAGTCCAGATTTGCAATTTGTCTTGCAATCAGAAAGATTGAAGACTAGAAAGTGGTGATTTCTGCAGAAAATCTTTAATGGACATCGGATCCATTCCATACTCACGATAAGCGGTTATCGCTTTCACACGCCATAGCTCATCACCAACTCCCGGATAATCAAGGCGCAACCTTCGAATTACAGCTATGGATTCATGAGCCCAGTTAAGAAAATACCCTTGGTTCCAATAGGCTACATCCCTAGATATTGTCACAGCTGCTCTCTCGACAGAAGTTGATGGTGAAATAATGACCCTAACAAAATTAATGTTTTTCGATAGGTGTGGAACCATCCTTGTAATCCAGCTCGGATGATCGTTGACTTGCCGTACCTTATGCAAAGAAATTGGGTTCTTACCGTCGGTTTCAGTGTAATCTTATGCCGCTAAGCAAAAATCACCAGTTTTCAGCTGCGTGCGCATCATCTAGAATGATAAAGTTAGGGTTATTAAAAAAAGGGCCTGAGTTAAATAAACTACTATAATTGGTTACTGCAATCGCCTCCGCATCACGATAAGCCGCCTTATCTAGAGGGTTATAATTTTTATTCGAACCTGTGAAGGCTATTGGGTGAATATCGTATTTATTCTTTGCTTCTTCTACCACTTGATTAACCAATTGATTGGTCGGGCATAAATAAACAACTCGTTCATTTAACATACGCCGCCGATATGCCCAACCAACAAACCAATTAAAGTCTTCCCGCTTCCTGTTGGCAGTTCCATGGCTACATCAGAGGATTTAAGTTTATTTTGGTAGACCCGTAGCACATCGGCTTGATGAGATAAAATTCCTTCAACTTTCCGATTTCGTAAGTCCAGTAACAATGCTTCCGGACTTTCAATGGAAGCTCCGCCCTGATAATTTGATTTAAATGCCATATACAGCTCCCCTTAAAAGAATTTTTTTACAACATCTAAAATTCAGTGGCGATAACTTTGCGGTAAATTTAGTTTATTTTTCTAGATAGATTTCACCTAATCGAATTAAATAATGTGCGTTTCTAAATAACTGAACACTTTAATATGCCACTTATTGGATATAATGTATTAAACACATCTTAGACAAAACATTCTTGGCTTTTTCAGATATCCCTGGAACACAAATGTATAAATTCTTCTTCGCCCTACTACAAGCTACATAATTTACTCGATGATCTTCATTACCATCTATATCTGGCTTTAATAGAAAGCTTAAATCTCGCTCTTCATTGTACTTGTGACCGTCTTTGCCCTTCACAATTACCATCACATTATTAAACTCACTGCCCTTGGCTTTATGAATTGTACGATGTAGGCTATCATCTTCAGTTATCTTTACATGCAGAGCAATACTGGAGTAAATCGTATTTTTATAATACTCTTCAATTAATGACGGAGCTTTGTCCCCTTTACTTTCCCGTATCTTTGGTATATTAAAGAAACCTGTTTCATTTAATTTACAATAAATTGTCCATAGTGATTTATCGCTAAAGTCACTATATTCGTTTAGCAGCATCTTAATAAGTATTAATGCGGTCTTTTGACCATTATGGTCATCTGTCAATCTCACATGTCTACTGAGTTCCTTTATCGCATCCTTATAATGATTCAGTCTTGCATACTCAATACTCTTGATAACCGAGATTAATACCTTTCTTCGATCAGGATTGGAATCCACAAATGCTTCATCAATTAACATCCATTTTTGTTCATCTTTATAATCCTTGTTATTTCTAACCGAATTAGCCATTAGATTAGAATATGAAAGGGTAGTAACCTCCTCATTATCTAGAACCTCTTGCACATACTTTAGAGCTCTCAAGGGGTCACCTACGATAATACACGGAGAGTTTCCGACTATTTTATCTGGGCTTCTTTGAATAATATCTTTTCTGATTCCATTTAATAAGTTAATTATGCTCTCAGTACTACGATGGTTATCTTCCATTTTATAAAGTACCATTTCCGGCAATGTAAAATTATCGAATTGCTTGACATCAGCACCTTGAAACTCATAAATGGATTGAGCTTTATCTCCAATAACTCCCACAACTATTTCTTTTTCAGCTATTAGTTTAACAATTTTAGCTTGGATCGGATTAGTATCTTGAAATTCATCAATAAAAAAATACGGGAATTTTGAACGTATTATACGAAGTGTTTCTGTTGATGAATTTAAAATCTCCCAAGCAAAAGCCAGTACATCTTCGTAATGTATGATTCCTTTTTCCCAAAACATTTTTTTATATTTGAGCAAACTCTTATGGAAGTCACTCTTTCTGTCTCGTATATGTAATTTGCATGAGTCACCTTCAATAAACCAGAATATCTTCTTCATTTCTTGCTCTTGTATATTTTTCATACTCAAATCAGTTTTTCTAAAATAACCATTTGAGAAAATATGCTCATAGGGAGAATCTACTTTCAAATGGTTAATCTCGTATTTACCACTAATTAAGTGCAGATATGGCTTAACAATATGTGTGAAGAGAAAACTATGTATTGTACTAACCTCTACATAATCAACATCGTCACCAAGTCTTTGTACAATAGTCTCAACTCCTACATTTGTATAAGTTATACAAGCGATTTTCCGACTACGACCTAGGCGAGTTGAATTATGAAGAACATTCTTTAGATGATTTATTAAGAACTTTGTTTTACCGGCACCTGGTCCAGCAGTAATCTTAAAATGTTTTTCGATATCAATTTTAGAATCGGATTTGACTAACTGCATACCCATACTATCGCATCCTTAATATAAGTTGGCACTTTAAAGTTGGTATTATTTTTCTTTCCGAGATTGTCTTCTAAAGCTGCTGCTAATTCGTAAGCATTCTCACCTTTTTTAATGGAGTTTAAATATCTTGATGCAATTAAGTGCTCTCTATTATCTGAACCAGTGTACTTTTTAATGTTAGCAGCAATTCGGGGATTTTCTTTCCCTTGCGTTCCCATTAACTTGAGCAACTGATCTAATGGTTTACCTTGTTTATAACAATCCATTATATCTGTTAACTCCTTCAAATTAGAAATTGATTCGGTAAGTATTAACTTACAATCAGGATTGTTGTATGCAAGTGCATATTCAAAAGTTTTACCTTTTCCTAACTCTTGAGAAAAGCACAAAATGTTTTTTCTTGGTTCATGCTTTTGGCGGTCAAATGGGTATTTTCCAACTAGCTCGTTTGAACATGACTTATAGGTATATTTAGTCTTTTCTTGATCTAGTTCATACGGATAGCATTTTTCAAAATGTGCATCCTTTACATTTTCTTTTCTAACAGGATCAAGATCTGTAATACAAGCAACTTTTTTGTGGATAGTATATTCATTATTAGAATCAAAGAGTTTAAGAAAATGCTCAAAATATCTCCCACCAATATTTATTACCGATATGTGATTACTTTCTAGATCATATCCTTCATATTGTGCGAATAGTGACATATTTAATTGCTCAGTGATTCCCTCAACAAGAATTATGCCCTTAGCAAACAACATATCGCATTTAGTAGAATCTAAAAACCGCTGTACGTAAGCTTTAGATGTAAGATCTTTACCAAAAGCTTTGCCTAAATAACCAACGTTTAACTTATTATCTTCTTTACGATGAAAACAGATGATTTCATCTAGACTAACTGCGGCTGTAATGCTTGGTGAATGTGTGGTGACAAACACTTGTCGAGCCTTTTCTTTAATATTGTCTCTTATAAATTTTAAAAACTTATATTGCATAGCAGGATGTAGATGTGCCTCAGGCTCCTCGATTACTAATATAGGAAAAATCTTAGCGTTGCTTCCAAGATAATCACCAGAAGCATCTTTCTGCATTTTTGCTAGTAGTAAAGACATAAATATTAAATTGTTGTATCCTAGTCCATTATGAGTAGCTGGAATAGAGATACCTGTTTGATATTTAACAATTAATCTAAGAGCAGAATACAATTCTGTATCCATAATATGACCATCAAAGTCTGGTTCTGCATTACCAAATGAAGCGCCGGTACTATTGGCGTAACTAAGCATCTCGCTCTTCCCCTGCTCCATTCTTAATTGCAAACTATTAATTAACTCAGATGCTCGAACAGAAAACTCTCTTTTTAATTGTTCTATCTCTTCTTGCTGCTGTGGCTTATCTTTAGTACTGTCATTCTTTATTTCATAATCCATAAAGAAATCAATGACTTCTCTTAATAAGGTGTTCCTACCCGTAAACAGATCGCGTTCAACGTCTCTTATAGCATCTAAAAATTGAAAATCAATTTTCCGCAAATTCTCTGAATCAGCAACTTGTTTATAATCCGGGTTCCCTCCATAGATATTACTCTTATATTTTCTCAAAAAATTATGTTTAATCGCCAGCCAGTACTGCTCAATATCATCAGATTGGATGTTTGCTAATACTCTCTTATACTCCGCTTCTTCTTTTTCAGGCAGGTAGAAAACATAAGTCAATTGCGCTTGATAGGGACTTTTGAGTTCAGTCAACCACGTAGATACAGTTACTAAATCTTCAGAAAACTCATCTTCATTTTTTGATTCAGAAAAAGTAACGGTAATTGAAACTTTAGGCGACTTTTTCTTTAACTCTTGGATAGTTACTTCTTTATTGAAATCATCGATTGATAATCTTTTGGATGATCCAACGTTTAGGACTAAATCAAGGGCTCTTAGTGCATTAGATTTTCCAGAATTATTATGGCCAATGATTACATTAACTCCTTCGTTAAACTCTACAATATTATTATTTCCTTTAAAGTTTCGATAATTCTCTATATTAATTTTGGAAATATACAACTTCAAAACTCCCCCTTCTCAAAATGGAAAATTTTGCATAAACACTTACTTTATTATTGTTGCAGAATATCGTTTTCCCGTACATCCACTAGCAGATTTTCAAAATCAAATTACTCGGCACCCATGCCGTATTCATCACTATTTAGATGCTCCAGAGCTAACCAATCACAGCCCAACTACTTTTGATTTTGGTAACAACAATAATTTGATATCTACTCCTATGAATTCAATTTATCTATTCAGCTTTATGTACAACCAACTACATGTTTACTATAAAAATTCGACCTCGGATGAGAATATCCTACCTCATACCCAAAAAATCCCCAAAAAATGCGCCGTTTGCAGCATACCAAAAAGGATGAGTAGCGATCGTGTTAATGCACACGCTACTCATCCTTCGTTCTATATTGAATTTTTTTACGTTTCCCAACGCTATTACAGATATCCCCTGCCTCTTTAAAAGACAATTGTTCAAGAAGTTGCTCAAATTCAATTGCGGCTGCATCCATTGCATCCAAATAACCAACTTTATTCAACGAAGCGATCAACGAACCTACTGCCCTTTTGGTAGTAATTTGGTTATGTAGTTGATAAGGTAATGTTATCTATGAATACTTCACTGAATATTTCAGTAAGCCAAAGTGCCATTGAATTAATGAGCGAGAGCCACCCTGTTAATGAAATAGAGCCACGTTGTTAATCGTGAAAGCCACCGGCTATGTTCTTTCTCTAGAATGAAAGAATGTGCCTCGACAATGGGATGTAAATTCATCGTGGGACGTCACCGAGACTAGGTACGACTGAGCAGCATTACTTCAAGTTGCCAATGTTCACGAAACACCGTTTCCGAAATGTTGACATCCAAAAATTTATAATGTAAATTGCAGGTGAAGGGGATATTCCCCCGTCACTTAAGGAGGTTATTAGCATTATGGAACTTCGTATAAAAATTACAGACACAGAATTTGCGGACATTGAAAGTCGGTCGAAAGCAGCAGGATTCCCATCAGTTAGCGCTTATAGTCGTAATCTGCTTTTTCCCCAACACAACTACGAACAGAAGTGGGTTGAGGTAAAGGCATACATTAGCAATCTCAATTCTGGCGATGTCTTTTATATACGCGACGCATTGCCTAATACACCATCACTCTTCGGGAGATGGGCTTTTGAGCAACGTGTCGATTTAGGAATTGAATCCGTTGGAAAAGACCGCAAAGGCACAAATCAATGGCGTAAAATTTAAGTTGTGCGCTTACATGTATGTATAAACAACAGTCCCTTTCCTCATAAATGCTGGCGTTATCCTCACCGCTGGGCATAGCCCTCGTAAGCCCATTACAGGAACCACCACTCCGCCGTTCGGGGGGGGGCTCTTTGCACTAACACGGTGGCTCTATCTCATTAACATATTGGCTCTGATAGATTAACCGCGCCGAAATATTCATTACTATTTGAAATTGCCGCCCTTTAATTGTTTGAATGGTTTTCGCTTAAGAAAATTCGGATCAATTCAAGATAATTTGCATAACGTTTCCATTACGGTAGCGGAGGCTAACTCTTCACGTTAATTTATCGATAAGTATTCAAAAAATAAAAGCCCCAGCCAAAAAAATCTCCGACTGAAGCCACTTGTTCTTCTTACAAAACTAATTGAAGTTCCTTCCATTCCTCATCTGCAACATAACGATACGACTGCGGAGCTACGAAATGTCCAAAAACCTCTTCCGGTTGAATAGGTTTTTCATATTCCTGATATTCCTTAATTTGAATCGCATATCCGGTTTCCCTATCTGAAAAATATTGCATAAAAAAGTTTTCAGAAATCCCTGATTCATTGTGAGTCCGATCCCATAGCGCCTGAGGAGTATCAGATATAATATGATCAAATGTAAATTCTCCGACAATCATCCCTACCGGCTTCGTGCAGTAAATGATGACGGACTCAACCTCTTTCTTAAAAATCCTCTTCCGGTATTCGAAAAGCTTCTTACCATTTACAATCTGCTCCACAAACTCAGGTCTAATCGATAACAATACTTTCAAGTACTCCACCTTCTTCTAGTATACGAACAAACTGTTCATCCGTGATTTGAAAGAAGCCCCAATAAATGTTTCGGTCAATCCCAATCTGCTCAATAAGCTTCTGACGAATCAATCGTTTGCTCAATGCTGCGTTGTATGTCATTTTTATTGTATAGCACCCGCCGCGGTTATACCAATATTGTAAATCATTTCGATCAAATACACTATATTTTGTGGCATAAGAATAAAATGCTTCAAAATTTTCGAATTCGGTTTGATAACGGACTTCTTCCACTACACATACAGAACTGACGACAGAACTGTATTCTGCTTTTTTTCCTTCATCCTTGGTTCGATACATGACCAATATATCTCCTCTTACCAGAGGATACACTTTCATTCTGGTTACATATATCTTGTGAATGCTGTTCGTGTATGAGACATCTTCCAGGATGTTGACGTTCTCATTTCTTAAGATAGAGTCTGGGAACATGACGGAATGATATTGAGGATAGATTGAAAGTATGTATTTGTTATTGCCTTTTATCGAAATCAAAGGATAATCCGTTAATATTTCGCCCGTAAATGTGGTCAGAGACTTTACAAACACCAACTCAGTTCCGTTTACAGTTACCTTTACTCCATGGCGTGAAAACCCATACTTTTCAAACAGATCTACGAGTGCCTTATGTTTTTCAAATACAGTGACGTAACATTGTTCTACACCCATTACAATTGCATAATCGACGGCCTTTTTGATAAAGCGTTCGCCTAAGCGCGTACCGTGTGGATTTATTTTGAGCGTACCTATCTTCAGAAGGCGCTTGCCGGAAATGGCGGGTTCTACATCTGTAATGGGTCCTGTTTCGACTTTAAAATAAAGAAAGCCTTGTACAAACCCGTTTTCGTAATACAGATATGCCTCATCATCTTCCTTCCGTTCAAACCAAGCTGTAAATTCCCGATAATCGGATTTCAGAGAATCAAAAAAGGGGTCGTTTAGATTAACCTCTCTAAACTTCTTCCGCTCAAGTATTCCGCTCATCGGGTCTCCTCCTTGTAACATTCGCTTACGAAGCTGCTCAAATCAAACGTATTGGTCGGAGTAATAATGCTAACAGGGCAGTGCAATTTTCCCGACACGTACTGAGCATATTCTATTTCTGCATTTTGAAACTTCTCTAGAAATGAAAGGTCATAATGCTGAGCATCTCTAGCACCTAATCTATCGTGAATGGAATTCACATCATCCTTTAGAATGATTACTCCAGATGGGTTAAGATCTGCGAATGTTTGGTATGGTACCCTTTCAATTGCATTCCCTTTATTAACAAGGCAAAAGTGCCCGTCTAATAAAAATCGCTGGGAACCGCGGATACGCCTCACAGCGGATAGAAGCAACAGTTGGTTTTCCTCAACTTGATCTACCCTCTTATCAGTTGTAAAAGATTCGTTTCTTTCTTGGGCAATTAGCGTACTTGCTGAGTAGTAAGCTATACCTGCATGAGCAGACCTTTCATTGCACCAGCTTGTTTTTCCGACGCCGTGTATACCAGCAACGAATATCAAGGAATTCACCTCAGAAACATAGTCTTATTGCACTAACATTTCGACAAATTACAGTAAATTCCTCTATACCCATCTAAAAAACTTGATTTTGATCAAAACCTATAATAATTCCGTACTTGGAAGGTCAAGGTATACAGAGTTGTCTATTGGTCCTAACTGTTTAAAAGGATACGGCGACTATGACAAATGAAAGTACCCTCATGTGGAGACAGCTAACCATTATAATTGTTGGCCAAACAGTAAATTTAGACACATGCAGTTCACATTGTCCAAATATCTTAATCTTATCAAATTCCTTGACTTTCATTGAACAATTACATTGATCTTAAATTTATTTTCAATTGTATAAACTCAATTATTTCATTCTTATCATAATCATCAAGATTTCTAAAAACTTCAATTAACCTTTTCTCGAATTCATCTTCATATGTCGTCCCATCTTCTGCAGCGACACCGGTTAATAGCCAATTTAAGTTCACATTATATTGTGTACCGAATAGATATTAATGTTTCCGCAGATGGGTTACTATTTCCCAGCTCAATCTCGCTCAGGTTCCCTTGAGAAATTCCTATGCTTTTTGCGAATTGAACTTGATTTAAATTGTTTTCTTTACGGATACATTTTATTTTATGGCCAATGTCATTCAACATTTTCACCACCAATCATGTGGTATGTATAATGTTTTTTAGCATTTTTAAAGGGAGCCACGAATCAATCCTTCGGGCTCCCTTCTAGATGCTGAAAATCATTCATCTTGCATTTCGGTTCACGACATCTTTTACTGGTTCACAACTTTTTTTACTGGTTCATGACATCTTTTACTGATTCACGACTTTTTTATCCTGGGACAATACTGTTCAGTGAAAATAAAGTTTTAGACTGGAGTTGTTGATTTGACGCAGATTTTTAGTTGGAAATTCGTCAGCTTTTGAAAAATAAGTTTTAGACTGAAATAAGGAACCATCATTTATTATAAAATTTGCGTGAAAATAAAGTATTAGACTGAAATGCGTTGTTCTAGTTGTTTTAGCGAAGTATCACTTCCAACAAATTGCACAGCAACATACTTTTCTTCTGTCCCAACTATAACCAAAAAGAGGAAATCTATGCTCATCTTGGAATCACGTAGCATGTTAGTTATTAATTTTCGATCAACTGAAGATGGTCTAGGTACAGGCTCAGGGTGGGTATGCCATTCGCCTAAGTATATTACCTCTCCATTAGAAGATCTCCACGCTAAATCTACGAACCACTGGGCTCTTTTTACATTCCGTTCAAAAAAATACCGTCCTGATTTATCACCAGGACCCGGAGTCGTAATTTGTTGTATAATAATTTGATCGTCAAATATTCGGCCCAGAAGGATACCGCCTGCTTCGTGTTGCTTTTTCTTGACTTGTCTATACGAATTGAGTATGTCAACAACCTCATCCGTAAACTTTACCAATTTATCTCCAAATATATATTCCATTTAGTTCGAGCAACCTTTGCAATTTGTTCGTTCCCTGATTGTACGAATGCGAACGGAATAGCTGTCCGCAGCAACCCACATTGAAGATATTTTTCTCTTGTTTAGTCTTTGTTCCTTTAAGTTACCTAGCCAGGTAAATATAGTATTCTCCTGCACTTTACCAGACAAAGCATCTCGAAGAAAAAGCATTAAATCGTTAATGAATCTTTTTAATTCTAGTGCGCCATACGGAACGAATGTGCTTTGGCAACCAGCTTCTCTTTTTGTAAATTCACCTGGATTAAAGAGTACGCTTTGAATGAAACGGTGTTGTTCATCAAACAAACATTGAAAACAGCCATTTTTAGTTGGGTCGACCCAAACTGCATGCGCCCCCGCCAGATAAGGTTCAACCCAAACGAATAATATAGGCTTTTCAATTATTCGCTCTTGAATTAGTTTATTAATGCGAAACTCTGTGGGGAGATGTCCTACCGCGACAACTGAAAAATCACAATTGTTCAGTATGGATTCATAACTGACAAGCAATTTTAATATATCTTCCGGGTAGCAAGCGACTTCACAATTTGGAAAATGTGACGTAATCATCTTTTGCAGAGCGTCAACTTTTTTCTTTCCAACATCACTTGCTCCGCAAACATGTCGAGCTATATTGTCAAAAGTTAATATATCCTTATCAACAAAAAGAAACTCTTCAACACCAATATCCGCTAAAGAACGTGCAATATGACTTCCAACTGACCCACATCCGACTATTCCGACTCTTAACCCACTCTCGACATTTCCGTCTCCGCCACGAATAAATAAATAATCTTTATCAACTCTTTTAATGGTATGCTTCAATAACTTAAGATCTCCGAAATCCCTCGTCAATTCAAGTAGTGCATTTTTTCTGCCAGGCCTGAACCCCTTCAATCCTGTCTTCTTTTTCTTCTTGCCTTTAAATGCTGAGGTAGAAATTAAAATATTCTCCCCATGTTCCCATACTCCAATAACTTTGCTGCTACCATAAGGGATGGAAAAAACAATTGTACTAGGCCTATTATCTCTATCCAAGAATTTCAAGAGTGTCTTTAGCGAATCACGAGAAAAGCTTCTGAGTCTCTGCAATAGTTCGCGGTTGTTCCTTGGAAATGGTGGAATTCCAATAGATTGTAATGGAAGGTAGAGAGCCTTTTTCCGCTTATCATATATTTTCCCGCCAACTTGCAGTATCCATCTTTGCCCATCGACTCTTGAATCGGCGAACAATAGTTGATTACCCCAAGAAGGATGGTGGAAGCTTATGGCTTCAATGATTTTGGGGTCATCAGTCAATTTAATAAGTGACAAATATTGATTAGTCGATTCCTGTCCCCAATAACTTTCGAATTCATCCATGTATTCCGTAATATTTAGTTTGTTCTTCCCGGTATAGATGAGTTGTTGAGCCTTTTGAATAATTTCTTTTATCACACCTATTGGGTCAACCGCATTTGGATGAGCTTGATCGGAATCAAATGTGCATAGGACTTGTTCCGCATCTAAATGCGGAATTGGGTAAAGCTCTGAGAAATACGGTTCGGGAATAACTACTTTCGGAAAAGAGTCTGGATAATTATATGGGATCGCGATTATTATTTCTATACTTTCTTCATTCAATTTAATCCTAAATGCTTTAGGATAATTTCGATCATTAAATTCCTTGTCGGTTTCTTCTACAGCGCCGTATGAATTTATAAGATGGAGTGTTACTAGCTGTAACACTCCATCATAATATTCCTCAAGTTTACGCAGATCTTCCATGGTTACCTAAAACTGCTGCCGAATTGGTTTGAATGGCAGAATTACTCCCTTTATTCTCATCTTTGGGTGGTTGATATTCAGGGAATCGTGAACCGAAAATTTTTCTCCACTTCTTTGAAGCCTCGGTTTTATCCTGATTTTCTAAAGCTTCCCCACCTTTTTTAACAAGATCTTCAAGCTTGTTCAGGAAATTTGTTCTTCTCGTTTCTGACCAGTTATCAAAGAGTTCCTCGCCAGGTACTACTGGTCTAACCAATGAAAATGATTCAGAAAGTGTATTATGAATTTCCTTTGCTGTTGCTACCAATGCTGCATCATCTTCATCCGGATAATCGCTTACAAAATGATTGGCTGCAAGTATTGTCAGAATCATTCCACTTGGAAACTTGGTATCGTTCTCCTTATAATCCTTCCATGCTTTTAGATACCGAACCAGTCTCTTTAATTGGTCCCCTTTTGTTTGAACTTCCCCCTTAAACCAATCGGTTAATGCCTTGGGGTCACTGGTTATCCATCCTTTAGATTTGTGCGCGAGTTTTGGACTTTGGTCGTCTTTTTTGATGTAAATCGGTAAATCGACGTGGTAATTTGCTTTATATATAACCCTGACACACGTATTTTTATCTACAGGATCCTCACTGGTATGGCCATTTGTGGCCTTAACAATCCAGCTATGAACAGTTGATGGGGTAGGCCAATCGCCCTCATCCGTGTCCTTTAAGTGTTCCAAATATATACCGTCATCAATATCATATTCACCATCAATAGGAGTTACCGTAGTATTCATCATGTATGAGCCCTGGCCATAAAACTTGGGCTTTTTCACATCTAATTCTTCAGAAAAATACTTCTTAATTTTATCCCGCAACGCATTCCTGGATGTTCGTAAACTTTCTTTTTTGTCAGATTTAAGATAGATTTCATCATCATGAAATTTAATGAACAAGTCATGACAATTTGACATACTTCTCGTCCTCCTGAATATGATATTCAAAGATTTTTCTGACCGAATCTTCAAACAGCCATTTTTTACTCGCTTGAACACCTTTATCAAGCATAATGCTGATTGCGGTAGGACAAGCACGGTCTAACTCAATATACTTTTTTTCTTGATCCGATAATTCTGTACTAGTTATTCGAACATAGTGACCCGGTAAGTATTTTGTTATAAATTTCATGTGATTGTCGACAGCGAAACTCTGTGTATCGATCATAGTGGAAATTAACTTATTCCCCCAACTACTGAACGATTTCGATTTCCACACCTTATGCGGCTCTGGAAATCTCGCGTGCTCATTTAAAGATGAAATTGATAATAGACAGTAGGAATCAAACCCCTTGTTAAGGTAGTATGTAAAATATTCTTGCATCCCCAATAAAGATGGGTTATTGGCCCAGAGTCCACCATCAACAAATTGTTGCGGACCCTCTTTTGTTTGCAGCTCTACAATCGGAAAGTAAGTGGGAGCAGCAGTAGTTGCAAGTGCGACTTCGGATAAGAGACGTTTACTATCCCTTGTTAAAGTTGGTTGGTGGTCTGATTTAAATACATAAGGTGACCCTGTGGTAACATTAACTGTTGGAATTAATACAGTTGTCTTGCAATCTTCTATTTTTTTATCCTGGAATACTTCTTCGAGCGCCAATTTTAGTTGATTGCTCGAATACTTTGATTTGATCAATATTTGTTTAAAATAATGAATCTTTCGATAGAATGGATTTTGATATGGAAATATAGAAGGTCCTTTTTCTTTATAGAATCTCACAATGTCTGACGCTGGCATGCCAGATGCCAATGCAAGTGCAATAATTCCCCCAGTTGATGTGCCGCATATGAGATTGAAATTCTGGTACACAGGTCCGTATACTTTTTCAATCTCTTCTAGAATTACAGCAGAATAAAGACCTTTAATACCTCCGCCGTCTATAGCTAATATCCGATAACATCCCGACACATTCTCACCTCTCAAAAAAATGGCGTAGAAACAGTCAAACTTGATGTCCTACGCCTTTGATGTCCGTTAATATTTAAACTCTTCCGTCTCCGCCTGCGCCATCAATTCGGCTTGCTGAAGCACCAGATCAATGGCCATTTTCTCCAGATCCGGCGGGTAACCGTATTTCTTCAGCAGTCGCTTAACGGTAATTCGCATCTGAGCACGTACATTCTCACGAAGCGTCCAGTCGACTTTGATGTTGCTTTTGATCGCTTGGGTCAGTTCATGTGCGATCTGCTTCAGCATCAGATCGCCCATCAGTTCTTTGGCCGATTCGTTCGAAGCTAAAGCTTCGTAGAAAGCCAGTTCTTCCTTGACCAGACCGAGATCTTCGCCGCGCTTGACGGCTGCGTTCATTTCTTTGGCCATCTGGATCAGTTCTTCGATAACCTGTGTCGTTTCGATGGTACGATTGTTGTATTTCCGAATGGCTTCCTCCAGCATCTCGGAAAATTTCTTCGATTGCACAATACTGGTTCGGGAAACGGCCTTCACTTTCCCCTGAAGCAGCCTGCGGAGAAGTTCCACAGCCAGATTTTTCTGCTTCAACCCGCGCACATGTTCCAGAAACTCGTCCGATAGTATCGCGATGTTCGGTTTCTGCAAGCCTACGGCTTCCAGAATATCGACGACTTCATCGGATACGACCGATTTCGAAATGAGCTGATTCAACTCGGCATCGAGTTCTTTCGTCGTTTTTCTCTTGTTTTCGTCTGTTATCAGCTTAATTATACCAGATTTAACCGCTTTGAAGAAACTGATTTCGACATTGACTTCCTCCGCGGCGGGAGTCGTCGCGCAGAGCGAGAAGGCTCTTGCCAATTCCGTCGTCCAATTCAGGAAGTTCCGCTTGCTCTCTTCACCTAATCCAAGTACGTAATCGACCGTCTCAACAATGGCCTTCATCCGTTCGGCTGCTTTCTCCGAAGCGAATTTACTGTAGTCATACCCATGAAGCAATTCGCGGATGAGCTGCAGCCTTTCCAGCATAAAGTCAACGGCTTGGTCTGTATCGATACCAGCAGTTTTTCGGTCATTTTCCGTATATTGTTGAAGCGCCGATTTCAGCAAGTCCGCAATTCCGATATAATCGACGATCAGACCGCCCGGCTTGTCGCGGAATACCCGATTCACGCGGGCGATCGCCTGCATCAGATTATGGCCTTTCATCGGCTTGTCGATGTACATCGTATTCATGCTCGGCACGTCAAAACCGGTCAGCCACATATCACGGACAATGACGATCTGAAGCGGATCGTTCACATCTTTCATCCGCTTCGCGAGATGTTCGCGTCGCCGCTTGTTGCCGATAAACGGTTGCCACTCCTCCGGATCGCTGGAACTTCCGGTCATGACGATTTTGATTTTGCCTTCGTTATCATCATCGCTGTGCCAATCCGGCCGGAGTGCAACAATCGCTCTGTACATATCGATGGCGATCCGCCGCGACATCACAACAATCATCGCTTTGCCGAAGCCGGCTTTCTGCCGTTGCTCGAAATGTTCGACGACATCCTGCGCGACTTTCCTGACCCGTTTCTCTGCACCGGCCAACGCTTCAAGCCTGGCCCAACGCGACTTCAGACGCTCCCGCTGCGTGTACTCCTGGTACTCCGTAATATCCTCATACTCGCTGTCAATGACCGGGAGCTCCGCCTCCGACAAATCTAGGCGGGCAATGCGGCTTTCATAATAAATTCTGACCGTGGTTCCGTCTTCTACGGCTCGGGTCATATCGTAAATATCGATGTAGTCACCGAAAACGGCAGGCGTATTTTTGTCTGTCAGTTCGACCGGCGTTCCGGTAAAGCCAATATAAGAAGCGTTCGGCAACGCATCGCGCATATACTTGGCATAGCCATACTTAATGGCCGCTTCGTCGTCCCCGGCGACCATATCCGCCTGAAACCCGTACTGGCTGCGATGCGCCTCGTCCGCAATCACAATCACATTGCGGCGTTCCGTAAGTACAGGATACTTGTCTTCATTTTCATCGGGGGTGAACTTGTGGACCGTTGTGAAAATGATCCCGCCCGACTCCACTGACAAAAGCTCACGCAAATGAGTCCGATTTTCCGCTTGCTGAGGCGTTTGCCTGAGCAAGTCCTTCGACTTGCTGAACGTGCTGAACAACTGATCGTCCAGATCGTTCCGGTCCGTCACCACGACGATCGTCGGGTTGTTCAGCGTCAGGACAAGTTTTCCCGCGTAGAAAACCATGGACAAGCTTTTGCCGGAGCCTTGCGTATGCCAGATGACGCCGATTTTGCGGTCCCCATCATCCATCGTCGCTCTTTCCGTACTTGCAATCGCCTTGTTGGTGGCGTGGTATTGGTGGTATCCCGCCAATATTTTGAACAGATGCTCCCCATCGGTCTGAAACAGCACGAAATGCTTGATAATATCAAGCAGTCGGCTTTTCTCGAACATTCCTTTCACAAGCACTTCAAGCTGGGGCAGGGAGGAGGGCGCCACGTCATCGCCGTCGATCGTGCGCCACATCATAAAGCGGTCTTCATTGGCTGTCAATGTGCCGACCCGCGCATTCACGCCGTCGCTGATGACCAGAAACGAGTTGTAGGTGAACAGGGACGGTATCGCGCCTTTGTACGTCTGCACTTGATTATAGGCATCGCTGATCCCGACTTCTTCGTTGGAGGCGCTTTTCAATTCAAATACGGCGATCGGCAATCCATTTACGAACACGACGATATCCGGGCGCTTCTCTCCCTGATTTTCAACGACGGTAAACTGGTTGACGACCAGAAAGTCGTTGTTGTCGATCCGGTCCGGGTCGGTGTCGAACAGCCATACTTTCTCTGTCGGATATTCGCCATTGGCGGCTTGATACTGCACGTCGATCCCATCGGTAATCATCTTCTGGAACGCCTTGTTATTGATCAGCAGGCTGGGACTGCGCGGCACTTCAATGACCCGGATCGCTTCCTCAATCGCTTCTCGCGGCACATGCTTGTTGATGCGAATGAGAGCCTCGCGCAGCCGATCTTTCAGGATGACGTCATGGTAAAACTGTCGTTCGGGATACTCGCCTTCCGGAGAAATATCCGGGCCGTATGCTTTCTCGTAGTTCAGTTCTTCGAACCACTCCAGTGCGGCCTGCTCCAGGTCGCTTTCGGTATAGGACGTCGTATAGTAGGCCATGTTGCACCTCCTTTGGATTAGGGCTGATAGTTTGCGCTTCTCTCCGCAACCATTGGCAGGTAAGGAGCGCTGTGATCCTGCTCGACAGGGATACGGATCTCGCCCGACATCAGTTTGGGGAGAAGGGTGTCCCTTATGTTCGACAAGTTCATGTTCTCATAAATATTATTAGTCATCATGGATACGAATCCGCGTACTACTGTTGTAAATTTCTCTGCGATTTCCATCGGTGGAATTACTATGGAATAGTTACTCATATCTCGCCAATTTGTCCTTGGCATTTTAGTACCGTTAGAACTCTGAGTAACATAATCGACCAATCTTTCACTAAAAAGCTGAAAGACAAGATATCCATAGAATTCATCTCTCTTAGAATTTATTGATAGAATATCTGTTGAACAGACTCCATCGAAAGGTGCGATTGAGACTTTATGAAAATAAGGTCGAAGTTTCCCAAAAAGAATATCGCCTTTATAGAACCACAGTTTGTTGCTCTCTAATTCATCGGAAACACCAAAATGGGAAATCGCGAGCTTTTTCCGGGGAATATGCTCTAATCCTATATATTTTGTTCCACTTGGTATTTCTTCCGGTCTTACTGTCTGTGTCCTGTTGGAAGCAATATCGCCGATTCTCCCTATCTTCCACCCCTTCGGAATGAGCCCCAATTCACTTTCCTCAAACTCGCCGCCGCTGGACTTATACGGTTCGACGTTTTCATTCGGAAACTCGAAGTCCACAAACCATCGTTTAAAAAGGGCTTGGGTCATTTCTTCAAGGTTTTTGTTGATGGCGTTGTTGAGTTCGATTTTTTTGTCTACTGATGCCAGCATTTCTCCAATCTCGCATTGTTCATTTTCAGGAGGCAAATAGATCACAGTGTTCTCTATAATATCTGAATTAAAAGCCGGGTATGCGGATGTCTGCCCTTCGGCGATCTGAGTCAAATATCTTGTATAAGAGTCCGATGTCAAATAATAGTACAGAAAATCCGGATGAACCCTCTTTGGTGATATCACTGCAAACCCTGTCGATGCAATCATATCGGGTTCAGCCTTACGAATCATGGTATAGTGCTTCAAATTCGGGCGAACCGTGGAAATCAAAATATCGTTATCCTGCACGATCCGACGAGCGCGACTAGGGGCGTCGTTCAGTTTGAATGTTTGTAGTTGATCTATATTACGATGGTTGACCGCCGCAATATCAATATACTGTATTGTATCAATACGATCACTTTTCTTGATCGACCTTTCATTCACAACTGCAATATCTTTCACCAACCTAGCCTTCCATTCATTAGGAGGCGTCATCCCATTAAATGGCTCAAAACTCAAATCCGATCCCCCCTAACCGCTTGCGAATTTCCTCTTCCAACTGCCGGGACTTGGCGAACTGTTCCGCTAGCTCCGACGTCAACCGCGCCATCTTATCCTCGAAAGGTTCGCTGTCTTCTTCCACATCTTCAATCCCGACATAACGACCAGGCGTCAGGATGTATTCATGCTCCTGCACCTCTGCAAGCTTCGCCGCTTTGCAGAAGCCCTTCATATCTTCATATGCACCCGCTTCTGGCTGTCCACGCCATGCATGGTATGTATCGGTGATCTTCCGGATGTCCTCTGCGCTCAACTCGCGATGTGTCCGATCGACCATATGACCCATTTTGCGTGCATCGATAAACAGGATTTCGCCGCGGCGGTCCCGAAGACCTTTTGGCGCTTTATTTTTGGCGATGAACCAGAGACAAACCGGAATTTGCGTAGAGTAGAACAACTGCCCCGGCAAGGTGACGATACAATCGACCAGATCGGCATTAACCAGCTTGCTGCGAATTTCAAACTCCGCCGTCGTACTTGTCGACATGGAGCCGTTCGCCAGTACGAAGCCGGCAACGCCGCTGGGCGCAAG
Source organism: Paenibacillus haidiansis (assembly GCF_036553665.1). Lineage (NCBI taxonomy): Bacteria > Bacillati > Bacillota > Bacilli > Caryophanales > Paenibacillaceae > Paenibacillus > Paenibacillus haidiansis. Next base: position 24,281 of record NZ_JAZHPZ010000008.1, on the reverse strand, counting down.
CTTGTTCACGATATGCTGAATCCACGCATAGTTGGCATTCCCTGCGGGAGGCACCCCATATGCCCAACGGGTATCCTCCGTCAGCCGCTCGCCGCCCCAATCGCTGATATTAAACGGCGGATTCGCCAAGATGTAATCGGCCTTCAGGTTTTTATGTAAATCATTGTGAAACGTATCCGCGTGATGCTCGCCAAGGTTGCCGTCGATGCCGCGAATGGCGAGGTTCATTTTGCACAATTTCCACGTTGTCGGATTCGACTCTTGCCCGTACACCGCGATATCGCCGAGGCGCCCCTGATGTTCCTCTACAAACTTCTCGCTCTGAACGAACATGCCGCCGGACCCGCAGCAGGGGTCGTATACGCGGCCCTTGAACGGCTGAATCATCTCGACAAGCAGGCGAACGACGCTGTTCGGGGTATAGAATTCCCCACCGTTCTTGCCTTCCGCGCTGGCGAATTTGCTAAGGAAATACTCATATACCCGCCCCAGTACATCCTTCGAACGGCTTTCTTCATCGCCGACTTTGAACGAGAACAGATCGATCACTTCGCCGAGACGGGTTTTATCCAGCGCCGGCCTGGCGTAATCTTTCGGCAGCACGCCTTTCAGCGACGGATTTTCCTTCTCGATGGCAATCATGGCATTGTCGATGATCTGCCCGATTTCCGGCTTTTTCGCGTTATCCTTGATATGGCTCCAGCGCGCTTCCTTCGGTACCCAGAATATATTTTCTGCCACGTATTCGTCCCGGTCCTCCGGATCGGCATACGGTTCATTTTTCAATGCTTCATATTTTTCTTCAAATGCATCCGACACATATTTCAGAAATAGAAGACCGAGAGCTACATGCTTATACTCCGCTGCATCCATGCTGCCACGCAGCTTATCGGCCATGCTCCATAACTTTTCCTCGAATCCAATGTTCGCTGTTGCCATTATCCTGAATTCCTCCTCAGTAGAGTTGCTCATATAACTGGTTCTTCACTTGTTCCCAACGGTTAGCCGCTTCCCGAACGACCTCTTTATATCGTTCTTTCTCCCGGATATATTGCTGTATTAATTCTTGCTGTTTATCTTCCGGTACCAAGGGCAATTCCATTTCCGCCACATCCGCTGGATTCAAATTCATCACGGTTGTTCCCCGCTGGAAGCTTTGAATAAGGGCCGTCCCGACCGGGCTTTCCAGAAACATTTTGGCAAAATGGCTCTTGATTACCGACTTGAATCGAATCACGATTATATTCGAGGAGGCGATGACTACCCCTTGGGTCTCCGGAAACACAGCCAGCTTGTTCACGGTGCCGCGGCACGTCATAACCAAGTCGCCTGGGAGAATCTCGTAACGCTTCACTTTCCGCTCTTCCTCGTCAATCGTTTCAAGCTGATCCAATAACACTTCGCCGTCATCCAGATTGGATATATTCAGCACCTTAATGTTCCCGGGCTTTAGATCCTGTTTAAGAATCGATTTTCCCCGAAAAATTTCTGCCACATCGCGCAGCTTCACTTTCGGGGTTGCCGCCTGTTGGAAGGAACGAAGTGTATCCTGATCTTCATCCAACAGTAGTTCAATTCGCCAATGATCTAGTTGACGGAACCGATCTGGATGGATGGTAATCTCCCGTTCCGCCACAAGCTTTGACTTTTCCAAATGGAGCCGCCCGAGGATCACTTCTTCCACAGGCGCTTTGCCGAAGTCAACCTGATAGGTCTTGATAGAAGTGTAGGGACGAAACAAGCCGTCCGGAAGCGAATAAATTGTTTGAACCGGCGCCTGTTCATTCATTTGCTTCCGCCAGCTTGCGATTGAGCCGGATTGAAACAGCATCCGCGCGGGCAAGGTCACGCTTAATCTCCCGCCATCTTGCAAGAGTGGAAGAAGGTAGCTGGCCGCTGCGCCTTCGGACTCCCGAACCGCGACATCGTCATCGTTCATTTTCATACCGAAATTCGGCATCGCCAGGATCGCGTCGAATTGATGTTCTGCGGGCAGCGGCTGATAAATGGACCCTTGAACTATGCGGATATTGGGATAGGGCTCGAAATACGTTTTGAACAATCTGCTGATGATGTAGTTTTCCGTTAACAATGTGATTGTCCCTGGGCGATGGTAACATTTCGTTTCAATGAGTCCTTTGATATACTTTTCAGCTTCTGCAAACAGAATGTTGTTGCAACCATGTCGCTCGCAATGGTCGATAAACCGCTCGACGATTCCAGGATGGACGATAATGCCCCCAGTAACACGATCTTGTTGGATTGTTAGCATGGCGTATTCCAACAAGTCCATATCCTTGCCTGTGTGGTACAGTTTATAAAATAAATCCCGATCGCCGGGGAAATGGCCTAATTCTTTGTCTAAGGCGCGTTCCTTCATCCACTGAAACAGCGTCTCGGGTTCCGCCGTTAGCTCCGTTTCGGCCAACTGTTGTTGTTTCAGTAGTTGTTGTGTCCGCTTCACTCGAATGGCCTCGCGAAGCAACTGATCACGTGTTGATATATCGTGAAGCAGACAAATATTCCAGAACGATTCAATCAATTCATCACCTTCTTTCACTGCCAATAGCCAACTAAATTATACCATCCAAGAATTGAGTATTTCAATACCAAAAATAATCAAACATCTTTTGCCTAGCCGGATAATTTCCCGTTTATCCGATACGCCCAATCCCTAATTGAATCGTTTTGGTAATGCTTAACCTTTTCGATATTGAAGCCGTTGCATTGGTTTAAAATGTTCTGATCCCAGTGGCCGCCTTTTTGAACAAGCCCCTCAAGGAGTAACTTAATATCACACTCAACTGTCTTTAGTGAAATCTGCCGGGTTGGGTGGAGGATCAATGTCGAAATGGACCAATCATCCGGCCGGGCTACTTCGATAATAAACTTAGTCGTGATACCATGATCCGCCTGTACGATCGCACATGTTCGTCGGGAGCCGTTTGGACATACAGAAAATCTTTTGCCGGGAGGAATCCTGAGCACAGACATCCGGATATGACCGGGAAAGACATGCTTCAAGATTTGAGTCATCTCGAAAAAAGATTCAAGACCGATTGCTTCTGTGATTGGTATGGTTTCAAGCGTCTGAAAATCGATAGGAGGCGTATCACCGCCGACCATTGAATCCTGTGTGCTTACTTCCTCTAATCCTCCTGAGTTCTTCCCGCCTCTCCCGGAGGTGATGATCACGTCGTTGCCGGTATGGGAATGCCTCACATCCTCTCGACGAGTAGTAACTCTCGGATAATTGGAGAAACGCATAAACGTAGGAGGGGCCTCCAATACATCTTGCCGCGTGTTTTCCCTGGCACTATCGCTTTGATCATTCAATATGTAGTCTTTATTTTCGGATCCATACGTAACTCGAACTTGTTTATCTCCTGAAATCGACTCACGACGCTTCTTCGATGGGTGCCAAAAGACGATTTCTTCCGCCGGATGCTTAAAACCGCCAATACCGAGAATTTCTTTCACCAAGAAGTAGTTATTGAATTGTTCTCCTCGAACGTGAAACTCAAGAGGACCAACAACCGGGAGTTCAACGCCAAGCGGAATTCCCTTCTTCATCCTGGCGTTCGGATTTTGAGGCGAGTCCTTGATCGCTTGATTGAACATCAATTGATAAACGGAATCCCACATGGTACGAATAGCGGGATCGATGTAAATCCAGGATAGGTGACGCGCGTTACTTTCGCTTGCCAATTTGGCCGGTACACGAAAACTCAAATCAAAATACAGAGTTGTTCCTCTCATATCGCTATTATCGATCAACATTTCCAGACCGTGCGGCTGCATTAAATAATACGCCAAATACCTGGAATTAATAAACATGGCTCGAATGAATTCGAACACTGGAAAGCAATAAATCGTCCCGTCAAACTGAAACTGAATAATTTTTTGAAGCCCTAGCTCCGGATTTTGACGGAAGTCAATCAAACGCTTGGGCAATTTAAACCCATTGCTCATCAAACCTTGACCAAGCTGCTTATCGTTATTCTATGTACAATGCCTTCCAATGGCTTAATTTGATCAAATACTCCGTTGGTGTAGACTTGTCCCATGCGCAAATAGGGTACTGTTCCCCATGGGTAGGATACAACTTTCAAGTCCCTGGTTTCCGTCCGAAATGCGACTCGAACTCTCCAATTCCCCTTGTAGTCCATGAAAGGGGACCCGAACCAAAATAACTCAACCCCCTGATTATCCGGAAACGGCCATGAACGCAGTGTCAATGCAGCCATAATGGAGTCACCTCAGCAGATGCAATTCGATTCATTGAAGCTCCTTGTCCAATACAACGATCAATTTCATCCGATACCTCTTGGGCATATCCCGGTCGCAGTCCGGTTTTTTTCACAAGTTTCCACCGTTTTATGGGCCATTCGCCAGCCAGTTGCTCAGCAGCCCATCGAACCCTCCTAATTTGAAATTGGGATGTCGACTCAAGGTAATCAGATAATACTTTCGTCGTTACAGGGAGCTTTTGTTTTTGCTTTTCTAGCAAACTCAGTTTCCCGATTCGTTTGCCTATCGCTGAAATCGTAATTCTGACAGGTTTATTTTTGCGATCTGATAACATCCTTCTACATGCTTCCTCGACAATCCAACTTAGCTCCAGATCACGTTTCCCCCAGTCGACTCGTGTATGTTTAGATCCCTTAGACCGGACCGGCTTGGAAGATTTTCTTGAACTCTTTAATAATGCAGGTTCCAAGTTGCGTGTTGTTATAGTACCTTTGGCGTACTTAATGACTGTATTCGTATCAACCCCCAATAACGCTGCCATGGAACGATAGGAAATGCCCTCTCGCAAATGTACCTGAAGCTTATTTATCCAAACAGAACCAAACGATTTGATACGCCCTCTGTGGTATTTATCTTCTTCGGATTGATCCGGTCCTCGTCTTGAATAGGCGAAGCCGCATTCACAAGTAAAGGTTCCTACAGGCCGGCCGGTATCTGTACAACGCGTAATGCGCAGGTCCGTTATTATTGAGGTTCGATAATGTTCCGCTGCTTTGTTCAGACATGGCCATGGCCCTTTACCGAAGGGTGCGTCATCCACCTCGGATTGTTCTAAAAATCCATTGAATGACCCGTACAAAAAACGGATCAGCAGCATCTGCCGCAGCGGATGAATCGCCCGCCGGGCGGACCTTGTCGCCAGATTCAGCCATGTGTAGTCCTTACCGTATGGAAGGCTGCCCAGCATCTCCAGCAGCTCTCTCCCATAGCAAATGACGAACTGCTCCTCAAGTTTTTGCTGGCGAATACGCCCGCCTGCGGTTACATACCCTTGCTTCCGTAAGCGTGGTAGGAATATGTTCCTGGAGTCATAAAGAACTGGAAAATCGTTGGTTTGCATTAATGCCTGAATGTCTCTTGCGATGTCTGAAAGCTGATTGATTGTTTTACCTGACAAGTTGGCGACAATCGGTACTGAGCCGAACATCTTCTTCGAAATAAGGAGAACGGTCAACCCATATCGATCTGAAACCGGGTATGTCATCCGATGCAGAACATCCCGATGAACCGGACAAACCCATACTCCCGGAAGCTGGTGAATGCGGTCCCAATACGGTTCTCCAAATTGATGGATAACTTCTTTATAGCATTGTGAACAGAACCGTAAATCACCGCTCCTATCCACAGTACTGGCGGTAATCCCAACAAGTGCATGTATCCCCGATCCATCTGGCCCTTTCATCAGTTGCTTTAAACGATTCGCACGATCCTTTGGCAAGAATGGAGCATAAAACGGATAAAAAGTGTGGTCTTTGATCCAATCATCGGCTGTCATTTCATGCCACATACTTCTACGCGAAAATGCCTCGATATGACTTGGCAGGTCAATTGTCGGAATGACATTCTTCGTGCCATACACTTCTTTAAACGTACATTTTGGACTTGTGTTATTAGCCCTTAAGTGATAACGACTGATCACGCCGTATAAGAGCTCATCTGGATACGGAATAGGAATTGGAAACCGTTCATTCATGGGTTCAATGCCTAATTAAGGAACTCCAAAGGATTTTTAATATATCCGGCTGCCTTCAGCGCCTCGTAAGCGGACAACTTCTTCTTTTTCCCTTGTGATACGATTAATCTCAAATCGTCAGGCTCGGTCGGAATCACTTTTGAACTGCTTCTTTCGCGTTGCTTTGTGAAATCACTTGATGGAACAGGCTGTTTTTGTAATGCCAGCTTTAAGGCCTCTTTATGCAGATCTACACGATCCAGTTCATTCAGGTGCGCCTGTACAACTTTTTCAGCCGATCGCTTTGCTGACTCGCGATCAATACCCGCCTCAACAAGCCATGCGCAGACTTCATTCACGGTTTGTTCCACAACGTCGTAACCGAGTTCATTCCGAATCAATTCCAATCGTTCCGCTTGCCGCTGTTCAGCCTCAATCCGATCCAGATAATCGTCAATGGACACACTGGAATAAATGTCGGCAAAGTTCTGAATTTGTTTTTTCTTGCCGGATCGTAATGCTTCAAGAGCAGGCCGAATCAATGTCAGCCGATCCTTTGCAACGGAACGAATCAATTCGGGAGTAATTTGCTCCAATTCTTTATCCAATGCTCTCCATTGGGTCAGCATAAATAGTTTTAACGCAATGTCGGAAATACCCTGGGATTCGTCGTACATGATATCGATAAACTCCTGATTCAGTTCAGCCTTTTTGACTGTCCACTGATATTTCCACAAACCTTGCAGCAGCCACGTCCATTCCTCATCTTTCTTAAAATGGTGCCACGTAGCGTCCCCTTGGCCGCTGTTGCGCCGCGCGTTTCGAAATTCACCATTTAATGCGGGGAGCGCCTTATATGTTCCGACAAGTATGACTGGCAACCCGATCGTGTTGACCAATTGAACGAAGAAGTTCAGCATTTGAGCTGCGCGATCGTCCTTGGCTTCCTGAAGGTTTTGGATTTCGTCAATCACAAGAACCCCCAGACAATGCACAGCAGCAGCCTGCGCCATGAGCGGCAACAATTCATCCGGATTTTTCGTGACATTCTTTTTGTAGTACTTTGTCCCAACGAGACTATTGACCGCAAGCAAAAAATTCAGGCAGAGCCCTCTGATAGAACCGTCATGCGGGCAATCCATCTTTAACCACACAATTTGATAGGGGGCAGGCATATCTTTGCCTTGATATTTCCGATGCAAAATCACTTGCGGATACATTTGCAAGATTCGAAGCAAGCTGCTGGACTTCCCGATTCCCGAAATTCCCACTAAAGCAAATCCGGCTGATGTGGGTGTATTCACTGGATATCCGCTTGTACTCCCTTTCATGATGAGCTCATATGCGTCCTTACGGGCTCGGAAAGCATAATTCGGGGTTAGCGGATTTCGGCCGACATAACCGTCTCTAATCAGTCGGGAAATGCTTTGCTCCAGCTCCAGATGCCGAGATAATGGTTGAAAGAAATCGCGAGAAATTCGTTGTACGCAATGTAACCGAAGATGGACGGGCAACTCTCGTTCAGAAGCATGAAACTTCGGTCTCGAAGCTAATTTCTGTACAACGGTTTTCTCGTCCCATATCGGCGGCAGTGCCTCAAGCAAGGGATTGCTGCGATAATCCTCAATTAACGGATCCTGATAGTCTGCTTCAACAAATGTGCCGCGGCTGAAATGAAATAAGGGGATATCAAATTCACTCATTCCTCTTCACCATCTTCGATCATATAGGCTTTAATTTTGGACAGTTTGTCTGCCGGCGGAATATATGACGGTGCCTTACCGTCATCACTATCTTCACGCCTCATTGGAATAACATTATTTGCTGGGATGTTAGGTACTTGAGGTTGCTCTGATAATTTAAAAGCTTCTTGTTCACGATTGAGCATTTTTTCGTTGGAGCGATGTTGTCTCGTCCCTTTTATTCGCTGGTTACTGCTTTCTTGATTTTGCTTCATCGCTTCATCAGTCTTTTTAGCCGCTTCTTCTACAATCGCCTTCGTATGAGCGTCCAGTTCGATTTTGGACAACATATTGTTGAATTCTTGATGGCGGCCTTGATACTTTTCAATCTCAAGCAAATCCTCTACTTCTTCGAATCGTTTGTTCATATAACGTTCTTCCCGTTCAAGCAAAGTACATGTTTCAAATCGGTGTCCTTCGTCCAACCACAAATAAATTTCGTCGGTGGAACGGGGATCGTAGCATACTTGAACACGCCACGTTTTTCCTGCCCTTGCTTTTACAAACCACTGCTCACGCAATGCCAGGTCACAACCGTAATGCATGCCTTTGAACTGAATTCCAGCCGCTGTGACGGTCGCTTCCCCATGGTACATTAAGTTTAGCTTGACAATGTGTTCCGGCTGCTTCTTGAGCCGTCCGTTTCGGTTAATGATGCCCCATTGCCACAGCTCGCGTGGAATAGGGAGAATATCATCGGCAATCATAAACTCATTCCGATCGTACCATTGCATGTGGTGATGATTATTATGGTAAAGCACATTGCGAATCATAATCTGGGTAAACTCCCGAAGCGTTAATTTGGCATCCAGACGGTAATCTCGTTCACCTCGCTCCCGTTGACGCTCTTTGATTGCTCCCGGTATAAACCGAATACTTCGAAGATTGATTAATCGGAACTGCTGCTCAACAATGCCCTTCCAATCTGCCCGGTAAGGAGAAGCGTTCTCCACATCTACACCCAAAGCATCAATAAGATGGCTTGGCTTGTGTCCTTCCAGTTCCCCGCGATCAGCTGTCAACTTTTGAGGCAAGTGACTGCAAATCCATTCCTCCGGTTCAATATCGATGCCATATTGAGCACAAAATCTCACTTTATCCATTGTCGTATTGGCCAGAGCCATCATCGCTCCGATCCAGCTCGGTCCTTCGAGCCCGATGTATAATCCGACGATATATCGGCTGAATACATCGATTACGATGTAAATAATCGGTCTTCCGATAATCCAATCTCGACGATATTCACTGACCAGGAAGACATCCGCTACAGTCGCATCGATCTGGAATCTGGAACCTGGACCGAAGCTTTCATGAGTAGAACTGCCAAGAATAGGCCTGTACTTGAGAGCATATTGTTTCCTTCCAAGCCGGCTTTTTAAGGAATCTTCCAAGTCTAATTCTTTCTTGAACCAATAACGATATTGTCCGAACGTCGGCAATTTATCCGGAGGAGGGAGAATAGGTACGAGTGCTTTCCCATCTTGTCGAAAGCCCGTGGCAAAAAACTTTTCAAGCGTTTTTTGGTAGGCATGTTTGAGTGGGGCTTTCTCCCTGTTGTTGTAAAATAGCCGAATTCCCGACCGAAGCAGTTGTTTTGTTTCTTCGTCAATATTGATGCCTGTCGGTCCATCCTCGAACTTTCTGGGACGGCCGCGTTTTGCTTTTCCGGGCGCCCGATCCGTCCCATAGTCTCCACAATTGTAATAATGGGGGAGAAGCGCATTTTTCAACTTTCCGCCTTGCCAGAATCTCCGCAAATATCGATAGATTGTACTTTTATGAAGTCCTGTCTTTTCCTGAACTTCTCGTACACGTATTCCTCGCCATTTTTTATCAAAACAATCTGGTTCATCAGACACGATATCCCTAATCGCATCCCACGCCTTATCACGGAGGAGGAGATGATCATGATCAATGGAATGCTCCAGTAACGGAATGTTTGAATTGATCCAGTCAATGGGCTTACATAGATTAGCCTCTATGCCAGCAATGATCTCTGTATATGTTTTCATAACCGGAAACGCCTTATCGTCCTCAAGTGCGATACTGAATACCACGTCATTTGCCTGGGAAATCCACAGGATTCGCTCTACAGCGCGGTCATCCGTTTCGGATGAAATCCATTCTATCACCTGATTTTCTAAAATAGACCTTGATGACATTGCATTCATCCACCTTTCGCTTCAAGCCTTATATCCGAATGCTTCTCAGAGAAGTCCTTAGCTGGAAGAGTAGGTATGATTCGTTCGGTCATATCGACGGACCAAATTTTTCGTGCAATAAAATGGCGGAATAGCGCAAGTGAAGTACCTGCATCAAGTCCTAACTGTTCATCGCAAGCCAAGCATGCTCTCGATACGACTTCACCGTTATGTAATCTAGCGGATAACATCTGTTGCAGATTTCGAATCGTAAATATTCCAAGCGCCGGAACGTCCTCATTGTGGAACTCTTTATGCACCCATTCGATATTTCGTATAAGTGCATCCGGCAGATCTGATTCAGTGATGATACCCCAATCTACATGTCTGGAATCCCAGTAAATCCGCTCAATTTCAAATTTTGCTATGGTTCGTTCATTTTCCAATTCAGCGGATGGTTTCACTGTTCTGGCTAATGTTTTATCCCGATAAGTAATAAGAAAATCCGTGGTCATCACGATCGATATGCCTGTTTTCGGATCTTTGGGATGTTCCACACCGATTTTCTCCGCGATCATTTGCGTTTCTTCTAACGGCAGAAGTGGAAATTGTTCGCGAATATCCGATACATCATCGCAGTAATCCAGAAGGTAGAAATAATCACGCTCAATATCCGACAAGAGTTGGTGTCTTCGACCGGTCGTCCATCCAACTCCACGAGTTACCCTGCCTTCTGAAGGGACGTCCTGAATCGTAAGCCAAGGAAGATAGTCCTTACCGGACCCCTGTCCTCTGCCTTCTTTGATCATCCTTTCAATTTTTGCTTCTGTGAATTGCCGTTTCCGCTTGGCCACTGGATCACCTCAAATGCTTGTCCGGCAGACTGTTTCGTGTACTATCTGCAAGCTCTTTTCTCAACGTCATCAATCTTTGGAACTCTGAATAATACGCCCTGACTTTCTTTGAATCACATGGTAAAAATTCAATTGGATAGCAGTTGATCTTTAAACCATCCTCATGAATGATTACAATCTGATCTTCATCATCTTGGGACTTAACCGACACCGGCCAACCCCCAACTTGACGTGCTCGCTCAAACCATTTCTCATGAATGGCTAGCGAACAGGAGTAGAGGCTCCCGTTAAACCAAATTCCATTTTGAGTCACGATTCCAATGCCCGACTTTTCTTTCACTTGGTAACACCCCAATATGTTTTGGTGATATTACCATATTTACACTTTCCGGATATTTTAATCCGTTTTCGGATATTTATTTTTTCTCTTTTTGATTTCTATAATTTCGTAGAGCTCATTTTTCTCTTGAGCAGGGAGTGCACGAATACTGGTAAGCAGCTTTAATTCCTCTCTTGATATATAGGTTGGAGTTTGAGAGAAAGATTCGTCATCATCTGAAAGCAGCCAATTAAGATCACATTGGAACGTGTTTTTAAGCGCAATGATCGTTTCACACGATGGCAAACAAACCCCGCGTTCAATATCACTAAGCGTTCCTTGCGAAACGCCGATTTTCAGTGCAAATTCTTTCTGATTCAACTCATGCGATTTTCGGATAGTTCTGACTTTCTCGCCCAGATTCAAACCGGATCAACTCCAAAAAAAGAAAATAACCCCGCAAATATTCCATTTACGGGGTTCATGCTCATGATGTCTGTTTTATCGGAGTAAATGCTGAAGCACCCAGCAGTCTAACACTTTATTTACTCAGTCTAAAACTTTATTTTCACGGTCTAACACTTTATTTTTCAGTCTAATACTTTATTTTCACCGAACAAATACCAACATTTATGCCCGTTCCCTTACTCCACCGTCACGCTCTTCGCCAGGTTACGCGGCTTGTCGACATCGTTGCCGCGCTCCAGGGAGGCGTAGTAAGCCAGGAGCTGCAAAGGCACGACGGACAGAGCCGGCGTAAGCAGCGGCAGCGTCTGCGGAATCGCGAACGCCTGGTCGACGGATCTCAGCAAGCCGGCGACATGCTCTTCGTGCGTGATCGCCATAACATCGGCGCCGCGGGCCTTAACTTCCTTGATGTTGCTGACCGTTTTTTCAAGTACGGAATCCTGGGTCGCCAAGGCGATCACCGGAATGCCTTCTTCGATCAGCGCCAATGTACCGTGTTTCAATTCACCTGCAGCATAAGCCTCAGAGTGAATGTAGGAAATCTCTTTCAGCTTCAGGGAGCCTTCCTGAACGACCGCGTAATCCAGACCGCGTCCGATGAAGAACAGATGCTCATGCTTGGCGATTTGCTCGGCGTAAGTCTTGATCGCATCCGTATTGGCCAGCATGCTTTCTACCTGCTCAGGCAGAGATTGCATGGCTGCAATTACATGAGCGACTTCCTCCGGCGATTTCGTGCCGCGTACTTGGGCCATGTACAGGGCCAGCAAGTAGAACGCGATCAATTGCGATGTGTAAGCCTTGGTCGAGGCTACCGCGATTTCCGGCCCCGCCAGGGTGGCGATCACGTCGTCCGCATCGCGGGCGATCGAGCTGCCGACCACGTTCGTAACGGCCAGGACGTGGGCGCCGTTCGCTTGCGCTTCGCGCAGGGCGGCCAAGGTGTCGGCCGTTTCCCCGGACTGGCTGACGACGATAACGAGCGTCTCAGGCGTAATCAGCGGGGAACGGTAACGGTATTCGGAAGCGACGTCAAACGCTACCGGTACGCGCACCAGTTGTTCAATGGCCGTTCCGCCGACAAGACCCGCATGATAAGCGGTACCGCAGGCAACGACATGGATACTGTTGATGGAGCGGATTTTGTCATCGGTCAATTTAAGGCCCGGCAATACAACCTTACGTCCGCTAGCATCGATGCGTCCCAGCATCGTGTCGCGGTAAGCCTTCGGCTGCTCATGGATTTCCTTGAGCATGAAGTGATCGAATCCGCCTTTCTCCGCGGTTACCGCATCCCAATCGACAGAAATCATTTCCCGAGAAATAAAATTCCCTTCGATGGTCATCAATTCGACAGCGTCTTCGGTCAATACCGCCATTTCCCCGTCATTCAAAATATACACATTGCGCGTATAGTTCAAAATCGCCGGGATATCGGAACCGATGAAGTTCTCCCCTTCGCCCAAACCGATAATGAGCGGGCTCGCCTGACGCACGGCTACCAGTTTATTCGGCTCGTATTCCGTCAGTACACCGAGAGCGAATGCGCCGCGCATATAGCTGATCGCTTTCTGAACGGCCTTGACGATGTCACCCTCATACTCGCGAGCCACCAGGTGGGAAATAACCTCCGTATCCGTCTCCGAGACGAACTCGTAGCCTTGCCCGATGAGCTCTTCTTTCAATTCCAGATAGTTCTCGACAATCCCGTTATGGACGACCGAGAATTTCTGGCTGTGGTCCGTATGCGGATGGGAATTCACATCCGACGGTTTGCCGTGCGTAGCCCAGCGTGTATGGCCGATTCCGGCCGTACCTACCAGCGGAGCTCCTTCCAGCTTTGATTCCAGATTGGCCAAGCGGCCGATCGATTTGGCGATTTGCAGTCCTTCTTTTGTGAAGACCGCGATCCCCGCCGAATCATACCCCCGGTACTCCAGCTTTTTCAGCCCTTCCAGCAAAACCGTCTGAGTGTCTCTTTTCCCGATATATCCAACAATACCGCACATATTTATATATCCTCCGTTTCATTCTCTCCGAATTTAAATGCAGGAGGAAAGAAGCGGAAGACGCTTTCGCGGTCCACGTGAGACAGGTGACTATTCAATTTTCGAATGATGCAAAAAATCAACCTTTGACCACGCAAAGTATACATGAATTCATCAGAATGCAAAAACCTATGAATAACATGCACCTTTTCATGAATGTCCCCAGTTCTCCGTTCACCGCGGTTCTTCCGCGTCTCCTCATGCACTCATGAAAAGTTTGTACATTCCATTAGCTAGATTCATCAAAAATCATAAACATCGGTCCGCAAGGTTTGTGAGAACGGTCGCCCATTCCTTTTGCCTTTGCGGTTACGGTGCGATGCGGCACCGGGAGGCCCCCGCCGAACAAGTTCGAACACCTCCACCTCGTCAGCTTGCATTTGCCGCTTCCCCCGCCCGGGTTTATTGCCTTGCATTCTTCCGGGTCGGCTTCCTGCGCGCGAAATCAAGCTCTGGCGCTTAACTGCCCTGTAACCTCACTGCCCTCTCTTTCTTTTCTTGAATATGCTTATTATATGCACCTGCGAGACATTTGGCAATAATCAAGATGTCCCAATTGCCACATCCTGTCTCCTCAGGCTCTATACCCCAATAAGAAGCCGCTGAAACCCGAATCTTACGGTACCAGCGGCTTATTTTTAAGACCTATGATAAAAGTCGCGATAATCTTTATTAAACCAGTTCTTTTTCGACAACGGAGGCAATGTGAGCCACCAGCTCCTCCAATTCGCCCTTCTCCGGTCCTTCGGCCATGACGCGGATCAAGGATTCCGTCCCGGAAGGACGCACCAATACCCGGCCGTTATCGCTGAGCTGACGCTCCACGGTGCTAATGGCCTCCTCGATCGCCGGATTCCCGGCAAACTTGCTCTTATCCTGTACCCGGACATTTACCAACACTTGCGGATATTGTTTCATGACTTTTCTCATCTCGCTGAGCGGTTTGCCGGCCGCCTTCATCGTATCCACGAGTTGAATCGCCGTCAAGATGCCGTCGCCCGTCGTATTGTAATCGAGGAAAATCACATGGCCCGACTGTTCCCCGCCCAGATTGTATCCGCCGCGGATCATTTCCGCCATGACATACCGGTCGCCGACGGCCGTCTGCTGGGTGTTGAGCGACAATTTCTTGGCCGCCTTGTAGAAGCCGAAGTTGCTCATGACGGTCGAAACGACCGTGCTGTCCTTCAGCTTGCCCGCCCGATTCATCGCGTCGCCGCAAATGCACAGGATGTAGTCGCCGTCGACTTCTTCCCCGCGCTCGTCGATGGCGATCAACCGGTCGGCGTCTCCGTCAAAAGCGAGCCCCAAATCGGCGCCGAGACGCACGACCTCCGCTTTCAGATTCTCCGGATGTGTCGATCCGCAATGATCGTTGATATTCAGCCCGTTCGGTTCCGCACCGATCGTATGGACTTCGGCGCCCAGTTCCCGGAACAGTCTGGGGGCGAGCTCATAAGCGGCGCCATTGGCGCAATCCAGCACGATTTTCAGGCCTTCGAAGGAATGGCCGATCGTCGTTTTCAGATGGTCCAAATATTTATATTTCGAATCATTGTCTACAGTAACATTCCCGAGCCCGCCGCCAATGGGACGAGGAAGCTCGTCTGTCTCTTTGTCCATGAGCTCTTCAATCATCAGCTCGGTTTCATCCGACAGCTTGAACCCGTCGCTGCCGAAGAACTTAATGCCGTTGTCCTCGACCGGGTTATGGGAGGCCGAGATCATAACGCCGGCGTCTGCATTCAGAAGCCGAGTCAAATAGGCGACCGCCGGTGTCGTTACCACGCCGAGACGAATGACGTCGGCACCGATCGACAGCATGCCCGCCACCAGCGCCGATTCGAGCATGACGCCCGAAATCCGGGTGTCCATGCCGATAACTACCTTAGGCTTAGAAACCTGCCCTTGGCCCGTAAGCACATAACCTCCGCAGCGGCCGATCTGAAAAGCCATCTCCGCCGTGAGTTCCTGATTTGCGATTCCCCTTACTCCATCTGTCCCAAAATACTTCCCCATGATTTCACTCCTTCAACATGTTGTGAAGCCCCAGCCGTATATTCTGCTATACGACTAAAGGCTTCAATCGCTCTTCATTCCCATGTTCTTTATGACGTAATCGTTCCATGCTTGATCCAAGCTCCGGGCTCCCCTAACCTTCGGCGTTCGAAGTTTCCCCTTTTCCGCCGTCTTCGGTCTGGGCGGGCTCCTCTACGGCATTTGAACCGTTCCCGACGTTCCCGCCGTTCCCGCCGTTTCCGCCGTTCCCGTTGTTCTGCGCTCCGGCATCGCCGCCGTTATTCTCCTCCGGAACGGAGGATGCAGGCTTGTCGCTTGCCGTTAGCTCAATCTGAACTTCGATCCTCTGATTCGGATCGTTAAGCACGATGTATTCGGGCAACACTACGGACACCGGAATCGTATGCGTTCCCGGCCCCAGCCCGGCCAAATCCGCCGTAGCCGTAATATCTTCGGCTTTCAGCTTATCCAGCACATCCTTCGCTCCGCGAACCGTCAGCGAAATTTCGGAATCCGCAGGATCGATGAATTTCTCCGTCAAGCTGTCCTCAAGGTTGATCAGGGTTACGGGAATATGATCGATCAGCTTTTGACCGGCCGGTTCTATTGTTACGGTAATCTGAACCGAGCTAGGCTCGATTTTCTCAAAACCTTCCGGCGGAGTCAAGTCCACCGTGTACCTGGTCTCATCTGTTCCCTGAAATTGGCCTAAGTCCACCGTTACCGGATAGGAAGATATACCCTCCAAAACATCCTTTGACCCATAAACCGCAACACCCTCCACATTGGTGGTGATCCCGGAAAGAACGTAGCCGTCCGGCAATTGGCCGGTCTTGCGCACCTCGATCGGAACGGTTTTGTACAGTTTATTGATCGGGACATCCACATCGACCGTATCCGGAGAAATCTCCGCATTACTCATTTCTTGCCCTTGCTTATCATATGCGGTTAGCTTTACGCTCTTGCCTTTTACGCTTTCAGTCAGTCCGGTTACGTCAACTGTCCCCTGCACCTTCTGCAGCTCTCCGATCTCGCTTTGCGGCAGTGTGACCTTGACCGTGCCCGCACCGTTTACGATCGGACTGCCCAACTGCATTTCGTCCGCAGGACTGCCTGTCGTGACTATCGTAACGGGCATATCGACCGTCTCCTTGGCTTCGATCGTCACTTTGATGATCGACGGCTCCATGGAAACCAATTGAACGCCGGGCGGAAGCTCATATTCCAACGGCAGCGTAATCGTGCCCGGGCCGATGCCTTTTAAATCCAGTTTCACTTTATAATCGGAAAAATTCGTCGTCAGATCCGTCCGCTTGCCTTTGACCTCCAGCCGGACCGTATCCCGCTCCAGATCATACAGCACATATTTGTCGCTATCAAAGCCGGTAATCTGGATTTTCGTATCGATGGTCTTAGTATTCACCACAGTGGTCGGCGCGACGGGCGTTCCGCTGTCAAGGTGAACCATCATCCATAGCATAACGCTGACCACCAGGGCGATCACCTTGGCGATATTGTTGTGGTTGATCCACTTATCCATTATTGTCGGCCTCCTTCTTTTTCCAGAAAGGCCTGCGTTTGTCCTTCTGACTCGAATTCGGGCCAAGCTCTTCATACAATTTCGATATCAGCGACTCTTCGTTAATATCGCGCACGATTTGTCCGTCGATCGCCAGCGAGATTTGCCCGGTTTCCTCGGAAACCACGACGGAGATGGCATCTCCCACCTCACTGATCCCGATCCCCGCGCGGTGTCGCGTCCCCAGTTCTTTGCTAATGAACGGATTCTCCGATAGAGGCAAATAGCACGCGGCCGCGGCGATTCGCTGCCCTTGAATGATGACGGCGCCGTCGTGGAGCGGTGTATTCGGAATAAAAATGTTAATCAAGAGCTCCGATGAAATCATCGATTGCATCGGAATCCCCGATTCCGTATATTCGTTAAGTCCGGTATTTCGCTCAAACACAATTAATGCGCCGATTTTTCTACGTGATAAATAATTAACGGCTTTAATGATTTCGCCGATTCGCTTGCCGAACTCCTCTTCGTCCGCCGTGTTCCGCCCGAACAATTTGCCGCGTCCAAGCTGCTCCAGCGCCCTTCTGAGCTCCGGCTGGAAAATGATAAACACCGCCAATACGCCGAAGGTGAACATCTGATTCATCAGCCATTTCAACGTATATAAATCAAACAAGGTGCTTACCGCCCAAACGGCGACCAGGATTAAAGTGCCTTTCAGCAGTTGAATCGCCCTCGTTCCCCGAACCAACAAAATCAAGTGATATATTATATAGGTAACGATGAGGATATCGATAATGTCTTTAATGTAATCCTGCCATGTCAAATTCGCAAAATAGTTCATGGTGTAACCCCCAACAAGTCTCTCCCGGCAAGAATACCGGGCTTAAGAGACGTTTATGTACATCCCATTTCAAGCTTGTCTATATAGATTTCCCCTAAGTTCTAGGTTATAACGTTCCCAAAGCAGATGCAAGCGAACAATAAATTTAGTATCTTCCGTAACGGCAACAAAAATTTTCCTTTTGCAAAAAAAGAAAAAGGCGCCCGTGATCCCTTATAGGGAGGCGCCGCTTTGCTGCACTTGCCGTTATCACTTGGCGACTTCCGTAACCACATTGGTGATCCTGTACCAAATCCAGTCCAGCGCCTGATCGATGCTTTTGATCTCTCCTGCGATATGCGCGGTTGAGGCCTGGTAATATGATCCGTCGATCACCGTTAGATTCCCCTGGACATCGCCGTATATTTCAGCCTTGCCGTTCTCAACGGTCAAATTCCCGGCAATGGTCGAGCCGCTCGGTACGGTCACCGTATTGCCGTTGATGATCACCTGATCCAAATCGGCGGTTTTGACGACGAGCTGATCATTGCTTTCCCAAATGGAGACCGCGCTGAACAGCATGACGAGCAGAAACATGGCTGCGGCCGTCAATGCCGGATGTCTCCGGATCCACCCGATCCAGGCCTGCTGCTTGCGCTGGTTCGGAATCTTGCTCATAATCCGGTTAACGAGCTCATCCGGTGCCGCCTGCGCCCGATGCTTGATCGTGGCAAACAGCATCATTTCCGTCTGCTCCAGCTCTTTAAAGCGCGCGTTGCAAGCGGAACAGCCGCTGAGATGCGACTTCAGCCCCACGGCCTGCTCATGCGTCAAATCGTCATCCAAATAATCGTGCATCAATGAGGAGGCTTGTTTGCAATCCATTGTCAGCCAATCCTTTCAGTCATTCTTAAATCTATAGATAACCAAGTATACAACGGTACTGGCATAGTCGTCCTATCTTACATTACGTTGCAGCCATCAAAGCGTTTCATAAAAAATCTTCGCAAGGCGGATTATAAAACCTTATTTTCCAGTTTCTTGCGGAGAAACTCGCGTCCCCGGTGAACCCGGGTTTTCACAGTCGTCACCGGCATGTCCAGCACCTCGCCGATTTCCTGCAGCGACAGATCCTGCAAATACCTTAAAATGATGACCGACTTATATTTGGCGGGCAAGCCATCGATCGCCTGGTGAATGACCTGCTGCGTCTCCGACAACAAATATTCCGTTTCCGGTGTTCTTTCGTCGCCGGGAATCAGCGTATATCCATCCATTCCTTCCTGATCGTTCATTTCCGCATCGAGATAATAGCTCGGTTTCCGCTTTCGGAGCCGGTCGATACACAGATTGGTGGCGATCCGGTAAATCCATGTCGAAAATTTTTGCTTATCGTCATACCGGTGGAAATTTTTATAGACACGTAAAAAAGCCTCCTGCACGATATCCTCCGCTTCATGCCGGTTGGATAGCATCCGGTACGCGAGATGAAACAACTTATCCTTATATAAATCAACGAGTTCGGCAAACGCGGCCTGATCGCCTTTACGGGCCAGCTTCACCAGTCTCGCTTCAAAATGGTCTACCACCATAATTTCCCCCAGATCCATGGACGGGCTTATTTTCGGACTCTGCCCTCCGGCTTTCCGGTTTCCGAGCCCACTCGCGGCACTTAGGACCGCCTTCACTTCATTCAAATGTTAATTCAACTCCCTATAAAATGCAATAGCTTTCACATCTCATTTTCAGCCGTTTAATCCACAAAAAAGCCGGTCCCGCTCCCGTAAAAAAGGAGAAGACCGGCATCGTTGAATCCGCCGCGGTATCAGCCCGTATTCCGGAGCCCGGCGGCAATCCCGTTAATGGTAAGCAGCACCTCGCGCAGCAGTTCCGAATCGTCATGTCCCTGCTCGCGGGCGGCCCGAAGCTCTGTAAGCAATTGGACCTGCAGGTAACTTAGCGGATCGACATAAGGATCGCGAAGGCGTATGGATTCCTGTACGGCCGGGGAATCGTCAAGGATTTCCGAATTGCCGGTAATCTTCGAAATCATATCCTTCGTCAAATGGAATTCCCGCTCGATCTGCCCGAAGATCCGGTCCTTGGCTTCGGAATCCTGACACATCTTGGCGTACTCTTTGGCGATAACCAGATCCGCCTTAATAATCGCGAATTGCAGCGTATCGATAAGCGACTTAAAGAATGTCGAGTTCTTGTACATATCCTGAAGAACGCGAAGATTCTCCTCGTTGTTCTGATAATAAGCATTCAGCCCTGTACCGGCTGCATACCAGGCCGGGAAGAGATAACGACTTTGTGTCCAGGCGAACACCCAAGGGATTGCCCGCAGATCCTCAAATCTGTCGCTATTCTTACGTTTGGAAGGCCGTGAACCGATATTCAGTTCGCCGACTTCCACCAACGGGGTGGATTCTCTGAAAAATTTCATGAAATCAGGTTCGCGGAAAACCAAATCCTGATACTTGTTCAGCGAAATCTCGGAGATTCCGGCGACGATCTCATCCCATTTTTCCTCTTCCGCACTGGAGCTCTCCTGCAACTTAGCCTGTTTCGCCGATTGGATCAGCGCCGAAGTCGCCGTTTCCAGGCTTCGGTAGGCAATGCCCTTGAGCGCATACCGCGAGGATATCACTTCACCCTGTTCGGTGATTTTGATACCGCCGCCGATCGTTTCCGGCGGCTGTACGAGGATGCTCCGGTTCAGCGGCATGCCGCCCCGGCCCAAAGCTCCGCCCCGGCCGTGGAAAAATTTCAGCTTCACGCCGGATTCTTTGGCGACGGCCGTAATTTGCTTGAGGGCCACCCGCAGCTCCCAGTTGGCGGTAACTACGCCGCCGTCCTTATTGCTGTCGGAATAACCGAGCATGATTTCCTGGAGATCGTTCATGGCCGCTACCGACTGGCGGTAGATCGGCATATTGAACAACCGCCGCATAATGCCGGGAGCTTCATGAAGATCATCCACCGTTTCGAAGAGAGGAACGGATTGCAGCGTGCACACTACGGTGCCGTCGGCTTCCTTATAGAGCAAACCTACCTCTTTGGCGAATACCATAACTTCGAGAATATCGCTGGCCGCTTCCGTCATACTAATCAGATAGCTTGTGATACACTTTGTTCCGAATTCTTTCTGCGCCTTAAATACGGTCCGGTATACGTTCAAGCATTCCGTTGTGCTGTCGCTGTATTCCTGATAAGGGGAAGTCAGGGGACGCGGATCATTGAGCAGCCGCTCCAGCAGATCCACCTTCTCTTCTTCCTCCAATTCGGCATAATTGCTCACGATATTCATGTGAGCCAGAATTTCCGTCATGGCGTTTTCATGTTCCTTGCTATGTTGGCGAATATCAAGCGTAGCGGTATGGAAACCGAACAACTCCACTTGACGGATCAATTTCTTGATATGAGTATCCGCGACATAATCCGCATAATGATGGCGCAGGCTGCGGTCGATAATTTTCAGGTCATCGAGCAGGCTGTTTACTCCGGTGTAACGTTCCGAATCTTTTTTCGACTCGTCCAGTACATTTTGAAGCTTCTGCGTCATATAAGTCAGCTTGATGCGGTAAGGTTCTTTTTCATTAGTCCATTGCGGTATTCTGCTTAGTTTCACCTGCAGCCGGTCCCTTTGAATGGAGGCCAGCAATTCATCCGTAACATCGACGATGCTGGTGCTGAAGCTGAGATATTTGAACAGCTCCGCCAGCAGCCGCTGATATTCCATGATAGCCAGCTTACGCTGCATTTTCAGCGTCTCCCAGGTAACATCGGCGGTCACGGAAGGGTTCCCGTCCCGGTCGCCGCCAATCCACGAACCAAAGCGCAGATAAGTCGGCATATGCCATAGATGTTCCGGATAGTACTTGCTTAGACATCGCTCCAGTTCTTGATAGACCTCCGGCAGAACATCGAACAGGGTTTCATGGAAATAGTACATGCCGTTCTTCACTTCATCAAGAACCGTCGGTTTGCGGTCGCGCAGCTCGTCGGTTTGCCAAAGCGTGATGACCTCGTTCAGCAGCTTTTCTCGAAGCTGCTCGCGTTCCCGGAAGGTGAGCGTCGGGTTATCGAGCAGCATGACATCGTCGGCAATCCGTTTATGGATATCGAGAATCGCGCGGCGCTTTGCTTCTGTCGGGTGGGCCGTCATCACCAGCTCCAGCGACATCCCGTTGAGGATCTCCTCTACCTCCCAGAAGCTGAAGCCGTGCTCCTTCAGTTCTCTTACCGCAGCTTCAATGCTTCCCGGTTGGACCGTTTCCCCTGCGGAGCGCTCATAGTCTCTTCTGCGGCGAATCCGGTGATTCTGTTCGGCGATATTGACCAATTGAAAGTAAATGGCGAATGCCCGGATAACCTGATGTCTGATTCCCGGTTCAAGCGAGTTGATCAATTCTTTAAACTCTTCATGCAGTTCCGGCAAAAAAGCAGCCCTTAGGGACTTACTGGTTTCACGAATCTTCTCGACAATATCCAAGAGTTCATTTCCGCCTTGATGGACCAGGACCTCTCCTAGAATATTGCCCAAAAAACGTATATCGCGCCGAAGCAGGTTGTTCGAGTTGGTTTTACCGGCGGTTACCGTTAGTTCCGTCATATTTTCTCCCCCATTTCATCCCTATTCCGTCTCTAAAAGCCTTCCTATCATAATACAATAAACTTCCCCGAAAATCTTCACTTTATTTGTAAGGATTTATAGGGAAACGGCGGTTTGCGTAAGCGATGAACGGCATTCCGTAGGAATACCAAAGTTTGGTATCAGTTGCATCCTGCTCGCTGAAGGGGACAACCAAAATGTTACCCGTTATGACAACTCATTATTTACCCTAACACGGTGAAGCAATAAAATGCAAGGTTAAAAAAACAATAAACTTTCGATTATAACAAAAAACATCATCAGTCTGATGATGTTGCTGTTATGTATGGAGCGGGTGATGGGAATCGAACCCACGCTACCAGCTTGGAAGGCTGGAGTTCTACCATTGAACTACACCCGCACCTTATAATGGTCGGGACGACACGATTCGAACATGCGACCCCCTGGTCCCAAACCAGGTGCTCTACCAAGCTGAGCTACGTCCCGAAATAAGATGGTACAAACACTATTTAGTTGAAAAAGTGGCGCGCCCTAAGAGATTCGAACTCCTGACCTTTTGATTCGTAGTCAAACGCTCTATCCAGCTGAGCTAAGGGCGCATATAATGGAGCGGACGACGGGAATCGAACCCGCGACCCTCGCCTTGGCAAGGCGATGCTCTACCGCTGAGCCACGTCCGCATTCATGGTGCGCGTGGAGGGACTTGAACCCCCACGTCAAAGACGCTAGATCCTAAGTCTAGTGCGTCTGCCAATTCCGCCACACGCGCATTTTGAAAAGTGAGCCATGAAGGACTCGAACCTTCGACACCCTGATTAAAAGTCAGGTGCTCTACCAACTGAGCTAATGGCTCATACATCATCTTATCAAAGATAAAATGGCTGGGGATATAGGATTCGAACCTATGAGTGACGGAGTCAAAGTCCGTTGCCTTACCGCTTGGCTAATCCCCAATATGGTGGAGGCTGAGGGGATCGAACCCCCGACCCTCTGCTTGTAAGGCAGATGCTCTCCCAGCTGAGCTAAGCCTCCGTATGTAATTCGAATAAATCTTAAATGGAAAGTGGTGACCCGTAGGGGATTCGAACCCCTGTTACCTCCGTGAAAGGGAGGTGTCTTAACCCCTTGACCAACGGGCCATCCAGTAAGAAAAAAATGGAGCTCTCAACCGGGATCGAACCGGTGACCTCATCCTTACCATGGATGCACTCTACCTACTGAGCTATGAGAGCAAGTGGCTCCCCGAACAGGACTCGAACCTGTGACAACTCGATTAACAGTCGAGTGCTCTACCAACTGAGCTATCAGGGAATATTGCGCTTGGCGGCGTCCTACTCTCCCAGGACCCTTCGGTCCAAGTACCATCGGCGCTGGAGGGCTTAACGGTCGTGTTCGGGATGGGTACGTGTGGAACCCCTCCGCCATCGCCACCAAACATATTCAAGCTTAATCGCTTGAAAACCGGATACGAAACTTAGATTTGCGTGTTAGCCCCTATTTGGTTCACCGGGGTCCCCGAAAAGTAATCGGAATTACCTTCGAAGCCTCGCTTCACTTTTTGGGGTAATTTTGGATAAGCCCTCGACCGATTAGTACTGGTCAGCTCCATGCATTGCTGCACTTCCACCCCCAGCCTATCAACCTCGTCGTCTTCAAGGGGTCTTACATACTGGGAAATCTCATCTTGAGGGGGGCTTCACGCTTAGATGCTTTCAGCGCTTATCCCGTCCGCACTTAGCTACCCAGC
>NZ_JAZHPZ010000007.1:0-239261 GCF_036553665.1 Paenibacillus haidiansis | reverse complement strand
ACCCGTTATAGCTATGACCAAAGCGGCAAGCTGATCGAGACTTGCCGAACCAACGGGAGCAAGGAGAAGCGGACGTATGACGCCGCGGGGCAGCTGATCCGCATTCAGGATAGCACGGCCCAAGGAATCATGCTGCAGCAGTTCCGGCTTACCTATAACGAGATCGGCCAAATCATTCAGGAGGAAGACAAGCAGTATACGTATGATAAGCTGCGGCGCTTAAGCAGCGGAGCGTTTAAAGGGCGAATCGTCAGCTACGAGTACGACCTGGGCGGCAACCTGACCTTAACCCGAGACTCTTTAGAGGGTAACGCCTCTTCCTTCCGTTATACCTCCGATAACCGGCTGCACGCCCTCGGAGATTATCCGGTGGAGATGGATGCGGACGGCAATTTGCTCTACAAGAGCAACGGGGAGAGCATGGCTTCGTATGAATACGACGCCCGTAACCGCTTGGTAAAATCCGGGAAGGCGCGCTATACTTATAACATGCTCGGCAATCGGACCTCCATGAGTTGGAGGGGCAAGACGACCCAGTATGTGGTCGACGACCTGGGCGAGCTCAGCCGGGTGCTGATGGAACTGGACGAGGAAGGGACGCCGAAGGCTTATTATGTCTATGGCCTTGGCCTGATCGGCCGGGAAGATGCGGACGGTAGTTACCTCAGCTACCACAGCGACATCCGGGGCAGCACGACCCTACTCACCGACGAAACCGGCAGAGTCACAGACCGATATACGTACGGCATCTACGGCGAATTGGAGCAGCACGAAGGCAGTACCTCCCAACCGTTCCAATACAACGGCCGGGACGGCGTGATGACCGACCCGAACGGGCTGTATTACATGCGGGCCCGCTACTATGATCCGGAACTGAAACGGTTCTTAAATCGGGACGTAATCCTCGGCGACCTGACCGACGGGCAGACCTTGAATCGGTATGCCTATGTAAATGGCGATCCGGTGGGGTATGTGGATCCGTTGGGGCTCTTTAAGTGTGAGGGCTTAGGTGAAACAGGGACAGTTTGGGACTCCATAAAGGGGACCCAACCTGCTTATGATGGTACGGTTATACCTAGATCATTTGAAATAACTGTGGGTAATCAAAATGTGTGGGTACATGGTAATGGTACTAAACACATATATGAAGAAGTTGCAAAAAAAATGAAGGTTCCAGGAATTGACCCGAAATATTACTCACAATTATTATTGGATGACTTTTCGGGTACGTTACAGCAGGTTACGAAAAATGGAATCAAGTATGATGAACTAATTACTGTTGGAAAATGGGAATTCAAATTAAGTCCTCCTAGGTTAGACGGGCAACTACCGGTAGTTAAACATGCCCAATTCAATGGATGGGGTAATTAGAACTGGCTTATAGGGAGGGTAAAAATTGTTAAAATTTAATTCGAAAAAGTTATTTTTGCAGGAAGAAATAGTAATCGACCCATATATCCCTATTGAGATCAAATGGGGGGATTGGAATGAAATTATGGAGGGAACACATTATTTTAGGTTGGGGGACTTCAAGAAGTCATTATTAGAAATTGGAGTAGGTTCAAATACTGGAATTATTCGTTCAGTAACCCTTGTTGAAACAAATAAGGTATCTTTGAATTCTGTGAAAGAGGATTCCCATTTAATCAATAATGAATATGGTGTACCAGTATTTGATATTTCAGCAGTTAAGGAAAAAGGAAAAGTAGATGTTTATTGTAATCTTGAAGTCAATTTGTTTGGTAATAAATTATTGCTTAAATTTAGGGAAGATGAGGTAGATAAATGTATTCACTCTGGTAGGGTTATATTTGGGGCTAACAAATTAAATGAGTTGTGTTATATCAAGGTTGCGGGACTATCCGACGAAGAAACAATGGAATTAAAAGATTCTTTGAGTTATCTGTGATTGAAGTGGTGGGAATAACTGTGCCGAATAAAGCTGTTTCAACCACACAAATAGCCCGTGTAATACCTAATACCCGTATAAAGATTTCTTTATTTTGTTTGTAAGCACATCAATCTTGATTTTTATACCCTAGTAAAACTTATCCGTTACATTGAATAGGTCGATTATGGTCTGAGATACCATGATTGACCTGTTTTTGTTATCTTCGTTTACCCACAGATTTTTTAAAATAGACGCAACTTTTTAATTAGCCCCCGATGAGTAACACCGCAACTAATCATAGAATAGTCCAAACATTATATTGTCAGGACATAACTAAGAGTGACTAGCAACCGGAAGGTCATGTTGTTAGGGAGGAAACGAAAGATTATGCCACGACATAAAGAGCGGTAAATGTTGATACATACTGCAACTCTAAAGTTTGAAAAGTTTTTTTACTCGTTGTGTTAGATCTGTTTGGTACTAACGAGCAACATGAGAGCATGGCTTCGAATGAATACGATGCCCGTAATCGTTTGGTAAAATCCGGGAAAGCGCGCTATACTTATAACATGCTCGGCAATCGGACCTCCATGAGTTGGAGGGGGAAAACGACCCGATATGTGGTCGACGACCTGGGCGAGCTGAGCCGGGTGCTGATGGAACTGGACGAGGAAGGGACGCCGAAGGCTTATTATGTCTACGGCCTTGGCCTGATCGGCCGGGAAGATGCGGACGGTAGTTACCTCAGCTACCACAGCGACATCCGGGGCAGTACGATCCTACTCACCGACGAAACCGGCAGAGTCACACCGATATACGTACGGCATCTACGGCGAATTGGAGCAGCACGAAGGCAGTACCTCCCAACCGTTCCAATACAACGGCCGGGACGGCGTGATGACCGACCCGAACGGGCTGTATTACATGCGGGCCCGTTACTATGATCCGGAGCTGAAACGGTTCCTAAATCGGGACGTAATCCTCGGCGACCTGACCGACGGTCAGACCTTGAATCGGTATGCCTATGTAAATGGCGATCCGGTGGGGTATGTGGATCCTTTGGGTTGTTTAAGTGTGAGGGGACGGGCGAAGCAGATGAGCTGATAACTGTCTATCGGGGAACTAATAACTACTTAGAGAATGCAATATATGATGAAACGGGGCACTTATTAAGCGACGCTACCCGAATTGCTTATAGTGAATCAGGTAACCTTGCTAATGCCTACAAAGCTTCCCAACCTATCCATGATGAGTGGCTGAAAATCTGGTATAACAACATGGACGATTATGTCCAAGCTCACGGTGCGTTCGGAACTGATTTGCCAAATGCTTTTAGAATGGACAGAACATTGATGTCTGTTACTACTGACGAGAGCATTGCCAAATACTTCGCAAATGGTGGCAGGGTGTACGAGGCGAAAATCCCTAAATCCCAGCTAATACCCCAAACACTTCCAGGGTCCACAGAGAGCGAATTTTAAATTGAATTTGGTATGGGAGGTTTTACGCCAAAGTGAACCTAAATAATGAATTAATAAGTCAACATAAGATTGATGGCCAAATTGTATATATTATAGCTACAGAAGCTTTTGAACTTCTTGTAAACAATCCTGTAATCGAGGATCAGCCGATAAACGCGTTAGACACTGTCTGCAATATGATGGATTTTGTGCGAAAGTATAGTTCTTTTTCTCTTGCGTTCTATCCTTTAGGGAATCGGAATAAGTGGATGTTTTGTTTATTACTCAACAAAAATGAAAAACTGCAAAGAGTACAAATCGAAAATGTGCAGTGTAAAGAATGCGATTGGCAGGGGATTATTGCAAACCCAACAATCCCAGAATTATATTATGGTTGCCCCGATAGATGGGGGGCATTGGAAGAAGCTAATAAAACACCAATAGTTCATTGTCCTAATTGCAACAGTATATTGCCCAGACATTCAATTTGGGCAAGTACTAAAGCTTAATACTTAAGTTCAACCTTGACTGGCTCTATGCCTTTCAAGGTTTCTTTTTTGGACAGGCGGTTGGCAAATGAACCCATCATTCAACCACTTACACAAATAACCCATGTAATAACCGTACTGTCATTACTGTTATTTGCAGACGACCATGGGGAACAAGCCTTATATCCGTACTTATGTAAATGTTGACGAAATTTTGGAGGCCGCCGACAAATACATGGCCGAACGCGCACCGGAGGCAACCCGGTTCGAAGCGTCATGCACATCCGATATCGTCGGCATCGATCATCTTACGCACACGCTAAAGCGGGCGATTGAGCATTTTGGGCAGTCCAAGTATGGAAAGCTGCGGTTCGTTACGAAATTTCATCATGTGGACCATCTGCTGGACGCCGATCATCAAGGCAAAACCCGGTTCCGGTTCAGCGTCAACGCCGACTATGTGATCAAAAATTTCGAGCCCGGCACTTCGCCGCTCCAGCAAAGAATCGAGGCGGCGGGGAAAGTCGCCAGGGCCGGATATCCGCTCGGATTTATCGTCGCGCCGATATATCTGCATGAGGGGTGGGAGCAAGGATATTATCACATGTTTGAACGCCTGGATGCCGAACTGCCCGCCGATGCCCGGGACGATATTACGTTTGAGTTTATTCAGCACCGTTTTACCAGACCGGCGAAGCGGGTGATCGAGAAAAACTATCCCATGAGCAAGCTGGAGCTGGACGAAGAGAAAAGAAGATACAAATGGGGCAAATACGGCATCGGCAAATACATTTATCAAAAAGAAGAGGAAGAGGCCCTGAAGAGCCATCTGTATTCCTATATGGAGAAGTTTTTTCCCAAGGCTAAGCTTGAATATTTTACTTAAAAGGCGATTCTATAAATTCACTCTGAAGCAGCCGGAACGTATTGCGCGAATAATCGACGATTCCGGCTGCCTTCATACGGCCGAGCTCCCGGGATAGGGCGCTACGGTCCACGCTCAAGTAATGGGCCAGTTCCTCCCGGGTGAACGGAATCGTGAAGACCGGACTACGATTTTTTTCGGCCTGGAATTGCAAGTAATGGACGATACGGGCGCGAAGATTTTTGTGGGTTACGATGTCCAGCTTCCGGTACAATGCTTCGTTTTTACGCAAGAGAAGGTTGAAGAGATTTTCAATAATTCTTCCCCTAAGCGAGCAGGCCGTTTGATCGGGCCGAACGAGACGGTCGATTCGGATAAACAGAATTTCGCAAGCCGTCGCCGCCGCCGCATCATACCCGACCGGTTGATCGTTGCCCCGTAATGCCGTTTCTCCGATCACTTCCCCCGTGATTAATTCCGAAAAAATAAGCCGTACGCCGCCGAGATCCTCCTTGCTTATAAAGAGGGTGCCATCCAGAACGATGCCGATCGAATGCAGCCGATCCTCTTTGTTAAAGATGATTTCCTTCTTGCGATAAATTCGGCTATTTCCGTTTAAACAAGCCAGGGACTGCAAGATCTCCTGCTCGGAAAAGCCTTTGAACAGGGAGGTCTCCTTAAAAATTTTCATGTACTTGTTCAACCTTTTTCACCTCCTGTTGCCATGGCAACGGAAATTTGCGCTTTGCTCTGCTATACTCTCATTAATTGATAATCATTCTCAATGTATGAATGATTTCATTATAGCTCATTTTATTAATTTGTAACTGATATTTTCAGCTTGGCTTGGAGTTTAGAAGCAAGGAGTATCGATGAAGCATGAACATTCCGTTTAAACAGGTATTTGCACTGAACGGTCTCGTGACTTATCGGGACCATCAAATTACAAGCCGGACGCTAGCCGGCGATGACCATTTGGATCTGATTTTATATGCCATGGATTCGGACGAGAGCATCAGCCGTGAATCTTCTCCGCACCATAAAACCATTTATGTAACGGACGGACAATTGAAGATTCAGATCGACCGGGAATCCTTTGCGATCAAGGAGGGCGAATTTTTGCGAATAGAAAAGAATATCGTGCACTCCATTGAAGCGCTTGGAAAATGCAAATTTGTGCAGTTGAATTACATGAATGAATAGAAGAGGAGAAGGGACTATGGATAATGCCGTTTATATTAAAAAACTGCCGCATGCGGAGGTCATCAAGCTGGACGAGATCATCGCGGTGGCACCGAATCAAGTATCCAGCATGACATTGGTGCAGCGGCCGGATTTGGGAATGACATTGTTCTCATTGGATCAAGGAGAGGGAATCAAGTTGCATACAACAAAAGGAGATGCGCTGGTACAAATCCTATCGGGAGCCGCCGAAATTACGATCGGCGACCAGCAGTATACTGTTTCGCAAGGAGAAGCGATCGTCATGCCTTCCGATATACCGCATGCGCTGCACGCGCGCGAGACTTCTTTTCAAATGCTGCTGACCGTCGTTAAACCGGAGAAGGAATAAGTCTAAGGAGCTGGGGAAATGGGGAAGACGGAAGCGGGACATACTTTTTTGGCGCGGTTGGGGAAGAAGAGGCTAAGGCCCGGCGGAATCCAGGCGACGAATTGGTTAATCGGGCAAGCAAACCTATCGAAAGAATCCAGAGTGCTGGAAGTGGCTTGCAATATGTGTACGACATCCATCGAATTGGCGGAGAAATACCGTTGCCTAATAACGGCCGTCGATATGGATGCCAAAGCTTTGGAAAAAGGGCGAAAGAACATCGCCAAGCATAAGCTTGAAGATTATATCCAGGTCGTACAGGCCAATGCGATGAAGCTGCCGTTTGCGGATGAATCGTTTGATGTTGTTTTTAATGAAGCGATGCTGACGATGCTGAATGCATCGGCGAAAAAGAAGGCGATCTCGGAATACCACCGCGTCTTGAAGCCGGGTGGCATTTTATTGACGCATGATATTATGTTGACGAAAAATACCCCGGAAGAATTGATAGATACTTTACGCGGTATCATTCATGTCAATGTATCTCCATTGCCTATAGAGGGCTGGACGAGTACTTTCAGCGAAATCGGTTTTAGAGAAGTATCGACGAGCTCCGGCGCCATGTCGCTGATGAATCCGAAGGGAATGGTCCGTGACGAAGGCTTATTCGGTATGTTAAAGATTATGATCAACGGCTTAAAAAAAGAGAATAGAATCATGTTTAAACAAATGTTCCGTTTCTTTAATCAGGCAGGCAAGAGTTTAAATTATATCGCGGTATGCAGCAAAAAATAACGGACCGGAGGAGCCCATCCTTCCGGTCCGCTTTTTTGTGGCTTGATTGGAAATCTCCAACGAAAGGAATACCAGGTACAACATATGCCCAATAGGTGACCTAATTCATAGCTCTAAAAATAATCATGTTATATAAACCATTTATATAACTCAGTTATTCTGAAAGGACTACATCATGCCGAAGCAGAGAATCATGCGAGAGATGATATTGGAGGCGGCTTTCGAATTGGCTCGAACGCAAGGCCCGGAACATGTCATGGTCAAGAATATTGCCGAGAAACTAGGCTGTTCCGTACAGCCCATTTACAGTTACTATTCCAATATGGATGAATTGAAGCAAGAATTGGCGGATTATACGGGGAAGTTCTTTAAACAGTATATCGCTGAACATCTCGATAAAAACGACTATTCCCGTTCCGTCGGTGCCGCCTATATCCGGCTTGCCCAAACGGAGCCTCATTTATACCGGCTGTACATGATGCGCAAACGCCCCGATATCCATTCTCTGGATGATATTTATCGGAAAGAAGGTGATCCAAAGGTTGTTCAGCATTTGTCGGAAATATTAAATATCGGCTTTGACAAAGCCAAGTCGCTGTATCTTAACATGATCATTTACACCCAAGGTCTATCATTCATACTGGCGACGCAAGGCCCCGATTTCGGTACGGAAGAAATTCTCGCACAATTGGATGAAGCTTTTAAAGCCTTTGTAACCCAAGCCGTTAAATAATTGAGAGAGGTGTTGGATTTGAAAGTGCTGCTCGTTTACTCCAGCAAGACGGGATTTACCGAAAGGTATGCGAATTGGATTAAAGAAGAGTTGAATTGCGACATTGCCGAATTAAAAACGATATCCAGAGAAACCCTGGCTAGATACGAAACCGTTATTTACGGCGGGGGGATCTATGCCGGCAAGATTAACGGGCTGGCTAAATTCAAAAACTTGCTTCAACGTCCGCATCGACAGGGACAAAAGATAATTGTGTATGCCACCGGGGCCGCGCCGGCGGAGGCAAAGGGTACAGTGGAGAACGTCATCAAGAACAATATTTCGGAACAGGACAGAGGGGCGATTCCTGTGTTCTATTTTCAAAGCGGCCTGAATTATGAAAGAATGGGCCTCGTAAGCAAATTTATGATGAAGATTCTGCCGCATATCCTGAAAAGGAAAAAGGATAAAACCCCTGAAGACGAGGCCATGGTCGAAGCGATTAAGCAATCTTTCGATAGCACGGACAAGAAATATATCCAACCGCTGCTCGATCATGTGCGCACGGCGTGACCCGTGAATCATTATGATTCCTGCATCTGCCGAGCCAGCACGGGAGCGATGAATTGGCGGAACACATCGCCGGGAAACTGCCGTTTTTTGCGTTTGTCGTCGGTCAGAACGACGACCGTCTCTAGCGAGGGTACCACGTAAATATACTGGCCGCCGAACCCCCGCGCATAAAAATAATCGAATAAGGGTGCGGCAGTGCCGGGAGGACCGTCTGAATCCGGATAGGTATCCGTCCACCAATGCCAGCCG
The DNA here is from genome assembly GCF_036553665.1 of Paenibacillus haidiansis. Taxonomy (NCBI): domain Bacteria; kingdom Bacillati; phylum Bacillota; class Bacilli; order Caryophanales; family Paenibacillaceae; genus Paenibacillus; species Paenibacillus haidiansis. The sequence continues at coordinate 230,676 of NZ_JAZHPZ010000007.1, read as the reverse complement.
TAACGGCCGCGGCGGGGCGGTTCCGACGAGATGGCGGGTTCTACCGATTCCGCAATCCGTTCACGGGAAATCAGCCGGTTGTTGTTCCATTCTCCCTGCTGCAAATAAAGCTGCCCGAACTTTAGCATATCCTCGGGCCGAAGCCTTAGACCGAAGCCGCCCGTATGGATTCCCTGGGGGTCGCGCTCCCACTCGTACGATTCGATGCCAAGCGGGCCGAACAGATGAAGCTCGGCATACCGCGCCACCGTCATACCTGCGGCTTGTGCCAAAATGGCGGACAGCATTTGGGAGATGCCGGAGTTATATTCCATCATGGTTCCCGGAGGGTCCGCCAAAGGCTGTTCAAGCACGAAGTTGATCCAATGGGGCGACCGGGTCATCTTGGGAAAAGAGTTCTGGCCGCCGAACTCCGTCCAGTTAAAGCCCGCCGACATCGTCAACAAATGCCGCAGCGTAATTTCCCGTTTGCGGGAATCCGGGTCCGCGGCAAGCTGCGGGAAAAACTCCGCGGCCGGCGTGTCCGGCCCCGGCAGCAGTCCTTGATCCATCGCGATAGCGATCAGCGCGGACAGGACGCTTTTGGTACAGGAGTTGATTTTGGCGATTTCATGCGGCGTTCGATCATCTCTATATTGTTCAAATATCGGCTTGCCTTGGCGGCTGATTAGGCAACTTCTTAAATCCAGCTGTTTCAACGCCTGAATCAATGATGTCAAATTCATGGGAATAATCCTTTGCCTTTCTTATGCTATTTCGGGTAAAGCCGCCGAGCGGGCGGTGGCTATGCAACCCTATTTTTCACTTGATATCTTTTTATTAAACCATAAAATTGGCCAACCGGCATTTCCAGGAAATTAACGGATATTTTACTTGCAAAAGTAAGTGAAAAAAATAACATTTATAGTGAAATTAATCACATGATTATGATAAGATTTTATATATAATCATTTTTGCATCATAAATATTATTATTTGGGGGAGATCTACTGTGAAAATTTTCAAAGGTTTGCTGGCAGCGGGGGTTGCGGTTGCATTGCTATCCGGCTGCGGCGCAAAGAATGAAGATACTTCGGCAAACGCGGGCAACCAAGCAGCCGATGCGGTAACGACGGCTTCGCTCGTCAACGAAGCGGACGCATTCGTGAATGGGGTCAGTGAACAAGGAACTTGGATCGTAGCGATTTTGAATGATGTGACGGTCGATAAAGACGTGATCGTTGCCGGCGAATTCCATGATAAAGACGCTGCGGACGGAGACATTTACCGTAAAATCGCCCTTTACGCGCAAGATGAAGATCACAATATCACGGCCAACTACACGCTGACCGTACCGAAATTGACGGTGCAAAGCGAAAACCTGAGAATTCAAGGCGGAACGGTTAAAGGCGACGTTTATGTCGAAGCCAACGGATTTAATCTTCATGAGTCGGCAACCGTGGACGGCAACATCTACTATGCAAGCGAAGATGTGAAGGCTACGGCGGTTATCGACGGTAAAGTGACCGGGACTCAAGAAGTAAAATAAAACGGAATATACTTATTATAGTTTTATCCCAAACAAGCACTACAAAAGCCTGCAGATCAGTCCCATTCTGGGAATCCATCGGCAGGCTTTTTGATTAAATGCCGGCGCCTCCACTTTTATCACAGACATCGCTAGCCGAATCTCACTATAATTAACTGGACAAATTTAACAAACAGGGTGCCCTTGTTTCAGGCAAGGGATAACAGGGAATCGGGTGCAAATCCCGAGCGGTCCCGCCACTGTAAGGAAGAGCCGAACTTCAGATTGTCACTCGGATTTTATATCCGGGGAAGACGAAGGAACGCGTTTGTATTCCGAGCCAGGAGACCTACCTTGTTTGTTCGCACCATGACCCTACGCGGATAGGAGCGGTGTACGAATTGGTTGCATAGAAGAGAAGACAAGCGGTATTGCGGATGGCTCATTGACGTGATTTTTCCCATGAATGCCATTCCGGCAGAACATCCGCCTCTGTTGTACTTCTGTTCAAGATCGGCGGCCAGCGGTCTTCCGCAGCAGGTCCGACTCTTGCACAACTGATGACGTACAAAGCACTCCCACCCTGCAGGGTGGGAGTTTTTAGTTTGTGACTGTACGAATAATAAGTGGAGGAACAAGAATGAAAAAGCGGAGATTTTGGAGCATGACGGCCCTGATCGCCGGATTTACCGTTTATTTACTGCTCAATGAACCGGGAACGGCGCTGGCGATGCACATTATGGAAGGCTTTCTGCCGGTTGGCTGGGCCGTTTTCTGGTGGGCGGCGTTTCTGCCTTTTTTTGTGCTCGGGGTGGTGAAGCTGCAAAAATTGACCCAGGACAATCCCGAGGTGAAGCTGCTGCTCGGGCTTTCCGGAGCGTTCACCTTCGTCTTGTCCGCGCTCAAAATGCCTTCCGTTACCGGAAGCAGCTCTCATCCTACGGGGACGGGCCTCGGAGCGGTCATGCTAGGGCCGCTGCCGATGAGCGTAATCGGCTCGATCGTCCTGTTGTTTCAGGCGCTGCTGCTGGCCCACGGAGGAATCACCACACTGGGAGCGAACGCCTTCTCGATGGCGGTGGCGGGTCCTTTTGCCGGGTATGCCGTCTACAGACTGATGATGAGATTCACCGAACGCGAAAAGCTGGCGGTGTTTCTGGCGGCGACCTGCGCCGATCTGATGACCTATGTGGTTACTTCCGTCCAGCTTGCGGCCGCTTTCCCCGCGGCGAACGGCGGATTTGCCGCTTCCCTGCTGAAATTCGGCGGCATTTTTGCCGTAACCCAGATTCCGCTGGCGATCAGTGAGGGATTGCTGACCGTACTGCTCTGGAATTGGTTGAAATCGTACATTCCGAACGACCTATCGCGGCTAAAAGGTCAAACGAAAGAAGGAGGCCTGTAATGAGCAATAAGTGGAAGAATGCGTTGATGCTGCTGGCGGTAGTTCTGCTCGTGGTCCTGCCGCTGCTGCTGGTCGACGGGGAATTCGGCGGGGCTGACGATGCGGCGGAGGGGGTCATTACGGAGGTTGCCCCCGATTATGAGCCTTGGTTCAAGCCGATTACCGAGCTGCCCGGGGAAACGGAAAGCATGCTGTTTGCGCTGCAGGCGGCGCTTGGGGCCGGAGTGATCGGTTATTCGGTCGGGCTGCTGAAAGGCAGACAGCAACGGCGGTAGTCCCATGCTCAGAAGAATTGACGCTTTGTCCTACAGCAATGCGCTGCGCCATTTGTCGCCCCTGTGGAAAAGCTTATTCGCCGTGGTGATGTTCATCCTTTCTTATTCCCTGCATCCTGTTTTACAGGTCATTATTTTCTTTTGGATGATGCTGTGGTGCATCCATTTTGCCAAAATTCCTGCCCGTACCTACGGATCGCTTCTCTGTACGGCGCTGTTGTTCTTTGTTCTCAGCCTTCCAGCAGTGCTCGTGGAGTTGGGACGGCCGGAGGCCTCCGACGCGGTACTTGCTCTCAAGCTGCCGGCTTCGGAGCAAAGCCTGTACGTTATGGCGGCGGGAATTCGGCGGGCAGGGAAGCTGCTGGCCCGGGTAATAGCCTGTTTGTCCTGCTTTTTCTTCCTGATATTAACGACTCCGTTCGGCGAGCTGCTGCAGGTGCTCCGGAAGCTGCGGCTGCCGGAAATCGTACTGGAGCTGATGCTGATTATGTACCGATTCTTATTTCTATTGAGCGATACGGTGCACGGAATGCTTCTCGCCGGTCGTCTGAGGGGCGGAAAGCGAGGATTTTGGGCCAGGATGAGGGAGATGGCGGGGATGGGCAGCGCTCTATTTGCAAACACCATGCGACGTTATGACGGGCTTTCCAAAGGGCTGCTTACCCGGGGATATACGGGACAGATTGTCTTGCCTCCATATGAACCCCGGACTGTACCGGGAAAAATCGCCGCGTCGGCATACATCGGCATCGCTTTGATGCTGCTTGCCGAGCTGTGGATTAGGTTGGTATAGGCATCATCAACGGACAAATGGACCGACAAGAGAAGGAGAACAAGATGAACATGGCTGACAGCTTGACTTTTGAAGGAGTAGTATTCCGCTATCCCGATACGGCGGAGCCCGCGCTGCGGGAATTGACCGTTTCCATCCCCGGGGGATGCAAGACAGCGGTGATTGGCCATAACGGTTCCGGCAAGTCCACATTCTTTCTCCATGCCGTCGGCATTCTCCGTCCGCAGCAGGGCAGGGTGCTGCAGGCGGGAATCCCCGTATCTTATGCCAAGAAAGATCTGGCGGCTCTGCGCCGCAACGTCGGTCTCGTGCTCCAGGATCCCGAGCAGCAGTTGATCTTGAACACACCGGGGGAGGATATTTCATTCGGGCTGCGCGGGATGGGGATGAATGAAGCGGCAATTAAGACGCGCTGCCTTGAGATGCTGGACTTGCTGAAGCTGGAAGAACTGAAGGACAAGCCCATTCATCAGCTCAGTTTGGGACAAAAGAAACGCACGGCGCTCGCAGGGGTGCTGGCGATGAAGCCGGAGCTCCTTTTGCTTGACGAGCCGACTTCCTATCTGGACCCACTTTCGGAAGCTCAATTGCTTGCGGGACTGGAGAGCGTTCATAAGCAAGGGACAACGATCGTGATGGCGACACACGACATGAATCTGGCCTACAGCTGGGCGGATTGGGTTATCGTGCTGGATCATGGGGCTTGCCTGGCGGCGGGAACGCCGGAAGCGGTATTCAGCGGGCGGGGTGGCTTGCGGGCCCTTGGTCTCGAACTGCCGCTGATTGCGGATTTGTGGTACAGCCTGCCCGCGCGGTATACCGAAGGCCGCTCCGTTCCCCGGAGCGCCGAGGCATTCAAGACCATGCTGAACCAATTGCTGGTTGAACGCACGGAAATTCCTGAGTATGGGATGAAATAGAACAATTTTAAATGCGCGGGAACGTATCGAGCGTTATCGCACGTTACTAATTAACGCTACACGCTGAAGTGGAGGAAACGGAATGAAGCAACAAGGGAAGTTGTCGATTATCGGCTTTGGTCCCGGCAGTCTGGAGCATATCACAGGCCGGGCATTGTCCGCTCTCGGAGAGAGTGAGGCCGTAATCGGCTATAACACATACGTGGAGCTGATCAAGCCCTTGCTTACGCATCAGGAGATCGTCGGGACGGGCATGACGGAAGAGGTCGGCCGGGCCCAGGAAGCGGTCCGCCGGGCGGAGTCGGGGCAGAGCGTCGCCGTCATATCCAGCGGAGACGCAGGCGTGTACGGCATGGCCGGTCTGGTGTATGAGGTTCTGATCGAGCGGGGGTGGAACCGGGAAGAAGGCGTACAGGTTGAGGTGATCCCAGGCATATCGGCGGTTCAGTCCTGTTCCTCGCTGCTGGGTGCCCCGATTATGCATGATGCCTGCACAATCAGCTTAAGCGATCATCTCACGCCGTGGGATAGCATTGTGGCGCGCGTTGAGGCCGCTGCGGCGGCGGATTTTGTGATTGCCTTCTACAACCCGCGCAGCGGCAGACGCACGCGGCAAATCGAGGAAGCCCGCAACATACTGCTCCGCTACCGCGATCCTTCCACACCGGTAGGCATCGTCAAGAGCGCTTATCGAGATCGGCAGCAAACGATCGTAACCACGCTTCGGGACATGCTTGAACATGAAATCGGCATGCTCTCCACGGTCGTGGTCGGCAACTCAGCCACCACTGTATACCAAGGACTGATGGTGACCCCCCGGGGATATGAACGGAAATACAATCTGAGCAAAGCTATTCAGACTTTGAAGCCGCATGAACGGCTGCGGACGACGGCGGAGCCCTGGTCGCTTGCGGCCGCTGCAGCGCGCGGAGATATCCTGGCCGCAACCGGTCTTACAGACAATTCGTCTGAGCGAAACTCCCCGCGCACAGTCCTGCTTGTGGGACACGGCAGCCGGGTCGAGGAGGGTAATGATCAACTGCGGGAGTTAGCGGATAGACTTGCCGCACGCAAACCTGAGCTGCATATCGAAACTTGCTTTATCGAGCTGGCCTCCCCGTCGATCGCCGAAGGAATCGACAACTGTATCAGGGGAGGCGCCAAAGCGGTTTATATCGTACCGGTGATTTTGTTTGCGGCGGGGCATTCCAAGCTGGACATTCCGATGGTGATAGACCGGGCCAAACAGAAATATCCCGATGCGGAATTCGTCTATGGGCGACCCATAAGTGCGCAGAAAAGGGCGGTAGATATTTTGCTGGATCGGATCAAGGAAGCCGTTCCGGCAATCGGAACGGAGGCGTCTCAACTGGATGGGACGACGGAAGTGCGCTCTTCGGAAGTGCGGGACCGGGATACGGCCGTGCTCTTGATGGGTCGCGGCAGCAACGACTCCGACGCCAATAGCGAGCTCTGCAAGCTTTCTCGTTTGCTCTGGGAAAGAACGTCTTATCTAAGCGTGGAAAGCTGCTTCATAGCCGTGGCCAAGCCTTCGCTACAGGAGGGGCTCAAGCGCTGCTTAACGCTGGGGGCCCGCAAAATCATTGTGCTCCCGTTTCTGCTGTTTACTGGTGTGCTGATGAAGCAATGCGAAGAAGAGGTCCGGCGCTTCGCCGCCGATCATCCGCAGATCGAAGTGGAGATCGGCGGCTATATCGGTACGCACCCCCTCCTGACGGACATGCTGGCCGAACGGATCGATGAGACGTTGGCAGGTCAAGCCTCTGCCAATTGCGATACCTGCCAATATCGCCAAGAGGCGGCATATCATCACCATCACCACCATCACCACGATGTGGTGGAAGGGGAATTCCACGGTCGGCACGAGGCCGCGGCAACGTCCGTCACTTCCGCGGGCGGTACCGGGGATATGCAGAGAAGATGATTTTCATGCTATGCGGAACCCGCGACGCCTTGGAACTGGCACTTGTCCTTGCGGGACAAGGTCTGCCGCCGGTTGCTTCCGTTGTGACGCGGGAAGCGGCGCAGCAGCTTGAAGCGGTCGGGATAAATACCGTAACCGGAAGGCTGGACCGGGAGGGAATGATCGCTATGCTGAGGAAAGGCGGCTACCATGCCGTAGTGGATGCCAGCCATCCCTTCGCCGCCGAGGCGCATGCCAATGCCATAGCCGTCGCCGCTGCCCTGGGGCTGCCTTATTTTCGATACGAGCGGCGCAGGGGAACCTATCCCCGCCATCCCCGGCTAATGGAAGTCTCCTCGTATGAAGAGGCCGCCCGCACCGCCAAAGCTTTAAAAGGCTCCGTCATGCTGACCACGGGCGGCAAGACGCTGGCGATTTTCGCCCGCGAGCTGATCGGCGATCCCGATATCCGTTTGACGGTCAGGCTGCTGCCCAGCCTTGAGAATATAGAGAAATGCCGTACGCTTGGCATCGATCAACGGAACATTATTGCGCTGCAGGGGCCTTTTTCGTGGGAAATGAACGAGGCGCTGTACAGGCAGTACGGCACGCAGGTTATGATCACGAAGGAGAGCGGCGCGGAGGGAGCGGTCGAAGAGAAGCTGTCCGCCGCACTCGAGATGGGGATCTTTGTCATATTAGTCACCCGGCCGGTCATGCCTCCGATAAGGGAGGGCGGTATTTTCGATTCATTCGAGAAGCTCGCGGCAGCGGTTAAAGCGGCGCTTGCGGCGGAGGCAAGCGGCGGCGCCATGCGGTTTAATACGAAATAAGAGTCTGCGAAGGGCAAAGGAGAAGGGGGAGTGGAAGAATGGATATGGACTTCGGAACCGATTTTGAGCCGCTGACGGTGCAGCCGCAGGAAATCGAAGCTCTGAGCTTCGAATTGATTGCGCAAGAGCTTGGAGAGCACGACTTTACCGAGCTCCAGTACCCGGTGGTACGGCGTATTATCCACGCCTCGGCCGATTTCGAACTGGGGCGGAGCCTGGTCTTTCATCCACGGGCGGTGGAAGCGGGCATTGCGGCCATTTTGGAGGGCCGGCCGATTATCGCCGATGTGCGGATGGTGGAGGCGGGGATATCCAAGGCACGGATTCACCGGTTCGGCGGAGAGGCCAGGGTACATATCACCGATGAGGATGTAATTGCCGAAGCCAAGGAACGGGGCACGACAAGGGCCATCGTAGCCATGCGCAAAGCCTGCGCCGAAGCTCCGGGAGGGATTTATGCGATCGGCAATGCGCCGACGGCCCTGCTGGAGCTGATCCGCCTGGTCAAGGAAGGCGCCGCCCGGCCGGGGCTTGTGATCGGCATGCCGGTCGGATTCGTGTCCGCGGCCGAATCCAAGGACGAGCTGCGCAAGCTCGATATTCCCTATATTACGAATATCGGGCGCAAGGGCGGCAGCACGGTAGTGGTCGCCGCGGTCAACGCGCTCAGTCTGCTCGCCGTACAGCAGGCCGCCGAACGGCGGGGCGGGGATTGTAAATGAAGGCGGGCGGTCTGAAGGACGGCGGACGGCAGGCTGCGGACGAGGCCCAGCCGTCCGGCAAAGTCGGCCGGGACAAAGGCAATGCTCCGCTGCGCCGGGGTTACACCACCGGCGCCTGCGCCGCGGCGGCGGCGAAAGGCGCGGCGCTGCTGCTCATTACGGGCAGCGAGCCGCGCTGCGTGGAACTGCGGCTGCCCGCCGGCTTCAGCCATACTTTTGAACTGATGGGCTGGTGGCGCCAGGGCAACAGCTCGGCGGTCTGCATGACAGTGAAGGATGCCGGCGATGATCCCGACGCGACACACGGGGCCCGGATCGAGGCCGAGGTGAGCTGGCGGGAGGAGCCGGGCGTGGAGATCGACGGCGGCCGGGGAGTCGGCAGGGTCACGAAGCCGGGACTGCCGGTTCCGGTCGGCGAAGCGGCGATCAACCCGGTACCCCGGCGGATGATCGCGGAGGCGGTTGCGGAGGTGCTGGAGGAGCATGGTGCCGCCCGGGGGCTGCGTGTGGTGATCAGCGTGCCCGAGGGGGAAGCGATCGCGCGCAAGACATTGAATCCCCGGCTTGGCATTATCGGCGGCATCTCCATCTTAGGGACGAGCGGCGTGGTCACGCCGTTCTCCACGGAGGCGTACAAAGCAAGCGTGGCGCAGGCCATTGCGGTAGCCGCCGCCGCGGGCAACAGCGGGATCGTCTTGACTACCGGCGGCAGCAGCGAGAAATTCGCCAAGGCCATGCTTCCGGAACTTCCGGAGGAAGCATTCGTCCAGATGGGCGAATATGTCGGATTTTCGCTGGAGCATGCCAAAGCGAGCGGTATAAGGAAGGTCACGCTTGTGGGGATGGCGGGCAAATATTCGAAGGTGGCGCAAGGCGCCATGCTGATCCATTCCAAAAACGCGCCGGTCGATTTCCGCTTTCTCTCCGCCGTCGCCGCCGAAACCGGAGCGGATGCCCGGCTGGTCCAAGAGGTTGCCGGCGCCAACACCGCTTCACAGGTCGTGGATATGATGACCGAGGCGGGGTATGACGCTTTTTTTGAGCGACTGTGCGAGCACGCCTGCCGGCATTGCCTTGAACATATTCGGGGCGGCTTGGCAGTGGAGATGGTGCTCATAACGATGAAAGGCCGCGTGCTGGGGAGGGCGGAGCTTCATGGCTAATTTGATCTATATTATCGGCATTGGGGAGGACGGAGCCGCCGGACTGACCGAAGAAAGCTTGAAGAAAATCAGCGAGAGCGAGGTTCTGCTCGGCGGGGAACGGCAGTTGTCCTTCTTCCCCGGATACAATGGCGAGAAGATCGTGCTCCGGGACGGGCTGAAGCCTTTTGCCGACAAGCTGGAGGAAGTGTGGAAAGAGCGGCGGACGGCGGTGCTGGCTTCGGGCGATCCGCTGTTTTTCGGCATTGCCGGGTATCTGACGCAAAGGTTCGGGCGGGAGCATGTCGAAGTGATCCCGCATTACAGCAGCGTGCAGCTTGCCTTTGCCAGGCTGGGTGACAGCTGGCAGGATGCGGAGCTGGTCAGCCTGCACGGGCGGCCGATCCGGGGATTGGCTCAGCGGATCGACGGCAAGCCTAAGGTCGCTCTGCTGACCGATGAGACCAACAGCCCGGCGCGGATTGCCGCCTATTTGCTGGAATTCGGGATGACCGAATACGAGGCATTTGTCTGCGAGCGGCTGGGGGGCCCGCAGGAAATCTGTAGGTTTTGGGAACTGGAGGAGATGGAGCGGGGGACGTTCGCTGCGCTCAACATCGTGATCCTGCGGAAGAAGTCGGGCCTGGATGCAAACCCGAAGCGCGGATTTGCTTTTCCGGATGAAGCGTATTCGCAACGACGGCCGGAGAAGGGGCTGATCACCAAACGCGAGGTCCGTTCCTTTATTCTGTCCGAGCTTGATCTGGCCGAGGATGCGGTGGTTTGGGATATCGGCTCGGGCTCCGGCGCGGTGGCGGCGGAATGCGCGCGGATCTCCCGCCTGGGCCAAGTATACGCTGTGGAAAAAGGCGCCGCCAATCTGCCCCATATGGAAGCCAACCGGAGCAGATTCCGGGCCGATTTCGCCATCATCCACGACAAAGCGCCGCATGGGCTGGACCCGTTGCCGGACCCGGACGCGGTGTTCATCGGCGGCAGCGGCGGGGAGTTGGAAGCGATCATCGACACCTGCGCCGCCCGGCTCCGCCCGGGGGGAAGGCTCGTGGTCAGCGCGGTCACGGTGGAGACGCTCCACGGAAGCATGCGGGCGCTGCAACAGGCCGGAATGGACCCGGCAGTGACGATGCTGCAGGCGTCGCGGGGCAAGGCGATACTCGGCATGACGCGGTTTGAGGGAATGAATCCGGTTTATGTGATCAGCGGAATCAAGCAATCAGCCGGGAATGATCTTGTAATCGATACATAAGGGGGAATTGGCGATGAATCGAAATGGAACGATTCTTATGCGTCAAGAGCGACCGGCCTTAAGCGGTGCCGGGAGCTTCCACGGGACCGAATTAGAGAAATCTGAGACATTGTCGGGGGCAGATGGCAAGAAGGTTATTCGGACGGAAGACAAGGAGGAGCTTGACGCGCCGACTGTCGGAACTTTATACGGCGTGGGCGTCGGTCCCGGCGACCCGGAATTGGTGACGCTCAAGGCTTATCGGCTGCTGAAAGAATGTCCCGTGATCGCCTATCCGGCGGCGCAAAAAGGCGGCAAATCTTATGCCCAGGAAATCGCGGATATCCATGTGAACGCGGTAGAGAAAAATATGCTTGGACTTGTATTCCCCATGACGAAGGACCCGGTTCTGTTGGAGAACGGGTGGCACCGGACGGTCGAGCAATGTTGGGATGAGCTTCGGCAGGGCAAAGATATCGCCTTTGTCACGGAAGGGGACCCCAATTTGTACAGCACGTTTATCCATTTGGCCCGGTTAATGCGGGAGCTGCATCCCACTGTCCCGGTCGTGTCGGTCCCGGGCATTTCCTCGGTACTGGGCGCTGCCGCATCGCTGGCCAGGCCTCTCGCCGAAGGCGATCAGCGGGTCGGCATCATCCCGGCGACACCGGACCGCAAGGCGCTCAAGGAGGCACTGCTTCACCATGATACCGTTGTTTTTCTGAAGGTGGCGAAGGTGTTGGAGCTGGTGCTGGACGTGCTGGACGAATTGGGGTTTGGAGGCAAAGCGTCCGTCGTGACTCAAGCAACCTCTTCCCAGGAAATGGTCTGGCTCGACGCCCGCGAACTGCGCGGAGCGGAGCTTGCATATTTAAGCCTTATGGTGGTGAGCAAATGACGGAGATGCGGTTGGAACCAAAGGTTTACTTCATCGGCGCGGGACCCGGCGACCCCGAGTTGATTACAGTGAAGGGCGGCCGTATTCTGCGTTCGGCGGATCTTGTGCTGTATGCCGATTCGCTGGTCAGCGAGGAGCTGATCCGCAGCGCAAAAGACGACGCCGTCGTGCTGCAAAGCTCGGGAATGGACCTGGAGCAGCAGATCGCGGCCATGGCGGAGGCGGTGTTGGAAGGCGGCGTCGTAGCCCGCGTCCATACCGGCGACCCGGCCATGTACGGTGCGATCCTGGAGCAGATGTCGCTGCTGAAACTGTGCGGCATCCCGTGCGAGATCGTGCCGGGAGTCAGCTCGGTCTTCGCCGCGGCGGCGGCGCTGGAAGCGGAGCTGACCGTTCCGGGCTTGACGCAAACCGTCATTCTGACCCGGGTGGAGGGACGCACTCCGGTTCCGGAGCGGGAACGGCTGCGCGAACTTGCCGCCCATCACTGCACGGTGGCGCTGTTCCTCAGCGCTGCGCAGGCCGGGCATGTAACGGAGGAATTTCTGGCGGCGGGCTGGAGCGGGGAAACGCCTGTAGCCGTCGTTCAGCGGGCGAGCTGGCCGGACCAGCGGATTGTACGTACATCGGTGAACAGGCTGGAGGAAGATTTGAAAGCTGCGGGCATTACGATGCATGCGATGATTCTGGCCGGCCGGGCGCTTGATCCCTCGCTGGTCGACCGGGATGCCTACCGTTCGAAGCTCTATGACAAGAGCTTCACCCATGGCTTTCGGGAAGGAAAGGGAAGCCATGGCTAAGAAGTATGCGGTTGTGGCGATTACCCGAAACGGGATTCGGCTTGCCCTGAAGCTGGGAGAAAGGCTGGAGGATTCCGAGGTTTACTCTTACGCCAAATATGGCGACGGTCTGGAACAGGTGGAGGGTAAGCACTATTTGTTTAACGGACCGGTAAAAGAACTGCTGCCGTCCCTGTTTCGGCGCTACGAAGGAGTCATTCTGATGTTCTCGCTCGGCGCGGCCGTCAGGCTGATCGCCCCCTTGCTGGTCGGCAAAGCAACCGATCCGGCCGTAATCGTGATCGACGAACGCGGGGAGCATGTCATCAGTATGCTGTCCGGCCACCTAGGCGGGGCTAACCGGCTGACGCTGCGGATTGCCGAACTACTGGGCAGCCGCCCGGTCATTACGACCGCTTCGGATGGACAAGGCGGCTTTGCCGTGGATTTGCTCGGCAGGGAGTTCGGCTGGCGGGCGGACAGCTTTGCCCCGGTGAAAGCGGTCAGCGCCGCGCTGGTGAACGGGGAGCCGCTCGCCTTTCTACAGGAGAGCGGGGAACGGAACTGGCTGCCAGCCGGTGCCAGGCTGCCGGGGCATGTAAGATGCTGCAGTGAAATGGAAGAACTGTCGCAGTTCCCGATCACGGCTGCGATACTCGTAACCGACCGGCTGCTGGCAGCCGAGGAGGAAGCGGTTTTGCCGGAGCATACAGTTGTCTATCGCCCCCGGAGCCTGGTGGTCGGGCTTGGATGCAACCGCGGAACTTCGGCGGAGGAGCTTGAGGTAGTAGTGAAGGAAACCTTGGCGGATCTGGGACTCTCGCTGCTAAGCGTCCGGAAGGCGGCAACGGCCGAGCTCAAGGGTGACGAAGCCGGGCTGCTGAGTCTGTGCGCCAAATACGGCTGGGAGCTGGAGCTGTTTGCGGCGGAACGGCTGAACACGGTGACCATGGACCGGCCTTCGGAGGTTGTGTTCCGGGCGACGGGGGCGTACGGCGTCTGCGAGCCCGCGGCCTTGCTGTCCTCGGGAGCGGCCGGGCTGCTGCAGCGCAAGCGGAAAAGCGGCAATGTCACGATCGCCGTTTCCCGTATACCCTTTGAGAATATAGGAGGCGAGGGAGATGGATGAACGAAAGATTACGAAACGGCGCCCCCGCTTCATTATCGCCGGCACGGGCAGCGGCGCGGGCAAAACGACCGTGACGCTGGGGCTGATGCGGGCTTTTGCCCGGCGCGGCTTGACGGTGCAGGGCTTCAAAAGCGGGCCGGATTATATCGACCCCGCCTATCATGCCGCCGCCGCGGGTTGTCCGCCCCGCAACCTGGACTTATGGATGACCTCCGATGCCTATCTGCTGGATTATTTTTTGCGCTCCTCCGAAACAGCGCAGTTATCCGTCATCGAAGGGGGAATGGGACTCTATGACGGCAAAGCTGCGGCAGATCTTACAGGCTCCACCGCAGAGATGGCCATTCTCACGGACACTCCGGTGCTGTTTGTTGTTGATGTTCGCGGCATGGGCCGCAGCGCGGCTGCCGTTGTGTTGGGTTTCCAGCATTTGGAGCCGAGCGTGCGCATCGCCGGGGTGATCGTGAACCAATGCGGGAGCCGGAGTCATTACGATACGGTAAAGACCGCGATTGAAGCGGCTTGCGGCATCCCGGTTGTAGGGGGGCTTCATCGTGACAGTAAACTACATGTCCCGGAGCGCCATTTGGGTTTGCTGCCCGCGGTTGAGCGGGGGGAGCTGGAGTCATTGTTTGACCGCGCTGCGGACTTGCTTGAGGCAGGGACGGATCTCGAGGCGCTGCTGGAGTTGGCAAATTCCGCCCCTCCGCTGCCGGTTCCGCATCCTGCCGGGCAAGTATGCGATCCACCGGTAGCCATTTCTTCCGGCGGCGGGGCAACCCCGGTCCTTGCCGTGGCCCGGGATGCGGCGTTCAACTTCTACTATGCCGACAATTTGGAGCTGCTGGCTGCTGCCGGAGCCCGGCTGGTCTTCTTCAGCCCGCTTGGCGGCGAAGGGATTCCGGCGGAAGCGGACGGCATTTATCTCGGAGGCGGTTTTCCCGAGGAATTCGCTCCCGCGATCGCCGCGAATCAGGCCTTCCTGGAAGGCCTTAGGTCCGCCGCGGCGCTAGGGATGCCGCTGTATGCGGAATGCGGCGGCTATATGGTGTTGGCCCGCAGCTTGACCGACCGGGCGGGTCAAACGCATCCGATGGCCGGGATCATTCCGGCGCATACGGTGATGCGGGAACGCCGCGCCGCGCTTGGCTACCGGGAGGTCGCCGCGCTGCGGGACAACCTGCTGCTGAAGCGGGGGGAATGCATGCGCGGTCATGAATTTCATTATTCGATTATGGACTACGGTGCCGAGGAGCCCCAATGCCATGCGTATCTGAGCGAAGGCAGAGGCGGAGCCGAGCCTGAGGGATATGCCGGCGGAAATGTGCTGGCGTCTTATGCGCATGTTCATTTGGCTTCCCATCCTTTGGCCGCGAAGCGGCTTATCGAAGCGTGCGCAGCGTACCGTTTAAAGAAGATGGATTGTTCAGGATTGTAGTCGCAAATGTGGTTGCAGTTACATTACAAAAACTTTGAATGGCGATCCCCCTCCGGAGGAAGAATGTAATTAAAAAGGGGGATTTAACCATGAAGTGGGGCATATTTTTTATCATCGCAGCGGTACTGATCGTATTATTGATTGTGGTTGGAAGTTCCCGGAATCAAAAGCCGAAGGAACAGGATTTGTCGCGCATCAAACCGGAGACTGGCGCAAAGGGCAAGAAGGTGATTCTGCTGCTGGCGGACTCCCTGATGTCGCAATCCATTGACAGAGGGCTCCGGGAAAAGGAGCTTCCGACCTTTCGATTTTTGATCGAGCACGGACAATATTACAAAAATATGGTCAGCTCGTTCCCGACCATGTCCGTTACGATCGACAGCACCTTGCTGACGGGCCGCTATCCGAGCGAGCATCGGCTGCCGGGTCTGACCTGGTATTCGGCCAAGGACAAAAAGGTCATCAATTACGGCACCGGCCCGATCGAAGTGCTGCGCCAGGGCGTGAACAACGTTTTGACCGACGGCCTCATTCACTTGAATCAGGACCACCTGAATCCCGACGTGCCGACTATCCATGAAGAATTGGCCCGGCACGGATTGCAATCCGGTTCCATCAACGGGTTGATATACCGCGGACCGGCGGTTCACAAGCTGACGATTCCCGCCTGGCTCCATATTCCGTCCTCCTTACCCGACGAGATCGAGGTGAAAGGGCCGGACTTCTTGACGTTGGGGGCATTAACCAACCCGTTGGAAGGGTTGGCCGATCTGCCGGATAACCTGACCGACAAAATCGGCTTCAATAACCGTTTTTCCTTTGAAACCGTCAAATACCTGGTTCGCCACCGGAAGCTTCCCGATTTTTTGTTTGTCTATCTGCCCGACCTGGATCAGGAGCTGCACAAGAACGGTCCTTCTTCGCTGAAAGGAGTCAAAGACCTGGACGGGCAGCTTGAATCGCTGCTGCAATCGTTTGGCTCGCGGGAGCAAGCCATGAAGGAGGCGGTGATCCTGATTTCCGGCGACAGCGGGATGACGCGGATTCTCCCTGCCGACCGCAATCCGGAAATCGACTTGTCCGCTCTGTTCGGCGATGACCGGGTGCTTAGCCCGGGGGAAGAGGAATCCGGGAGCAAGGACATCCTGTTTACGGTTAATGAAACGATGGCCTATGTATATTCATTAAAAGGAACCGATACTTTGAAAGAAGCGGCGAAGGTGCTTCAAGCCGATTCGCGCATCGATTTCGTCGCATGGAAAGAGCGGGACGGATGGGTCAACGTCATTCAGGGCGGGACTTCCAAAGCGCTTAAATACAAAGCCGACGGGAAGCTGCAGGATACATACCGTCAATCCTGGACGATCGATGGGGACTCTCAAGTGCTCGATCTAAAAGTTAATGATGTTAATAATATGCTGGAATATGACGAGTACCCCGATGTGCTCATGAGGTTGAAGAGTGCGCTAGATTCGCATGAAGGCGATTATTTGGTCGTCACCGCCAAACCCGGATACGAATTGAAGGACAAAAACTCCCCGACGCATAAGGGGGGCGGCGGTCACGGCTCGATCCGCAAAGCGGAGTCGCTCGTGCCGTTGATCATTTGCGGAACCGACCGCAAGCCAACCTTGTTGCGTATGGTCGATCTGAAGAGTTATTTGCTTGACCTGCTTGCAAAGAACCCCCCAAATCATGGATAATGCGAAGGAGATGATTGTTATAACAGAAGAGGGAAGGTGAGAATGTAAATGAACTCCTCTAGCGAACAACTCGCTGGCCACTGGAAGAAAAATATCGTTCTTTTCTTATCCAGTCAGACGATATCGCTATTCGGTTCGGCTTTGGTTCAATATGCGATGATGTGGCATATTACCTTAACGACCTCGTCGGGTGTTATGATGACGCTGTATATTATTTGCGGATTTATCCCCACGTTTCTTTTGTCCCCTTTTGCCGGGGTCTGGGCGGACCGGTTCAACCGGAAGATCCTGATCATGTCGGCCGATGCGATGATCGCGCTGGCTACCTTGATTCTCGCTGTCGTCTTTCTAATGGGCTACGACGCGACGTGGCTGCTCTTTGTCATGGCCGCCATCCGCGCGCTCGGAACCGGTATTCAAACCCCGGCCGTTGGCGCCATTTTGCCGCAAATCGTGCCCGCGGAGAAGCTGACGCAGGTCAACGGCGTCAACGGAACGCTGCAGGCGGTGATAACGTTTGTGGCTCCGATTGTGAGCGCGGGACTGCTCACGATGACTTCGATCGAAATGATCTTTTTTATCGATGTTGTTACCGCGGCGATCGCGATTCTGACCCTGCTGCTGTTCTTTAAAATCCCGGTCCACGCCAAGGCCGCCGAAAAACAGTCGGCGAGTTATTTCAGCGATTTTAAAGAGGGCTTGATTTACATCGGCAATCACCGTTTCCTCAAACTGTTTTTTCTGTTCTTTTCCATTTTCTTTATTTTGATGGCCCCCGCGTCCTTTCTGACCCCGCTTCAGGTGAAACGCAGCTTCGGCGGCGATGTCTGGCTTTTAACCGCTATTGAAATCGCCTTTTCGGTCGGCATGATGGCGGGCGGGGTGATTATCGCTTCTTGGGGTGGCTTCCGCAATAAAGTCCACACGATGACCCTAGCCAGTCTGATCATGGGGGCGTGCACGCTTGCGCTCGGCCTTGCGCCCGCCTTTTGGATCTATTTGATCTTCATGGCTATTTTCGGCGTAGCGATGCCTATGTTCAACACCCCGACCACCGTACTGATTCAGGAAAAAGTCGAGGAAAGCTACTTGGGAAGAATCTTCGGCGTTTTCGGGATGATCTCCACCTCGATGATGCCGCTTGGAATGCTCATCTTCGGTCCCGTCGCGGATATCGTCAAGATCGAATGGCTTCTGATCGGAACCGGGGTGCTGATTTTGATCCTGTCCATATTTCTGGGCCGAAATCAAATTATGCTTGAAACCGGAAAGCCCGCAATTCGCGAGCACTCCTCTTAAGACAGTTTGCGTTGATGCCACCCCAAGGGGCAATAAGGGTGTCCATAACGCGACAAGAAGCTCCCGCAGCGCTGCGGGAGCTTTATTACTAGTTATGCGCGGTGAAACTCAAACCATTTAAAATCAAACTCGCTGCCGGGCAGAAACACGAAAGTGACCGTTTGCGGGCCGGCAACACGTTCCAGGGAAAATTCCCGTTCGCAATAACCGTCGGAATGGGCAAATTCGACGATTTGTTTGGATTCCCCTTGGGGGCCGGCAAACAAAATGTGAATGGTGTTCTTGTCGATCGGGGAATGTCCGCAGATCACGAGCTTCGTACTGCCGGTTTCGCCGAAATCCATATCCTCGAACACGAGCGAGACATTGTTGCCGATATTTTTTACCGCATCATCCGACAGCGTATAGGAATCTCCATAAATCCGGTTGCTGTCCAAAGCGCCGAGCCGCTCGTATGCCTTCATCGCCTTTGTGAACCGGAAGCCTTTTAAGTGGATTTTCCGGTACAAAACGAAGCAGAGGGTCGTAATTCCCCGCAGGCGTTTAGGCAAGCGATAGGCGACTTCCTGATACACATTCCAAATCGACGGTTTCTGATAGGTCACCCGCGTCAGCAATTGCGCGTTCTCTTTACCCGGGACGCCTTCCCAAATTTCGATCGGGAATTCCTCGTCGTCCAGTGAAAAGATCGGCAGGGTGATCTCGTCCGATCCATAGCTGCCGAAATCGATTTTGTCGAAGCAGATCCGGCTTTCTCCTTCCCGGCCCGTGGCCACGCCCCGTTCATTGCCGTTCGTTAAATTGCGGCTCAATTCGGCGTTATGGTAGCCCGCGGAGACGAACTCGTATGGATTGAGATAGGCTTGCCCCATCCCGGCGATATGAAATTCCATCAGGGAATAGAGCGAGATTTTGCCGGAACCGTTCGTTGCCGCGCAGCGGACATAAACTTTGCCGTCGCCCAAAGCCGTGATCACGGCTTCATGACCGTTCGCCTCAAGGGTGGCGATATTGGCATCGATCCCGGCCGCATTGGTGATCCGCCATGCAACATCCTGATAGGTGGCGTTCTCCGGGTGAATTTTGACCCGGACCGGAAGCGAGCGGCTGTCTTTGGCAAGCCGGTTGCCTTGCGGGCAGATAAGCTCCAGCTTGCGGATCGGAATTTCGTCTCGTTGCCGCTCTTGCAGCTCCAGGCTATCGGACGAAGGAGCCGATGGCGCATAGGCATAGAGCGGCGGTTGGTGTTCGCCAGAGGCGTTGACGGCGGGCGCGGGGGAAACGGCCGTCAGTTCGATCTCGCACGGCTTCATCCCCTTTGAATCGGCTCGCAACGTAATCGTTCCGCTTTCCAGGCAAGAGGCGATGACGGCCAGCAGCTTGCCGCTGAACAGCTTGCGGCTCGTTCCTTTATACTGTTCGTAATCGGTGCTGTCTCCGTTATCGAGGCCGACCAGACGGCCGGGGCCTTCGACAGTAAGCTGGATCCGGTTATTGGCGTTCTCGACGGGATTGCCTTCATCATCGATCGCGGAGATTTCCACAAATACGAGGTCCGAGCCGTCCGCCGCGATAGTTTGCTTGTCCGGAACCATCACAAGTTCGGACGCATCGCCGAAGGAACGTTTTACATCCTCGGCAACCTTCCGGCCGTCTTCATCGTAGGCCACGGCCCGCAGAACGCCTTTAGCGTAAGCCAGCCGCCAATCTCCTACCAGCTTCTCGCCATGGGCATGATCGATATCGAAAGTGCCTTGCGACACATCGTTAAAGAACAATTCGATCCTCGGGGCGTTGGAGCATACCCGCACATCGATGAGCTGCCCTTCGGAAAAATCCCAATACGGGAAAATATGAACCATCGGCTTGACCTTGTAATCGGTCCATTCCGCCTGATAAATATAGAAGGAATCCTTCTTGAAGCCCGCTGTATCGAGCTGGCCGAAGTAGGAATTTTTCGTATGATAAGGCGTCGGTTCGCCGATATAATCGAACCCGGTCCACAGAAACTGCCCGAGCGAGAAGGGGGCGTCCCGGTCGGCGATGATGCAGCTTTCCGTACTTTTCGCGCCCCAGCTGGTCGAGCTGTTTCCGAGCGAGGAGCACTGCTCGTCATCGTCCGACAGTACGGACTGGGACAGCGGGAAATGATAAATGCCCCGGCTTTGCACGGTGGAGCAGGTTTCGCTTCCGTATATGAACCAGTCGGGATGCTCTTGGTGGTGGAGTTCATAGTACTTGTCCCCGTAGTTGTAGCCGGCGAATTTTACGAGATCGGCGCATTTTTGGGCATTATCCCACGGCATATAATTGGAGCCGATCGTAACGGCCGCGTTACCTTTCGGATCATGCAGCCGTACCGCATCCCGGAGCATTACCGTGATTTCCTGGCCGCGCTCGTCGGCATGGGTATCGTAGATTTCATTGCCAATGCTCCACATCAACATACTGGGACGATTTCTGTCGCGGCGCACCCAACTGGCCACGTCCTTTTCCCACCATTCCGGAAAAAATCTCGCGTAATCGTACGTCGTCTTCTTCCGTTCCCACATATCGAAGGCTTCCGATACGACCAGCACGCCCATTTCATCCGCCAATTCCATGAATTCCACGGCGGGCATATTGTGGGCGGTACGAATGGCGTTGACGCCCATTTCCTGCAAGAGCGCGATCTGTCTACGCAGGGCGGCCTTATTGACGGCCGCGCCGAGGCAGCCCATATCGTGATGCTGACAGACGCCCTGAAGCTTCACATGGCGGCCGTTCAGGAAGAATCCTTGCTCGCTATCGAATTCCATCGTCCGGAACCCGAAGGTTTGCACTTCTTCCTCGGTTACCGTTTCGCCCGCAATCAATTCGGTTTTGAGGGTATAGCAGTAGGGGGCCGCGATGTCCCAAAGCACGGGGTCGGCCACGGACACAACGGCGGGGGACACCGCCGTTTGACCGGGCTCCGGCGCGATTTCGGACTCCGTTTCGGCGACCTTCGCCCCGGAGGCGTCGAGAATGCTGTGCCGGAGCCTGTAGCCGGTCAAGTCTTCACTTTGCCCGCCAAACCGCATCTCGGTGTCAACCTCTACATTCCAAGCGTCTTCGGTTTTCCTGGCGGAAATATAAATTCCGTCCGGAACCAGGTGAGTAGCGGGATGCGTCTTCAGCCATACATTCCGATAAATCCCCGCGCCGGTATACCAGCGGGAATTGGGAGCCTCGTGGACGACCCGCACATAGATTTCGTTATCGCCGTCCGATAGGTAAGGGGTGATATCGATTTCAAAAGTGGAATAACCGTATTTCCAGGTTCCCGCCTCATGGCCGTTGACATAGAGGGTAGAATTCATGTAAACGCCTTCAAACCGTAGCGAGATGCGGGTATACGGCGCGTGATTTTCCACAGTAAAAGATTTGCGGTACCAGCCTTCTCCGTCCTCATACAAATGATTGGCGTCATAAATCAGCCAGTCGTGCGGCAGGGTCACAGGGTTCCAAGCCGTATCTCTGCCCTGAACGGCTTCAAGGTTCGATCCCAGCGGCTGCTTAGTAAATAACCAGCCGTTATTGAACAATTTTTTTCGACTCATGCAGAAATCTCCTTTATCCCATGAAATGACTATATTAACGATTCGTATGATTGCCGTGAAGGCATTTGTACTCGGACGGAGTACATTTCTTATAGCTCTTGAACACGCGGTTAAAGGTGGGAAGACTCCCGAAGCCGGAGCTCATGGCGACTTCCATGACCGATAAATTCGGGTCGATCAACAGCTTCTCGGCGTGCATGATCCGATGCTGGTTGAGGTAGCTGTAATAGGACATGCCCATGTATTGCTTGAACAGGCGCATGAAGTGAAATTTGCTGAAGCCCGCCAGCTCGGCCAGCTCTTCAACCTGAATATCCTCGGTGCAGTGCTCGTTCATGTAATTGCAGACTTCCATCAGCTTATCGATATATTTGTGCTGTTTCTGGTTTTTGCTGTGGAGGAAGCGGCGTTCTTCATTCATGAAGTTCCGCCCGAGGATGACAAAAAACTGGATCAGCATCGAGTAGGCGGAGGCTTCTCTAAGTATGGACTTGCTGAAATATTCTTTCATTAAATCCAGCAGCAAAGGTTCAAGCAGATCGTGAAGCTCGCGGTTTTGCTCCGCGGTGATGTGCAAGCAGGGGCGAAGCAAATGAAACGTGGAGTCCAGGCCATTCAGATGATACAGAAGGGAGCAATCGAATTGCATGATGATCCGCTCTCCCGACTCGGGGGCGAAGAGCTGATGGAGCTCGCCCGAAGGAATGACAAGAATATCGCCGGGGTCGAGCACATATTTTGTATCGTCAACGACAGCGGTATAAATATTTTCGAGCGGCATGATGATTTCGGCCGCGGTGTGCCAATGGACCGGATAATCTTCGGTTTCCTTGTTCAAGTAAAGACGAATTCCGAAATGCTCGCGGAACGACACGGTTTCTTTGGCGCCATCCAAAATTTCGATCAACTTAATTCATTCCTTTCTTCAGCTTAAATTTAGCAATATTTGATAAGTCGAAAGCTAAATTCACGAAGAACATGAAAGTTATAATCGATATAATTTAAATGATGTAACCGCATACAAAGATTGCAAGTTCCTGTCGAACGGGTTCCAGACTTGCAACAATGAGATCATAACATGTGATCTTGAATTTTGCTATTTATTATATGAATACTTCGAGAAAAGATGGTGCAAAAATCTATGGCGGAGCTAACGAAAAACAAGCAAAAAATCAGCGAGTACAAGGAACGGGCGAAGCGGCTGGTCAGCCAGATGACGCTTTCGGAAAAAGTGCATCAAATGCTGCATGCCGCACCGGCGATCGAGCGCTTGAATGTGAAGGCATACAATTGGTGGAACGAATCGCTGCACGGCGTGGCAAGAGCCGGGGTGGCGACGGTGTTCCCGCAGGCTATCGGCCTGGCGGCAACATTCGACGAAGAACTGCTGGCAGAGGTTGCGGAAGCCATCGCGACGGAAGCGAGAGCGAAATTCAATATGCAGCAGGATTTCGACGATACGGATATTTATAAGGGCTTAACGTTCTGGGCGCCGAACGTGAATATTTTCCGCGACCCCCGCTGGGGCAGGGGCCACGAGACCTATGGTGAAGACCCTCATCTGACTTCGCGACTTGCCGTCCGCTTTATCCAAGGCTTGCAGGGGGCTGACGAGAACTATTTGAAGGTCGCGGCTTGTGCGAAGCATTTTGCGGTTCATTCCGGGCCCGAGGATTTACGGCATGAATTCAATGCGGTGGTTTCCACCCGTGATTTATATGAAACATATCTGCCGGCATTCCGCGCCTGCGTCGAAGAAGCCCAGGTCGAAGCGGTTATGGGAGCCTACAACCGGACCAACGGCGAGCCTTGCTGCGGCAGCGAGCTTTTGTTGAAGCAGATTTTGCGCGGGGATTGGCAGTTTGACGGGCATGTGGTGTCGGACTGCTGGGCGATCCGGGACTTCCACGAGCATCATAAGGTTACGGCGAACGCGGTCGAATCGGTCGCTTTGGCCGTCAACCAAGGCTGCGATTTGAATTGCGGCAGCCTGTTCGTTTTCCTGCTGGAAGCGGTGGAACAAGGCCTCGTCACCGAAGAACAGATCGACCAGGCGGTGATCCGGTTATTCACCACCCGGATGAAGCTCGGTCTCTTTGACGAGCAGGAGAAAGTTCCGTATTCTTCGATCCGTTATTCCGAGGTGGATTCGGCACGGATGCAGGAGCTGAACCGCAAGACCGCTCGCGAATGCCTGGTTCTGCTTAAAAACGAAGACAACCTGCTGCCTTTGGAAAAATCAAAAATCAAAACGATCGGCGTGATCGGGCCGAACGCGGATAACCGGCGCGCGCTGGTCGGCAATTACGAAGGAACCGCCTCTCGATATATTACCGTACTGGAGGGCATTCAGGACTATGTCGGGGAGGATGTGCGGGTCTTTTATTCCGAGGGCTGTCATTTATATAAGGATAAGATCAGCGGTTTGAGCGCCGGAAACGACCGGATGTCCGAAGTCAAAGCGGTTTGCCGGGAGAGCGATGTCGTCGTTGTCTGCCTGGGCCTGGATGCCGGGCTCGAAGGCGAAGAAGGGGATACCGGGAACCAGTTTGCGAGCGGCGACAAGAAGGATTTGAAGCTTCCCGGACTGCAGGAAGAAGTGCTGAAAGCGGCTTATGAATCGGGAAAACCGGTCGTTCTAGTCGTTCTGTCGGGCAGCGCTTTGGACCTTCGCCTGGCCGATGAGCATGTGCCGGCGATCATTCAGGGCTGGTATCCCGGCGCGCAAGGCGGTCGTGTGATCGCCGAGGCGATCTTCGGGGAGTTCTCTCCCGAAGGGAAGTTGCCGGTCACATTTTACAATACGACGGAGGAACTGCCCGATTTCAAAGATTATTCGATGAAAAACCGGACGTACCGTTTTATGGAGGGAGAAGCGTTATATCCATTCGGGTACGGACTCTCCTATACGGATTTCAGCGTTTCGAATGTGAAAGTGGATAGCGATCGAGTAACAGAGGAAGGAATTTCCGTATCCGCGACACTGAGAAACGAAGGCAATATGGCCGGTGGCGAAGTGCTTCAGGTTTATGTCAAATCGGAACACGGAGGCCCGCTTAATCCGCAGTTGCAAGCTTTCCGCAAAGTTCATCTGAAGCCGCAGGAATCCGTGGAACTGAAGCTGCATCTGCCGGCATCGGCCTTCGGCGTATTCGACGAAGCAGGAACAAGAAAGCTGCAGAAAGGAAAGTACTCTCTCTTTGTAGGGGTATCCGGACCGGACGGCAGAAGCCGCAAGCTTACCGGGAAGAACACGGAGGAAATTATGCTGGTTTCGGAGCTGGATTTGGAGGTTTGATTTTGGAGAAAACGCGTTTTAACCGCAAAAGTACAAACAGGGAACAATTCTAGAAGAAATGTGGTGATGACATGGCAGCCCGTAACAAGGCAGCAGTAGACGCAGGCCCGCTTTGGAAGCACGTCAGAAAGGAGTGGAAGCTGTACTCGTTTCTCATTATTCCCGTAATTTACTTTCTGATCTTCAAATACGCGCCGATGCTGGGAAATATCATCGCTTTCCGGAAATACAGGGGCGGTCCGAATTTATTCGGGACGGAATGGGTCGGACTTTCTTATTTCAAGATGTTCATGAAGGACCCTGTCTTTTGGCGAGCTTTTTACAACACATTGTTTTTAAGCATCATTTATTTGGTCTTCCGCTTCCCTTTGACGCTCGGCTTTGCCTTGCTGCTCAATGAAATCGTCAGAGTCAGACTCAAGAAGTTCGTTCAGACCGTCTCTTATTTGCCGCACTTTATTTCTATGGTTATCGTGGCGGGGATGATCAAGGAAATGGTTTCCTTGAGCGGTCCGATCAACACGCTGATCGCCAAAATAGGATTCGAGAAAATCCAGTTCATCTCGCTTCCGGAATGGTTCCCGACCATTTATGTCACATCCGGCATCTGGCAGGGGCTCGGCTGGGGCACCATCCTTTATTTGGCGGCAATGACCGGAATCAATACGGAATTGTACGAAGCGGCCAGGATTGACGGAGCCAACCGGTTCCGGCTCGCCTGGCATGTCACGATCCCGGGAATTCTGCCGACGATTATGGCGCTGCTGATTCTGGATATCGGCGGGATTATGGGATCGAACTTCGAGAAAATCTTGCTGCTCTATAATCCTTTGACTTTTGAAACCGCGGACGTTATTTCGACTTACGTCTACCGCATGGGGATAGGCGGCGGACAGTTCGGCGGTGTCGGCGGCAACTTCAGCTATGCGACCGCTGTCGGCTTGTTCGAAGGGATCATCGGCTTGATCTTGGTCACGACCGCGAATTTTATTTCCAAGAAGACTACAGAGTCAAGTCTTTGGTAGAAAGGAGCAGAAAACGTGAAAGCATCCTTATCCTATCGTGTGTTTCAGATCTTTAACGCGTTGATCATGACGCTGGTCGTATTTTTCACCCTATACCCGTTCGTATATTTGGTCGCCCAATCCTTCAGCTCGGAAGGCGCCATATATGCAGGGAAGGTTTCCTTTTATCCGGTGGAATTCACTACGCAAACCTACGAGACGCTGCTGAGCAAGCCTGACTTCTTCCACTATTACGGGAATACGATTCTGTATTCCGTGGTAGGCACGGTGATTTCGGTAGCCGCGACGGCGATTCTGGCCTATCCGCTTTCGAAGGATAAGCTGCGGATGAATAAATTTTTTATCCCGTTCGTGCTGTTTACGATGTATTTCGGCGGCGGCTTGATCCCGAACTATATTCTGGTCGCCAAAACGATGGGCATGCGGGATACGATTTGGGCGATTATTATTCCCGGCGCCATCAGCGCCTTCAATGTCATATTGATGAAGACGTTCTTTGCCAGCCTGCCGAATGAGCTTGAGGAAGCGGCCAAGGTAGACGGGCTTGATGTCTACGGCATATTCTGGAGAATTACGATTCCCTTGTCCAAGCCGATTATCGCCACGATGGTCTTGTTTGTCATCGTAGGCATCTGGAATAACTGGTTCGGGCCTTCGCTTTATTTGCAATCCAAGGATAAATGGCCGGTTGCCTTATATTTGCGGCAAATTATTGAAAACGCCATCAGTCCTACTGAGGTCGGTGCGACTACCGATACAAATACCCAGATTGCGGCGACCGTCAAGTCCGCCGCCATGGTGCTCACCTCCTTGCCGATAATTTGCGTCTATCCATTCGTGCAGAAATATTTCGTCCAGGGGATGATGATCGGTTCGGTTAAAGGCTGACCGCGATATATTCGGGAATATTGCAATCGCTTCCAAGCGAATTGCGGCATTTTCCGTTATATATAAATTCCTATAGCTTCCTAGCCAAATGTTTGCTTTACAAAATTTTCTGAGGAGGTTCTGTATGAAAAGATTTAAAAAGACAATCGGGGTCATGCTGGCATTAATCATGTCGGTAAGCTTGGCGGCATGCAGTGGAGGCAATGACAAAGAAGCCAACAAGCCTGCGGGCAATACCAATTCCACGGGAGGAACAAACGGAACGGAAGCCGCTTTGGACTACACGTTTGGGGAGAATCAAACCTTCCACTCCAATGAGCCGGTTACCTATTCCATGATGTTCAGCGATAATGAATCCTATCCTTACAAAGAAGACTGGAGAATTTGGAGCGCGATACAGGAAAAAAGCAATGTCAGCTTTGACCTGTCCATCACCGCCAGAACCGAGTACGAGAACCAAAAAGCGCTGCTTGTAAACAGCGGCGACGCACCTTATATTATTCCTAAAACTTACATTGAATCTCCATTTGTCGCCGGCGGACAAATCGTTGCCATCAGCGATTGGGTTCAGTACATGCCCAACTATCAGAAAGCTCTCAAAAACTGGGGACTTGAAGAGGATCTGAAAGCCAAGCTGCAAGCGGACGGCAAATATTATGTCCTGCCCGGATTGTGGGAAGTGGCCGGCGGCGGATATTCGTTCGTAATCCGCAAAGACGTGTTCGAAGCCGCAGGAGTCGACGTCGAAGCGGAGGAGGGCAACTGGACGTATGAGGATTTCTATCAAGCATTGAAGAAGGTGAAGGAATACACCGGCAAGGATTATGTGTTCTCCGACCGCTATTTCGCCGATGCCACGCTGAACATTGCGGCGGCTCAGTACGGAGTTACCTCCGGTTGGGGGCTGGCCAACGGTTTGAAGTTCGACTTTGACAAAAAAGAGTTTTACTTCGCCGACACAACCGATGATTACAAAGCGATGCTTACTTATTTCAACAAATTGGTAAAAGAAGGCCTGATGGATCCGGAGTCCTTCACGCAAGAAGACGAAACCGCCCTGGCTAAATTCTATAAAGGCGACAGTTACGTTATTATAAGCAACTACCAAATGATGATGGATATCAAAACCAAAATGCAAGTTCCCGAGGCGGAACTGTATATGATCGTCCAACCCGGCGGTCCGAAAGGGATGCTGCAGGTCGAAACCTCACGGCTTGAAAACGGTATTATGATCAGTAAGAACGCGCTTGACGATCTCGGCGAAGAAGGATTTATCAAGATGCTGCGTTTCGTTGACTGGCTGTGGTATTCGCCGGAAGGTCAAACCCTTAGCTTGTGGGGGGTTGAGGGAGAGACCTACACCAAAGATGCTGACGGCAATATTGTGCTGAATCCGGACATTACCTTCAACGGTCTCAATGAAGGGGCGCCGAAAAAATTGAACGAGGATTACGGCTTCGGCGGCGGGGTATTCGCTTATGGCGGTTCGCAAGAACTGAAATTGTCGAAGATGACGGAAGGCGAGAAGGATTTCAACGACCGGATCTTCGCCACCCGCGAGCCGCGCAAGATCGATCCGCCGATCATGGGCACGCCTGACCAAAGCGAAGAGATGAACCTGATCTCGACGCCGTTGATGGACTATGTGAAGACGATGACCCTGAAATTCATCACCGGCCAGGAAAGCCTGGACAATTGGGATACCTATGTGAAAACGGCGGAAGCCAACGGCAGCACCCGCTATACGCAAATGGCCAACGAAATCTTTAACGAAACGAAGAGCCTGCTCGGATACTAATCCAAAAGGCTAGAGAGCCCGGCGCACCGCCCACGGTGAACCGGGTTCTTTGTTTTGTCAAGGTTAAAATCGGGCAAAGCCGTTAATGATGTTGATAAATAAATCGCCATATCGCTGAAACCGGAGGATGAAATGGATTATCTCAACCTTACCGTTGAACTTGTGACAGGGTTTATTCTTCTGTTTATTATCGTAAAAATTTTGGGCCGAAAAATCATCAATCAAATCACGCCGTTTACCTTTATAGCCGCGATCGTTCTTGGCGAATTGTTAGGCAACGCGCTTTATAATGACGGGATCGGCGTTAAAAGCATCCTATTTTCCATGGTGTTATGGGCTGCAATGTTGTTGTTTGTTGAAATATTGGGCCAGAAATTCCTGAGACTGCGGTTGGTGTTCGAGGGGAAGCCGGCGGTATTGATACATAACGGGGTCATCAATAGAGAGCAGTTGAAAAAGAACCGCATGAATCTGAATCAGCTTCAAAGCCTTTTACGGCAATCGGAGACATTTTCGATCCGTGAGGTAGCGTATTGTTACCTGGAAGCCAACGGTTCCATCAGTATCATGAAAAAATCGAACTATCAAAAAACAACTCAAGAAGATTTTCAATTTCCCCAAAAAGAAGTCCATGTCCCCGTTACCATTATTCGGGATGGCGAATTGTTAAAGGATGAATTGCGCGATCTTGGAAAAAGCGAAGAATGGCTGCAGAAACAACTTGAAATGCACCATGTGAACGACTCGCGGGATGTTTTCATCGCGGAATGGCTGGAAGGAGACGGGCTGTTTGTGCAGACTTTCAGTGAATAATCCCCCATTTCCCCCTAATTCGGAGGAATTTTTAGGAACGTACAGATACCAATAAACGATCACGCCAGGAGGAACGTCCGTGAAAACGTTGCTCGTGAATATCGTGTACGCGGGAATTGAACCCTGTATGCAGGACATGGATCACTGCTCCATAAGGAGTATAGGGAACGGACAAATTGAAATGAATATTAAAATGAAGAACAATTGCTATGTCATGGATATGGGTTGTTGCTGGAGGAATGGATACAATTGAATAGCTTAATCACAACGTAAATCCCCGGTAGCGAAGGCTAGTGGGGATTTACGCGTTTAGGTCCATTTATATTATTTTTTCAGCGCTTCAAGCATGTCCTGAATGTGAAAATGCATAAGCTGACGGGCTTGTTCCTCATGCCGTTCTTCGATGGCGATGGCGATCAGAATATGATAACTGGAGGCTTTGGTTCGCATATGCGGCAGCGTATTCGTCTGCTTGCGCCCCTCGGCAAGCAAAGGGTAGATCGATTCCAGCATTCTTTGCAACACGGGATGCTCCGCCGATTCGGCGATCAGCCGGTGAAAAGCCAGATCCGTTTCCAAAAAAGGGCCGCCGTCCTCCATCTGCAAAACCATAGTATCGGCCAGCTCCCGGAGCTCCTTGACTTGGGCATGGCTAGCCCGTCTCGCGGACAAAGCGGCCAGTTCGGGCTCGATCAACAGCCGTGCCTCCAGCAATTTCACCAGCGAAATATCGCCAAGCTCCTTCAGATTCGCCGCGGGATCTTCCAGCAGCAACGGATCATTTCTGACATACATGCCCCGGCCATGCTCTATACTTACAATGCCCTGGCTTTCCAATGCCCGCAAAGCTTCCCGCACCGTCGTTACGCTGACTTCCATATCCTTGGAAATTTGCTGCAGGGTAGGTATCCGGGAGCCGGGCTCCCACTCTCCATCCACAATCTTCTTTTTGAGATGATCTATGGTTGTGGCAAATGTATTTTTTTTCATCGTTCAGCGTCCCCTAATCATGTCTTCTCTTTATGCTTTCCCTTTATTTTAGCATAGTCGTTACCTATGCCGCTATGGAATCAGTGTATTGACACCATATATTAAAGATATTATGATAGCAACATAAACATAGTATGTATATTTTATTATGTCCATTAAAATGTGTTTAATTCGTCTTTGTTCGCAAAAAAAGATCGTATTTACTTTTTAAATCAAATAAAGATATGATCTATATTTGCGATCGGAAAGCGAAGCATTCACTCTTGTAATCCAAGGAGGAACTGGGATGGAGGTTGTTACCTTTGGGGAATCCATGGTCCTGTTTAGCGGGGATCAGGATTTGCCGCTGGAGTATGTGCACAGGTTCAACAAACAGATGGCGGGAGCCGAATCGAATGTGGCGATCGGGCTGGCCAGACTTGGCCACTCCGTGGGCTGGTTCAGCAAGCTGGGGCAAGATGCCTTCGGGCGCTACATATTGCAGTGCGTTCGAGGGCAGGGGGTGGATACTTCCCGCTGCACCTTTACGGATGCCGCCCCGACGGCCGTATTCTTCAAAGAGCGCCGTCCGGGCGGGGGAACGAAGGTTTACTATTACCGCGACCGTTCCGCGGCCAGTAAAATGACGCCCGCCGATCTGGACGAAGCTTATCTCACTCAGGCCAAAATTTTACATGTGACCGGCATTACCCCGGCCTTAAGCGAAGGCTGTTTTGAACTCGTTCTGCGCGCGATGGAGTCGGCGAAACGGAATGATGTCGGCATCGTGTTCGATCCCAATATCCGCTGGAAACTCTGGGACCGGGCCGAGGCAAAGGGCAAACTGCTGGAACTGGCTTCCCGCGCCGATTATATCCTGCCCGGCCTCGATGAGGGGGAATTTCTTACGGGCGTGACCGGAGCGAATCAGATCGCTGAATTCTTCCTTAAGCTCGGGGCAAAGGCCGTGGTCGTCAAGCTGGGGAAGGACGGCGCGTATTACCGCTCTTTGACGGAGCGGGGACATGTGCCCGCGCTGCCCGTTCAAGAGATCGATCCCGTGGGAGCTGGCGACGGATTCGCCGCCGGGTTCATCAGCGGGCTGCTTCGCGGGGAAAGCCTGGCGCAAGCCGCGGCGAGGGCAAATGCCGTCGGAGCCATCGTCGTCGGGGTTCATGGGGATACCGAGGGCCTTCCAAACGAGGAGGAGCTGACGGCGGTGTTGTCGGGGCAGTCCACGTACCAAAACGTTCAACGATAAGGGGTGACGGGAATGAATAAACAGGACAAGCTGCAGCTATTGAAGGATTCCGGCGCGGTCGTCGTTGTGCGCAGACCTCCCTATGATCAGGCGGTCCGCATTGCGGACGCTCTTGTAACGGGCGGCGTGAAGGCGCTGGAAATCACGGCGGACACCGAGAAGGTATTCGACCTTATCGCCTCGTTAAAGGGGAGGTACGGCGACAAGGTTCTGGTCGGTGCAGGCACGGTGCTGGATGCGGAAACCGCGGAGAAGGCGATTGCCGCCGGAGCAGATTTTATATTTTCGCCGATTCTCGATGAAGAAACGATCAAGGTCACGATCCGGCATGATCGCATTTCCATTCCCGGGGTGATGACACCGACCGAGATCGTGCAGGGGTACAAGTACGGGGCGGACCTGCTTAAAATTTTCCCCGGTTCCTCATTAGGAGTTCATTATATCAAGGAGCTGTCGGCACCGCTCGGCCATATTCCGGTGATGCCGACTGGCGGCGTTACTTTGGAAAACGTGGCCCAGTTCATTCAAGCGGGAGCCGTCGCGGTCGGATTGGGCAGCTCGCTGCTGGACAAAAAGGCGATCGAAGAGCAAAGGTACGACGAGATTACCAAACGTGCGGAGCAATTCATCGAAGCGATCCATCAAGCAAGGGAATAGGAGAGAGACTACGTGAAAATAACAAACTACACCACATATATCGTACCGCCGCGCTGGCTGTTTTTGAAAATCGAAACCGACGAAGGCATCGTCGGCTGGGGGGAGCCCGTCATTGAAGGCCGGGCCCATACGGTGCAGGCCGCGGTGGGCGAATTGATGGATTACTTGATCGGCAAAGATCCGCTGCGAATCGAGGATCACTGGCAAACGATGTACCGCGGCGGCTTCTATCGCGGGGGTTCCATCCTGATGAGCGCGATCGCCGGGATCGACCAGGCGTTATGGGATATTAAAGGCAAGGCCTTCAATGCGCCGGTATATCAACTGCTGGGCGGGGCTTGCCGGGATTCCATCCGCGTGTACTCCTGGATCGGCGGCGATCGCCCGAGCGATGTGGCCCAGGCCGCGCTTGAAAAGCAGCAAGCCGGGTTTACGGCGATCAAGATGAACGCCTGCGAAGAGATGCAGTACATCGACAGCTATCGGAAAGTCGACGAGGTCGTGGAGCGCGTGGCCGCGATCCGGGCGGCCGCGGGTCCCGATCTCGGGATCGGGGTCGATTTCCACGGCCGCGTCCATAAGCCGATGGCCAAGGTGCTCGCCAAAGCGCTGGAGCCCTACCGCCTGATGTTCATTGAGGAGCCGGTGCTGCCGGAAAACAACGAGGCGCTGCGCGATATCGCGAATCATACCAGCACTCCGATCGCCACCGGGGAGCGGATGTTCTCGCGCTGGGATTTCAAATCGCTTCTGCAGGACGGGTACGTCGATATTATTCAGCCGGATTTGTCGCATGCCGGCGGCATCACCGAATGCAAGAAGATAGCCGCGATGGCGGAGGCTTATGATGTGGGCGTCGCTCCGCATTGTCCGCTCGGTCCGATCGCTCTGGCCGCCTGCCTGCAGGTCGACGCGACGGCGCACAATGCGGTCATTCAGGAGCAGAGCCTGGGCATTCATTACAACAAGGGCAACGACTTATTGGATTATATCGTCGATCCCGGCGTGTTCGCCTACGACGACGGTTATGTGAAAATTCCGCAGGGACCCGGACTGGGCATTAACGTGAACGAGGAATATGTGATCAAACGGGCCCAGGAAGCGCCTCACCGCTGGAGAAACCCGGTCTGGAGACACCGGGACGGATCGGTGGCGGAATGGTAAGAAGCGCATGGCGACCCCGAACAAAATGACGCCGCAATCGGACAAAAGTCGGTGTGAAAGCCTTTTCAGTTCGGATACAATAGAAAAATCCAAACGCTTATGACGGAGAGGAGAACCAAGATGATTCAGATTCCAAAATACTGGGAAGATCTGAGCGTACTGCAAAAAAACCGGGAAGCGCCCAGAGCGTATTATATCCCCTATAGAGATGCGGAAACGGCGCGGACAGCCAAACGGGGCGGCTCGCCGTATTACCGGACGCTGAACGGGAACTGGAAATTCAAATACCTGGAATCCGTCCGGCAGGTCGATGACGAGTTCTACCGTACGGATACCGATGTCAGCACTTGGGACGATCTGCTTGTGCCTTCCTGCTGGCAAGTTAACGGCTACGACCAGCTTCACTATACGAACGTCAATTATCCGTTTCCCTGCGATCCGCCTTATGTCCCGAACGACAATCCCGCGGGATTGTATGTAAGGGAGTTCAACATCTCCGGCGCCTGGGAAGCGAAAAGCAAATATATCGTGTTCGAAGGCGTCAACTCCTGCTTTTATTTGTGGATCAACGGCGTCTGGGTCGGGTACAGCCAGGGCAGCCGCATGCCGGCGGAATTCGATATTTCCCCGTATGTACATACCGGTGCCAACAAGATTGCGGTGATGGTGCTGAAATGGTGCGACGGCTCCTATATCGAAGATCAGGATCTGTGGAGATTTTCGGGGATTTTCCGGGATGTATACTTATTGGCCCGCAGTCCGGAGCATGTCGTCGATGTATTCAACCGGGTGGACCTGGAACCGGATTATAAGACGGGAATCGTTGCTTGCGAGCTTAGCACCCTTGGCGGAGTGGAAGCCAAAGTCGAGCTTAAGGACGGAGACGGCCGACTTGTGCAGGCTGAAACGGTAGCCGTCGCCGGCCAAGCGGAGGTAACCTTTAAGGTTGACCATCCGCAGCTGTGGAGCGCCGAAACCCCGTACTTGTATCATCTTTATATTACGGCGGCGGACGAGGTTCTGCACTTTGCGCTCGGTTTCAGAAAGGTGGAAATCATCAACGGCGTCTTTCGGATTAACGGAACGGCGGTCAAGCTGAAGGGAGTCAACCGGCACGATTCCCACCCCGAGCTGGGACAAACGGTCCCGGTCAATCATATGATCCGGGATTTGAAGCTGATGAAGCTGCACAATATCAATACGATCCGGACGTCCCATTACCCGAATGATCCGCGTTTCCTCGAGCTGTGCAACGAGTTCGGATTTTACGTCATCGACGAAGCGGATCTCGAATGCCATGGGGTGTTCCATGCGATCGGCAACTTCAATATGCTGACCCGGCTGCCGGAATGGGAGCATGTCTTCGTCGAACGTGTTGTACGCATGGTGGAGCGGGATAAGAATCATCCCTCCGTCATCATCTGGTCGATGGGGAACGAATCGGGCTACGACGTCAATCATATGGCGATGGCGCGATGGACCAAGTCCCGGGACGCTTCGCGTCCGGTTCACTACGAGGGCTCCGATCCGCGGCATTTGGGAAGCCCGGACACTTCCGTGCTCGACATGGAAAGCAGGATGTATTCCTCGCCGGCCTATATCGAGGCGTATGCCAAGGATGAGAACAGCAGCAAGCCGATGTTTATGTGCGAATATAGCCATGCGATGGGCAACGGGCCGGGCGATTTGAAGGACTACTGGGATGTCATTTACAAATATCCGAAGCTGATGGGCGGATGCGTCTGGGAATGGAGCGACCACGGCATCCTGACGAGGAACGCCGAGGGAACGCCGTATTACGCTTACGGCGGAGATTTCGGCGACCAGCCCAATGACGGCAATTTCTGTATCGACGGGCTCGTCTCGCCCGACCGGGTTCCGCATCCGGGTTTGCTGGAGTTAAAGAAAGTCATCGCTCCGATCCGGGCGGAAGCGGAGAATCTGGCCGCGGGCTCGATCAAGATCACCAATCTCTATGACTTTATCGATCTTTCGCATCTGGCGTTGAATTGGAGAATCGAAAAAGAAGGAGTGCTGTTCCGCCAAGGGCAACTCTTGCCGGGCGGCATTGCGCCGCATACCTCGCAAGTAGTGAAGCTGGAATACACTTTGCCGGAATTTTCGGAAGATGCCTTCTATCTGACCGTATCCTTCCGGCTGCGGGAGGATACACATTGGGCGAAATCCGGACATGAGGTATACGCCGAGCAATTCAGGCTTCCGGTCGAAATCCGTAAACGCGCAGAATCCGTGAAGCCGGCCCTCCCATCGCTCCTGCTCAAGGAACAGGGCGATCGGCTCATGATTGAAGGCTTCGATTTCAGCCATGTGTTCGACCTCCATAAAGGAACTTTTACCTCCATAACCAAACACGGGGTCGAAATGCTTGAACAGCCGCTCGGGTTCAATATTTGGCGGGCACCGACCGACAATGACCGCAAAGTGAAGCGGCAGTGGATGGAGGAGGGCTATGATCGGGCGCTTATGCATGTGTATGAGGCCGCAGTGACCGAGCGGAAAGAAGACGCCGTGCAAATTAGCGTTAAATATTCCCTGGGAGGTTATATCAAACCGCCATTGCTTCACGGCGTGGCCGAGTGGTTGGTAACCGGAAGCGGGGAGATCAGGCTGAGAACGGAGGTTACCGTCCGCGAGGATTTACCGTTCCTGCCGCGGTTCGGTCTCAGGATCACCATGCCGGCGGGGACGGAGGAAGTGGAGTATTTCGGCAACGGTCCGCATGAGAGCTATATCGACAAGAGTCAAAGCACCATCAAAAGCAAATACTTGACCACGGTGGACGAGCTCTTTACGCCGTATATCATGCCGCAGGAGAACGGTTCCCATAATAACACCGATTGGGTGATCGTGACGAACGAGCAGGGAATGGGACTGAAATTTACCGGCAGCGGGGCGTTCTCGTTCAACGCCGCTCATTATACGCCGGAAGACCTGACACTGGCGCAGCACACCTACGAGCTGTCGCGCCGGAACGAGACGATCGTGCATCTGGATTACAAGATGAGCGGGGTAGGCTCCAATTCCTGCGGACCCGAGCTGCTTGAAATCTATCGTTTGGATGAGAAGCGGTTCACTTTCGAAATAAATGTAATGCCTGTATTTAAAGAAGACTAGACAGAACCATATAATGGTGTTCCCGAATCTTGCGATATGGGGACACCATTTGTTCAAATTTTAGACGTATTTTGATATACTGAGCTAGATTCATTAGCCAACTCACTTAAGTCAAGTCGCAAGAGGTAAATCATGAAAAGAATACTTACGAGGATCCTGCTCCGCTTCAGGATGGCGGGCAGCGTCCGGACGAAGCTCATGCTCGCTTTCTTCATCGTCGCCACACTGCCGGTAGGTGCGCTCGGCTATTTTTCTTATCACCAATCATCCAAAGTCGTGAATTCGCAGTTCGGCAGTTACGTGCTTTACGCCGTGGACCAGCTGAAGCTGCATGTCGACGGAAATCTCAAGCAGATCGACCAGATTACCGGCAATATTCTCTCTTATTTGATCGCTTCGTCGATCACCGTGGGGGACGACGTCCCGTCAACATACGAGCAGTATGTGGAGGAGCGGGATTTTCAGAATTATATCACCTCCCTGGAAAGCACGAATATTTTTGTCGTAGCCGTCATAACACCTTCGGGCAGGGTGATCGGCAACCAGCTCATCAATGAGCAAAGTTTGGCGGAATCGGAATTTTGGTCCGATATTTCGCAATACGGCAACGAGCATGTCCTGATTCATATCCCGGACTATTATTCCACGCCCGCGAACGAATACATGATCAGCAAGATTGTGCCGCTGAACAGGCCCTTCGGGCTGCCGGACGGCAGTAAACTGCTGATCGATATGAAAGCGGATACAGTTCTAAGCTTGATCAAATCGTTCGAAAAGGACACCAAATCCCATCTGCAAATTATGGACGCTGCCGGAAAGGTCCTGCTGCAAACGTCTTCGGACTATGAAAGCCGGGAGGACGACATCGTCTGGTCAAGAACGCTCGATGCGGAGGATTGGGTGGTGGAGGCTCGCGTTCCTTATGCCACTTTCTACGAATCTTCTTCGGTCATTCTGCGGTATTCGGCGTTGTTTTCCGGGCTGGCGATGCTGTTCGGCGTCATGATGGCCAGCTTCTATTCGATCCGCTTCACGATGCCGATCAAGAAACTGGCCCATTCCATGCGGCGTTTCGGGGAAGGCGACCTGCTGATCCGCACGCCGGTGAAATCATCGGACGAGCTTGGCTTTTTAAGTGAATCGTTCAACAAGATGACGGAGCAGCTTGTCGAGCTGGTGCATGAAATCAGCCGCACCGAAAAGCTGAAGAGCGAAGCCGAGCTGAAAATACTGCACTACCAGATCAATCCGCATCTTTTATTCAATACACTGAACTCCATCCAATGGAAAGCCAAGCTGGCCCGGCAGCCGGAAATACAGAAGATGCTTCAGCATCTCATCGTCGTTCTGGACGGGAGCTTCAATTTCAAACAAACGTTGGTCCCGTTAAGGAAAGAGCTGGAAATCGCCAGACATTTTATCGAAATTCAGCGTTTCCGTTACGAGGATGCGTTTACCTTCCGGTTAGAGGTCCAGCCGGAGCTTGAGGAATGTCTCGTTCCGCGCATGGTGTTTCAGCCTTTGCTGGAAAATATATTTTTCCACGGTTTTCAGGACGGTCAGGGAAATATCCGGATGCGGATTTTTGAGGATAAAAATATACTGTGCATGACATTGGAAGACGATGGAGCCGGAGTGACGGCCGAGCATATGAAATACATCGCTTCCGGACAAAAGGTGCCGGGCAAACGCGGCGGATTGGGCCTCCGGAATGTCGATGAACGGTTCAAGCTTCATTACGGGGAGGCTTACGG
This sequence comes from Paenibacillus haidiansis, assembly GCF_036553665.1. Taxonomy (NCBI): domain Bacteria; kingdom Bacillati; phylum Bacillota; class Bacilli; order Caryophanales; family Paenibacillaceae; genus Paenibacillus; species Paenibacillus haidiansis. The sequence goes on along the minus strand of NZ_JAZHPZ010000007.1, from coordinate 192,321 downwards.
GTTATCTATAGAATCCATCAGAAATCAAGGAACGAAGGTGACATTGACATGGCCAACGACAACGGAAATCCAAGCCCCATCAAAGTACTGATTGTAGATGACGAACAGCTGGTTAGAAAAGGACTGCGGCTGACGATCGATTGGGAAGAGCATGGCATGGTCGTCGTCGATGACGCGCCGAACGGCAGCATCGGCTGGCAGAAATTTTTGCGGTACCGGCCCCATCTGGTGATCACGGATATCGTCATGCCCGAGATGAGCGGCATCGAGCTTGCGCAAAAAATAAGACAAGAAGCCCCCGGCACGAAAATTCTGTTCCTGAGCTGTCACAGGGATTTTAACTATGCCCAGTTCGGCATTAAAATAGGCGTGCACGATTATATCGTCAAGACGGACATGGACGACGATTATATCAATGAGTCGCTGCACCGGATTTATGAAAGATACGAGGAGAGGACGTCAAAACAACGGGCGGCTGCCCAACCGGCGGAGAAGAAGACGGACCGGGCAGGGGAGTCTCTGATTGACTGGCTGCAGGGCCGGAGTTATACGGCAAGGGATCATCTGCTCGGGAAGCTGCGGACGGAATGGAAATGGATGCTGTCCAATTCCAGCCTGCTTCACATTTACCGTTCCCCCGGCGCGAGCGGTCCGTTGGAGCCGTTGCTTCATCCGCTCAAGGATCTGTCGCAGGCTCATCCGGACCGGCTCAAATTGCTCGCGCTTGACGATGATTCCGCTTTTCTGGTTTGCGGTCCGGATACGCTGGACTTGGGGTTATCCGGACTGGTGGAGCTGAAGATCTCCTTTCGGGCGCTGGAGTGGCGCCAAAGCAAACCGATCGCCGCCGCGAATCCCGACGGATGGCTCGATGCCTTAAGCCGCTTGTATCGCATTTATCGTTTGGAACGAAATATCAATCTGCTCAGCACGGCGCATAAAGAAGATATTCTCCAAGCCATCGATTTCATCGACGAGCATCTTGATCAGGATATCCGCGCGGCCGATGTCGCGGCTATGATCGGCGTCAGCCGCAGTTATTTCAGCACCATCTTCAAGGAGGCCACCGGCTGCAGCATCATCTCCTTTATCGCGGAACGCAAATTGAAGCGGGCAATGGAGCTGCTCAGCGCAACGTCGATCCGAACGGAGGAGGTCGCCGAGAAAGTCGGCATTCAGGATGTAAAGTATTTCTCCAAATGGTTCAAGAAACAAGCGGAGGTGACGCCGGGACAATACCGTCTGTCAAACAAAATGACGGCGGGTTCAAACAAATAGACACTGCTGCCCGGCTTGTCCGGGCGTTTTTTATGTCGACCGGAAAAGATCGCACCGAAATCGAACATCTGTCGGTTTGAAAGCCTTTTCAGGAGATTTATTATGGATTCGTAGCCAACATTCCAACATCATAGGGGGTATTATTCGTGAGAAAAAAACGGGTATTGTACGTGCTGATTACATGTCTGCTGGTTTCTTTGCTCACCGCGGCCTGCTCTTCCGGCGATAAGCCGGCGGAATCGCAAAGCCCGGGCGAAAGCGGCGACGAAAAGGTGAAATTGGTGGTCTGGATCTGGGAGACCGCCAAGGACGGGCTGGATTTGAATATGGACGCCTTTAAGGCCAAATATCCGAATATTGAAATCGAGTTCCAGACGATGAAATCGACGGATCTGTACTCCAAGTATTTGATTTCGTCCAGTACCGGAGACGCGGTGCCGGACATTATCACCGTAGAATCGACCAACCTGTCGCAAATCGTACAAATCGACGCCCTGCTGGATATTACCGACCGCGTGGCGCCGTACAAGGACAAGATGAGCGCCTATAAATGGGAAGACGCCACCAAGGACGACAAAGTTTACGCCATGCCTTGGGACAGCGGCCCGGTCGTCATGTTCTACCGAAACGATCTGTTCGCCCAGGCGGGATTGCCGACCGATCCCGAAGAAGTGGCCCAGAAGATTCAAACCTGGGATGACTACTATGAAGCGGCTAAGCTAGTTAAAGAAAAAACGGGAGCCATGATGTACGGGGACTCCAAAACGAACTCCAGCAACCGCATGTTCGAATCGATGATGTGGCAGCGTGGTTTGTGGTACTTCGACGGAGACGGCAATGTCGCCGTGGATACGCCCGAAATCAAGGAAATCGCCGATTACCTGATCAAGATGCAAAATGAAGGGCTCGTCTACGATGCCCGCGCCAACACCGACCCGTGGGGCAACGCCATCCGCGACGGCCAAATCGCTACCGTTGTCGGCGGTTCCTGGCATGATGCGATTATTGAAAATCAGTACTCCCCAGCGGATAAAGGCAAATGGTCCGTCACGATGATGCCGAAATGGTCCAAAGACGACAAGTACAGCGGCGCTAACCAGGGCGGGGCCAACCTGGCGATCAACAAGAATTCCAAGCATCCGGAAGAAGCATGGCAGTTCATTGAATTTATGCTCGGAAGTGAAGAATCGCAAATCAAAATGATGACGGGCGCCGGATTGTTCCCGGCCATGCTGGTCGATGATAACGCTTCGCTGGAAGAACCGTCCGAATATTTCAACAACGAGCCGATCCGCAAAGTATACGCGCAATCGCTGGCCAACACTTACCCGCTCGCGTACACGTCCGATTTCCCGATGGCCAATAAATTGATGACCGATGTTTGGGCCGAGGTCTTCCTGAACAAAGTCAGCTCGGACAAAGCATTGAAAGACATGGCGGACGAGCTGCGCAGCAAAACAAAGAGAAACTAATTTCATTTCGATAGGATTGGAGGGAATGATATGAAGGCACCCAAATGGAACAAACAGATGCTGGTTGCTCCCTACATCTACATATCACCCTATTTCATCTTGTTTTTCATCTTCTCGCTCTATCCCATCCTCTATTCGATTTATATCAGTTTGACGGATTGGAACGGGTCCGGGGAGAAGGTGTTTATCGGGTTTGATAATTATATGCAGCTGTTTAGCGACAATGACTTCTGGCTGTCCCTGTGGAATAGCGCCTTGATCTTTCTGATGTATGTCCCGTTGATGCTGTTCGTGGGTCTGATCCTGGCGTCCATATTAAATTCCAACTGGATGGTGGGCAAGGGATTTTTCCGGATGGCGCTGTTTGTTCCGAATTTTGTTTCCGTCGTGGCCGTGTCCTTTGTATTTATCCTGCTGCTGAACACCCAGGACGGTCTAATCAATAGCGTGCTGCGAAATATCGGATTGATCGACAATCCGATACCATGGCTTGAATCGCCATGGTGGGCCCGGCTGTCCGTCGCGATGATGGTGCTGTACCGCTGGCTCGGGTACAATATGCTGCTGCTCTTGACCGGCCTGCAGAACATTTCCAAGGATTTGTATGAAGCCGCTTACGTGGACGGCGCCACAAAAATCAAAAGCTTCTTTTATATCACCATTCCGCTGGTCAAAAAGATGCTGCTGTTCTGTACGGTACTCTCCACCATCGGGACCTTCTCGCTCTTTACGGAGCCGTATATCCTGACCCAAGGCGGGCCGCTGAACTCGACCCTGACACCGGTGCTGATGTTATACAGAGAAAGCTTCCAAAACTTCAATTTCGGTTACGCGTCTTCCATCGCTGTCTGCTTCTTCGTGCTTATGATGGTGATATCGCTGGTGCAGATGCGTATCTTCGACGAGAAAGAGTAGGCGGGAGGATACTATGGAAAAAACGGTTAAATTACAAGCTGCCGGCCATGGCGGCGGCAAAAACATCTGGTCCTCGTCGCTGGCTTTCGCCTTGATGGCAATCGTCTCTCTGTTTACTTTGTTCCCGTTGTTCTGGCTGTTCAGTTCCTCGTTAAAGGATATCAGCGAGATCTTTGTAAATCCGCCAATCTGGGTTCCTTCGGTGCTCCACTGGGAAAATTTCAGGGAATTGTTCGTGGAACGCAAATTCGGCATCATTACATGGAACAGCTTCCTGCTGTCCACGACTTCTACGCTGATATCCCTGATCTTTTGCAGCTTGGCCGGGTTTGCGTTTGCAAAATACAAGTTCAAAGGCAAACAATTCCTGTTCGTCCTCGTGCTGGCGTCGCTGATGATCCCGCATGAAGCCACAATGGTTCCTTTGTTCTCAATCTATAAAAACCTGCACCTCATCGATAACATTTGGGGCGTCATCCTGCCGGATCTGGCCAACGCTTTCGGGATCTTCTTCATGCGCCAATACTGCATGTCCCTGCCCGACGAGATGATGGAGGCGGCGCGCATCGACGGCTGCAGTGAATTCAAAACTTTCCGGCGGATCATCCTGCCGAATTTGCGCTCCGGCTTCGCCGGACTCGGAATTATTTTGTTTGTGAAACAGTGGAACAATTTCCTGTGGCCGTCCGTTATTTTGAGATCCCAGGAAAACCTGACTTTATCCGTAGCCCTGAAGGCGCTGGAGGACAGCAACAATACGCCGTACCACCTGATCATGGCGGGCTCCGTCATCAGCGTGGTGCCGCTGTTGATCATCGTGCTGATCTTCCAGAAGCAGCTGATCGCCGGTATGATCGACGGCGCGATTAAAGGCTAATCCGGGAATACCCCCGAGCAATTCGGGGGTATTTTTGTGTGCTTCGTATGGAAACTCCCGGGCGTTCATTAAAACTCCGTCCTCCTTTTGCTATAATGAGATCATGGAAGTAAGAGGAGGGGGAGCGGCTTGAGCGGGGAAGCGATAGATCATAACCATGACCATCATTCTGAATACATAGATGAGCGGCGTTGTCCGCTATGCGGCCGACCCAATCAATGCGGGGCGAAAGAAGGGGATTGCTGGTGTTTTCACACGAAAGTGCCGGATGAACTGCGAAGCCGGATCCCCGAGGAACGGAGAGGCAAAGCCTGCATTTGCCGACAATGCGTCGAAGAATTCCACAAGATGAGCTCCTAATAACGAGCGTTAAGAAAGGACAGCGAAATGACCAAACAGCTCTACTACGACTCTGCTTATACGATCGAATGGAAAACCGTAGTTTCCGGGGTATTGGAAAAGGAAGACGGGATTTATGCCGTTCTCGAAGAGACGGCTTTTTATCCGCACGGAGGCGGACAACCTTGCGATACGGGAACCATTGACGGTATTCGCGTGCTCGACGTGGTGAAGGAAGAGGAAATGATCCTGCACAAGGTCGAGAGCCGGCCTGCGGAAACGGCGGTTCTATGCCGGCTGGATTGGGACCGGAGATTCGACCATATGCAGCAGCACAGCGGTCAGCACCTGTTGTCGGCTATTTGCTTGCGGATCATAGGCGCGCCGACGCTAAGCTTTCATCTGGGCGAAGAGTACGCCACGATCGACGTGGAACTACCGGAGCTGACGACGGAACGGATGGCCGAGCTGGAGCGGGAAGTCAACCGGCATATTTACCTTAACCACGAGATAACAAGCTATTTTGTCACCGGGGAGGAAGCCGCGAGTTTACCGCTCGTCAAACAGCCGACGGTGTCAAGCGGGATCCGGATCGTGGAGACGAAAGACGTGGAATATAACGCCTGCGGCGGTACCCACGTCTCGTCCACGGGCGAAATCGGGATGATCAAACTGCTCAAAGCGGAGCGCCAAAAGGGTAATACTCGCATTTATTTCTTATGCGGATTCCGTACGCTGCGGGAGTTTAACGAGAACCAGCGGATTCTGAATGCCCTGGCTCTGAAATTCAATACGGGGAAAGACGAGATTTTAAGTCGTTTTGAGAAAATGGAACAAGAGCAGAAGCAGCTTCAGCAGGAGCTGGCCGCTCTGAAAGAGATCAACGACCGGTATTTACTCCAGGAACTTGTCTCCCAAGCCGAGGGCGGATCTGTGGCTCATGTATTTGAAGATAAAAGCCTCAGGGATTTGCAGAATTTGGCCACCAAGCTGGCGGCCGAGCATGGAAAGACCGTGCTATTTGCCGGAGCCGGGGAAGGTAAGGTCGTGTTGGCATATGGCGGCGACGGCGGATTTTCGTGCGGCTCGTTTTTCAAGGAGCATCTTGGCGCCTTTAACGGCAAAGGCGGCGGCAGCGACAAACTGGCGCAGGCGGGATTCGGCTCAAGCGAGGAAGCTCTCGCTTTTTATGAATTTGCCAAGCAGGTCTTATCCGAACGGTAATAGGGGGGATTCTCATGACGAAGTATCTTCCACTGCAACCGCCTATGCTGCAAAACGAGCTACAGGATGCCCGTTATCGTTATCGTGAGTTCTCTCCAAGTTTAGGACTCAGACATTGCGTAGCTTGTTATTGGACCATAGATTATCTGGCGTCGGATGACAGCAAATTGCATCGGATTTTGCCGGACGGCTGCACGGATATAATATTTGACCTGAGCAGCTCCGCCTCTTCCGGAGGAGCTGTTGTATCCGGGTTGATGACCGCCTTTGAAACCATGAACTTGACCGGGGATCTCTCCTTATTCGGCATCCGTTTCTTTTCGCACCAGGCCCGGCAATTTCTGAGATACCCTGTTTCCGAGTTTGCCGGATACCATGTGTATCTTGAAGACCTATGGGGAAAAGAAGCGGAACGCATCGAGGAGGAAGTGTGTGCCGCCAAAGGAATACCGGAAGTCATTGAGCGCGTTGAAAATTTATTGATAAAGCTTCTGCACAAGGAAAAGAATCAAACCGATGACATGCTGGAAGCAGGGGTGCAATACATCCAAGCCAGTCGCGGGAAGCTATCCATCCAAGCCCTGGCGGAAAATCTAAATTACAGTGAGCGAAATGTAAGAAGAATCTTTCAGCATGAACTCGGAGTCAGCCCGAAACAATTTATAGATATCCTGCGTTTTCAATATCTTTTACAGGAACTGTATGGAAGTAAGAAGACGCCCGCCCATTTTAGCGAAACCGCCGTAAAATACGGCTACTACGATCAGTCGCACTTTATACACGCCTTTAAACGCTATTATGGATTAACGCCCAATCAGGTGTTCACCTGATTTGTCCGTTTTTTACAATCCGAAGGGGTTGAAAATGACTATCATTTAGCTCATGGGGACAATAACGATTGCGAGAGGAGTAGTGAAGACGATGATACCGTACATTACAGTGCTCACCCTGGGCGTTGACGATCTGGAGAAGTCCGTGGCCTTCTACCGGGATGGACTGGGCTTCCCGACTGAAGGGATCGTAGGCCGCGAATTTGAACACGGGGCCGTTGCGTTTTTCGATTTGCAATCCGGCTTGAAGCTGGCTCTTTGGAGCCGTGAGGATCTCGCCCATGAGCTGAAGCTTCCGCTGGCGGCGCCAAGCTCAACCGAGCTGACGATCGGTCACAATGTCGGCAGCAAAGAAGAAGTGGACGAGATTATGGAGTTGGCCTTTAAGGCTGGAGCCAAAATCGTCGATCCCGCACATGACGTCTTTTGGGGCGGGTATTCCGGCCATTTCATGGACCCGGACGGCCATCTTTGGGAGGTCGTCTGGAACCCGGCATGGGAAAATGAAGCATAAGTTTTAGATTTTTTGACCGGCAGGATCACTGTCCGGTCTTTTTTTTGATCACAGAACTCGGAAGCGGACTCAAGCTATAATAAGGTCAACCTCTGATGATTGGAGTTGGATCGGGAGACGATGGACAAAATTCTGATAATCGAAGATGATCCGAAACTGCGGAAGTATATCAAACAATATTTGCAGGCTTATGATTTCGAAGTGGAGACGGTCGCAGATTTTGACCAAGTTCTGGCCAAGGTGGAAGAGTACAGCCCGGATCTTATTCTCCTCGATATCAATTTGCCGGGATTTGACGGGTTCTATTATTTGAAGGTGTTAAGAAGGAAGTTCCATTATCCGGTGATCATTCTCTCGGCCCGCAGCGACGAGGGAGAACAGATCCGCGGGATGGAGTACGGGGCGGACGATTATGTCACCAAACCGTTCAGCATGGGTGTTCTTGCGGCCAAAATCCATGCCGTGCTGCGGCGCGCAAACCGGCGGACCGAGGAAACAAGCCGCGAATTCGGGGAATTCAAACTGCTGCACGACAGCATGAAGCTGCTATACCAGAACATGGCGATGGAATTGAGCAAAAACGAGTACCGTCTCATGAACTGCTTTATGAGCAACGCCGGCAGGATCGTGTCCCGCGAGCAACTGCTGGAGGCGTTATGGGACAATCAAACTTTTGTCGACGACAACACGCTGACGGTGAATATCACCCGGATCAAAAAGAAACTCGGCGAGTACGGGCTTCAGCATGTCATAATGACCAAACGGGGAGTGGGCTATGTCTTTGATCCGCAAAATCGTTAATCTGCTGCATATGAAAAGAAGCTTCATCTTTGTCTACATCCTGAATACCGTTTTGCTTGTTCTCATCTCTTATGTCTTCTATGGAGTAAGGGAAATCGCCTATCCTTTCATCGTCAGCTTCTTTCTCTTGACGGTTTACCTCATTTTCGCGGCATTCGGCCATTTCAAATGGGAGCGTAAATTGGAGCAGGCGAAGCTTGGTCCGCAAGTGGAGGTTGACGAGACGGATGTGCGGGACAGGCTGTTTTTCACCCCGATTCAAGCCATCCATGACAGGTATAACGCCGACATATTCCAAATAACCGTCGCCGTGAAGGAAAGAAATATGCTGTTTTCCCAGTGGATTCACAATATGAAAGCTTCCGTTTCCGTTATCGCTCTGGCTTTGGAAAGCCCTTCAAAGGAAGCGCTTCCGGACATTCAAGAGGAGAACGACCGATTGAAGCAAAATCTGGAGGAGTGTTTAAACGTACTGCGGCTGGACGATTTCTCACGGGATTATATGCCGGAAAAAGTCAATCTGCACAAGGTCGTAACCGAAGCGATTAATGCCAAGAAGCGGGATTTTATATATAGGGGCGTATATCCGAAGCTGGATGTCGACGAATGCGCGCAGGTGTATACGGACGAGAAATGGTGCGGGTACATGCTGGAACAAGTGCTGTCCAACGCTATCAAATACAGCCGCAAAGAAGGGAAGGTTTTCATCGGGAGTGAGCACCGGGAAGACCGAATCCTTCTGTACGTTCGGGACGAAGGCATAGGGATCGATCCGGAGGACCTGCCGCGGGTGTTCGATCCTTTTTTTACCGGACGGAATGGCAGGGAACACCGCTTCTCAACGGGAATCGGACTGTATATGGTCCAACATATCGCGCGGAAGCTGGGGCATGACGTCGCCATCGAGTCGGAGAAAGGAGCGGGAACGAAGATCACTCTCTCTTTTCTTGCAAAAATGTAAGGTTGTGAAAGGGAAATGAATTCATGAATTGAACGGGCCCCTTTATACTTCTCTTATCAAGATCATGGGGAGGAAATAGGTGTGGGTGTCATAAAGCTCAAGCATCTCGTCAAAGTATACAATGCGTATAAAGGAGCAAACGGCGTTACCGCGATCGACGGCCTGAATCTGCATGTGGGCAAAGGCGAGTTTACCGGAATCATGGGCCCGAGCGGCAGCGGAAAAACGACGCTGCTGAACCTGCTGTCCGGCGTCGATAAAGCGACCTCTGGGGAGATCGTCATTGACGGTCAGGACATTACCAAGCTGTCCAAGGATCAAATGGCCTTGTTCCGAAGGGGGAGGATCGGGTATATCTTTCAGGATTTCAATCTGCTGGACAGTCTGACGCTGAAGGAGAATATCGCATTGCCGCTTATTTTGGACAAAAGAGACCCGCAAGAGATTGAAGCCAAGCTGGCCCCGTTAATGGAATTTCTCGGCATCCAGGATGTGCGGGACAAGTATCCGTATCATATATCCGGCGGTCAAAAGCAAAGAGTGGCGGCGGCCCGCGCTATCGTCAATGAACCGGCGGTCGTATTGGCGGACGAGCCGACAGGCAATCTCGACTCCAAATCGGCGCATCAATTGATGAGTATACTGGCATCGCTCAACGAGAACATGGGCAGCACGATTCTGATGGTGACGCATGATCCTTTTGCCGCATCGTTTTGTAAACGGATATTGTTCATCAAGGACGGGAAGGCCGAGCTGGAGATCAGATCGTCCGGAGACCGGAAAGCCTTTTTCGATAAAATCCTGGAAGCGCAGAGCGTGATCGGAGGTGTCCCGGTATGACCTTCCCATCTATCGTCAGGAAGAATTTCCTGTATCATGCGAAAAAGTACATGTCGCTCTATTTTGTAAATACGCTGATCGTCGCGATATTGTTCCTGTTCGGCAGCCTGATGTTTAATTCGGAGGTCGGGCGCCAGGTGGGCGATACGACCATTTACGGCATCGTTCGCAGTGATTTGATCGGCGTCGTCTTATTCTCGATCGTGTTTATTACATACAGCCATATTTCGTTTCTGAAATACCGGGGGAAAGAATTCAGCATGTATATCACTTTAGGCATGACAACCAAAAATTTGGGTCTCATGCTGCTCGTCGAACAGGCGGGAATCGCCGTTCTTTCCTTATTTAGCGGCCTTGTGACCGGGGCCGTCTTCGGAAAACTGTTCTTCATGGGGCTTAACCGGGTGCTGATGGCAAATCCGATTCCGTATGAAATCAAGTGGGAGAGCCTGCTTCTCAGCAGCGGCATTTTCCTGATGATATTGGGACTCAACTTGCTGTTCAGTATGCTCCATACTCGTAAAATCACGATAGCCGAAGGCTTAAAGTCCGCCCAAACGAAAGGAATCGGCAGCAGCGGTGCCCTGTCGGGAAGCGTTGCGTTAGCCTTGTTTGCGGCAGCGCTCATCCTGCTTCCGAAAATTATGCTCGGCAAGGAAACCGACGGAAAACCGGTTTATATTATGTTCCTCCTCGTATTGACCATGATTTGCCCATATGTCATCTTGGGATCATGGATCAAGGTCATCCGGCCCGTCGCCAAGCGTTTCAAACGGTTATACAATCATAATTTGATCGTGATGTCGAATCTGTCCCATCGCTTTGTATCGTACCGAACAACCGTCTATATCGTATCCCTGCTGATCGCTGGCGCCGTGTTCTTTATCGGGATGACCTATGCGATGTACGCGACAAGCCAGGAGAAGAACGATCTCAATAATCCTTTTGATGTGATGTATGTTGAAACGAACCGCTTTAATCACTTGGAGCCTAATCAGCTAGAAACTATTCTGGAAGAAAAAGGGGTTTCCTTGGAGCAGCATAAAACCCTCGAATATGTGGAAGTGCCGGAATTTCGTTATTACGGGGGATCCTGGGTATTGTGGGATGACCGTTCGATGCTGATTGGCGAGAGCGGGTTCAACCGGCATTTAGGAACGGATTACGAAGTGGCCGCGGATCAAGCGCTATTCGCAAGAGTGAAGGAAGAGAACAAGGAGTTTGAAGCGCCGGACATGGTCCTGCCCGTCATGGATCCGGGGTGGATCGAGCCCAACGAATTTCCGGATCACGAGAGTAAAGAAAGTTTACTCCGGACTTTGGAAGGGTATTCCGTAATCGATTACCGCACCGAGAATATTGACGAAATAAGCGGGCCTTACATAAACAACGAGCAAACGGCGGGCGATTATTTCGGCCAAGCCCTCGTGGTTGACGATCGAGTCTATGAAACGGTAAAAGCCGCGGTGGGAGAAGATCAGGTCAAGCGGGTGCATTTGCTGAAGGGGGAGATCCCGCCGGAAGGTTTCCAGGCACTGCTGGACGTTTTGCGGGAAGCGAACGGACTGGATTCTTCGTATTGGACCTCATATAAGCCCACGATGACCGAAACCGATGAAACTCGATTGAAGCTGGAAGAACTGCGGCCGATTCACAAAGACGAACTGCTGATATCCCAGTTGGAATCGAGCGGCATGATCTTTTTTATCTTCATTTTCATGGGTACGCTGTTTGCGTTGGCGTCCGGCATCGTCATCTACCACAAGGTGCTGTCGGATATCGACGACCAGAAGGAAAGCATGCTTTCGCTCGGAAGAATAGGCGTCACCTCGAAAGAATTAAGAAAACTCGTATCCAAGGAGCTGGCGATCGTATTTCTCCTGCCGGCGCTGTTCGGGGTGGGACTGGGGTTGTATTATTTCTACTTCCTATTCAGCAATCAGCCGATCATTGTTCAATTGTTGGGAAAATCTGGGTTGGCCGCGGGAATGTTCTGGGTTATTCAGACGCTGTTCTATTTTGCTTGCCGCAGAAAATATTTCTCGGAACTCGGGAAGTACGCCTAATTATTCTCTAATGGTTCTAAAGGACGAGCCAATATTTTAATCACGCCTTTGAGAAAAACCAAACGCATAATCTGCGTGTTATATAAAAAGAAATCCAGAGCGTAATCCAAGTAACATACCCTTCCCAGTGTATATATTCAATAAGGTCGGTATAGGTTTCTAAAACAACTTCAAGGACGGTCAAAACGGAACAATAAGCGGCGTAATATCCAAATTGGTGAAGTTTGCTTCGATCATTCGGGTACCATACCATAAAAAGGGCACTGACCACCGGCAAAGCAAACTGCTCGTAAGTAAAGCTTGTCCTATTGACGGATGCAAATAACCGGACGGGGTATTCAATCAGGTCTAATTCTACGACAACTAAACCGATTAAAAATGTGATTACATGTTCAGTCAAAAATGCCACTACCCCAAGCCTGATCTTACGTTTCGGTACAAAGCAAAGAATACCTATTGCCACTGCGTATACCGATAAAAGAATCCAGTATTCGACCCTCATTGGATACCCCGCCGCTCCGCTTGAAACAACGATTTGTCCTTAAAAAACCAGTCGCAGCAGACTTGGCTCATATAAAATAAAAAACCGATGTATATCCACATTCCATACCATGTCAATTTTCCATATTCCAGTAAATCCGTATATATCTCCAATATGTTATCATGCAACGTGATAAACGAGACCCAAAGGAAAAAGTATGTGAATCGGAACCAAAGACCGGTTTTCTTGTGCCGGTAGACATAAAATATTGAAAACAACACGGGGTAAAAAAAATAATTTATCGTTATCGCAAGGTCTGATGCTTTCGGGAACTCCCGAACAGGAGCGCTTAACAAATTATATTGAAATGCCGGCATATCACAAAGCCAAATGAATGCCTGAAACATCAGAAACGCCAGGAATCCTTTACGTCGCCGTTCGCGTGGAATAAGCCCGAAAAAGCAAACAAGACCAATCAGCCACATAGCAGTCAAAATCGAACGCTCCATTTAATCCACCTTCTTATACGGCTAATGTTCAATAAAAGTAGGTTTCCCACAGTTTCATTCGATATTCAAGAGGTTATACTCCGCTCCTTAAGGGAAGGTTTTGGTTTGCGCTCTGAAATAAACGAGCCTGTAAGCGTCAAGATAGTTCCGGCCACAATGGCCCAAGTGATCTTTTCGTCCAGAATCAGTGCGGAAGCCGCGACGGCGATCACCGGTACAATGTAGATGTATACGCTGGTTTTCACCGCTCCAAGAACCGACACCGCCCGGTTCCAGGTGACATAGCACATGGCCGAGGCCCCGAGGCTTAGGAATAGAAGATTGCCCAAGTTTGAAATTTGGCCGAACCGGTCCAGCCCCAAGCGGAAATCGAACAGAAACAATGCGGGCGCCATCCAGGCCAGTCCATAAAAAAATACTTTACGGGTTGCCCCGATCGTATGAACCTGCAGCGCGCCGATTTTACGCATCAAAACCGAATATACCGCCCAGACGATCGGCGCGAGCAAGGCGAGCAGGTCGCCCAGCGGGTTCAACTTCAGCAGAAAACTGCCGTTAAAGCCGATCAGCAAAATCCCCGCCAGTGCGATCACAAAACCGATCATGAACGGCGCGGTCAGCTTTTCTTCCTCCAGGAAGAAATGGGCGATGACCGCCGTGAAGAACGGAGCGACTGAAACGATGACCCCTACATTGGAAGCAAGCGTATAAGTCAGAGCCACATTTTCCAAAAGAAAATACAAAGTGACTCCGCAAAGGCCCGCGAAGATAAAGAGCAGTTCCTCTTTAAGTGATTTGGTGCGGACAGGCCGCGAATAGATCAGCAGCAATACAATGTAGCCGATGGCAAAGCGAAAGAACAATATTTCGACCGGGGTAAAATCCACGAGCAGGATCTTGGTTGAAATAAATGTGGTTCCCCAGATCAAAATCGTAAACAGCGCAAGAGCGTGTCCGGCAGCAAAGCCCGGTTGATCCCTCATAAAGCGTCACCTCGGATCCGCTTCGGCTCGCCAGGGTTAAAGATGCTCATATATTGCTTGGGGGTTAAACCGATCAGCTTTTTGAAGAAGTTCGTAAAATGGCTTTGATCGCTGAACCCGGTTTGCATAGCCGCCTCGACCGGAGGTGTGCCTTGCGCCAACAGCTTTTTTGCTTGGCCGATCCGGATCATTTCCAGGTAACGGTAGGGGGAAATGCCTTTCTGTCTCGTAAAAAGACGCAGCAAGTGGTACTTGCTTACCCCTGTTAAACCTTGCAATTCATTTAGCGTGATGCTGCGGGCATAATGCGACTCTATGTATTCGCATACTGTTCTGACTTCGAATGTATAATCCTGATCGGGACCGGGCGGTTCGGAATCTGCCGCATCTTGAAGCAATTGCTCCAGGAGAAACAGCAGCAATTCCTCTTTTTGAAAATCGGCTTGATTCTCCAAAATCATCCGATGCAGATCATGCAGGGACAGCGCCAGCTCGCTTCGGTAAAGTACATTTTGCGTGAAGCGGGGCAAGGAGTTCCTTCCCGTGATCTCCAGCGCATACTGACGCATGATCTCGGGTTGAATATTGATGCAGCGGTAATCCAGGGTTCCGCCGTCGATTTGTTCGCAGGCATGGGGATCCTGCGGATTAAAGATGACCACATCGCCCCGGCTCAGGACATACTCTTGGTTGTTGCATAGCAGCAACCTATTGCCTTGTTCAATAAAACCGATAACGTAATAGTCATGGAAATGGTTCGGAAACTTTTGCATGATCCCTTCAAACCGGTATGCCTCAAGCTTCAATTCCTCGTCGAAAACGACCGTCCGAACTTCACGGGTCACTTTATGCACCTTCTTCTCCGGCAATATTATTGCTATTATAATGCGAAAATTAGAATGGTTCTTGAACAATATTGCGGAGTCGGATAATTAGAGGACCGGGTGAGCCCGGACGGCCGTTCAATGTTTAAATAAAGAACGGAAGCAAGAACAAAGCGGTAATCCCGCGAAAAGGGATGCGTCTCGGGAAAAAGCGGCGGCGCGGGAAAAAGCCCGGATGAAATCCAAACTGTCTGTACGTAGATGCATTGGCGGGCATTCCGCTCATATGTCCTACCATTTCGTTCGTGGGAACGGCAAGCGTAATGTAGTCCTGATCCACATGAGCAATAAACCCGTCAAGGGACTGACCGTCGGTCGTGGTCACGCCAACATATTTATTCATACAGCTCCATGCGACTTGTTGATAATTGGTATCCATGGATAACCTCCTCAAATGATTTACTCGACAATAGTCTATGGACTGAAACCTATTTTGATCGGGCATATGCCTATAACTCGCCAAAAAATCCGCCGGAGGGAGTTCTAATGCTTAAAAATGCTTTGCCTGTTAAGATCAAGCTTTGCTGAAGTGAGATGAATGGCGGTTTCCTCCAGTGCCGACAAAACCGACACGAGGCATACCGGCCAGGCTACTGCCGGATTTTGAAAGAGAAAATACAGCGGCGGTGTCATAAACAGGAGGAATCCCGAAACTTTATTGCCCCAGGTATGCACAATGGCGAAGGAATGATATTTACGGGCGGAGATCAGCAAATTGGCGCAGCGAATGGTGACGATCAGGATGATCCACGGCAAGAAAATAAGTGCTTCATCCTTAAGCCATACGATCATGGCGACCGTGATTACCCCAAACAAAAGCAAATCCGCCGCCGAATCCAATCTGGCCCCCAGATCGCTTTGCGTTTTTGTTTTCCGAGCAATATATCCGTCCAATACGTCGCTTAAGCCGCAAAGCAGATAGACAAGCAGGAACATCCATACATGGTTTGTTAGGAAAAATAAAAGGATTAAAAGAATCATTCTGCTGATGGAGATCATATTTGCGAGATGTTTCATCCAATTCACCCCTTATACAGTTAGCCCATCCCACTCCCGTTGTCCAAAATGGAAGTTTCTCTCATCTTACTCCATCTGCATATACCGCAAAATTCATTTTTTCACTGTTGTTTCACGGACTGGACAAAGTCCGGGATTATTTGAGCATAACGATCCGGTGAAGGCCGGCTGTAGTTTGGAGAGATCGTCGAAATAGCTGGAAATCACATGATTGAGGCTGATGGCTCCATATTCAAAATCAAGCGATGAAAGGGTGCGGACATGCTGGTAGTAGAATTTTTTATCGCGCTTGGGCAGCTTGTAAACGGTCGGCGGAGCAAAGGTTACGATATCAAAGACATTGGCATAGCGGTAGCTTGCGGGGACATGCGACGCGAAAGCCTTCGCAAAAGCCGGATCGCCCACGCGGGGAGAACCGAATGTAAAAAGAATCGGCGAGCGGAAGCCGGTGTTGGCGGCAACATCGACGGCGCATAAGGTCGCGAGCGCCGCACCGAGGCTGTGGCCTGTAACATAGAGTGTTTTGCTTTCACCTGATGAAATTTTAGCAAGAGCGGCCATAATGCCATCGCGAGCGGAAGCATAGATATTCGTGAACCCGCGATGAGTCAGGCAGTTCGCCTCAATATATTTGAACTTTGTTTGCGAAGCGATAAGGTCGGAGACCCAATCGGGCGCCGAACTCGTCCCCCGAAACGCTATAATAACCTCCTCCGGAGATTCGATAGTAAACCCGAAGCGTTCCCATTCACCGATGAAGGATTTCGCTTCAATCGTATGACGGACCGAAAAATTCCACGGCACCACAAAGGCCCCGTCCGCATTCGAATATTGCTCATAGGTTTGTCCGCAAATCGCCGCCAGAAATATAGCCCGCTGCTCAACCGCGTCATTGCTCCCCATTCGCCCACCGCCTTTCTTTTCTACATTAAGTATGAAAGGAGTGGGGGAGAGGTGAATGTGGGGGGAGGCATAAACTGTATTCAAAGCTTGAATGCGATAATTAGGATTTATTGCTGGCGCTCCTAAACTTTTTATGCGAATTTTGCATAAATCCCAATATGCTAAAGCCCTTTGAAGTAAAATTGGCTTAGGAATTTAGAATTCGTTGGAAGAACGTCAATTCTTTCGTGTATCGGGAGGCTAAGGATTTATGAATAGTATTTTAGAAGATTTATACTATGGAAGATGGCGCCCGGATGAATCCATAAAGTCTTCAAACTCCAGAACCAGGCAAATTAATCGGCAAATCAGTGATTATATGGCAATTTACAAGAAAAATTTAACGGAACAAGATTTTGAACAACTGGAAAAATTGTTTGAACTTGTAGGGGAGTCGAATTCCATTCATGAAGCGGCAGCGTTTATGCATGGTTTTCGAGCGGGGGCTTTAATGATGATTGATGTTTTTAGCGGGGAGAAAGAAGTACTTTAATTTGCGAGTTTTCTAGCGTAACAGATAATGGTAAAATTAATAGGGTGGAGGCGATTACTATGCTTTGGGCGGAAGTAAGGGAGCTTTTTCCGGATCAATTTGTATTGGTGGAAGAACTGAAGTCGCATTACGAAGACGATAAGCTTCATGTGGAAGAAGTAGCCGTTATCAAACCTATTCATGATCAGCATGAGGCTTGGAAAGAACTGTTTTCCGCAAAGAATGAACGCTTTGTTTATCATACCTCCAATGAAGCTATTATAGTGGAAGTAAGGGACAAGCCTATGATTAGGAGATCACATAACGATGAATCTTGATTTTCGAGATGGGCTATTGTTTACCGGCATAACCATTACTCATTATGGGAAATCAGTGTTTATTCCAAATGTTATTATTGATACCGGTGCTGTAGAATCGATCATCTCTGTCGATGCCATTGACGGGTTGTTCGATAAATATGAGCCGGAGGATCAAATACGCTTTATGACAGGCATAGGCGGTAGAAAAGCTTCCGTTCGCAAGAGAGTCGATGAAGTAAAATTTCTTTCCTTCCGGATATTTCAATATACAATTGATTTTGGCCGGATGGGAGATGATAACAGTATTAATGGTTTAATAGGTTTAGATATATTGATCCCAGGCAAGTTTATAGTTGATTTAAACCAATTACGGATATATTCAGCGATTAGATAAGAGGCACCAAACCGCTCACGGTTCGGGCCTTTTTTTGTAGGTTCCATTTCGAATACCCATTTCTTGGTTTGCACCTTCCCGAATGGTTATAATATAGATAAAATTTAAAGTTTCGTATTCCTGACCATGGAAAGGATGGCTTCCATTTGAATGAATTTACCGATACGCGTGATCGTAATCCCAACCGCTTAGCCAAGGAAAAATCTCCGTACCTGCTCCAGCATGCATATAACCCGGTAAACTGGTTCCCCTGGGGGGAAGAGGCGTTTGACAAGGCCAAGCGGGAGCATAAGCCCATCTTTCTGTCGATCGGCTATTCCACTTGCCACTGGTGTCATGTGATGGAGGGCGAGTCGTTTGAGGATGAGGAAGTCGCGGAGCTGCTGAATAAGCATTTTGTCGCGATCAAGGTGGACCGGGAGGA
The DNA here is from genome assembly GCF_036553665.1 of Paenibacillus haidiansis. NCBI lineage: Bacteria > Bacillati > Bacillota > Bacilli > Caryophanales > Paenibacillaceae > Paenibacillus > Paenibacillus haidiansis. Next base: position 173,778 of record NZ_JAZHPZ010000007.1, on the reverse strand, counting down.
ACGACCGGACATCGACAATATTTATATGACGGTATGCCAGGCGCTGACGGGGCAGGGGGGATGGCCGCTGACGATTGTGATGACGCCGGAGAAGCAGGCGTTTTTTGCCGCGACCTATATTCCGAAGCGGGCCAAATACGGCCGTAAAGGCTTGATGGACCTGCTTCCGTTAATCCGCGAAAAGTGGGAGGAAGACGCCGAGGAACTGATGGAGACCGGGCGGGAAATTTCGCGGCAGGTGGAGCGCAGAATGCTGTCGGGACTGCAAGGCGAGGTTTCGGAAGCGACGCTGGATAAGGCGTATCAGATGTATGATCGCGATTTTGATCCCGCCTACGGCGGCTTTGGCGGCGCGCCGAAGTTCCCGGCTTCGCATAACTTGTCGTTTCTGCTGCGTTACTATCATCGGACCGGCAACATGAAGGCGCTGGGAATGGTCGAAAAAACGCTGAATGCGATGAGTCGCGGCGGGATATACGACCATATCGGCTACGGGTTCTCGCGCTATTCGGTTGACGAGCGCTGGCTGGTGCCGCATTTCGAAAAAATGCTGTACGACAACGCCCTGTTGGCCTGGACCTACCTGGAGGCTTATCAGATCACGAAGAAAGCGGCATACCGGGATACGGCGGAGCAAATCTTCGCCTATGTACTGCGGGATATGACGGACCCTGAGGGCGGCTTCTACTCCGCGGAGGATGCCGACTCCGAGGGTCAGGAGGGGAAATTCTATGTGTGGGAGCCGGAGGAAATTATCGAGGTGCTTGGTCCCGAGGACGGCGAATTGTTTTGCCGGGTATATGATATCACGGAGGAAGGCAATTTCGAGGGCCATAATATCCCCAACCGGATTGCGACCGACCTGAGTGCGTTTGCGGAGGTTACGGAGCTTGATGAATCCGGGCTTCGAGATATCCTGGAGGCAAGCCGACAGAAACTGTTCGAGTACCGCGAAGCCCGCATCCATCCCGGCAAGGACGACAAAATTCTGACTTCGTGGAACGGGCTGATGATCATGGCTCTGGCCAAGGGCTACTCGGTCACCGGGAAGCGAGAATATTTGGACGCGGCCGAGAAGGCGGCGCGGTTCATCCTCAAGGAGCTGCGGCGCGCTGACGGGCGGCTTCTGGCAAGATTCCGCGACGGGGAAGCGGCCTATCCCGCTTACGCGGACGATTATGCCTGCCTGATCTGGGGCTTGCTGGAGTTGTACGAGGCCTGTTTCGAACCGGGTTACCTGGAGCAGGCGCTGGAGCTGAACGGGCAGCTGATCGAGTTGTTTTGGGATAAGGAAAACGGCGGATTTTACTTCTACGGTTCGGACAGCGAGACACTGCTTATGCGCAATAAAGAGATTTACGATGGCGCCATGCCCTCCGGCAATTCCATCGCGCTGATGAATCTTGTCAAGCTGTCCCGGCTTACGGACGACGAGAGGCTTGCGGAATTGGCGGACAAGCAAATCCGCGCCTTCGCCGGCGCGGTGGGGCAATATCCGCCCGGATATGCCATGTTCCTGATCGGCCTTGAATTATTCTTCGCTCCGAGCCGCGAAATCGTGATCGCCGGGGACCTCGAGGCGAAGGCAACCCGGGAGATGATCGAAGCGGTTCACACATCTTTTACGCCGGAATCGATCCTTGTAGTGTTGAACAACGAGCCGGGTGATCGGGAAATCATTCACAAACTGATTCCGGCTTCGCAGGATAAAGGAACGCTTGACGGCAAACCTACGGCTTACGTATGCCAAAATTTCTCCTGTCAGGCGCCGACTCATAATATTGAGACGCTCAACGCATTAATCCAGGGAAAATAGATGGCTTAAAATATGCCGTAAACCTAAGCAAACCTGTCCGAAGCACATATAATACTACATCCAAATAGAAAGGGATGATAGTTTTGCCAACCTTCGATAGTGTGCTTGTTACCGGCAGCCAGACGATTCAGCAGGATTTGCAGGTGAATGGAAATGAGACCGTAACGAATTTGAGCGTACTCGGAAATGCAACCGTGGCGGGCAGTGTAAACGTGAACGGCAGTCAAACCGTTTTGACACATATGAATATTGGCGGCACGGCGACGGTAGGAGAAAATATGTTTGTGGGGGGCACTGCAGGAGCCGCGCAGCGTTTGGCGCACAGCAATACGCCCACCACGCCGGCTTCGTCCCCCTTATTGCAGACGCTTCGCTTCTACCCGACGGGAGTAGCGGGCCAACCCGGCATTCAAATGAGAGGAACGGATGGGCAGGATTATGTCCTGTTTGTCGTCGTTGTGAATGGAGTTCCCCAACTTGGAATACAACTGGCATAAGTCTGGTTTCCGGAGATAAATGCGGAGAGGGGAAAGCTTCTTTATAGGTGCTTTCCCTTTAAAGCGTTCCGCACAGCTTCCAGATACCCGAATCGGCTATGCTGATCCGGCTCCAGATAAGCGCCCTCCGCCCATTCATTCCAGGCGTTGATAAATAAATAATCGCTTTTAAATACGGTTTGGGCGCGTTCGATTTGCCGCGATAAATACTTTTCGAATTTCTCCGGGGTGGCCGCGACGGTACTGCTGCCGCGAATTCCAAGGCGCGGGGTGTTATCCCAGTTCACGAAAGCCCCGGGGATAATTTTTCTGCCCTCCTCCGCACCGTGCGGGAAGCGACCCAATATCAGCTCCCAGAGATGATCGTAATTCGTCACCAAGTGATCTTGCCCATTTTCCGCTTTGATCGATCTGAAGATATACTTGGAGTCGCTATGGGCAAAGGTATAATGGGGCTCGAATTCGACATCCGCATCAAAGCCGTCCGGATTTGTCAGGGGGAAGCCGCCCAGGGTCCGGACAAAATAAATCCCGTTCAGCCCGTTTTGCCGGGCCAGCCGGTTCCAGCAGTCGAGCATCTCCGTGCAGCGCGGAATATCTCCCGGCCTGTAAATGACAAAGAGCGGCTTACCGTCGACGCGGATATATCGTTCGTCGCGGAATGCGGTGAGCAGCTCATAGAAATGCTGTGTCCACTCATTTTCATCGCCATAGGTTTGCTCCATTAAGATTTGATGCGGTCCGCCGTCCCATTTGCGGGTCCAGGATTCGTTGGCCCAAGACAGGCAAAAGGGGAGATCGGGGGCACCGAGCCGGAGTATTTGCTTTAGCGGCTGCTCCAGCAGCTGCTTGCCGTTAAACCAATAGTGATAATAGCAGAACCCGTAAATGCCGTAGCTTTGGGCAAGAAGCGCCTGCCAATGCCGTGCCGACGAATCGGTCAGGTTATAATAATAATTCTCGTACGGCACCTTTGGCTGCCGGTGGCCCGGATAAAGCGGCCGGGCTTTGCTGGTGTTGGTCCACTCGGTAAACCCGGTTCCCCACCAGGCATCATTTTCGACAATGCGATGAAACTGGGGCAGATGAAAAGCGATGAGCTTCAAGCCGTGAATCACCTCCAGGTGCGTTGATTCTGGATATTTTATGTGCCCGGGAAATATTTGTATCGGACAAATGTACAGCACGCCAAAAAAAGATCAATCCGTTTTCGGATTGATCTTTCTTACGCTTGGCTTGCTTTAATTGGCTCGGGATTGAATCGCGGAGGCAAACCGGTTAAGCGCCTCGGCAAGCAGATCGCGCGGGCAGGCCAGATTGATGCGCAGAAAGCCTTCGCCTTCTTTGCCGTATTGGGACCCTTCGTTGAAGGCGATTCTCGCCTCCTTGTACATCAGCCGCTTCAATTCGGCCGGGGGCAGGTTCAGCTCACGGCAATCCACCCACAGCAAATAAGTGCCTTCGGACACAATCGGGGTAAGTGCCGGCAGTTGTTCGGACAAGAAGGAGACGGCGTATTCCTGATTGGACTGAACATAGGCCAGCACGGCTTCGAGCCAAGGCTCGCTTTCGTTATAGGCGGCGATCGTCGCCGGAGGGCCGAAGAAATTGACGGAACTTAGCGCCAATGCTTGAATCCGGTCATCGAATTGCCGCTTCAGCTTCGGATTGGAAATGACCGCAAATGAAGTGGACAGGCCCGGAATATTGAAGGTTTTGGACGGAGCCAGGCAGGTGATCGTAATGTCCGCAAAAGCTTCCGAGAGCGAGGCGAACGGATAATGCTTGTGCTCCGGAAACACGAGATCGCAATGAATCTCGTCGGCAACGACTTTGACGCCGTATTTGACGCACAGGTCGCCGAGACGTACAAGCTCTTCTTTGGTCCATACGCGGCCGCCGGGATTTTGGGGGCTGCAGAGAAGGAGAAGCTTGGCTCCGCCCCGCATCAGAGCTTCCAGACGCCCATAATTCATCTCATAGCGTCCGTTCGACAGCAAGAGCGGACTTTCGGCCAGTTTGCGGCCATTTTTCAGGATCACATCATAAAAAGGGCTGTATACCGGAGATTGCAGAATGATTTCATCTCCGGGATTCGTCAAGGACTGTACGGCGAGGCTTAGTGAAGGGACGACACCCGGTGAATCGGTAATCCAGCCTGCTTCGATATTCCAGTCATGACGGCGCCGGAACCATCCGGTAATGGCATTTTCATATTCATCGGTACGGATCGTGTATCCGTATATCCCTTCCAAGGCGCGTTCGCTTACCGCCTTAACGATCGCGGGCGAACATTTGAAGTCCATATCGGCGACCCAGAGCGGCAGAACATCCGGATCACCAAACCCCTGATCCCATTTCAGGGACTGGGTTCCCCGGCGCCGGGGAAGTTCGTTCAAATCTATCGTCATGTCTATCTGTTCTTCCTTTCGGGCTAAGTTTCAAAAAAGGACGCGAGCCGCTAATGGCCCGCGCCAAGTAGAAAGAGATGTCCAATTAAGAATCGTAGCCGTCAACGACGAGCTCAAGCTCTCCGGTAGTGGAGTCGATAAGCAGGCCATGAACGGGTACATTGGGGGGAAGTAGTGGATGATTTTTAACAATCTCCACAGTATGGATTACCCCTTCTTTCTCGTTGTCAAACCCGCGCAGCCACTTCTTCAGTCGAATTCCCGAATGCTCCAGCGTATTCAGAACATCATCGGAAATGCCGCGCTCTCTCATGGAACCGATCATATGGTCGGCGTTCAGCGACGCCATCCCGCAGCCGGTATGGCCGATAATGAAAACTTCCTCCGCCTGAAGCTCGTAAAGTGCGACAAGCAAAGAACGCATGACGCTCCCGAACGGCTGCGAGATGACGGCGCCGGCGTTTTTGATAATTTTGGCGTCTCCATTGCGCAAATTAAGGGCTTTAGGAAGCAGCTCGACCAGTCTTGTGTCCATACAGGTGACGATCGCCATTTTTTTCTGAGGAAACTTGTCCGTAATATATGCCTCGTATTCCTTTTTGGCTACAAAATTGCGGTTAAATTCTAAGATGGTTTGAAGTCTGCTCACGCTGATCTTCCTCCTTTGTGATTATTGTGGCATGTTTCCTTGATGAAATTCAAAAAAAGTTCATCTTAAAATTTGATTATACGTTTTGTAAAAAGTATCATCAAGAGGAATGGGTAATTTCATCAATGGAGGTGGAACTTGTCATGAAACAAGAAACGGCTGACAAATGGAAATCATTTCTAGAGCTGCTGCGCAAAATTCAAGGCTATCAAGAAGCGGTAGCGCTCATGCATTGGGATCTTCGTACAGGCGCCCCCAGAAAAGGGGCTGAAGCGCGTTCGGAAACGATCGGCCTGCTCTCGACGGAAGCTTTTAAATTGCAGACCTCCGCGGAGATGGGGCAATATTTGAGCTATCTCAATCACGATACGGTTCTGGGGGAATTGGACGAAACGGGACGGCGGCTGGTGGAGCTGGTCCAGAAGGAATACGACCTCAATGTGAAAATTCCGCCTGCCAAGTATCAGGAATATGTGGAATTGACGGCGCATGCCGAAACGGTGTGGGTCGATTTCAAGGAAAGCGGCGACTTTGCCGGCTTCGAGCCTTATTTGACCCGGATTATCGAGCTGACTCAGGAATTCATCGACTATTGGGGACCGAAAGAAACGCGCTACGACACGCTGCTCGATATGTATGAGCCCGATTTGACCGTAGCCAAGCTCGACCAGGTGTTCGGTCAATTGCGCGACCGCCTTGTCCCGGTTGTCGATGCCATCACGTCGGCGCCACATCAGCCGCAGTTTCCGTTCCTGAATCAGCTCTATGACAAAGAGCAGCAGAAGAAGTTCGGCATTTACCTGCTGGAGCAGATCGGATACGATTTCGAGGGCGGACGGCTCGACGAGACGATGCACCCGTTTGAGACCACCCTGAATCAAGGCGATGTGCGCATTACCACGCATTACCATCAGGATGATGTCTTGAGCGCGATTTTCAGCAACCTACATGAGGGCGGACACGCGCTGTACGAACAAAATGTCGGCAAGGAACTGGCGGGAACGCCGTTGAGCCAAGGGACGTCGATGGGGATCCACGAATCCCAGTCGCGGTTCTGGGAAAATTTCGTCGGCCGCAGCCGTCCTTTCTGGGACCGCTACTACGCCAATATGCAGCAGCATTTCCCGGAACAGCTCAAAGATGTGACCGCGGATGAATTTTATCGCGCCGTCAATCGGGTGGAAAATTCCCTGATCCGCATCGATGCGGACGAACTGACCTACAATTTGCACATCATCATCCGCTATGAAATCGAAAAGATGATTTTCAACGAAGGGCTCCCGGTCAGCGAACTGCCGAGAGTATGGAACGAGAAGTATCAGGCCTACCTTGGGCTTACTCCGCCGAACGACGGGCTCGGCGTGCTGCAGGACGTGCACTGGTCGGGCGGCAGCTTCGGTTATTTCCCTTCATATGCGCTCGGCAATATGTACGCGGCACAAATCACGAACACGCTCAAGAAGGAATTGCCGCAGTTTGAAGGCTTTATCGCCGAAGGAGACTTCGCGCCGATCCGGGAATGGCTGACTGAGAAGATCTACAAATACGGAAAATGCCTGAAACCGGCTGAAATCATTATGAACGTGACCGGGGAAGAGCTGAATCCGGACTATTTGGCCGATTACCTGGAGCAAAAATTCAAAGGCATTTACGGACTGTAAGCCACTTCCGGCTTGCTGTCCGGCATTAGAGGCTGTCCCGCCCGGGGCAGTCTCTTTTTGCGTTGTGATCGCGCCCGCTAACCTTTTGTTAGGCCCCCGCATACATTGTAAACAAACACTTATAATTTTTGTATGAAAGAGGTGAGTGGCATGTTGTTTAAGCGAATTTCGGTGCTGGGGCTGGCGCTGGTGATTCTGCTTGCGGGCGCATTAAGCGGCTGCGGCGGAAAGGATGCGAAAACCGTCAAGATCGGCGAGGTTACCCGCTCCGTCTTTTATGCTCCGCAATATGTGGCGCTGGAGAAAGGCTTCTTTAAGGAGGAAGGCCTGGACGTGGAGCTGCAAACTACGGCGGGCGGCGATAAAACGATGACCGCCTTGCTGTCGGGCGCGATCGATGTGGCGCTGGTCGGAGCGGAAACCTCGATCTATGTTTTTCAGCAGGGGGCCGAGGACCCGGTCATTAACTTCGCCCAATTGACCCAAACCGACGGCACATTCCTGATGGCAAGGGATCAGGAGGCGGGGGATTTTGACTGGGAGGATCTGAAGGGCAGTGTGTTCCTTGGCCAGCGTAAAGGCGGCATGCCGCAGATGGCGGGCGAATTTACGCTCAAAAAGCATGGCATCGATCCCCAGGCCGATCTGGAATTGATTCAAAATATCGAGTTCGCGAATATCGCCGCGGCGTTTGCCTCCGGCACGGGACAATATGTGCAGCTGTTCGAGCCGCAGGCCTCGATCTTCGAACGGGAAGGCAAAGGGCATGTGGTCGCTTCCTTCGGAACGGAGAGCGGCAAGCTTCCATATACGGTGTTTATGACCAAACAGAGCTATATAAACAAAAATAAAGAAACCGTGCAGAAGTTCACGAATGCGATATATAAAGCGCAGCAGTGGGTGCAGACGCATACGCCGGAAGAAACGGCGGAAGCGATCGCTCCTTATTTTAAGGACACGGATAAAGATATTCTGGTCAGCTCCGTCAAGCGCTATCTGGAACAAGGGACTTATGCCGAATCGCCGGCTCTGGACGAAGAAGCCTGGAACAACCTGCTCGATGTCATGGAGAGCGCGGGCGAACTCCAGGAACGCGTCGAACTCGGCAAGCTGGCGGACAACGAATTTGCCGAATCGGCTGTCAAATAGTCCTTAACCGGTCATTGGAAGGAGCGTGAGCAAAAATGAACTCAGTTCCCGTCGTAGAACTGAAGGACCTGGATCTTGTGTATGTGACGGACCGGGAGGCGGTGCTTGCCTTGACAGGGCTGAATTTGACGGTGAGTCCCGGTGAATTTATCAGCTTGGTCGGTCCCAGCGGTTGCGGCAAAACCACGCTTCTGTCCGTCATAGCCGGTTTGCTTCCGCCATCGAGGGGAGAAGTTCTACTGCACGGCAAACCGGTCCCGGGACCGACGCCGGAGGTCGGTTATATGCTGCAGCAGGATTATTTGTTTCCATGGCGGACGATTCTGGAAAATGCCCAGCTCGGGCTCGAGCTGACCGGCCGGCTAAACGATGCCGCCAGACAGTCGGTCCTGGAGCTGCTCGGCGGTATGGGGCTGGAGAATACGGCGAACCTGTATCCCCACCAGTTGTCCGGAGGCATGCGCCAGCGGGTGGCTCTGGTCCGCACGCTGGCGACCAATCCTGATTTGCTGCTGCTGGATGAGCCTTTCTCAGCGCTGGATTACCAGACCAAGCTGCAATTGGAGGATCTGATCGTGGATACGCTGCGTCAGCGGGGGAAGACGGGCGTGCTCGTCACCCACGACCTGTCGGAAGCGATCGCGGTCAGCGACCGTGTCATCGTGCTGGCGGCGAATCCGGGGAGAATACGCAGCACCTATGAAATCCCGGACAATATCCGCCGGGCGCAGCCGTTTTATGCCCGGGATGAAGCCGGGTTTAACGACCTGTTCCATGAAATCTGGCGGGATCTCGAAACGCTGGAAGGAAAGGGGGAGTAACGCTTTGGCGGAACAAACGGCAAACCGGAACCCGGGCGGCGGGAGCGGCGATTGGACCCGGGAGAAATGGCTGCAGCACCGGAAGAAGAAACGGCGGATGGGCCGCCTTGTTTTGGCCACGCAGTTGTTTATCCTTGCGGCATGTATCGGCTTATGGGAAATCGCTGGACGGTTAAGATGGGTGGATGTGCTGATCTTCAGTTATCCGTCCAAAGTCGGCAGACAGATTGTCAAAGATGCTCTAAACGGCGAATTATGGCCGCATCTGGCGATGACGGTGGGCGAGACCGCGGTGGGTTTTATACTGGGGACGCTGATCGGAACTCTGCTCGCGGTGCTGATCTGGTGGTCGCCTTTCTTGTCGCGGGTGCTTGATCCTTACATGGTCGTGTTCAACAGCATGCCGAAAGTTGCGCTTGGCCCGATCTTTATCGTCTTGTTCGGAGCGGGATTCACCGCTATCGTGGTGACGACGCTGTCGATCACGGTCATCGTAACCACGCTTGTGGTCTACAATGCCTTCAACGAGGTCGACAGCAATCTGATCAAAGTTATCCGCACCTTCGGCGGGAACCGGAGAGACATTTTCCTCAAGGCGATTCTGCCCGCTTCCTTTCCCGCGATCGTCTCGACCTTGAAAGTCAATGTCGGAATGGCCTGGGTCGGCGTCATCGTCGGCGAGTTCCTCGTCGCGAAGATCGGCCTCGGCTACCTGATCGTCTACGGCTTCCAGGTGTTCAACTTCACGCTGGTGTTGTCCAGCCTGGTCATTATCGCCGTGGTCGCGACCGCGATGTACCAGCTCGTCGTCTACGTGGAGCGAAAGCTGCTGAAGCAACGATAGGCGGAACCATTGCGCTCGGCTCTCCTCGGGATAGAGGAAGCCTTGGCGTGATGGACGCTCTCTCGGCATACTGGCTTGAGTCGGCTTGATTGGATTTTTCCAATCAAGCTTCCAGTTCACGTGGACAATCTTAGCTTGATTGGATGATTTCCAATGAAGTGTCCTGCGTGTCCAACTCTGTAGCCAGTTAAATCTGATTTCATTGGATTTAATCCAATGAAGCCTTTGAAATAGGCCGGAACTGCCGGGGTTCGTTGGAATTTCTCCAACGAAGGATGTATTGGCGGGGGGTAGAAGTAGATATTGGCGGGTCTCGCCCCGATATTTGGGCTCCCATTGGAAATTTCCAATAGGGAGGTGCAATTAGCCAAGATTAGATCGCCCTATTGGATTATTCCAATGAATATCCGTCAATAAGCGGCTGATGAGCCGATATGAGGTTTCTTCATTGGAAATATCCAATTGATTTTCCAGTAAGCCAGGCTGTTAGACGTTTTAATTGGAAATATCCAATGAGCCAGCTGCTTGGGCGTTTATACCAAAACAAATGACGGTCAACCATGCGCACTAATGCACTATAATCATCAACAAATCAACCTATCGCCAACTAACTAGTAGTACATGTACAGACCAACAGCACTCAACTTACCACCGACTAACCGGTAGACAGCCCATACCAGCCAGCACCCCTTTCCTCCTCCAGTAGCAAATCTACTAACCAATAACGCATCCTCTTACCACCGACTAACCAGTAGGCAGTTCATTACTAGCAGCATTCCACTTAACGCCCACTATCGGTAGTACATCTACTTCCAATGATTTATCAACTTGCCGTTCACTAAATAGTAATCCATCTCCCTAACGATCGGTACCTCAGCCTTTCAGTAACACTGATCAATCAGGATCAATCAGGATCAATCAGGATCAATCACCAATACTCCTCCAAAAACAGTACTCCAATCAGCGAAGGGGACGTTACACATCAAGTCTTGACATGAGATAGTTCATATTGTCTGCCGCAACGAAATCAAGTACGATGAAGGTTAGATTTGTTGCTTTTCATTTGACGCATACGGAATAGGTAGGGTGGTTTCATGGGTTTCAGAATAATTAAGACGGCGATCGCTACATTGCTGGCAATTATAGTCGCGGACGCGGTCGGAGTCGAAGGGGCTTTATCGGCGGGACTCCTGGCGATCATGGGCGTGGATGTCACGCGGAAGCGGAGCATCATATCGATTTCCTCCCGGTTTTTCGCGTCCGTACTGGGCTTGCTTCTGGCGTATACGCTTTTTTACCTGCTGGGATTCCATATTTGGGTATTGGCCATCTATATCCTGATCGCCTTCCCTTTAATCACCAGGGCTCATTTCAAGGAAGGCATCATTACGAGTTCGGTCGTGGTATTCCGCGTATTCGGCGGAGAGACGTTAAGCTTCGGCGTGCTGCTGACGCAAATTGAACTGCTGGTCATCGGCCTCGGTTCCGCCATGCTGGTCAACTTCGCCTACATGCCCAAAGCGGAGGACAAGCTGCTGGAAATCCGCCGGAAAGTGGACGGGCTGTTCTCGGTCATCTTCGGCCATATCGCCCGCTCGCTTCGCGATCCTTACCATGTCTGGGACGGTAAAGAATTGATCGAGGCGGAGAAGCTGGTTGAGAGCGGGCTCTCCGCCTCGAAACGCGCCTTGGAAAACCAACTGATCGCGCCGAGCGAGGCTTGGTCCGTCTATTTTTATATGCGAAAAGAACAACTTGTCCGGATTGAAAGCATGCTTGAACTCATCTCCTTGGTCTATCAGCGGATGCCGCAGGGGGAAATTACGGCCGTTCTGTTCGACCGCCTCAGTCAGGACGTGAACAGGGAAGAATACATGGGCGAAACGGAAAAAATGCTGGCCGAACTGGAGCTGGAGTTCAAGCATATGGAGCTTCCGGCAACCCGCGAGGAATTCGAAATGCGCTCCGCAATTCTTCAGCTGTGTCGCGAGCTGTCGCATTTTTTGAATATTTCCAAGAAGAGCAAAGCGCCGGCCTCGCTAAAAAAGAAGGAGAGAATGCAGCTCGAAAGCCGGTGAATCCGGCCTTTCGACGATTCCCGGAACAGCGCGTCCGCACATGGATTTGCATGATCTTATCGCAGCAAGCATTCATACGATTGCTTGCTTTTTTTATTGAGAATGAACCTTTTTCGGGCCTTAACGATCGTATATGTTGAAAACCACGAACGATGAGGGGTGAGCGGGTGAACGACCGCGAGATGTTCGAAGCCCACAAGGAGCAGATATTCCGACTGTGTTACTGCATGATGCAAGACCGGTCCGATGCGGAGGACATTTGCCAGGAGGTGTTTGTGAAGGCCATTCTGGCAGATAGATCGCAAATCCGTGACCTGAGGCCATGGCTGCTCAAGATCGCTTCGAATGAATGCCGGAAGGTGCTGAAAAGGAGAAAAAGCGGCCTGGCCAAAGAAAAATTTGCCTATCTCTTGGCGCCGCCCCAGCACGGTAATCCGGTAGAAGAAGGCTATGATCGCAAAGAGAAGGAAGACGAAGTAAATATATGGTTGAACCGGCTGCCGGAAAAAGTGAGGGTTGTGGTGGTCTTGCGTTTTGTGAACGAGTTGACGCTTCGGGAGATCGCCGAGGTGATCCAAGTCCCAGAGGGTACGGTGAAGTCCAGATTGAACAAGGGAACGAAATTGCTCAGAAGATGGATCGACCCGGATATTGAGCTCAAACCGCCAGTAAAGGAGAGGAAAGGCAAATGGACCGAATTTTTAAGAGTAAAATAAACGAGAGTATCGAGGCCCAGGTTGCGAAAACGGATTTTGAATCGATGTGGAACGAAATCGAGCGGGAAGCGTCATACCGGAAAGCGATGACGAACAACTCTTCGGCCAAGGGGAAAAAAATATTCAACCGGAAATGGGCCCCGGCCGGTCTTGCGCTTGCCTGCTTCATGTTTATCGCTGTTCCGGTGTTTGCTGGGGTGGCGCTGAACTGGAATCGGATCATGGGCTTCACGGGAATCCATAATGCATTGGCCAACGGTTACGGACAGCAATATGAAGCAAGTGTGACGAATGCCGGGATATCCATGGGTCTTCACGCGGTCGTCACGGACGGTGAAAAATTTAAAGCCCTGGTTTCCTTTGATGCCGACAGCGACCTAAGCCGGTATGACGCGTACGGAATCGGAGAAAGCGAAATTTCCGACGACCAAGGAAACGCGGAACCCGTACGGAGCTACCTCTACTATGATCGGGAGAGCGGCAAGCTGCTCGGCATTTTTGAAACGAAGGATATGCTACGGCAGTCCGAAAAAAACTTGTCGCTTACGGCCGAATCCCTGATTTTTTACAAGTACAAAGAGATTCCGTTGACGCAAGAACTGCGCGAAGGAGCCGTTATTCCTACCGGTACGGCGGAGTACCCGGAAATGACGATTCAATCTCTCATGCAGGATGAGGACCGGTTCACGATCCGTTATATTTTAAAGTCGGCTTCGGGTCATCCGAAGGGCTTGGACCCTCATTTGACCATCCATGGCCGGCAGCAGGGCGAAGAGAACAGGGGACAAATGACCGTATTGCCCTACGATGGAGAGGGGATGTTCATCGAACAAGTGTTTGAAGTGTTTGAACAGCCCGAAATGGACTTCTCGGATCCCGGAGTACTGAATTTTAAATATTTGAAAGAAGCTAAGACGACGGAGGGCAGCTGGTCTCTTGCGTTCAAAGCGGACGGCAAAAGAGCGAGCAAGCCCGTCTACACGCGAACATTGGATAACGGCGGCGAACTATCGGAGCTTACGGGAATCAATTTGACCAAGCTCAGCGTTTCACCTCTGAAAATAACGCTCGATATCGATGAAGATCATTCCATGGAACGATTCAAAAAAGGGGTCGTTTGGTACGATTCGGTTACGCTTATGGCCGGCGGCAAAGAAATTCGCGGAAACTACAATATCGAAGGCGATCGTCCGGAACAATATCAGCATGTTTATCAATTCGAGCCGTCGGTTTGGTATGAAGATTGGAGCGAAGTTCCGATGAAATTGATTTTAAAAGACGCCGAAGTAACAAAGCGGGATACCGGAAACCACTGGATGAAGCTGAACACGCCGACGGAGGCGAAGCAGCTTGCGAATATGAACGTGGACGGTTACTTGATCCATTTCAGCTATTATCTGGACGGCGGCGACCTCATTGTTGAATCCTGGTCCGATAGCCCCGGATTTCAAGGGGTCGGCCAAAGCATGCTTCGGGTAAACGGCGTCGATATATATCCGGAACCGGGCTCCGGAAGCCCGGTTTATACCGGAAAGACCGTGGAACGGTATAAGGAAGGGGCCGAATTTAAAGATATCCAGATCAATCCCGGTTTCTACAGCTTTAGCGATCCCGGCCTGGATATGGAAGTTGATTTAAAGGAATAAGACGATGCGTAAAAGCCCGGGAAACACCCGGGCTTTTATATGTATATATGAATTTCTCACTCGCATACATTTATTTTAGTGGAACATTAGCCCAGTTCCTGCATACATATGTAATGAATGATGTATGGAGGAGGTTTAAATCATGTCATCGAAATATCAAAGTAGAGAGATCATAACGAAAGCGATCTGCGGAAAAGGTCGTAAGTTCTCTACCGTAACACATACCGTGACTCCGCCTCACAAACCGTCCAGCATTCTGGGGGCCTGGATTATCAACCACCAGTATGAAGCGGTAGCAGCCGGTGACGGAATTGAAGTTATTGGTACTTACGATATCAACATCTGGTACTCCTATGACAGAAACTCGCAGACCGAAGTAGCCAAAGAGACAGTTTCTTATGTGGAAAATGTGCCGCTGAGCTATCTGGATTCCAGACATCGCGCCTCAACGGTGGAGGTTACTGCGGAGGCAACGCAGGAACCGAGCACCGTCGAAGCAAGCGTAGCGGGCGACGGCCGCGTTCTGATTCGCGTGGAACGCGAATTTGCGGTTGAACTTGTGGCCGAAACCAAGCTGAATGTTCTTGTCGTACCCGGCGGCGAGGACGGATACAAAGACTTTGATTTTGGATCCGAGCTCGGCGACTACGAAGATCTGGATCCGGACCTCCTCGACGACGAACTGTAAGAGGCTGTGGCTGTTTCAACCTTCCCGGCTATTTTGATTGGGTAGTTATGGTCTACTATATGCGGCAGGGGCGTCGTCGTCGAGGGCGGCTGCCCTCTTTTTGTTTCATTGGCGGAAAAAATTCGGCATAGCTTGGTTTTATTCCTTGAAACCGGGGAGGCGGCAAATTGGACACAAATCATGTTCTGAAAATAAATTTGCAACGAGGCCCGTTCCGCAGCAGGCTGCTGCGGGCGCTGGAGGCACTAGGGGGGGCTTACGGCGTGCTCCGCGAACCCGCGGCCGCGTCAAAGCGCGCTTCGGCTTCGGGCGGCAGGCACGGAACACACACCGCGGAGATCGTATTCGGAGCACCGGAGGCCTATGTTGGACAACATGTCGTGGAGTGGCGCATCAACGAACATTTGGACAGATTCCTAGCCGCTTCGGCTAACAATAAAATTGCCCGCCTTGAAGCGGCTGGAATCCCGGCCTCTCTCGACGGACAGGGCGGGCGGGGGAGAAGAGGGTTCCAACGCCGCTACGCGGTCGCCGTCTTCCATTTGCAGGCGCTGGAAGCGATCCCGATTCAGCCGGGGGGAGCGGCGCTCCCTTATCACCGCGGCGAGCCGGGACTCGATCCGGAATCTCCGCTCTGGAGAAGGCTGGCGAGAGCCGCGGTCAAAGCGCTGTACGCGTTCGGGCTTGATCTGGGCGAAGTCGTGATCCGGGCCGGGGAAGAGGGGAAATTTACCGTAGAGGAAATTCACCCGGTTCCGGTATACGGAGAGACGCATACCGCGGGAAAAGTCGCCGCCGCCATGACCCGGATGCTTGCCGGGCTGGAAGCCTCGGACGGCCGGCCGGACGAGATCCTGCTAGGCATGGATCCCGAGTTCCTGCTCTATGACGGCGGAACGGGAAAGGTGGTGCCGGCATCGCGGTATTTGGCCCGCCGGGGCATCGCCGGTTGCGATGTGCTGCGCTACCGCGGGCAGCGGCTGTACCCGCTCGCCGAGCTGCGGCCCGAGCCGGGCAGGGAGCCGCGCGACCTCGTGCGCCACCTGCTGCGCGCCTTCCGGGCCGCGCAGGAGGCGATCCCCGCCGGCGCGCTGCTCTGGCAAGCCGGCGCCATGCCGCAGCGCGGGTTCCCGCTCGGCGGGCACCTGCACCTAAGCGGCGTACCGCTGACCGGCGAGCTGCTTCGCACGCTTGACAATTATCTCGCGCTCCCGGTGGCCCTGCTCGAGGCCAAGGGAAGCGGCCGCCGCCGCCCGGCGTACGGCTTCCTCGGCGATTTCCGCCTGCAGCCCCACGGCGGGTTCGAGTACCGCACCCTGCCGAGCTTTTTGATCTCGCCGCTCGTGACCAAAGGCGCCGTCGCGCTGGCCCGGTTAATCGCCGAGGAGTACCGGGGGCTGACGAAGCGGCCGCTGCAAGAGGACCGGCTGTTCCATGCCTTTTACTCCGGGAACAAGGGGCCGCTGCGCCGCGTATGGCCGCAGTTGGCCGAGGACATCAAAGCTTTGCCGGGTTATTCCCGTTACAGCGAATACATCGAACCTTTGCTGCTTGCCGTCGAATCCGGCCGGGCCTGGGACGAATCCCGGGATATCAGACGAGTGTGGAGACTGCAATTAGACTCGTAAGCCCTTGTTCATTTCTGGTATAATAGTAGCTATTGGAGTTCCGAGATGGAATCGTAATTTTGGAGGTTGCACAATGGCTACATATACGCCGATGATTCAGCAATATTTGAGTGTCAAAGCCCAGGCGCAGGATGCGTTCCTTTTTTTCCGGCTGGGCGATTTTTATGAGATGTTCTTCGATGACGCGCTTTTGGCGTCGAAAGAATTGGAAATTACCCTGACCGGCCGGGACGGGGGCGCGGAGGAAAGAATTCCGATGTGCGGCGTTCCCTATCATTCGGCCGACACCTATATCAACCGGTTGATCGAAAAAGGCTACAAAGTCGCAATCTGCGAGCAAGTGGAGGACCCGGCCGCCGCCAAAGGCGTCGTCCGCCGGGAAATCGTGCGGGTCGTCACGCCGGGTACGGTCATGGAAGGCAAAACCCTCGGCGAACGCGTCAACAACTACATATTGTGCGTGACGGAGCGGAACGGCCTCATGGCGCTCGCCACCTGCGATTTGTCCACCGGCGAGCTGTACGTCACCTCGGCGCCGAGCAGCGAGGAATGGCTCCGGGACGAGGTCGGATTGTACGATCCTTCCGAAGTGATCGGAGACGAGGCGCTGCTTGCCTACATTCGGGAGCAAGCCGCCCCGCTCGGCAAAACGGTGGTGTATACGCCTTGGAGCAAGGGAAAGGACGAGGACGGCCGCAAGCAATTCGGCGAAGCGGTCTGGATCCGGCTGGAGAGCGAGCGGCGGGATTGCATCGCGCTTCTGGTCGGTTACCTCGGTGAAACGCAAAAACGCTCGCTCGGACAGCTCACGAAGATTTCCTCCTATGAGCCGGAGCAGTACATGATCCTTGATCCGTTCACCCGCCGCAATCTGGAGCTGGTAGAAACGGTGCGGGAGCGGTCGAAGAAGGGCTCGCTGTTATGGCTGCTCGACAAGACCGAAACCTCGATGGGCGCGCGGCTCCTCCGCCGCTGGATCGACAAGCCGCTGTTGCAGCGGAGCCGGATCGAAGAGCGGCTGGAGGCGGTGGAGGCGCTGTATAACGGGTTTATACTGCGCGAGGATCTTCGCCTATCGCTGCTGGAAATTTACGATCTGGAGCGCTTGACCGGACGCATCGCCTACGGGAGCGCCAACGGCCGGGACATGATCGCGCTGAAATCTTCCCTGCGCCAGGTTCCGGCGATCAAGGATCTGTGCGCGTCGTCCCCGTCTTCGACGCTGCGGGCGCTTGCGGAGAGTATGGATACCTGCGCCGATCTGGCCGAGATGATCGAGGCGGCGATTGCGGACGAGCCTCCGGTCTCGGTGCGGGACGGCGGCATTATCAAGGGCGGTTATCACGCGCGTCTGGACGAGCTGCGCGAAGCCGGCAGCAACGGCAAACGCTGGATCGCCGAGCTGGAAGCGGCCGAACGCCGGGCGACCGGCATCAAGTCGCTGAAAATCGGCTACAACAAAGTGTTCGGTTACTATATCGAAGTCACGAAAGCCAATTTGCCGTCGCTGCCGGAAGGCCGCTACGAGCGGAAGCAAACGCTCGCCAACGCCGAGCGCTTCGTGACGCCTGAACTGAAGGAGAAGGAAACGCTCATTCTGGAAGCGGAAGAGCAGATGGCCGACCTCGAATACCGGCTGTTCAACGAGCTGCGGGAAAGAATCGCGGGCGAAATTCAGCGGTTGCAGCACTTGGCGGAGAAAATCGCCGAGGTCGACGTGCTCCGTTCCCTGGCGGCCATCGCTTCGGAGGGCGGATTTGTGAAGCCGGTTTTGAGCGACGGGTTCGATCTGGTCGTCGAGCAGGGCCGTCACCCGGTCGTCGAATCCGTGATGAAGGATACCTCTTTTATTTCGAACGGTACCGATTTGAAAAAGGACGGCGCGTCGATATTGCTCATTACCGGACCGAATATGGCCGGGAAAAGCACCTATATGCGGCAGGTGGCCCTGATATCCATCCTGGCGCAAATCGGCAGCTTCGTGCCGGCCGCGAAGGCGGAAATCCCGCTCGTCGACCGGATCTTCACGCGGATCGGCGCGGCAGACGACCTCATCGGCGGGCAGAGCACCTTTATGGTCGAAATGGCCGATATTCAGGTCATGACGGAAAAGGCTACGGCCAAAAGCCTGATCATCATCGATGAACTCGGCCGGGGCACCTCGACCAGTGAAGGGATGGCGATCGCTCAGGCGGTTATCGAATACGTCCATGATCATATCGGCTGCAAAGCACTGGTCTCGACCCACTTCCACGAGCTGGCCCATCTCGAGAACAGCTTGTCCGGCCTGCGGAATTACCGCATGGCGGTGCAGGAGAGCGGGGACAAGGTGCATTTTCTCCGCAAGCTCATTCCGGGCGCGGCCGATACGAGCTACGGCATCTATTGCGCTCGGCTCGCCGGACTGCCCGAAGGGATCATCGATCGGGCGTACGGCTTGCTACAGGGCTTCGAGCAAGCCGCCTCGGCCGTGACCGCCGGCGGGCCGCCACGCGAGCCGGCGGAGAGCGGCGCCGCCGAAGGCGACTCGGGCAGCGCCGTTGATGGCGCGGATCGGGCGCAAGCTTTCGCCGCCGGCGAATCCGCGGCGGTCGCAGCGGGGATTGCGGCCAAGGAGGCCGCGGCTTCTGCGTTAGTCGATCCAACCGAGTCTCGGACCGAGGCGACTGGGCTATCCAGCTTTGGCGAGGATCGGGAGGAGGATCGGGAGCCTGAGGTCGTTCAGCTCTCGATTTTTGCGGACGAGCCACCGGCTAAGAGGCCGAAACCAACCCAGGAAGATGCCGGGATGCGGCAGATCGTTAATATGGTGAAGAATGCGGATTTGATGAATATGACGCCGCTTGAAGCGATGCAGCTCATCAATGAACTGAAGCTGAAGGCGAAGCATTTGTAAATGGGTCTACGGCAATAGCTTCCGGGGCAAAAGAAGTTTCCGAAAACTGCAAAAGTGCATCTTTTTTCGTGATTAATCGCTATCTGGGGCTAAATGCCTGCAAAAATACATCTTTTTTACGTTTTAAGTTATGAAAGCTTGATTTCGGCCGTTAAAAACTGCAGAATTGCAGGTTTTTACTTTGACGGGAAGGCCCGGATGTAAATTCCTACACTTTTGCAGGTTTGCATTGTTTGATCGTTAAGGAAGCTGCGGAAATTGCCGGCAGTTGGCAGATGGTAGGCGGCACTTCGTCAACCGGCATATCAGCTAACTAGCAATGTCCGACTAACGGGTTTATAGGAGGGACAAATCATGGCAAAAATCACTGTGCTGGACGAGCATATCGCGAACCAGATTGCGGCGGGGGAAGTGGTGGAACGGCCCGCGTCCGTCGTCAAAGAGCTGGTGGAAAATGCGGTCGACGCCGGGGCGACGAAAATCGAGGTGCTGGCGGAAGAAGGCGGGCTCGAGTTGATCCGGGTGACCGACAACGGCTCCGGCATCGAGCCGGACGATTGTGAGGCCGCGTTTTATCGTCATGCTACCAGCAAGATCGGATCGGGCCGGGATTTGTACCAAATCCGCACCCTCGGTTTTCGCGGCGAGGCACTGCCGAGTATCGCCGCCGTCGCCAAGGTCCGGCTCGTTTCATCCAGCGACGATACCGGGCTGGGCCGGGCGATCGTCATCGAGGGCGGAACACTGAAGGAGAATGAAGATACCGCCGCGCCGCAGGGTACGGAAATGACGGTGAAAGAATTATTTTACAATACACCGGCAAGGCTGAAATATATGAAAACGATCCAGACGGAGCTCGGGCATATTTCGGATGTGATGTACCGCCAGGCGCTGGCCCATCCGGAGATTGCCTTCAGTCTGAAGCACAACGGAAACACGCTGCTGCAAACCCAGGGGGGAGGCGACCTGCTGCAGGTGATCGCCTCCATTTACGGAATCAATACGTCCAAATCGATGATACCGATCTCGGGGGAGAATTTGGACTACCGGATTTCCGGATTCATCGGACTGCCGGAGCTGACCCGCTCGAACCGCAGCGCGATGTCGACGATCGTGAACGGCCGCTTCGTCCGCAACCAGGGGCTCCAGCAAGCGATTCTGCGCGCGTATCATACGCTGCTGCCGATCAACCGCTATCCGCTGTTCGTGCTGTCGCTGGACATGCACCCCTCTTTGGTGGATGTCAATGTGCATCCCGCCAAGTTGGAGGTGCGGTTCAGCAAGGAAGCGGAGCTGAACGCATTCGTGGAGGAGACTGTGCGGGCCGTGCTGTCCGAGCAGGTGCTGATTCCGCAGGTCGTCAAGCAGCAGATTGGGAAATCGGGTTCCGGATCGGTGATCCAGGAACAGTTCCATTTCCCGGCGCGGCTGGAGGCGGCCCCGGCGAGCGCGGCGCCGTATGAAGCTGGAGGAGCGGGCGGCACCGGGCCTCGGCCGGGCGCGGGCTCGCCTGCGAGCTCGTCAAGCGCGCCGGGCGGCCCTAGCGGCGGCGGCCTTGACGCGGCCGCCGGCGGCAGTGCTGGCGCCGGCACGGCTCGCGGCGCCTATGGCGCGCCCGGTGCGCCGCGCCCTGTGGACGGCGCCTCCAGCGGCTTCGCGCTGCGCGAGCAGGCCGCGCCCGCTTACGGCGCCGGCGCCAACGGCAGCGCGCCAGGCGCATCGGGCGCCGCCGCGTCCGGCGCGCGCGGCTATGCGCAGCCGCAGCAGCGCCCGCCGCTGGCGGGCCAGCCCGGCAGCGCGCCGCAGGGCGGCTACGCATCCGCCCAGGCGCCCGCCGGCTCGGCCGTGCCGGAGGCGCTCTACGGTGCGCCCGCCCAGGCGCCGGAGCTGCCGGCGTTCCCGGAGCTGTCCCTGATTGGACAGCACCACGGCACCTACCTGATCGCCCAGAACGAACAAGGGCTCTATCTGATCGATCAGCACGCCGCCCATGAGCGCGTGAATTATGAATATTACTACGAAAAATTCGGCAATCCGGCCGACGCTTCGCAGGAGCTGCTCCTGCCGATTACGCTGGAATTCACGGCGGCCGAAAGCGAGAAGCTGAAAGAGCGGCTCTCCTGGTTCGAGAAAGCCGGGGTCATTCTGGAGCACTTCGGCGGCGGAACCTTCCGCGTCGTGTCATATCCCTACTGGTTCCCGCAAGGGGACGAGGCGGATATCATCCGGGAGATGGCCGAATGGGTGCTCGCCGAGCGGGCGATCGACCTCGCGAAGCTGCGCGAGAAATCGTCGATCCTCGTCTCCTGCAAGGCCTCGATCAAGGCCAACCAGAAGCTGACCAAGGAGGAAGCGGACACCCTGCTTCAGCGGCTGGCGGCGTGCAAACAACCGTATACCTGCCCGCACGGCCGTCCGATCGTCATCTCCTTCTCCAATTACGATTTAGAGAAATTGTTTAAACGGGTAATGTGAACGGAGGAAAGTACTTGTGATTATTACAACGGGGGATCATGCCGCCCCTGATGCGGTTCGCAGAGCCGCGGCTTTGGCACAAGAAGCCGGCGTGCAATATGTTCCCAGAAACCGGACTTCACTGAATAAGCTGGCGTCGAGATACAATGACCGGGACATTCTGGTCATTCTTGAAGGCGGAGCAAGACTATTCCGCTCGGGAGGCGAGGCCATGCTGTTTCATCCGAGCATGGCGTTCGTCCGGGCCAAGCGCCTGCTGAAGGGCGAAAGCGACCCCATGCTGGAAGCCGCTCGGATTCGTCCCGGCGACGTAGTCGTCGACTGTACGGCGGGCCTGGGCGCGGACAGCGCGGTGTTCGCACTCGGTGCGGGACCGGAAGGCCGCGTGCTCGCCCTGGAGGATTCGCTCCCGCTGTGGAGTCTGCTTAAAGAAGGTTTTGCTTACTATGTATCCGGGGTAAAAAAGTTTGACGACGCGCTGCGCCGCATCACGGCGAAGCGCGCGGAGCATTTGCGGGCGCTGCGGGAGATGCCCGACAAGAGCGCGGACGTCGTCTACTTCGACCCGATGTTTCGGAATCCGGTCGAGGAGTCCTCGGCGATCTCGCCGCTCAGAACCTATGCGAACGCGAGTCCGCTCAGCCCGGAGGCGGTTGCCGAAGCTTGCCGGGTGGCCCGCAAGACGGTGGTGCTCAAAGAAAAGAAGGGGAGCGGCGAATTTGAACGGCTAGGATTCGAGTCCGATCCGCGGCCCCATACGAAAATTGCGTACGGAGTGATTTCGCTTGACAAGTAACGAGAAACCGAAACTGCTGATCCTGCTAGGTCCCACCGCCGTCGGCAAGACCGCTCTCAGCATCGAGATCGCCAAAACATTCTCCTGCGAGATCATCTCCGGGGATTCCATGCAGGTTTACCGGGGAATGGACATCGGAACGGCGAAGATCACCCCGGAGGAAACGGAAGGTGTCCGACACCATCTGATCGATGTGCTTGAGCCGGACGAACCATTTTCCGTCGCCTTATTCCAGGAATGGTGCCAGAAGCTCATTCCGGAAATCCACGATCGGGGTAAGCTTCCTTTCATCGTAGGCGGTACGGGACTTTATATCGAATCCGTCTGTTATGAATTCCAGTTTACCGAAGCGGGCGCGGATGAAGACTTCAGGGCGAAGCAGCAGCGAGTGGCCGAGGATCAAGGGCCCGAAGTCTTGCATGCCAAGCTGGCGGAAATCGATCCTAAATCGGCGGCCCGGCTTCATCCCAACGATATCCGAAGAGTGATCCGCGCGCTGGAAATTTTTCACCTTACGGGAGATACACTATCTTCCAGTCTTGAACGCCAAAACAGACAATCTCCATACGATCTTTGCTTCATCGGTTTGACAATGGACCGTCAAATGCTTTATAACCGTATTGAACGGCGCATCGACGGAATGATCGAGGCCGGGCTTGTCGACGAGGTCAAGAGACTGCTGAACCGCGGGTTCTCCAGGGACCTGATTTCCATGCAGGGTCTGGGATACAAGGAAATCGCCGAGCATCTGCTGGACGGACTACCGCTTGAGCTAGCGGTGGAGAAGTTGAAGCGGGATACCCGCCGGTTCGCGAAAAGGCAGCTTTCCTGGTTTCGCCATATGAAGGATATCTCTTGGGTCGACGTGGGCGACGGCAAAAATTTTTCCGCGAATTTCGCGGCCGTGCGTGCTATAATAGCAGGAAAGTTTCCAACTGATCTTGAATATAATTCTAAACACTAATTGATTCCTATTGGGGGTACGGCTAATGAACAAGTCCATTAACATCCAAGATACATTCCTGAACCAGATGCGCAAGGAAAGCATTCCGGTGACCGTCTTTTTGACGAATGGCTTTCAGATCAGAGGAACGATCAAAGCGTTTGACAACTACATCATCGTTATCGATAGCGACGGCCGTCAGCAAATGGTGTACAAGCACGCGATTTCGACCTTCCAGCCGCAGCGCAATGTGTCGCTGATGCAGGATTCCCAGAATGAAGCTTAATCCGTGTTGAAACTTTTTTTGAATTAGTACGTTTAATGGTATAGGAAACGGAGCGGAGCAACCTGATCAGAGGTTGTTCTTTTCTTTCCTGGCCAAAAGGGTATTGGTCTAGTGATCAGAACTTGAATCCGAGACTGGTACGAAGGGAGTCAGAAAACCATGCCTACAAACAGACCGTCCAGATTGGAGCGGAACAGTAAAAGTAAAGCATCGCATAAATCGAATTCGCCGAAAGGTCCCAAAAAGAAACGGCTGACGGCGAAGCGGGTGCTGTGGACTTCGTTTTTCACAATCGCCTTTGCCGTGTTCTGTGCGATAGCGGGATATATGTACATTACGATCAGCGGCGAGAAAATTCTGGCCGAGAACGAGGATAAGCTTTTTATTTATGAAACGTCCAAAGTATATGATCGTACAGGTAAGCTGATGGGCGAGTTGTCCGTGAACCGCAGCGAACCGGTGGAACCGGAGGAGATTCCGAAGCTCCTCAAGGAGGCGTTTATCGCTACGGAGGACAGACGGTTCGAGGAACATAACGGGGTCGACCTGTGGGCGATCGGCCGGGCGGCGGTCAAAGATATTATGGCCCGCTCGCTCGTCGAAGGCGGCAGTACGATTACCCAGCAGCTCGCCAAAAATATGTTCCTGGATTTCGATAAGACCTTTTTCCGCAAAGCGACCGAAATGTCGATCGCGATGGCGCTGGAGCGCCACAAGACGAAGGATGAAATTATCACGCTATATTTGAACCGGATCTTTTTCGGCCAAGCATCTTACGGAATCAAGGCGGCATCCCAGCGGTACTTTGGCGTCAGCGACTTGGATGAGCTGGAATTGTGGCAAATGGCCACGCTGGCGGCCATTCCGAAAGGGCCTTCCAAATACAACCCGGTCGCCAATCCGGACCTGTCGAAGCAGCGCCGCGCCGTTGTGCTTGAGCTAATGTATCAGGAAGGTTATATTACCGCGGCCGAACGCGATGAGGCCAAGGCGGTCGATTATGACTATACGCCTCCGGCAAGAAGCGACAGCTATCAGGCGTTCAAAGACTATGTTATTAATGAAGCCGAAGAGAAATACGGCCTCACGGAGGATCAGCTCAACCGCGGGGGCTACAAGATTTACACGACGATGGATGCCCAAGCGCAGAAAGCGGTCGAGAAAGCGTTCGCCAATGACGATTTCTTCGAAAAGAGCGTCGACGACCAGCAGGTGCAAGCCTCGATCGTCATTCAGAATCATGCGAACGGTAGCCTTGTGGCGCTGCTCGGGGGCCGCGATTATGAACGCAAAGGCTTTAGCCGTATCAATAGCAGACGGCAGCCGGGATCGGCGTTCAAACCGATCGTCTCCTATGCGCCTGCTTTGGAAACGGGCAAATTCACACCGGATTCGCTGCTCAGCAATGAGAAGCAGTGCTTCGGCGATTACTGTCCTAAAAACTTGCACGGCTATTCCAAAACGATCGATATGACCACGGCGATAACGAAGTCGGAGAATATTCCGGCCGTATGGCTGCTGAATGAAATCGGGGTTAAGACCGGACTGAAATACGCGGAAGAAATGGGTATCACGCTGGACAAGAACGACCGCAACCTGGCCATCGCCCTCGGCGGCTTGACCCAAGGGACGAATACGCTGGAAATGGCCGGGGCTTACAGTGTGTTCGCCAATGGCGGGAAGTACAACGCTCCGTATTCGATCAAGATGATCGTCGACCACGACGGCGTAGAGAAATACACGTACAACGCGCCGAAAGCGAAGCAGGTGCTTAGCGAACAGACGGCATATAACATGACGGAAATGCTGCAGAACGTCGTCAACGACGGGACGGGGAAACGGGCGAAGCTGAACCGTCCGCTCGCGGGCAAGACGGGCACGACCCAGCACGGCATCAAAGGCCTGACCAGCAGCAAAAACCGCGACGTCTGGTTTGTCGGCTATACGCCGGAATGGACGGCGGCGATCTGGATGGGTTACGATACGCCGGATAAGAACCATCTGCTGAACGGCAGCAGCGGTCAGGCGGCCGCCTTGTTCTCGACGGTGATGACGGATGCGCTGCAAGGCGTGCCGGTGAAAGACTTCCCGGTTCCTTCAAACATGCAGCCTACTGAACCTCAGCAGGAAGAGGAAGAAGTTGTGGAGGTTCCGAGCGGACTTAGCGCCGCTTACAGCGAGGAGACCGGAACGGTCTTGCTGAACTGGACCGGCGTCAGCGATCCGGCCGCTTCGTACCGTATTTACCGGCGCGAAGCTTCGGAAACTGAGTTTACCTATTATATGGATGCTTCCGAGACTACGGCGGAGGATATCAGCGTCGGCATAGGCACCGGGTATGAATATTATGTAGCTGCGTACGACGCGGTGAACGATAAGGAAAGCGAGCCGTCGAATGTCGCCTCGGTCATGATCATGGTCGATGAACCGCCGATGGATGACATCGACCCGGATCAAAACGGGAACGGCGACTGGAATGGCGGACCGGGCAACGGTTCCGGCAATTCCGGTTCGGACGGCGGCGAAGGGACATTCCCTCCCGGGAACAACGGGAACAACGGACCGGGGAACGGCGGCGATAACGGCAACGGCCAAGGAAACGGCCAAGGCACTGGCAATGGTAGTGGCCAAGGCAACGGTCAAGGTCCGGGAAACGGCAACGGACCGGGGAACGGCTCCGGCAGTGATCAAGGCGGGGCCATTCCGGGAAATACCGGGGACGGCTCCGAAGGAACCCCGGAAACCGGCCAGCCGAGTAATTCCGGAACCGGAGACCAGGTCGAAGGCATTATAGTGAATCCGACGGGCGAAGCCGGAACGGATTCAGGAGTTTAAACAAGCAGGGATTTTGCGGCGGTTGCCGCCGAGAGAGTTTTTCCTTAAGCGGTAGCTTGGGAACAGCTCTTTTTTTTATCCGCGACCCGCGGCAACTTTTTGCCCTGATTCCGAATTCATTTTTGTGACTCACTATTAAATATGTTAAGCTGAAAGTACATTGTGTTGAAAGGGATCAGTCCTATGAAACGAAAATTCGGAGACCGAGCGAATTGGCGCCGCGTGACCCAGCGTCAATTCAAATCAAAGTATGTTGACAGCGAATCGTTTAAAGGCTATGTGACCTCATATACCATTCATGCGCTTAAAGACCCGTTGTGGAAGACTTATGGCGGCCATACCTTTCGCGTGGCCGACAAGGGGTATGTCTGGCTGCAATATTATCCGAAGGGCGCGCATTACGTGGTCACCGCCATGTTCGACGAGCAAGGCAGTATCGTAGAATGGTATATCGATGTATGCAAAACGCAGGGGGTCACCGATCAGGGAGTACCGTGGTTCGACGACCTGTACCTGGATATCGTCGTGCTCAAGAACGGCGAAGTATTCCTGCTCGACGAGGATGAATTGGACGAAGCGCTGGCCAAAGGCTTGATCACTGTAAGAGATTACGACATGGCCACCGAAACGGCCAATCAAATTCTCCAGGCGATCAGGGAGCAGAAATTCCCGTATTTCGCCATGTCGCTCGAACACTATCGGTCCGGATACGTGCAAACGGACTCGAAGCCACCGGGAGGGAAACATGGCAAGGTTTAGAGGAAGATCGCAAGTTTATTCGTTCGGCGGCAAAGAACGGAAGCGGCGCAGGCGTTGGCTATGGATTCCGGTCCTATGCATTGTTCTTGGGATAGGCTGGTGTCTATACGCACTTGCCGAAATTGGAAGCGTCGATCGGAACCCGGCGGCCGCCGAGACTTCCGTATCCGCGGAGCCGGCGGATGTCGGCATCGTGCTTGGCGCGTCGATGTGGGGCGACGAGCCGAGTCCGGGGCTGCGGGAAAGGCTTGAACTCGCTTTGCGGGGGTACAAAGCAGGCAAATTCCGCGTGTTTTTGCTCACCGGAGGGCTTGACCGCCCCGATTACCGCTATACTGAAGCGGAGGGCATGGCCAATTATTTGAAGGCAAACGGCGTGCCGGAATCCGACATGCTGCTGGAAAACAAAGCCACAAGCACCTACGAGAATTTAAAATTCAGCCGGGATATTATGGAAGAGAATGGGTATCGTTCGGCACTCATCATTACTCATACTTACCACGGCAATCGCGCCTATGAAATCGCCAAAACGTTGGATTACGACAACCCGCGTTTGTCGCTGATCGAGACGCAAGTTTTGAAGCCGTTCCAGACGACGATCCGGGAGGTTTTGGCGTATACGAAGTGGAAATTGGACCAGGCGGCCATCGCCTTCGGCTGGAAATGAAGAAAACTTCTAATAACGCGCAGGGAGAGAGAATACATTTTAAAAGAAGTTTAAGCCCTCCTTGGCAGATGGGGGTTCAAGAGCCCATAAAGAGGTGATTCATGGATGTCAGGGCGTGTGATGGCCAGAAGCGGTTCGCCCGAGGAAAGACCCTCCAGACAGATCAATGTGATTCTCCGCAGCTCCGAGCCGCCGGTAGTTTCGCAGAGCGTGCCCGAGAGCGAAGGTTTGACGAAGGCGAAGAGCACCCCGCAGCAAGGCTTGTTCGCCGAATTGCAAAAGGAAATGGACGGATTGGTCGGGCTGGATCATATAAAAGAGCTGATGTACGAGATTTTCGCCCTGCTGCAAATCGCGACGATGCGCTCGGAGGCGGGGCTGCTGTCCGGGGCGCAAGTCTATCATATGGTATTCAAAGGCAATCCGGGAACCGGAAAAACGACCGTGGCCCGCATTGTGGCGAAAATGTTCCAAAAGATGGGCGTGCTGAGCAAAGGGCATCTGATCGAAGTGGAGCGCGCCGACCTGGTCGGGGAGTATATCGGGCATACCGCCCAAAAGACCCGGGACCTGGTCAAAAAAGCGCTGGGCGGCGTGCTTTTCATAGATGAAGCCTACAGTCTCGCCCGCGGCGGGGAGAAGGATTTCGGCAAAGAGGCGATCGATACGCTCGTTAAAGCGATGGAGGATCAGAAAAATCAGTTTATTTTGATTCTGGCCGGGTATTCTGATGAAATGGATTATTTTTTGGCGACCAACCCCGGTCTGCCTTCGCGCTTTCCGATTCAGATGGATTTCCCGGATTATACGATCGATCAGTTGATTCAAATCGCCGAAGGGATGGTCAAAGAGCGCGATTATATACTGATGCCGCAGGCGATACTCAAATTGCAGCAGCACCTGCTGCGGGAAAAATGCGAAAGCGAGCATTTGTTCAGCAACGCCAGGCATGTGCGCAACATCATCGAGCGGTCGATCCGCCAGCAGGCGGTCCGATTGCTCAATCAATACAGCGGGGGTACTCCGGGCAAGCTGGAGCTGATGACGATCCGTACGGAGGATTTGAAGCTGGATAAGAAATAAGGAGCCGTGAACGATAGAATGCCAAAGACGCTATACGATACGAACTCGGTTATACCTGATCGGGCGGTGCTGGTCAGCCTGATTACGGCGGAGGTGGAGCAAAGCGGGCATAACCCGGAATATTCGCTGGAGGAATTGTTTCAGCTCGCCGAAACCGCCGGAGTCGAAGTGGCGGACCGGTTGGTCCAAACGAGGGACAAACCGGATCCGCGCTTTTTTATCGGCAAGGGGAAGGTGCTGGAGCTCCGCGATCTGATGGACGATTACGACGCGAATACGGCCATTTTCGACCAGGAGCTGTCGGGGGCCCAGGTGCGCA
The DNA here is from genome assembly GCF_036553665.1 of Paenibacillus haidiansis. Taxonomy (NCBI): domain Bacteria; kingdom Bacillati; phylum Bacillota; class Bacilli; order Caryophanales; family Paenibacillaceae; genus Paenibacillus; species Paenibacillus haidiansis. The sequence goes on along the minus strand of NZ_JAZHPZ010000007.1, from coordinate 144,115 downwards.
ATCTGGAGGAAATTCTGGATGCGAAGATCATCGACCGTACCCAGCTGATTCTCGATATTTTTGCGCAGCGGGCCAAGACGCGGGAAGGCATTATCCAGGTGGAGCTGGCACAGCTCACCTATTTGCTCCCGCGCCTTGCGGGACACGGCCGCAATCTGTCCCGCCTCGGCGGCGGCATCGGTACGCGCGGTCCCGGCGAGAGCAAGCTGGAGACGGACCGCCGCCATATCCGCCGCCGGATCGGCGAGCTGAAGCGCCAGCTTGAAGAGGTGACCCGGCACCGCCGGCTCCACCGCGCGCGCCGTCAGGAAAACGGCGCGGTACAGGTTGCGCTTGTCGGGTATACGAACGCCGGGAAGTCCACGCTGCTGAAGGCGCTTACCGAGGCCGACGTGCTCGTCGAGAACCGGCTGTTCGCCACGCTGGATCCGACTTCGCGGGTCATGAAGCTGCCCGGCGGCAAAGAGGTCGTCCTGACCGATACGGTCGGATTCATTCAGAACCTGCCGCACGATCTGGTCGCCGCGTTCCGGGCGACGCTGGAGGAAGCGAACGAAGCCGATCTGATCCTGCACGTGGTTGACGCTTCCTCGCCGATGCGCCGGGAACAGATGGAGGTCGTCGGGCGGATCTTGGATGATCTTGGAGCGGGGGACAAGCCGCAGATCGTGCTTTTCAACAAGATCGATCTGTGCGGCCCGAAGCAGCTTGAGCTGCTCCCCGCAGGGAAGGATGCGCTGAAGATCAGCGCCCTGCGCGAACCCGATCTGGAATTGATCCGCGAGGCGGTGCAGCGCAAGCTTTCCGGGGGCCTTAGATCTTTCCGGATTCCGGCGGGTCGGGGCGACCTGACTCCGGTGCTGTATCGGGTCGGCGAGGTGATCGGCCAGAAGTACGACGAAGACGATATCGTCTATTCGATCGATATCAACCGCGGCGACTATGAGAAATTCGGTCATCTGCTGGCCCCCTACGCGGTTCCGGAGGAAGGGGAACAGCTTAGGCAATAGATAATACATGGTGGTTAGCGAATTAGCAAATTAGCGAAAAGAAACAGTTTGATAAGCCGGGTTGAAACTGCGGCTTTTTTGAACGCGTATATAAGGGAGAGGTAAGACAACATGACGGCATTTTCAGCGGAAATCGTAAAGTGGATCGAAGAGGCGGAGCGCCAGGCGGAAGCAAAATTCCGCGAAATCGACTCCATCGTCGACCGCAATCAATGGAAAGTGATTGAGGCGTTTCAGAAACATCAAGTGAGCGATTATCATTTTGCCGGGTCAACGGGCTATGCCTATAACGATCGGGGGCGTGAAGTGCTCGATCTCGTTTATGCCGACGTATTCGGGGCGGAGGCGGCGCTGGTGCGTCCGCATTTTGCCTCCGGCACGCATACGATCGCCACCGCTTTGTTCGGAGTGCTCAGACCGGGCGACGGTCTTCTGTACATCACCGGACGTCCTTACGATACATTGCACAAGGTGATCGGCAAACCTGGGGACGGCACGGGTTCCCTGCAGGATTTCGGCATCCGTTACAATGAAGCCGCGCTTCTGGAAGACGGGACGATTGATTGGGAGACGGTGGCTTCCAAGATCGACGAGCGGACGAAAGTCATCGGCATTCAGCGGTCGCGAGGCTATGATTGGAGGGATTCCTTCACTGTGGCGCAAATCGGTGAGATGGTCGCCAGAGTGAAGGAGCTGAAACCGGACTGCATCGTATTCGTCGACAACTGTTACGGCGAGTTTACGGAAGAGCGAGAGCCGACCCAGGTGGGGGTCGACCTGATCGCCGGTTCGCTGATCAAGAATCCCGGCGGCGGCCTGGCCGAGACGGGCGGTTACATTTGCGGACGCGCGAGGCTGGTGGAGCTGGCTTCCTACCGATTGACGGCCCCGGGAATCGGGGCGGAGGTCGGGGCGATGCTCGGCACGACCCGGGGCATTTATCAAGGATTGTTTCTGGCGCCGACGGCGGTGGGACAAGCCGTCAAAGGCGCGGTCCTCGCCGCGGCCGTATTCGAGCGCGCGGGCTTTGACAGCCGGCCGCGCTGGGACGCGCCGCGTACCGATCTGATTCAGGCGATCTCGTTCAGCGGTCCCGAGCAGCTGATCGCCTTCGTTCAGGGCATCCAGCGGGCCGCGGCGGTAGACGGGCATGTCGTTCCCGAACCTTGGGACATGCCGGGGTACGAACACCCGGTCATAATGGCCGCTGGTACATTTATTCAAGGCGGAAGCCTGGAACTGTCGGCGGATGCGCCGATCCGCGCGCCTTATACCGCATATATGCAGGGCGGGTTGACATACTCTCACGTCAAATTCGGCCTTTTGACAGCTTTGCAGACAATGAAAGACAGAAAATTGTTCTGAGAAGGACAGAGTTTTTCACTATATAATCCAGAGATTTCCTCTATCATATAATAGTCATGTAATATGTTCTGTAAGTTTTCTAACATAGGTCTTGACATGTTAGGATAGTTTACATAGAATATAATTATGATTATCTAACTGGAAGGTTGAGAGCGATGAGTGACGAAATTCGCAGAAATATGGCCTTGTTTCCGATTGGAATCGTAATGAAGCTTACGGATTTAACGGCTAGGCAAATTCGTTATTATGAACAGCATCAACTGATTGTACCCGCCCGTACTTCGGGGAACCAGCGGATGTTTTCTTTCAATGATGTCGAGCGCTTGCTTGAGATTAAAGGCTTGATCGACAAGGGCGTCAATATCGCCGGAATCAAGCAGGTCATGAACCCGATGACCAAGGACTCGCAAGAGGCCACCGTGATCACGAAGGATACGGAAGAGAAAAGAAAAGAGATGACGGATTCCCAACTTTATCGTATGCTTAAACAGCAGCTCGTAACCGGGAAGAGACCGGGTCAGGTCTCGTTGATCCAGGGAGAATTGTCCCGCTTTTTCAAAATATAAGAGATAGGAGAGGTTAGTTTGAGTTACTCAAAGGAAGATATTTTGCGTATCGCCAAAGAAGAAAATGTCCGCTTTATCCGATTGCAGTTTACCGACTTGCTCGGCACGATTAAAAATGTCGAAATTCCCCTCAGCCAATTGGAAAAGGCGCTTGATAACAAAATGATGTTCGACGGTTCGTCCATCGAAGGATATGTGCGGATCGAAGAATCGGATATGTATCTGTATCCGGACCTCGACACTTGGGTCATTTTCCCGTGGGTAACCGAAGACCGTGTCGCCCGTTTGATCTGCGACGTGTACATGCCGGACGGCACGCCGTTCGCCGGAGATCCGCGCGGTATCCTGAAGCGCGCTTTGAAAGAAGCCGAAGAAATGGGCTATACCGCGATGAACGTCGGTCCGGAACCGGAATTTTTCTTGTTCAAAACCGACGAGAAGGGCAATCCGACGCTCGAGCTGAACGACCAGGGCGGTTATTTCGACTTGGCTCCGACCGACCTCGGGGAGAATTGTCGCCGCGAAATCGTGCTGACTCTGGAAGAAATGGGCTTTGAAATCGAAGCCTCCCACCATGAGGTTGCCCCAGGCCAACACGAAATCGACTTCAAATATGCGGACGCGATTAAAGCGGCCGACCAGATTCAAACCTTTAAACTTGTCGTGAAAACGATCGCCCGTCAGCATGGCCTGCATGCGACATTCATGCCGAAGCCGCTGTTCGGTGTCAATGGTTCCGGAATGCACTGTCACCAATCCCTGTTCAAAGGGGACAAGAATGCGTTCTATGACGAGAGCGATGAGCTGGGTCTGAGCGTGGAAGCTCGCCATTACATGGCGGGGATCTTGAAGCATGCCCGCGCTTTCGCGGCTGTGACGAACCCGACGGTCAATTCGTACAAGCGTCTCGTACCTGGCTACGAAGCCCCTTGTTATGTGGCTTGGTCCTCGAGCAACCGCAGTCCGATGATCCGTATTCCGGCTTCCCGCGGTCTGAGCACTCGCGTCGAAGTCCGCAACCCGGACCCGGCGGCCAACCCGTACCTTGCTTTGGCGGTCATGCTGAAAGCCGGTTTGGACGGCATCAAGAAAGAGCTGCCGCTCGTTGCCCCGATCGACCGCAATATTTACGTAATGTCCGAAGAAGAGCGCGTGGAAGAAGGAATTCCAAGCTTGCCTGCAGATTTGAAGGAAGCTCTTGATGAACTTATCCGCAGCGAGATTATTACCGAAGCGCTCGGCGATCATGCGCTGACTCATTTCTACGAACTGAAAGAAATCGAATGGGACATGTTCCGCACGCAAGTGCATCAATGGGAACGCGACCAATATATGACGCTGTATTAATCGAGGAATCCCTTGGGGCCGTAGGCTTCAGGGGATTTTTATTGCAAGGGTGAAAAATAAAGGCTTCTCCGGAAGCCTTTATTTTTCTTTTTAAGCCTTGATATCGATATTTCCGCCCAGGTTGGGCTGGACGCTCTGCTCCATCATTTTGGTCAGAGCCTGTCCGTCGACCGCCGCCATCTCCGTGGACATCTTTAATACGGAAATGCTGACGGCCTGCTGAATCCGGCTTTGCGACAAGCCTATGGAAAGTGCGGGAATATCCAGAATGCACACCTCCTTGCGCGTATGTGAACTACATATTTGTTATCGGCAAGTTGCCGCAGAAACATAAATAGCCAAAGAACAATAGACAAAGAATATTACATAAAATTCCATACCATGATTTGGTTGCGATTGGGGAAGATAAGGTCAAGGAGCTGATGGAAATGGTGCTTGCCCTGAAGAAATACCATAGACGCAGATTATGGCTAAAGAAATTATGGCGCGGAGAACGGGTAGGGATGAATCGGAATTGGCTAAAAAACAGATGCGGCTGATTTTTTCAAGTGTCTTAAGCATTCGGGGAGTTAAAAGATTAAAGGAAAGGTCATTTGCAGACCGACAAAAGAGGCTGCCTTCGGAATAAGGAAGCCTCTTCGTTATGGATTATTCAATTAGTGCAAATCGCGGAACAAGCCGACGACCTTGCCGAGAATAGTAACTCGCTTCAAACGAAGCGGCTCCATGGTAGGGTTCTCCGGTTGCAGGCGGATATGGTCTTTCTCTTTATAGAAAGTTTTGACCGTCGCCTCGTCGTCTTCCGTCATCGCCACCACGATGTCGCCGTTGTTGGCGGTTTGCTGTTGTCTTACGATGACGTAGTCGCCGTTATGAATCCCGGCCTCGATCATGCTGTTCCCCACGACGGAAAGCATGAATATTTCCCCGTCTGCGGCGTAATGCTGCGGGAGCGGGAAATAATCTTCTATGTTCTCGGTCGCCGTGATCGGCATACCCGCTGTGACCTTGCCGACGACAGGGACCCGTGCCACGCTATGCGTGAACAATCCGGCCGAATCTTCGTCGTCTTGACCCAAGAGTTCAATGGCTCGCGGTTTCGTAGGGTCGCGGCGGATGAAGCCTTTCTTCTCTAAGCGGTCAAGATGGCCGTGTACGGTAGAGCTGGAAGCTAGTCCAACAGCCTCCCCGATTTCGCGTACGGAAGGAGGGTAGCCTTTCAATCGGACTTCATTGCGTATGAATTCTAGTATAGCCTGCTGACGGCTGGATACCTTGGACATAACAATTATCAACCCCATTAGTAACGTTTGGAAAAATTATAACATAGAACTGCAGTTCGTACAAACATAAGTTCTAGAAGAAATCCTTACTTGTCAAAAAAAGTGGGAACAATTGTTCGAAAAAGATATTGTCACAAACAAGTGTTCGTGTTATTATTGAGAACAAGAAATAAGAACATTTGTTTGGAGTGATGCGAAATGCTTAAATATAGTACATACCAAAGTATCTATGATCAACCGAAGTCGACTAAGATCTTGAGGGAGCGCTTGGCGGGCAAGGCCATGAGCAGAAGATTAATCACGTTTGCGGTGCTGCTGGTTGTATTGACGGTAACGGGAACGGGGGTTGTGACCGCGTTTGCTTCGTCATCGGAGAATCATAGCGGTACTGAGGAAGCCAGAATCGTAGTGGTTCCGGGCGACACTCTATGGGAAATCGCCGTAGACCACAAGCCGCGCGGGAAGGACACCAGAGTTTATGTTGAAGCCATTAAGCGGTTTAACGGTCTAACTACCAGCGATATTAAAGCGGGAGATACCCTGATTTTGCCCGATTAATCCGTCATAGTTATTCGGTGTCAGCATATTACTGTTTGAATGCACGATGAAGAGCTTGGTTTCAAGGATAACTCGCCTTGACAAGCTCTTTTTCTCATGTCAAAGTAAGAATTGTTGCCTAGTTTAAATATTATTCGAAGAAACAGGAGGAAAACCATGGATATAGATGCTTTGGTCAACCGCATCAATGAATTGGCCCGCAAGAACAAACAAGAGGGATTGACGGAGGATGAGAAGCTGGAACGGGCCCAATTGCGGGAAACGTATTTGCAAAATATACGGAAGAATTTCCGCCAGCAGCTCGAATCGATTGAAATCGTGGATAAATAACAAGCTGGCCGCAAGGCCCGCATACATAACCTAACATTTTTCTAGGAGGAAAAAGCATGGCTTCGTTTGACAGAAAGGTAGAACGCAATCAGATTCGAATGAACAAAAAAGGAAAAGGCCCCAATGTGACCCGGGGACGCAGCGGTCAAAATCCTCGTACGGCGCTCGGACCCAAAGGGGACGGCGAAGTATTTAAGGGGCGCAACCTGATTCTGCCGGTTGTGTTAGTGCTGCTGGCCGCCCTGTATGCCGTCGTCGGCTTAATGGGCAGCGCTTCGGAAGTCAATTCGGTCATCTTTTGGCTGACGATTGTTTTGTATCTCATTTTGGCCTTGACGCTTTTCCTCAGACGGCCTTATCTTCGGATCAACAAAGGTTGGCTTTACACCTCCAAATACAATCGGGACAAACTTCTGGAAGCGGCCAATGTCAGCAAAATCACGGTCGACCGCAGCAAAGTGACGATCGTGCCGAAGAGCAAAGACAGCAATTGGGTGTTCTATCATTTGCGGAACCGGTTTGATACGGAAGCTATGGGCGAGCGGCTGGAGCAATATGCCAAAGTGCATCATGTTCCATTTGAGCGGAAATAACCGATAGAGATTTTCACGGTTTACGATTAACTTTTTTGGAAAGGGAGAAAGAGATGGCGATCCAGGCGGTATGTTTTGATTTGGACGATACTTTGTTATGGGATGAGAGAAGCGTAAGAGAGGCGTTCGAGGCTACTTGCTTTACCGCACGGGACGCGGCCGGTATCGACCCGGACAAGCTGGAGACGGCGGTTCGCAAGGAAGCGAGAGAACTGTACGAATCATATGAAACTTATCCATTCACGCAAATGATCGGGATTAATCCTTTTGAAGGCTTGTGGGCCAATTTCTCCGCCGGCGAGCAGCCGGAGTTCCGCAAGCTGGAACAGTTTGCCCCGATCTACCGTAAAGAATCCTGGCGCCGCGGGCTGCTCGCCCTTGGCGTGGATGATGAAGAACTGGCGGGCAATCTGGCCGAGCAGTTCGGCAGAGAGCGGCGGGCGCGGCCGCATGTATATGAAGAAACTTTTACAATTCTTCAGGAGCTGAAAGGGACCGTAAAACTGCTGCTGCTCACAAACGGCTGCCCGGCCCTGCAGCAGGAGAAGCTTGACGGCGTACCGGAATTGGCCGGATATTTTGATGAGATTGTCATCTCCGGCACTTTTGGCAAAGGAAAACCGGACGTCTCGATTTTCCGACATGCGCTGGAACGGCTAGACGTCAAGCCGGAAGAAGCCCTGATGGTTGGCGACAAGCTGACGACCGATATCCGCGGCGGACTCAGCGTGGGAATGACAACAATTTGGGTCAATCGCGAAGGAAAGACGCGCAATGATGAAATCGTGCCCGATTATGAAATAAAGCATTTGTCGCAATTGCACGAGATCATTAAAGAGCTTTCGTAATTACGATCATTGGATAATTCATCGGATTAATTAAAAAGCGATAGTTTTGCAAGAAGATGATGAGAGGAGGAGCAGCGTGAAAAGGTTCAATCTGTTGCTTGCCGGCCTGGCGTTGCCGTTACTGCTTCTGAGCGGATGCGGCAAGAACGGGAGCGACTCGGCAAGCGCATCCGCCAATAATAATTTGGAGCCGATCAAGGTACAGCTCGAAGTGGCTCCGCAAGAAATTCAAACCGGCGAGAAAGTGAAATTTACGGCTAAAGTCACTTATCAAGGCGAGGAAGTGGACGATGCCAAAGAAGTGATGTTTGAATTTTGGAAGGATGGAGACAGCGAGGACGACCACAGCATGGAATCTGTACAAAGTGCCGGAGAAGGCAATTACGTTCTGGAAGCCACCTTCGATGATCCGGGAACCTATCACGTTATCTCCCATGTCACCGCCAAAGATCAGCATTCGATGCCTTCCGCCGAGTTTACGGTTATTGAATAGATACAAGAATTAATACGATAACGGCAAATAAGGCTGTCCTCTGTCCGCCCGGATGGATGCGATGGCCTTTTTGCTATTTCAGATTGTCCCTTTCCTTCAACGCTTTATTCTGATAAACTAATTCTTAACGTTTTACGGGAGGGAATCGATCATGAGTAAGCCAAGTCTCGAATCCATAATGCAAGAACGAATTTTGATCCTAGATGGAGCAATGGGCACCATGATCCAACAGGAGAACCTGACGCCCGACGATTTCGGCGGGGAAGAGCTGGACGGCTGCAATGAAATATTGGTCCTGACACGCCCCGATATTATACAAGCTATCCATGAAAAATATCTCGAAGCCGGAGCCGATCTGATCGAGACGAACACCTTCGGCGGCACTTCCGTGGTGCTTGCGGAATACGGGCTTTCGGACCGGGCGCGCGAAATTAATCTCGCGGCGGCGCGGCTGGCGGTTGCGGCGGCGGACAAATACAGCACCCCCGAACGCCCGCGGTACGTGATCGGGGCGATGGGTCCGACAACGAAGACGCTCTCCGTTACCGGCGGGGTTACGTTTGCGGAATTGATTGACAGCTATGAAGAGCAGGCCGCGGCATTGATTGACGCCGGCGTGGATGCGCTTTTGCTCGAGACGTCGCAGGATACTTTGAACGTAAAGGCCGGCAGCATCGGGATCAGCCGCGCTTTCGACGCGGCCGGACGGAAGCTTCCATTGATGATTTCCGGCACGATCGAACCGATGGGAACGACGCTGGCCGGGCAAAACATCGAATCCTTCTATATTTCACTGGAGCACTTAAAGCCCGTGTCGGTCGGTTTAAACTGTGCGACAGGCCCGGAATTTATGCGCGATCATATCCGTACCTTGGCCGAAATGGCGAAAACCGGGGTAAGCTGTTACCCCAACGCCGGACTGCCTGACGAAAACGGGAATTATCACGAATCCCCCGATTCGCTGGCCAGCAAGCTGGCGGCTTTTGCGGAGCAGGGCTGGCTGAATATCGCCGGAGGCTGCTGCGGTACGACCCCGGCGCATATCGCGGCGATGGCCGACAAGCTTAGGGAGTTCAAACCGCGCGTCATCGCGGGGACCCATCCGCCCGCCATCTCCGGGATCGATCCGGTATACGTCGAATCGGCCAACCGGCCGTATATGGTCGGAGAGAGAACAAATGTTCTTGGATCGCGGAAATTCAAACGGCTGATCGTCGAAGGCAAATACGAGGAAGCGTCGGAGATCGCTCGTGCCCAAGTCAAGAACGGCGCCCAGGTCATTGATGTCTGCGTCCAGGATCCCGACCGGGATGAGGCCGAGGATATCAAACGTTTTCTCGAACTCGTGGTGAAGAAGGTGAAAGTGCCGTTAATGATCGACACGACCGACCCGCAGGTACTGGATCTGGCCTTAAGCTACTGTCAGGGCAAATCGATAATTAACTCCATTAATCTTGAGGACGGGGAAGAGAAGTTCGAGAAAGTGACTCCGCTGATTCACAAATACGGCGCCGCCGTCGTCGTCGGCACCATCGATGAACGCGGCCAGGCGATCAAGCGGGAGGACAAGCTCCAAGTAGCCCAACGCTCACATGACTTGCTTGTGAACAAATACGGTCTGAATGCGGAGGATCTGATTTTTGACCCGCTGGTATTTCCGGTTGGAACCGGGGATGAACAATATATCGGCTCCGCCAAAGAGACGATCGAGGGCATCCGGCTCATTAAGGAGGCGTTGCCTTCCTGCCACACCGTCCTGGGCATCAGCAATGTGTCTTTCGGCCTGCCGGAGGCCGGGCGCGAGGTGCTGAATTCCGTGTTTTTGTATGAATGCACAAAGGCCGGGCTCGATTATGCGATCGTTAATACGGAGAAGGTGGAACGGTACGCCTCGATTCCGGAAGAAGAACGGCGGCTCGCCGAGGAATTGATTTACAATACGAATGACGAGACGCTGGCGGCGTTTGTGGCGGCGTTCCGCAATAAAAAGGTGGAGAAACAGGAAAAGACGGTCAACCTGTCACTCGAAGAGCGGCTTGCCTCGTATGTTGTGGAAGGGACGAAGGAGGGGCTTATTCCCGATCTGGATGAGGCGCTGACCCGTTACAGCCCGCTCGAGGTCATCAACGGGCCGCTCATGGCGGGGATGGAGGAAGTCGGCCGCCTGTTCAATAACAATGAGCTGATTGTGGCCGAGGTGCTGCAAAGCGCGGAGGTCATGAAGGCTTCTGTGGCCTACCTGGAACAGTTCATGGAAAAGAACGAATCCTCCGTTAAGGGTAAAATACTGCTCGCCACCGTCAAGGGCGATGTGCACGATATCGGAAAAAATCTGGTGGAGATCATTCTCGCCAACAACGGATACCGGATTATGAATTTGGGCATAAAAGTACCACCGGAGCGTATTATCGAAGCGTGCCGCGAGGAACTGCCCGACGCGGTCGGTTTGTCGGGGCTGCTGGTCAAATCGGCGCAGCAGATGGTGACAACCGCGCAGGATTTGCGCAACGCCGGTATCGAGGTGCCGATTATGGTCGGCGGAGCGGCTTTGACGCGCAAGTTTACCAGAACGAGAATCCGCCCCGAATATAACGGGCTGGTCGTATATGCCAAAGATGCGATGGAGGGACTGGACCTGGCGAACAAGCTGATGGATCCTTCCCATCGAGAGCAAATCCGCAAGGATATCGAGGCCGAGAAGTCGGCGGACGCGAAGGAAGCGCCGGCGGCTCCCCTGCCGGAATTGAGCCGGGCCGTCCGGTCCAACATTTCGGCCGACGCGCCGGTGTTCGTTCCGCCGGACCTTGAGCGCCATGTGCTGCGGGATTATCCGATCAATCATATTATTCCTTATATTAATATGCAGATGCTGCTCGGCCATCATTTGGGTCTGCGCGGTTCGGTGGAGCAATTGCTCGCCCAGGGGGACGAGAAGGCGCTGCATTTGAAAGAAACGGTCGACCGGATTTTACGGGATGCGACCGAAAAAGGGATATTACGGGCTCAGGCGATGTACCGGTTTTTCCCGGCCCAGTCTTCGGGTAATGATATTATCATATACGATCCCGAGGATACGAGCCGGGTACTGCATACGTTTACCTTCCCTCGCCAGCGGGTCGAACCGTTCTTGTGCCTCGCCGATTTCCTGAAATCCGTCGACAGCGGGACCATGGACTATGTCGGATTCCTTGTCGTCACGGCGGGACAAGGGGTCAGCGAGCTGGCGGCAAAGTGGAAGGAAGAAGGAGATTATCTCCGCTCCCATGCGCTGCAGGCGGTGGCTTTGGAAACGGCGGAAGCGCTGGCGGAACGGGTACATCATATTATGCGCGATATCTGGGGCTTCCCGGATCCGCAAGAGATGACGATGAAGCAGCGCCATGGCGCGCGCTATCAAGGAATTCGCGTGTCTTACGGCTATCCGGCCTGCCCGGACCTGGAATACCAGGGACCGCTGTTCGAGCTGATGAAGCCGGAGGATATCGGAATTCAGCTGACCGAAGGCTTTATGATGGAGCCGGAAGCGTCCGTATCGGCGATGGTATTTGCCCATCCGCAGGCGCAATATTTTAATGTGGACAAAGCTTGAGCAAATCAGGGACAGGATTAGAAGGACTAGAAGACACTTCAGCGGGCAAAACCCTCCGAATTATCGGAGGGTTTTGGCAATGCTGATGGGATAAACAGATTACATAGACGGGAGGTTAGTGCGATGGAATTGTATTTCATGGGAACGAACGCCGGGGTGCCTTCCCTGGAAAGGAATGTGACCTCGCTCGCGCTCAGGATGCTGGACGAGCGCCGTTCGTTTTGGCTGTTCGATTGCGGCGAGGGCACGCAGCACCAAATCCTGCGCTCTCCGCTGAAGCTGAGCAAGCTGGAGTGCATTTTCATCACCCATTTGCATGGTGATCATCTGTTCGGCCTACCCGGCCTGCTCGCCAGCCGAGCCTACCAAGGCGGCGACACGCCGCTCGCGCTGTTCGGCCCTCCGGGATTGAAGAAATTCGTAAATACCGCGCTCGATCTCAGCGAGTCGCGTATTAACTACAAGCTAAATATCGTGGAGCATGAAGGCGGCACCGTGTTTGAAGACGAGATCTTCCGGGTGGAGTCGGCGAAGCTGGATCACCGCATCGCCAGTTACGGTTACCGCATCGTCGAAAAGGATTTGCCGGGCAAGCTGGACACCGACCTGCTGGCGAGAAACGGAATCCGCCCCGGGCCATTGTACGGCAAATTAAAACGCGGCGAGAGCATCGTGACTCCCGAGGGCAACATATTGTCTCCGGCGGATGTCCTCGGCAAACCGAAGCGGGGCAGGGTCGTTACGATTCTGGGCGACACGCGACCTTGTCCGGCGGAAATTCCGCTCGCGGAAGGGGCCGATGCCCTGGTGCATGAAGCGACATTTTTGCATGAACTGAAGGAAACGGCTTATGATTATCATCACACCACGGCCAAGCAAGCGGCGGAAATCGCCAATGAAGCGGGAGCCAAAAGTTTGTATCTGACCCATTTCAGTTCCCGCTATAAATATGAGGATCAATTGCTGCTTTTGCTCCGCGAGGCCGAGGCGGTGTTCCCGAATACACGGCTTGCAAGGGAGCATGAACTCTATCCCGTAATGAGAAGCTCATGAATTATTTTCCGGGAAAGCGCAGGAAGTGACAGCCGGCTGCAAAGTTTGCTAATGAAATATAACATGAATTTGGCCGGCTTCGATGCTTTTCGACGCATACCTGCGCTCTAGTTTCCGCTTCTGACACGAAATGTTGAAAGTCCGGGCGGGAAATTTGCCTGCCCTTTATTATTATTTGTACAATGGTACAAAGAAGGTGCAAACATGAATACAACACTCGCATCCTGGAAGGCGTATTTGATCGACCTGGATGGAACTTTATATCAAGGCAGCCGGATGATCCCGCAAGCGGACAGGCTGATTACCGAGCTTCAGAGCTCTGGAATTCCCTATTTGTTCGTCACGAACAATTCGTCGCGAACGCCCGCCGAAGTGGCCGCCCATTTGACCGGCATGGGTATCCCGGCCAAGGAGGAGGAGGTATGCACCTCCGCCGTAGCGGCTGCGGAGTATGTGGCCGAGTTGCGGCCGGGAGCCAGAGTGGCTCCGGTCGGAGAAGCGGGGCTGCTGGACGCGCTTCAGGGAGCGGGCCTTATCCTAGATGAGGAACGTCCCGATTTTGTCGTACAGGGAATCGACCGAACATTTACATATGACAAACTAGCCAAAGCGGCGTGCTGGATTATCGGCGGAGCCCGTTATGTGCTGACGAATCCGGACCTCCTGCTTCCATCGCAGGAAGGGCTGATGCCGGGAGCGGGCACGATTTCGGCCGCCATTCGAGCGGCCTCCGGCGTGGAGCCGATCGTAATCGGCAAGCCGTCCGGCATTTTGATGAAGCATGCCATCGATCGGCTGGGGCTAAGGAATGAAGAGGTCGCCGTAATCGGCGACAATATGCTGACCGATATCACGGCAGGGATAAATGCCGGCTGCGGGACGATACTGACGTTGACGGGCGTAACGACCGAGGCCAATTTGCCGGACTTCATCGCCTCCTCGGGGGTCCATCCCGACTTAACCTGCCGTACGCTTGACGAAGTCCGAGAACTCATTGTCCGCCGCGGATGATATTTACTTTGTACAAATGAAAGGAAAGATGAGCCATGCCGGAATTGCCGGAAATGGAAAATTACAGAATCCAGTTATCGAAGCATATTTTGGATCTCCCGATCACCGGGGTAACCGTAAACCGGGAAAAGTCGCTGAACTTATCGCAGGCTGATTTCATAAACGAATTAATCGGCAGAAAAATTATCTTTGTGGAGCGCCGGGCCAAGCATCTGCTGTTCCACCTGGACAACGGGGGCCGTCTGCTGCTGCATCTGATGCTCGGCGGACTGCTTTATTTGGGTTCGCGGGATGACCGGCCTTCGCGGTCGACGCAAATCGAGATCTCGTTCGCTTCGGGCCAGGTGCTTTATTTTATCGGTCTGAGACTCGGATATTTGCATTTGCTGAGCGCCAAAGAAGCGGAGGATGCGCTGTCCCATTTGGGGCCCGAACCGCTGGGACGCAAGATGAACGAAGCGTTGTTCATAAGCCTCTTGTCCCAACGGCGCGGCAGCCTGAAGACCGCGCTCGTCAATCAGGATCTCATCGCCGGCATCGGCAATTGCTACGCCGATGAGATCGCCTTTGCCGCCGGACTGAGACCGACGGCAAAGCTGCAAGATCTGAACGCGGAAGATTTGTCCGGTCTATACCGGGCCATGCGCGACGTCCTGACCGAGATGACCGACGCGGGCGGTTATATGGAAATGCCGCTCACGAAGGACGATACGTTGACGGGCGGAGCGAATGAGCTTTGCCGCGTTTACGACCGGGAAGGTGAATCTTGTCCCCGCTGCGGGGACAAGATTGTGAAAAGCGAGATGAACGGGCGGAAAGTTTTTTATAGCCCGGGCTGCCAACATGAGCGCTAAGCCGAAGATCGGGGGGCATTTGAGCATCCGAGCCGGATACGCGGGGGCGGCCGAGGCCGCTCTCCAGCTGGGGGCCGGAGCGTTTCAGTATTTTCCCAAGAACCCTCGAAGCCTTACGGTCAAGACCTTTGATCCGCGGGATGCCGAACGCTGCCGCCGGTTATGCCGCGAGCATGATATCCTGAGCATCGCCCATACGCCTTATCCGAGCAATCTTGCGGCAACCCCCGGTGAAAAAGGCGGGCAGTTCGAGCGCACGGTGCTGTCTCTGCGCAACGATCTGGAGATCGCGGAGGCTTGCGGATCGGTGGGAATCGTTGTTCATTTTGGCACATATAAGGATAGAAACCCCTTACAAGGTTACCAAAATATTATACAATGTATAAATGAAGTGCTCAGCGGTTGGAAGGGCAAGGCCAAATTGCTGATCGAAAACCAGGCCGGGGACCATGGCGGAATGGGCATGACGTTGGAGGAGCTTGTTCAGATCCGCAACCTGTCCATAGCGCCGGATAGAATCGGTTTCTGCCTGGATACATGCCATGCGTTTGCCGCAGGGATGTGGGGCGGCGCAGGAGATGACGCTTTCGTTCCAAAGGCCGAACAACTGGGCTATTTGGACGCTATGGCCGCGGTTCATTTGAACGATTCCAAATACCCGCACCTATCCCGCAAAGATCGTCATGCCCGGGTGGGCCAAGGGTATATCGGCGAGAGCGGTTTTCGCCGGCTGCTGGAAACCGAGGCTATCCGGGAGAAGCCGCTCATATTGGAGAGCGAAACCGGTGCAGACGGAACCTATAGAGAAGATATAGAACTGGTAGGGCGTTGGATGGAAGCTTAGACGCTGGGAATATTCGCGGAAAGGAAGAAATGATGTGATTCATGTTTATATGGACGACTTCAGGCGTTGTCCGGTCGGTTTTACGTTAGCCAGGTCGGTGGACGAATGCCTGGAATTGCTACGGCTTGCGGAAGTGGATATTTTATCGCTGGATTTCGATATGGGTCCCGGGGAGAAAACGGGGTCGGACATTGCAGCCGCCATGGTACGGGAAGGGCTTTATGCCCGCGAAATCTACCTGCATACCTCAAGCATGTACGGCAAAAAAAGCATGTATGAAATTTTATATCAGAACAAACCGGAACATGTCATCCTGCACAACGGGCCGATTCCGTTCGACCGATTGGATGAGATTGAACGTAAAGCGGGAGGTTGCTAGGGTTGAATTCAGACAACGGGATTCTGCAGGAAACCCCGGCCGAATCCGAGGTTTCCTCCAAATATATATGTACAGCCAATCACGGGTTCGCTCCATACGCGCAGGAAGAGCTACGCAGAGCCTTTGGTTCGGTGAAAAGCACGCTGCTTGTACCGGGTGAAGTGTTCGCCGCAACGCTCAAAGCCTCCGCCTTCCAAGTCGCCGAACAATTAAGCCGCCGGGAACCGATGTTTTTGCGGCATCTGTTTCTGGTCGAATGGGAATGGCAGCTTCCGAATGAAAGTGAGCGCTCCGACACGCCGATAACCCAAGGGGAATGGCTCGCAGATTTGTTGCAATTTTTGCTGGCCGATTCCAGGCTTGCCGGGAAGAAGCTGGCCATTCAAACGCGAAAAGCCGAAGGCTCGCTATGGAGCGGCAGCGCGGCGGAACTAAAAGATGCGATCCAAGAAGGGCTTGCGGAGCTTGACGCGGAGTTCGCGGTGAGAGCTTCCGATCTCATTGTCTCCGTATTTGCGGCTAAGGACGCGGTTTATGCCGGAGTGAACGTACCCGAGGCGAATTTGTCCGATTGGAATGGCGGGGCGATCCGCTTTCAAAGGGAAGAAGGCCAAATATCCAGAGCCAAATTCAAGCTTTTGGAGGCGGAAGCCGTGTTCGGCATCGATTTCGCGGCTTTTCATGAAGCGCTGGATATCGGAGCCGCTCCGGGGGGGTGGACTTCGTTTCTGCTGGAGCGCGGCTTAAAGGTCACGGCGGTGGATCCGGCGAAGCTGCATCCGGATGTACTGGCTTCTCCGCGCCTGACTCATGTGCGGAAGAATGCGGCCAGCGTGAAATTCCGGGAGAACCAGTTCGACCTTTTGGTTTGCGATATGAGCTGGAGTCCGAAATTGACGGCGAGGATGGTCGCGGATTTGCTCTATGCGCTCGTCCCCGGAGGTACGGCCGTGGTGACTGTGAAGCTGCTGGGCAAAAAGCCGATGGCGCTGATCCAGGAAGTGACCGGCATGTTTCAGGAGGCGCGGCTACAGGTGCAACGGGCCAAGCAATTGTTTCACAACCGCGATGAGATTACATTATATATGATTAAATATTAACGTCATGAATTAAAATTTGCGAAAAAAATGCTTTACAGCGGCTGCACATTTGTTCTATACTGATTCCAAAATTATACAAATCAATTTGACGCAAGGGAAAGTATCCCCTGTCGGTCTTTCGGCTTATTGCCGGAGGGAGACATCGGAGACTTTCCCTTTTTTGTGTCCGGAAAGGGGGAATTGCCTTGGCGTTTAAGCCCCGATATGAACGCGGGGGAATATTGGCGGGCCGGTACAAGATAGAACAAATCATCGGGGAGGGAGGCATGAGCCGGGTATATCTTGCATCGGATTTGAAGCTGCCCGGTAAGCACTGGGCTATTAAAGAAAGCTCGATCTCGGCCGAGCTTGTAGCCAGGCTGGCGGAAGAAGCCGCGCTCTTGATCGCCTTGAATCATCACCGACTGCCGCGGATCGCCGATTTTTTCCGGATAGAGGACGGTGATTGCGCGTACATGGTGATGGATTATGTGGAGGGAGAGCATCTCGACCGATATGCGATGAAGCTGGGGAAAGCACTAAGCCCGCTGATGCTGGCTGGGTTCGGCAAGCAAATCTGCGAGGGACTCGATTATTTGCACGGTCTTCGGCCGCCGATCATCCACCGGGATTTGAAGCCTTCCAATCTGCTGATCGACGGCAAAGGCGAGATCCGGTTCGTCGACTTTGGTATTGCGCGCAGATACAAACGGCAGGTGACGGAGGATACGGTGAAGCTCGGAACGATCGGCTTTGCTTCGCCGGAGCATTACGGGGGAAGGCAGACCGACGGGAGGGCGGATTTATATTCGTTAGGCGCCGTGCTGTTGTATTTGGGAACCGGGTGCAAATTTACCTCCTGGGGCGACGAGTCGAAAGCGGAATTCCGCCGAAGAGGATTCCTGCCGTTGGAACCGGCCGTTTCGCGGCTGCTTCAAACCGAACCCGAGTGCCGTTTTCAAAACGCGGCGGAGACGAGGGAGGCGTTCGGGCGGATCGCCGCCTCCCTGGCTGCGGGCGGATCAAAGCAAGAGGATTTTGCGGCGAAACGTCCGGTAAACGGAGGAACCGCACCCGCACGGTCTTCCGTCATCGCGGTGATGGGAGCCGCTCCGGGGGCGGGTGCAACGCATACCTCGGTTGTTTTGGCTCATACGCTGTTGCGCCGCGGCGGCAGGGTCTGCACGGTTGAGATGGACGCGAAATCCGGCGCTTTTCGGCGTATCGCACGGCTTGCGGAAGAGGGATTCGCCGCAGAAGAAGCTGCGGGAATGCGGCGCTTTCGCTTTCGCGGCGTCGATTATATACGGGCTCCATCCCGTGCGGAGCTACTTACGCTCTTCTCCGAAGGATATGCATTCATTATTTTGGATTTGGGGTCCAGCGGACGCAAAGAGCTTGCGGAGGAGTTCGCCCGGGCCGATCTTTCCATTCTTGTCGGTTCGGCGGCGGAATGGCGGCGCGAGGATTTGACGCTCCGTACGGACGGGAGCGGTACGGTATCCGGCCGGCGCAATTGGATATGCTGCATCCCGCTTGCTTCGCCGGAAACGGTCAGGACGATGCGTAAACTTATGGGAACGCGACACATATACGCCCTGCCGGTCGAATACGAGCCATTCGCTCCCGGAAGGGAGACGGAGGAGGCGCTTGCTGAAGCTTGCGGAGCCGTATTGCCGCAACTTATGTTCCATGAGAGAAGTCGTTTGCGATGGAAGCGAAGAAACAGGAAAGGAAGCGATTGAATGTTCCGACTCAGGCGGCGGACCAAACAGCTGCTCTATGCCGGACTGCTCGGCGCCCTGATTGCGGCGCTGGCAGTCGGCGGATATACATTTGTGCATAACAAGGAGATGAATGCGGCCGGACTGGAAGTTCGGCAAAGGCTGGAAGAGGAAATCCGGGGGCTCAAGGAAGCCAAGGACCGTCAGACGGTTCAAGGCTGGGCACCCGCCCGAGAGATTAAGGCAGGCCATGTGATTGGGAGCGGAGATGTCATTCCGGTTGAACTGCCGGAAGGCAGCGTTCCGGCGGATTTGGTGAAGTCGCGGGACTCGATCGCCGGAAAAATAGCGAAGCTGACCCTCGCCCCGAATACATTGCTCACCGATACGCTGCTCTACGAAGAGGAGCCGGCATCCGACGATCTGCGCTACCGGGAAATGGGATTTATCCAGCTTCCGGCGGCGCTGCGGGAGCAAGATTTTATCGATATCCGGATCCAGTTTCCGACCGGACAGGACTATATTTTGCTGTCCAAGAAAAAGGTCGGCAAGCTTTCCTCCTCCGGTACGGTTACGACGACATTAAACGAAGCCGAAATCTTGTCGCTCTCGAGCGCGATCGTCGATGCATACATGCATAAAGCTTCGATATACGCATTGCTGTATGTGGAGCCCGGATTGCAGGTCGAGGCGGTTCCGACCTATCCGGTCAATGAGGCGGTGTTGCAGCTGATCAAGAAAGATCCGAATATCGTGGAGCGTGCCGAGCATGCTTTAACCCAATCGGCTCGTGCCGGATTGGAAGCCGATCTCGCCGGGATGTCGTCCCAGGCGGCCGCCGAGTTTGCCGGACTCCAGGCGGAGGCCGCGGCATCTCCGGGTAATGGCGGCGATGATGGGCAATTTGTCATGGATGCCCCGGAATGAAAGGAGCGGATGAATTGAAGAGCTGGATTTTTGCCGGAAAGAGCGATAAGCGGGATCTTTTGCTCTATATGTGCAAGGTGCTGTCCGGTGCGGGGAGGAAGGCTTTGCTGGTCGATATGACCGACGGTAGAAAGTACCGGATCTTGACGGGAAACGGAAAACCCGCTTTGCCTGTGACGGAGTTTGGCGGCTTTGATATTGCGGACGGTATCGGCGCCGCGGACACGGCATCGTACGACTTTTGCCTGTATGATACGGAAATGCTGCAATTCGGGTCTTGCGGGCTTTGGGAGCGTGCCGACGCTGTCTTATGGGTTACGACCTACGATCGGTATGAAGTGGAGTGCAGCGCCCAATGGTTCGGTCACCTGCTGAACAGATGGCCGCAGCTTGCGAACATGGCCGTTCGGCCCGTGTTTGTCCGCACGTTGGACAGCTTTCTCACAGCCGATTATATCTTGGGTTACATGGAGGAACTGCCGATCCGGTGGAACAGGGACTATATCAAAATCCCCTGGAGCGAGTCGAACGAGGCGCTGCAAATGGAAAACGAGCATGCACAAACGATCAGCATCGGCCGGATTTCCAGAGCTTACAAAAATGCGCTGCTGACGCTGGTCGCCGACCTCGCGGGCTGGAGCGCTCCCGAAACGAAACGGGCGCTCAGGCACGCGGAAAGGAGGAGGGCATGAGCAAGATCGTCTGCTGGGATTACGGGCACGGCAGTTCGGCGGAGCTGGCCGCTTCCGCCGCGATCTGTACGGCGCTGATGTTCGCGGGCAGGGTTCTGCTGGTCAATGAAGAATCGGCCGGAAAAGGCGTCGAGGCGGGGGTTGGCAGCCGCAGCGGGAGCCGGTATGCAGGCGGGAGCACCGATTCCGCTTCCCCGGTGGCCGAATCCGGCATGGATGCGCTGCTGCGTCTGGCCGCCAATCAGCGGCTAAGCAAAGGGAATTTCCAGGATTACACCTACCCGGCGATCGCCGGCAAATTGGACCTTGTGCCCGGCTTTTCGCCTGAGGGGCGGCAGGAGCGGGAAATCGCCGAACGTAATGGAAGCCTGTCCCTGCTATATTCGGTTGCCGAAGAGGCCTATGATTCCGTCTTTACCCGGTCGGATGCGTCAGAGCTAAGGGAGCCGGAAAGGGCCCCGTATAGGGAGGGCAAGGAAATGCACTTTCCCGTGCTGCGCCAAAACCGGCTTGAGCTGGAGCGGTTCTTTGAAGAGTATAGGGAGCGGAACCGGGAGATAACATTTGCCGACGGAATTCTGCTTCACCATTATGACCCGGCTTCCCACTGGACGGCCGGAAATATCAAGCGGCGCTTCGGCTGCAAGCTTCCGATCTACGGCATTCCCTACAGCACCGAATTTATGGATGCCTGGAATAACGGTAATATTTTGAAGCATATCCGGTTAAGCAGTCTTATCCACCGCAAAGGAAAACCGAAAGACGGGCCGCTGGACGGGCTGAGCAAATTTTGCCTGGGCTTATATGAGATGGCGGGCCGCAAACCGGGATTGCTCCGCAGCGAAAAGGGGGCTTGATTTTGGATCAATGGGCCGAGAATGCGTTAGGAATTGTAAGTTTGCTTGCCATTTGTCTGATTTGCTTATGGTTAAGAGCACGCAGTTCGAAGGAAGGTGCGGTGAAGCCGCCACCGTCCCGCGATCCGTATGCCTTCGGCGAACTGGTGGACTATGTCAAGCATCAAATCCACGAATTAAGCCGCAACCCGACGAATGAATGGGGGATGAGCGAGGAGGCGTGGACGAGGAAAGTGAAGGCCAGGGCCGAGCTCAGACAGGCGCTGCGCGGCTGCACCTTCGGAGATCAGAGGGATAAACAGTACGTAAAGTCCTATATTCGCGATCTCCTGGTTAGCGGATACGGCATTACCGAACATAATATCGATCATATCATTCCTTTTCGTAACCGGGAGAAGCTCTCGCCGCAGGACCGTTTTGAAATCGTGTTGTATTTGTATGGACAAAGACACGGAGCCGAAGCTCTTACCGCTTTGATCGAGGAATATGAACTCGATTCGCCTAAACCGTCGCCGGATGAGGAGGAGGCGGATATCTATGAAATCAACGCCGATGATGTGGATGTTGTATTTTACCGTGAATACCGTCTTCTCTCTTTTCAGGAGAAGCTGGACCTGGTTGTGCAGCGAGTCTACCAAATGTATAAAGGCTTCTCGGTGATCGACGTCATCCGCGAACAGCGGATCGACGGAGTCAGCGGAGGAGTCAGCGGAATTCCGGGCGACAGCTCGATATGGTTAGGCTCGGCCGCGGACGATGAACCCGGTCGCCATGAAACCCGATGGGATGAAGACGGCAGGCAGGTATCCCGTTCATGGGACAGCATTTGGATATTTTACAAGGGGAAAAGCATCCGTTTGTCGTTTTTGTCCTTCGGCAGCGAGGCCGAATTGAAACGGGTCTGCCAAAATATTTATAAGTTCAATCTGCCCGGCCAATTGTCCGAGGCGAACGGGTATAAAGTCAACGAAATGAAGGACGGCTCCAGGGTTGTTGTGGTACGCCCGCCTTTTGCGGAAACCTGGGCGTTCTTCGTCCGCAAGTTCGATGTTAAGAGCGCCGTGCTTGAAAGCTTGATCCAAGGGGAGAACGCCGATCTGCCGATCGGGCTGCTGAAGTACTTGATGAAGGGGAGTCGGATCACGGCGATTACCGGCTCGCAAGGGTCGGGCAAAACGACGCTGATGATGGCGCTGGTCAAGTACATCTACCCCTCCTATACGCTCCGCGTTCAGGAGATGTCGTTTGAGCTGCACTTGCGGAACATGTACACCGCGCGCAATATTTTGAGCTTCCGAGAAACGGAGTATGTGTCCGGGCAAGCCGGGCTGGATTTGCAAAAAAAAACCGACGGCACCGTCAACATCCTGGGGGAAGTGGCGACCGATGAGGTGGCCGCCTGGATGGTGCAGATGGCCCAGGTAGCCAGCTTGTTCACATTGTTCACCCACCACGCTAAGACATTCCGCGATTTGATCGAATCGCTGCGCAATTCGCTGCTCAAGACCGGCGTCTTTCGGGACGAAGCAATGGCCGAGATGCAGGTGGCCGGCGTGATCGATTTCGATATTCATCTGCGCAAAGACCATCTTGGGAACAGATACATCGAACGGATTAGCGAGTGCTGCCCGGATGAGGACGAAAATCCGATGCCGCCCGGTGTCGATAACCGTTCTTATCGGCATAAAGCGGCCGCGGGCCTCAAAAGCGGTTATCGGGAACGGGTAATCGTCGAGTACAGAAATGGAGCCTATATTCCGGTCGAGCCATTATCGCACCGCAGCCGGAAGGAGATGTCCGGCGAGATGACGCCGGAAGATGCCGGACGTTTCGACAGCTTCTTGGCCATGTACTGGGGGGAGACCGTTGGAGCTTAAAACCGTACTATTGTGGCTTTCCGGCCTGTCGCTTTGCCTTTTTCTTTTGTTATACAGTTTGGGACGATGGTTCGGTCGGCGGGACGGCGATAACGGTTATGGCGATCAAACGGAAAGTCGGGGGGGGATTCGGCTAGTCCGCGCAGTTGTATCCTCATCTCTTTTAAGAGGCTACGCCATAGCGCTGAAATTCCCTCCGTTGCGCCACTACGTGCTTAAAGTCCGAAGCAGGCTATCCCTGCTCCAAATCTATGATGAATTTGCGTTAAGGCGTCAAACGATGAAGTTTGTAACTCTAATCTCAGGCGCTTTTACCGTTGTTATCGGTTTGCTGACGGCTATGAATCCGAATCCGGTCTTTGTTCTGTCCTTATTGATCGCGGCGGTTGTCACTCAAGATTTATTGTTGGACGGATACATCAACCGGATGGATATCAAGCTGCTTACGCAAATGCTGGGCTTGTTTACGGCCGTGCGGCATGCTTATCACCGCCACGGCATGGTCAGCGATGCGATCGACGAAGCGATGGAAACCGCCGGAGAAGAGATCGGCCCGCATGTGGGCCGGATATATGAAGCGCTGGGTGACAATCGGCCGGATGAAGCGCTGGATAAATATTATGAAACCGCGCCGAACCGGTTTTTAAAGGTGTTTGCAGGCATCTCCCGCCTGGTGATGGAATTCGGGGATCGGAAAAAGGAGAAAGGGTCGTTGTACTTGCGGGGACTCGGCAGTCTCGCGGAGGAAATTCAACTTGAACTGATTCGCCGCGGCAAGCTCGATTATTTGCTCAAAGGCTTGAATTTTATCGCATTGGCCCCGGTTTTCTTCACGAAACCGATCGAGATGTGGGCCCGGAGAAATTTTCCCTTGATGGATCAGTTCTATTTAAGTAAAGCCGGAGTGCTGATCAAAATCGGCCTGTTCGTCGTTATTTTTGTCTGCTATATCCTGCTGCAAAAGATGAAGCGCGAAGAGGAGACGTCCTACCGGGCCGGGAGGAATAAAATACACTGGCTTGCCGGTGTCGGGCAATGGTTCATGCTGCGGAAAATTGCCGCCTGGTTTACTCCGCGACCCGGCACAGCGGCATTTGACCGGCTGCGGCAGCTGCTCAAGGATACCAATCGTGAGCTTCGGGTGGAAATCTTGCAATTACGGCGGCTTGTCTTGTTTGCGATTTGTTCGCTTGTTACGGTAACCGCCTTGCTGGTTCTTCATTGGCAAAGCAGAAACTGGATTATGGCGGAGCCTCCGGCAAGCTATGTTTTTTTCGGAACATTGTCCCAAAAGGATGCCGAAGCGGCGGCGAAGACGGCCGAGCTGGACAAGCGTGTGATCAAGGAAATCGGCAACGCGGCGGACAACGATCCCGACGGAATCTCCGCTTCCGTTCGTTCGGCTTGGAAGGATAATTCTAGCGGAGGACAAATGCCGGACGAGCAGCAGCTTTCCGCCACCGTTCTGCGGATCATGAACAAACTGAGCCGGATCGGCGGCGAATATCTAAAATGGTGGGAATTGCTTATCTCCCTGTTTGCCGGTTACATCGCTTATCATCTGCCGGTATGGGTTCTGATGTTTCAACGAAGGATGAGGCTGATGGACATGCGGCAGGAAGTATATCAATTCCAGACGCTGATTACGATTTTACGGGATTTGGAGCGGATTTCCGTCGAGGAAATTTTGGAATGGCTGCATTCGTATGCCGTAATCTTCAAAGCCCCGCTGCAAAAATGTCTGCTTCATTACGGCCACGGCGGGGAGGAAGCGCTGCGGCAGATGAAGGAGGAGGCGGGGCTGGACGAATTCCGCGAGCTCGCGGACAGGCTGCTGTCGGCCGCCGAGAAGATCACGATCGCGGACGCGTTCGACGAACTGGAGAGTGACATGTCCTTCCATTTTGAGCGGAGGCGGCTTGATTACGAGAAGTCGCTGGAGACGAAAGCGGAGCTGGGCCGATTTATCGGGTTCGCCCCGATGTACTGTCTCGTATTTGCGTATTTAGTCATTCCGCTAATCTGGATGAGTTTTCAGCAGATGGGCATCTATTTTGAGCAAATTCAAAATATTTGATCAATCCATTAATTAAAGGAGGCATTACATATGAACAATGCATCTTCCGCGTTGAAAGTCGCGGCGGGCATATTTTTGACAATCGCCTTGATTACAATCGTGGTCATCCTGTTCGTTTCGGCGCAGGAGGCGACGAAGACCGCCCAGAACAATTTCTCCGATATTCAAACCGAGCTGTCGCAAGCGTCGTTCACGGTGTATGACGATACGACGGTGAGCGGCTCGCAAGTGACGAACGCCCTGAGGAAATTCCGGGATCGCGAAGAATTCGGCATTCAGGTGAAAACCGGGAAAAACAGTTCGGGAGAGTGGTACGGGGACATCCTTAAAATCAGCGGAACGCTCTCGGCCGAAGAGTACGGCTCGGTCAGCGGTTCCAGCGGCGCGGACATCAGCGATACATGGAATGAGAAGCTGGATGAATACGTCAACCCAAGCGGCAAGTTCAAAGCGAAAGTGATCAAAGACAATTCCAATGTGGTGCGGGGAATCACCTTTACCCAAACTACCGTCGCAAAGTAATTCACTTGGGGAGGAAGCGAAAATGCAAAATAATGCGAAGAGTCTGCTGTGGTTATGTACGGCAATATCTTTGTGCCTGGGCGCTGTCTTCTTGACTCTGGATCTACTTGCACGGCATGACCAGGCTCTGCGGAGCCTGATTCCATTCCTCCAAAATCAAAAACGGAGCTTAACGGACCTCGCGGAATCAGGGCAAGGATGGGGAAGCGGTGCAACCGGCTCGGTCGGAGCGCCCGGCGAGGGCTGGGCCGTCACGGATGGGAGCGGCAGATTCAGCGGGCTGGAAATTTTGTACGGCCTGCGGAATTGGGAAGCGGAGGGGGCAACGGTGAGCATCGACGGTACGGTCATTCCTTTCGATGACGGGCTGTCGACCGATCCGGGCGGCGAACAATTCGACCGGGATCTCCGCTTTGCTTTATCTCTGCTTGACTTACGGGGCCAATACACGGCTGACACCTCCTTCGATATGGAAGGGACGCTGACGTCACTGGATTTTCACAGCGATTAGGACAGGGAGGCGGAACATTGAGCAATGTATTGTCCCATATCACCGCGGCGTTGCTCGCAGTACTGCTGTTATTCTTGTTCCCGGCAATGCAATCTGCGCAGCGGGAGGAAGATTTTCGGGCGCTTGCGGCCTATAATTCGCTGATGCAGTTTACCGATGCCGTCAGAAACAAAGGGTATATTTCACCGGATATGTACGAGGATTTTGCTGGCGAATTAGAAGCCGCGGGTGCGGTATATGATATCGAATTGGAACACCGCCACAAGAAATACCACCCGGAGTACGATGATCCCGCCGATTCCGGGACCTTTAAGGGCGACTTTACTGTCGTTTACGACGCCTATTATACACAGGACATCCTTCCGGTGATCTTTCCCTCTTCATCCGCTGCAAGCGATCCCGGACTGCGGCGATATAAGCTGGAAGCGGGTGATTATTTGAAGGTGACCCTGGAACGCCGTTCGCGTTCCTCCTTTGACGTGTTCTCCGATGTTCTGTACGGGCTTACGCCCGGAAGCGGAATTACGCAGCATCTGTCTTACGGAGGGATGGTGCTGAATGAAGATTACTGATTGGGCGATTATCTTCGTACTGATCGCAGGTCCGTTGATCTGGATTTCCGGGTGGAACACGGAACAGGCCAAGGAAGCAAACCGCCTGCAAATCGAGTATACGGCGGCATTGAGAACGGCCGCCCAGGATTCCGGGGCCGCGCTTAACCTGAATGAGCTTCAGGCCAAAGAAACCGGTTACGGATCGGATAAATTTATGCGGGCCGACAAAGCGGAAGCGCTGAAGGCGCTTCTTAATACACTTGCGTTAAACTTCGGCATCGCCGACGACCCGCTCGCTTTGCGGACGTTCATGCTGTACATACCGGCGGTCGTCGTTGTCGATTATGACGGCTATTCCATATATGCATTGGTGGAAACGGCCGGGGAGGACGGGACTCCGCTGGTGGAACATCGCTGGCGCCCCAAAAAGCCGTACGTATATATGGATGGCGAGGGAAACAGCTTGTCATTCACCTTTGACAGCCGGATTACGGCCATCGACGGGATCACTGGAAGCGAGACTACCGGACTCCGCGAGGAATTGGCCGCTGGTTTACATATCCCGCTTCTGCAGGATGAAGCTGTCTTCGATCGGGTCAGGCGTTCGGTCATCGTGCGGAGCATCGAGGACGACCTTGCCGGGACGATCAACCGGCATAATACGTTGGCTCGGCGATTGGGCGTAAACTACACCTTTACATTACCGCTGATCCCCCAGGAAGAATGGAACAATACGATCGACGACACGGGAGTGCTGGTGTTTTTGCAGGGAATTCCCGTAGGCAACAGGTATTACAATAATTATGCGCTTGGAGGCGGCAGGCTGGTGAAGGGGCGGCCGGTTTACGGCGGGACAGACCCGTCCACGGGGATCAAATACACTTTCGGCGGAAATTGCGTCTGGACCGGAGAAGCGGAGGAAGTGTTCGCCAGCGCCAAAGATGCGGCGGCGGCCGGGTATTTTGAGAAGTCATGCCTGCAGACAACCCCGTGAAATCAGTTAAGGTTACCCGTAAGGCCGTTACCTATGAACGTTCAATATCATTTTGGCCATGGAGGTTACTTAAGCCGTCCCTCTATGCTAAAATTAACTCTTGAATGTTCAGCTAGGAGCTGTCGAAAGGATCGTGAGTCACAAGATGAATGCGAATCAAAACCGTTATTCCCGCCAGCAGCTGTTTGCGCCGATCGGCCCGGAAGGCCAGAAAAAGCTGGCGGAATCGGCGGTCCTGATTATCGGCGCGGGCGCCTTGGGCACGGGGATCGCGGAGACGCTGGCCAGGGCGGGGGTCGGGCGTTTGATCCTTGCGGACCGTGATTATGTGGAATGGAGCAATTTGCAGCGTCAGCAATTGTATACGGAAGCGGACGCGCTAAACCGGATGCCGAAGGCCGCGGCGGCCGGAAAACGGCTTGCGGAGATCAACAGCGAGATAGAAATCGAGACGCATATTATGGATGTGACACATGAAGAAATCGAAGGGCTGGTTCAGGGAGTACAGTTGGTGCTTGATGCGACCGACAATTTCGATACCCGGCTCCTGATTAACGATATATCGCAAAAATACGGGATTCCCTGGATTTATGGCGGATGCGTCGGCAGTTACGGCATGACGTTTACGATCCTGCCGGGGGAAACCCCCTGTTTGAACTGCCTGCTCGGCACCATCCCGCTTGGCGGCGACACTTGCGATACCGTCGGGGTCATTCCGCCGGCCGTGCAGCTCGTCGTCGCTCATCAAACCACGGAGGCACTGAAGCTGCTCACCGGCCATCCGGAGGCGCTGCGGGGAACACTGCTGACGTTTGATGTATGGCGCAACGAACAGAGTTCGGTTAAGGTAGGTGCGGCGAAACGGAACGATTGCCTCTCTTGCGGAGAGCAGCGGACATATCCGTTCTTGTCCGCGGCGCATAACCGCAAATCGGAAGTGCTATGCGGGCGTGATACCGTCCAGATCAGACCCGCCGCAAAACGCAAACTGAATCTGGCGGAAATCGCCCAAAAGCTGCGGCGGCTTGAGGAGGGCCGGGTGGAGGTTAATCCGTTCCTGCTGTCCTTCTCGCTCGGGGAGAATCGGCTTGTCTTATTCGAAGACGGAAGAGCGCTGGTTCACGGAACGAAAGACACGGCGGAGGCCAAAGCGATTTACGACAGATACTTGGGATAAACCGCAAACGGTACTATTCGAAAGTCATTTAAGACAAGGCAAACCTTTTCGCAGGTGTTTTTGCGGAATGGTTTGCTTTTATTTTGACCATCTTAATTAGTACGATAGTTCAGAAGCTGGAGCAAGAGGCGGGAAGTGGATATGGACAGCGTATTGCTGATACAAGAAGATCCGGCTGCGGGCTTGAGCCGGAGTATGGAATTGGAGCAGGCCGGGTTCGAAGTGACCCTGAACGGGGAGACAGACAATATCGGGGAAGCGCTGTCCCGGGAAATGCCCGGGATTCTGATCCTGATGGTCAAGGCGACCGGCCGGGGCTATTATGAACAGTTGGAGCGAATGGGGAAGGACCTTTCCTTTCCGGTGATGGTCTTGCTGGAGGAATGGAGCACCGATGAAGCGGTGGAGGCGCTGGAGGCCGGGGTCAATGAAGTGGTCGACGCTTCCGTGCCCCTGCGCGAACTCGCGGCCCGGATCGTCAGTTTAACCTCGCTGTACCGGCGGTTTTCCGACGGTTATATTAACGACCTGCAATATGAGGACCTCCGCATGGAAATCAAGGGCCGTAAAGCCTTCCGTGGCGATGAGGCGATAAAGCTCACGCCCAAGGAATTCGACTTGCTGCGATATTTAATGAAAAGAGCGGAGCAGGTTTGCCAACGCGAGGCGATTTTGCAGGAGGTATGGGGATACGATTTTTCCACCGGAACGAATGTGGTCGACGTGTATATCCGCCATCTGCGCAAAAAGATCGATAAGGGGAGATCGCGCAAATTAATTCATACTGTCCGCGGAACAGGTTACATGATCAGATAGCCGGTAGGGTATATAAAAAATAACCCGATAGAGAGGCTATCGGGTTTTATATCAGGTATGAGGTTGAATAAGTGAATAAGACGTAAGTTTAGATACTAAAGTACGCGACGGGCTTTCAGATAAGTTCTTTTCCAGTTGCCGGAGTTCAGATTGGAGATCGTTACGCCCGGTTTGCCGTAGGTGTGCATAATTTTACCATTACCGATGTAAACCGCCACATGCGTTACATTTTTGCCGTTTGCCCGGCTGCCGCTGGAGAAGAACACCAGGTCGCCGGCTTTCAGATTCGATTTGGATACGGCTTTGCCGACTTTCGATTGCGCGGCGGAAGTACGCGGAAGCGATACGCCGTATTTCCCGAAAATACGTTTCATAAAGGAAGAGCAATCAAATACTCTTGTTGTCGAAGTAGATGCGCCGAATTTATAAGGGGTACCCATAAAAGTTTTACCGTAGTTTATGATTTGGGATGCCTTCGATGTGGCCACGCTTTCTGCAGTTTGGGCCGGTGCAGCTCCAACACCGCTGGCCAGCAGGGTGCTGAATCCGATAGTCGATGCTATACCTACCGTCAATACTTTTTGGAATAGTTGCGTTCTCATGTTGTTTATACCTCCAAAGTTATTGTTTTAGTTGACCGGTTCGATATGAAGTATAACAGCTTTTTAACTGCCTAAATTATGGCAGACTGGGTCTAGAGCCTTGTCCCGCAACGGATTAAGGTCGATTATTAAAATACAATTAAAGTTTACAAAAAAGTAAGAACTTCAAATTTCAAGTGCAAAAAAACATGAAAAAACCCTTGATTTTTCAAGGGTTTTTTCATGTTTAATAGCGCAACCAAAATCGTAACAAATGGTTACAATATTGTTTTATTTACGATTAATCTTTGCTCTGAATAATAAGCAGAAGTCCGCTCTCAATCCGGATGGTGCCTCGCTTGCCCTTCAGCCGGTTGCTCACCCCGAGCGACTGGCCCATCTTTAAGGTGGCGTCGTCGAGCGGATACATGAATCCTTCGAGATGAATACCGGTGACTTCCGTCGTTAGCGGAAGCAGGGATACGTAGGTGTACCCGCGATCTTCGATCTCGCAACTCGTGCCGGTAAGCGTAACATAGTTGTTGGTGTCCCAGATCACACTGTTGATTTGGTGCTGCATTCCCCGCAGCATCATCTGGATGTTCGCCAGCGTATGGTCCAGCCGGGAGCCGAGAACCCCGATCATCACGATTTCGCCGGCATGCCGTTCGATCGCCAGGTCGAAAGCCAGCTCGGTGTCGGTCAAATCTTTGTTTACCGCGTCGCATGCGATTATTTCTTTACTATTGTTTTTAATGCTGTCCAATTCCTCTTGGGTCACGGAATCGAAATCACCGACCGAAATATCCGGACGAATTCCATGCTCTACCAGGAACAAGGCTCCGCGATCCGCGCCGATAATCATATCGTCCTGCCGGATGTCCTCCAAGAAGGCGGGATCGATTTTACCGCCGGCAAAGATAAGCACTCGATTCGCTTCCATGCAAAAACTCCCTTTCTATTCAATAAGCCCGCATATTACCAGTATAGTTTAGTTTTAAGGCTTGCACAATTGAGCGGCCCGGGAATACAATGGACAAGGATATCAGGGGAGAGAGGGCAGGGAAGAGATAAAATGCATTTGTTCGATATCTTTAGCATTATCGGCACCATCGCCTTTGCGATGTCGGGGGCGTTTGTCGCGATGGAGGAAGAGTACGATATCCTGGGGGTTCTCGTGCTGGGCCTGGTCACGGCATTCGGCGGGGGGATTATCCGCAATGTGTTGATCGGCGTGCCGGTTACGACGCTGTGGTCGCAAGGCGATTTGATTGCGCTCGCGATATTTTCCGTGATCGTAGCCTTTGTTCTGCCGATGTCCTGGATTCACCATTGGAAACGGACGGAGGCGCTTTTTGACGCCATCGGCTTGTCGGCCTTCGCCATCCAGGGAGCGCTCTACGCGAGCGATATGAAGCACCCGATCAGCGCGATCGTTGTGGCGGCCGTGTTGACAGGCATCGGCGGCGGAATTATTCGCGACTTGCTGGCCGGGCGGAAACCGCTTGTGCTGCGGGACGAAATTTACGCCGTGTGGGCGATACTCGCCGGTCTGGCCATCGGGGTAGGCCTATTCAAGTCAACGCTAGGGCTGCTGCTGCTGTTCGTCTTTGTCGTATTCTTCCGGATGCTGTCCGTACATTATAAATGGAAGCTTCCGAGCCGCTCGCTCCAAACGGGCAAAATAGAGACAAAATCCGAAAATCTGTAAAAAAGGGCTGTCCTGACGGAGATCACTGAAAAACGGTTACAGAATATGTAAGTGAGACTGATGAGCAATCATCAGTCTTTTTTGTCCCGTGCATTCATCGATTCACCGCGGTAATCTGATATAATATTGTAGAGGTGAATTTCGTGTTAGAACTGAACAAACAACAAACGCTCTCCTTTCATAGTGAACTCTATAAATTGATCCCTCAAGATCACCTTCTTATTCGCATTCATCAACTGATCGATTTCTCCTTCATTCTTGATTTCGTCCAAGGTCATTACAATCTCTTTTACGGACGTCGTGCGAAAGATCCTGAGATGTTATTCCGACTGATCTTTATTCAAAAGCTGTACAACCTCTCTGATGAGAGGGTCATTGAGGAGACGAAAGTGAATCTGGCGTATAAGTGGTTTGTTGGTCTAAATCCGGAAGACCCTTTGCCCGATCCTTCTCTGCTTTCTCTTTTTCGTGTTCATAAGATTGGAGCAGGCGAAGTGGAGAACCTGCTGACTGAGGTGGTCAAGCAGTGTGTGGCAAAAGGACTCATTAAGTCCTCGGCTGTGCTCATTGATGCAACTCATACGCACTCCAAATATGAGGCTTCAAAACCGCTACAAGTTCTCAAACAAGCGGCTAACCGTTTGCAGCGAGCAGTAAAAAAGCACAATAGCAAACTGCTGAAGCAACTACCCAAGATGCCTGAGTTCGAAGGAGAGATCAGGGAACAGGAAAAACAAGCACTCGCTTACCTCGCTCATCTGGGAGAGACTGTTGAAGAACTGCTCCCCGATGCAGAAGGCCAAGTACAATCTCGACTTGAGGAAACAAAGAAGATTGTGAGCGATGAGCGTCTGTTGGCTTGGAAAGGCGTTCAGTCAGCGATTGATCCAGATGCCCGATTCGGCTGGAAAAGCGCCACAACTTCATTTTTTGGCTACAAAGAGAGCATAGCGATGACCGAGGATGGCATTATAACGGCGATAAAAGTGGAGCCGGGCAATGTGAGTGATCCCAAGGCATTTCCAGAATTAATGAAACACACGAGCGAAACAGGACTGGTTGTAGAAGAAGTACTTGCGGACAAGGCTTATGGCAGTTTTACAAACCTGAAATTGCTTGAAAGGGATGGCATTACGCCAACGATTCAACTAAACGAAATGATGCTCTATGGACATCAGGACGAGCACCGGGATAAGTTCGTTTACCATAAAGACAGCGAGACCGTGGAATGTCCAGCGGGGCAACACAGTATTCGAAAAGCCAAGATGGGTCCAAAGGACGGCAATGAGTGCCAACGGTTGACCTTCTTCTTTGACGTGGAGAAATGCAAAGACTGTCCATTGCAAGAGGGCTGCTACAAGCCAGGAGCCAAATCCAAGACCTATTCCGTTCCGATTATACCGGAGTTTAAACAAAAAGCGGTAGAGTACCACAACTCCGAAGCGTTCAAGCAGCGATACCGAATGCGGTACAAAATTGAACAAAAGAACCATGAGCTCAAAAACCATCATGGCCTGGCAAATTCACAGTATAGCCGAGGTCTAATTGGCATGCGCATACAAGCGGTTCTGACGGCCATTGTTGTAAATGCGAAACGGATGGTGAAATTAGCATCCCCCAAAATGGCTTAGAAAGGAGTCTTCTTTTCTTTCTAAAGAGAAAAAAGTCGTTGTTCTGTTACTCGCGGCAACAAAACAACGACTTTTTCAGTGCTCTCCCTGACGGGCAGCCTTTTTTCGTGTGTCGTTTTCACTTCAAGAAATGGATGAGCGCATCCGGCAATTCCTGCTGCCAGAAGCCCCAAAGATGCTTCCCGTCTTTTTCGAAATATTCGACCTTGGCTCCGCGTTCTTCAAGCAGTTCCTTGGCACGACGGTTCAGCTCCACAAAATTGTACGTGCCCGTATCGGTCGTGTAGTTTTGCTCCTGCAAACCGACGACCATATAGAGGGAAAGACGGGACAAGTCCGCTTCCGTGGCGATCAATTTGAGGGACGGCTCGTAAAAAGCGCCTGACAGGCTGATGATTTTGGAAAACAGTTCGGGATTTTTCATAGCCAGATGGAGCGAAAACGATCCCCCGAGCGAATCCCCGGCCAAAATACGCTCGTCCGGCTCGCTCCGAACCGGATAATTGCGTTCCACAAAGGGTATAATTTCTTCAGTAATAGAGGCGCAGTACGCCTCAAACCGATTGCCGAAAGGAGCGTATTCTTCCGTCCGGACCGACGTGTCGACCTCAATGCCGACGATAATGAAAGGTTCGATCCCTTCGTCCAGAATCAGCCGGTTACTGTGGGTGGCAATCCGTCCGAAATTAAAAAATTCTTCCCCGTCCTGACAGTACACGACAGGATAACTTAGAATTTCGTTGTAGCCGGGGGGGAGATAGATGCGCAGTTTTCGTTTTTCTCCAAGGCTGTTGCATTCGACTTCCTCTTTAATAATCGTCCGTTTCAAATAGCGCGAGTCGGTCATGCTGGGCACGCTCCTTATCGTTCTGTTTTTTGCTTTTACTCCTGTTTAAATGGTAGGATAACCCTTGGAGGAGTAAACGCATACACTTCCAATACGCAAAACTGTTACATAATCAAGTTTCGACTGTTATACAAACATGTGATAAAAAATTTGGTCAAATCAGCGCAATTCCTTTGACTTAATGACTGAAACAGATGTATAATAATTCTATAACAGCGGAACATGATAATCAAATTTTTTGTCGAGGTGAAGAAAATGAGCAAAGTTCCTTATGAAGTATATACGGAGGAAGTCGAGGCTCTGTCCGTACTTTCGCCGGACGGTGAAATTGTAAACAAAGATAAAGTCCCGAACCTGACTGATGATCAATTGAAAGAATTAATGTACCGTATGGTATTTACCCGTACTTGGGATGAACGCGCCATTAACCTGGGCCGCCAAGGCCGCCTTGGATTCTATGCTCCGGTCTCCGGGCAGGAAGCAACAATGGTCGGCAGTGAGTTCGCGCTGGACAAGAACGATTTCGTTTGCCCGGGTTACCGCGATATGCCGCAGCTCGTATGGCACGGCCTTCCGCTTTATCAAGCTTTCCTGTATTCCCGCGGTCATCAACACGGCGGCGAAATTCCTGAAGGCGTCAACGTACTTATGCCGCAAATCATTATCGGCGCGCAAGTTCTCCATGCCATGGGAATTGCGATGGGCTTTAAATTGAAGAAACAAAAACAAGTGGCCATTACTTACACCGGGGACGGCGGTTCCTCCGAAGGCGATTTCTACGAAGCGCTGAACTATGCCGGAGCTTTTAAACTTCCGGTCATCTTCTTCGTGCAAAATAACGGCTATGCCATCACGACTCCGTTCGCGAAGCAAACGGCTGCGCTGTCCATCGCGCACAAATCGGTCGCTGCCGGTATCCGCGGCGTGAAGATCGACGGCATGGACGTGTTCGCGGTCATCAGCGCGGTGCAAGAAGCCGCGGAACGCGCACGCAACGGCGAAGGCGCTACTTTGATCGAAGCGGTAACTTACCGGTTCCGTCCGCATTCCTTGTCCGACGATACGAGCAAATACCGGACCAAGGAAGAAGAAGGACAATGGAGCGAAAAGGATCCGATTGCCCGTCTTGCGAAATATCTCGAGAAGAAAGGGCTTTGGAGCGACGAAGATACCGCACGCGTCAAGGAAGAAGCCAAAGCGAAAGTGAACGAGCAAATCAAGAAGGCTGAACAAACCGAGAAAATGACGATTCCCGGCCTGATTGACAGCATGTTTGAACAAACGCCTAAACATTTGGAAGAACAAAAAGCCGATTTTAAATAAGCCTTGAGACGTTCTAAAGAGGAGGATATGAAGCAATGGCACAAATGAATATGAAAGAAGCAATTCGCGATGCGATGCGCGTTGAGTTGAATCGGGATCCGAACGTTTTGATTTTCGGGGAAGACGTAGGTCATGTCGGCGGTGTATTCCGCGTGACGGAAGGTTTGCAGAAAGAATTCGGCGAGGAGCGCGTGTTCGATACGCCGCTGGCCGAGTCCGCTATCGGCGGTATGGCGGTAGGTTTGGGGATTCAAGGATTCCGTCCGATCGCCGAAATCCAGTTTGTCGGTTTTATCTTTGAAGCGCTCGATCAAATTCTCGTGCAAGCCGCACGGATGCGTTACCGTTCCGGCGGCCGCTATCATGCGCCGATCGTGTTCCGTACTCCTTACGGCGGCGGCGTAAAGGCAGCCGAGCTGCATACCGACGCCCTGGAAGGTTTGATTGCGCAAACTCCGGGTATTAAACTGGTAATCCCTTCGAATCCGTACGACGCCAAGGGCCTGTTGATCTCCGCGATCCGCGACAACGACCCGGTGTTCTTTATGGAGCATCTTAACTTGTACCATGCGTTCCGTGCGGAAGTGCCGGAAGGCGAATATACGGTAGAACTCGGCAAAGCCAATGTCGTCCGCGAAGGTTCAGACGTGACGATCATCGCTTACGGCATGATGGTCCACACTGCGGTGAAAGCGGCTGATGAGCTTGAGAAGAAAGGCGTCAAAGCCGAAGTCATCGATCTGCGCACCCTGGTACCGCTGGATATCGACACGATCCTTGCTTCGGTCAAGAAGACCAACCGTGCGATTGTTGTGCAGGAAGCGCAAAAATCCGCGGGCATGGCTGCTGAAATCATCGCTCAAATCAATGAAAAAGCAATCCTGCATTTGGAAGCTCCGGTGCTTCGCATCACGCCTCCGGATACCGTTTATCCGTTCGCGCAAATCGAGGATCAATGGCTTCCTACGCCGGCCCGCATCATTGAGGGCGTAAACAAAGTTCTCGAATTTTAATCTTAACGTTAATCCATATTGAAAACAGGAGGTCTTCCAGGTGGCAAAATTTGAATATCGCTTCCCAGAGCTGGGCGAAGGTTTGCATGAAGGCGAAATTATCAAAATGCATATCAAAGCCGGCGACAAAGTTACAGACGAAGATATCGTAATGGAGGTACAAAACGACAAGGCGGTCGTTGAGGTGCCATGTCCGGTAAACGGTACGGTGCTTGAAGTGTTCGGTACCGACGGCGCCGTGTTCCGCGTAGGCCAAGTGGTGGCCGTCATCGACGCGGAAGGCGACATTCCGGAGCAAGAATCCGCGCCTGAAGCGGCTCATGCGCAAGAAGCGGACGCAGCTCAAGGCGGAGCCGAAACGAAGGATTCCCCAGCGGCTGCGAGCCCGGCCGATGCCAAAGAAGGCGGCGCGGCGGCTCCGGCAGCTCCGAACCGTGAAGTACTGGCTACGCCAAGCGTGCGTAAATTCGCCCGCGAGCAAGGCATCGATATTGCCCAAGTGAACGGAACAGGCAAAGCCGGCAAAATCACCCGCGAGGACGTCGAAGCATTCAAGAACGGCGGCGCGGCAGCGGCTCCGGCGGCGGCGGCAGGCGAGAAGGCCGCAGCGGCAGCTCCGGCGGCAGCGGCTTCCGCAGCAAGCGTGCACGCGGAAGAAGAACGCGTACCGTTCAAGGGAATCCGCAAAGCGATTTCCAATGCGATGGTGAAATCGGCTTACACCGCTCCTCATGTAACGATCATGGACGAAGTCGACGTTACCGATCTGGTGGACTTCCGTACGCGGATGAAACCAATCGCCGAGAAGAAAGGCATCAAAGTCACTTACTTGCCGTTCATCGTTAAAGCGCTCGTGGCCGCTTCCCGTCAATTCCCGGCGCTTAACGCATCGATCGACGAGGAAAACAACGAAATTGTATACAAGAAGCATTATGATATCGGGATTGCCACCGATACGGACAACGGCTTGATCGTTCCTGTCGTCAAGGACGCCGACCGCAAGAGCATCTGGATGATCGCCGAAACGATCAACGATCTGGCTGTCCGCGGACGCGAAGGCAAGCTGTCTGCGGCCGAAATGAAAGGCAGCACGATTTCGATCTCGAACATCGGCTCCGCCGGCGGCATGTTCTTTACGCCGATCATTAACTACCCTGAAGTTGCGATCCTGGGAACAGGCCGCATTAGCCAAAAACCGGTTGTGAAAAACGGCGAAGTCGTTGTCGCTCCGGTCATGGCCCTGTCGCTCAGCTTCGACCACCGTCTCATCGACGGCGCGACGGCTCAAAACTTCATGAACTATATCAAACAGCTGCTCGGCAATCCTGAGCTGCTCGTTATGGAGGTGTAATACAACATGGTAGTAGGAGACGCTTCTCTGGATATTGATACATTGGTTGTAGGTGCCGGTCCCGGCGGATATGTGGCGGCCATTCGTGCCGCCCAACTGGGCCAAAAAGTAGTCATCGTGGACAAATCGGAACTCGGCGGCGTGTGCTTGAACCGCGGCTGTATTCCTTCGAAAGCCCTGATCTCGGCGGCACATGCTTACGAGAACGCACAGCATGCCGATGCTTTCGGCGTAACCGCTGAAAACGTGAAGGTCGATTTCACGAAAACCCAAGAATTCAAAAGCGGTGTCGTGAAAAAAATGACCCAAGGCGTTACCGGCCTGCTCAAAGGTAACAAAGTGGAAGTGTTCAGCGGTGAAGTAATGTTCATCAACGAAAACGAAGCCCGCGCCTTCAACGAACATGAATCGCCGCGCTACCGCTTCAAACATTGCATTCTGGCCACCGGCTCCCGTCCGATCGAGCTGAAGCCGTTCCCGTTCGGCGGACGCATCCTGTCCTCGACGGAAGCGCTGGAGCTGCAAGAAATTCCAAGCAGCCTGATCGTTATCGGCGGCGGCTACATCGGCGCCGAGCTGGGTCAAATGTTCTCGAAATTCGGTACGAAAGTAACAATTATCGAAGGCATGGACACCGTGCTTCCTGGCTTTGACAAAGACATGACCCGTCTTGTGGCGAAGAGCATGGAAAAAACCGGCATCGAAATCGTAACCAACGCCAAAGCGGAAAGCGCAGAGCAAACCGACAAGAGCGTTACGGTGAAATATTCCGTAAATGGCGAAAGCAAGGAAGTTACGGCCGATTACCTGCTCGTAACGGTAGGCCGTCGCCCGAACACCGACGGCGACCTCGGCCTGGATCTGGCCGGCGTTGAACTGACCGACCGCGGTCTCGTTAAAGTCGACCACCAAGGCCGTACCAGCAACCCGAACATCTTCGCCATCGGCGATATCGTAGCGGGCCCTGCGCTGGCCCACAAAGCTTCTTACGAAGGCAAAGTGGCCGCAGAGGTTATCTCCGGACTTCCTTCCGTAGTGGACTACAAAGCGATCCCGGCCGTTGTCTTCACCGATCCGGAATGCTCGAGCGTAGGCTACACGGAAAAAGAAGCGAAGGAAAAAGGCTTCAACGTCAAAGCCGGCAAGTTCCCGTTCGCGGGCAACGGCCGCGCGACTTCGCTGAACCAGCCTGACGGCTTCATCAAGATCGTGGCTAATGCCGACAACAATGTCGTGCTTGGCGCGCAAATCGTCGGCATCGAAGCGTCCAACCTGATCGCCGAGCTCGGCCTCGCGATCGAAATGGGCGCAACACTGGAAGACATCTCGCTGACGATCCACGCTCACCCGACGCTGGGCGAAATCGTGATGGAAACGGCTGAACTCGTGGAAGGCCATCCGATTCACGTCATCTCCCGTTAATTCTTGATTTCTCACTTCCGTACCGGTCATGCCGGTACGGAAATTCTCCTAAGCATTGACAGGGCAAGGCCACTTTATCGGCCTTGCCTTTTTTTTATAAAATGACAAAAAAATCATCTCCCCGGGCCATGAGGCTGGTACAATAGTGCTAACGACACTACGGATCGAGGGGAAGGACGCGGGGAATGGGCAAACAATCCGGATGGAAGGCGTTAGGAATCATTCTATTGTTGGTCGCAGGGACTTTGTTGCACGGGTCGGTACAAGCCGAACCCAATAACTCTGATAAGACAACCCTGGATACGGAGACACTCATTTACGAACAGGTAGCCGATTGGATCACCCGGCAAGGACTGGAGGAAGTGAAAGAGCTTTACCTCGAAGCGTTATCGTATGTTGAAGTCCAGCTTGATGAGGACGCGGAGCTCGAAGTGATTGCCGGAATCGACGGCGGGGTGCATTTGGGCCGTTTTTTTATTTT
This sequence comes from Paenibacillus haidiansis, assembly GCF_036553665.1. Lineage (NCBI taxonomy): Bacteria > Bacillati > Bacillota > Bacilli > Caryophanales > Paenibacillaceae > Paenibacillus > Paenibacillus haidiansis. The sequence continues at coordinate 103,825 of NZ_JAZHPZ010000007.1, read as the reverse complement.
CGATCAGACCTCTAACGGAGCTTTCACATTGGTGGCTGAGAGGGATTGGAAGGTCGAAGAGCTGGATCCCGGGATGGAGAAGGACGTAGAACTTAAAAAGGTGTTCGAGACGGTGGAGCGCACGGGCGGCACCGGAATTGACGTATATTACGCCCATTTGTGGTACTTGGAGAACGGGGAAATGAAGGAGGCCTGGCAGGGGACGTTGAAGATGAGGAACGCCATGCTTCCGGGAGAGCATTCTTTATTGGCCGGCGGGTATCAAGTCATAGAAAATACCCTGTACAGTTGGGAGACGATCACCAAGCTGGCTGACGATGATGAGACCCCCTTGGCCGGGCCGGAAACAATGTTGAAAGTATACCGTTTTGACGGAAGCAAATTTGCGGAAAACGATAACTAGTGAATGAAAAGGACAACCGCTCGGTTGTCCTTTTCATATGATCCGGTGCATGTCGTGACTGATGTTATTTACGCTATTCGAATTTTGTTTCTGCCCGCTTCTTTGGCTTTATATAACGCCTGATCAGCCGATTCATACATCGTTTTCCGGCTCTGGCATTTGGGGGAATAGAAGGCCAGTCCGGCGGATATCGTCAGCATGAGCGGCTCTGAATTTTCGGCGGTTGTAAAGGGGTGGGCCTCGATTTTTTCCCTTAGCCGCTCTGCCTCCTCGATCACGGATTGTCTGTTTTTATGCGGAATCAATATGGTGAATTCTTCTCCCCCGTTGCGGGATACGACTGCTTTAAAGCTTTTAAAATGGCCTTTTAGCAGCCCGGCAAGCTCGGTAAGTACGCGGTCTCCCGAAGGATGTCCATAGGTATCATTGATGCTCTTAAAATGATCCAAATCCACGATTATGAGCGCGAGCCCGCTCTTTCGGCGTTCGGTATCGGATATCATCTTGGGGAAAATATAATCAAAATATCTGACATTATAAAGCCCTGTCAGGCTATCCGTAAGTGCGTTCTGTTTCAGTCTTTTCATGGAGTCATTTGCGTTGTACATATACATGATAAAAAAGCCGATTAAAGATGCGCCCGTCAACTCGATCGCGGTGCGGACGAATGTCGAGGACAAATCGCCGTTTTGCATCATGAACAGATATATTTGATAGAGCACATTGAGAAGCAGCCAGATTTTCCATTTCTTCCACGGCAGCAACCAAAAGGCGATCACGACAAGGACCGTAAAACCCATTAGACCCAGCATATGAAAATTGAACAACGGGCTTCCTTCAAGAGAGGTGGGGCCAAATCCGATGGAGCCGGGATCCGGCGGGGGAGCGAAATCGCCTCCATTACTTCTGCCGTGCGGCCGGCCAAACCGGTTTGGCAGATCCGGCACTTCATCCATAAGCCATTGAATCACACTCTGAAATGAGGAGGCCGTAAAGGCGGCAATGCCTCCCCCGAACACCGCGGCTGTAATGAATGTGGTTCCGCCCATGAATATGGAGGTGTGCGTACCGGGCAAGTTGATCGGAAATTGGTAATAAATATATTGAACAAGACCGAATCCGATCCCGAGGACTAATTGCTTGGCGATATTGGATTTCCAATGTTCGCAATACTTGAAGTATAATTGATAGAACAAAAACATGGTCAAAAAGATCATGGATACATTTAAAAAAATGGTTTGAATCATGACTTACCCCCGATGTCGGATACTACCCTCTTATTTATATCGTCCATAGATAATGACAAAATAAGATATGTTTCGACAAAATTCGTCAATTTTCACTGGAAGGGAAAATTTACATGATCAATAAGATAAGCAAAAAGAACGCGGGGCATTATATTTGGGGCGGAAGCTGCGACGGCTGGCGGCTGGTGGATGAAGCGGAACGCAGCATTATTCATGAACGGATGCCGGCCGGTATGCAAGAAAGCAGACATGTTCACAGGCGGTCCAGGCAGTTCTTCTTCGTACTGTCCGGTACGATGAATATCGAAATCGACGGAACGGAACATATACTGCGGGAACAGGAAGGGATTGACGTACCGGCGGATATTCCGCATCAGGTATTTAACAAATCCGCGAACGACCTGGAATTTCTGGTGATTTCGCAGCCCAATACCAAAGGGGACAGATTTCCGGCGGAATAAAAAAGCAAGCTCATCGGCGATGATCATCGCTGGAGTGAGCTTGCTTTTTTGTTTCAGGTAAGTTAAATAAACAGATTAATGCCGGATTGGTCCGCTTTGCCGAGGTAGTAGCCAACCCCGCCGATTTTGACGCCGTCGATCAGCTCTTCCCGCTTGATGCCCATCACATCCATCGACATTTGGCAGGCGACGAGCTCGACGCCTTGCGCCAGGGCGCTTTGCATCAATTCCTCCAGCGAAGCGATGTTGCCTTGCTTCATGACGCCGCGGATCATTTTCGCGCCCATTCCCATCATGTTCATTTTGGACAGGGACAGCTTGCGGCTGCCGCGCGGCATCATGGCGCCGAACATTTTGCCGATGAAGCTCTTCGGCACATCCACTTTCTCGGGTTTACGGATGACGTTCAGCCCCCAGAAGGTAAAGAACATCGTGACCTTTTTGCCGCTGGCCGCCGCGCCGTTCGCTATGATGAACGAAGCGATCGCTTTATCCAGATCCCCGCTGAAGACGACCATGGAGGTGCCTTCGGGAGTTTCTGCCTGAACTGTGGGGCGGGAAGGGGAGGAGGATTGCGTTCCCGCACCTTTACTTAGATATGCCTCGATGATTCCGTCATCCCGTTTGCCGACCTTTAGCATCGAATTTTTCGACATTGTCGCCCAGGCTTGCACATCTTCATAAAAGCCCGGGTCCGAGGCGGTCACGCGCAAAATTTGCCCCTTCCCAAGCCCGTCCATGGCCTGCTTGACCTGAATCAGCGGGCCGGGGCAGCAGAGGCCGCAGGCATCCAACTCGCTATCTGCCCGCAGCTCTGCGGGCTCAGGCATCGGGGAGGCGGAGGTCGCGGCGGTTTCCCGGGCGGCAATGTTGTTCAAGGCTGTCGCCGCCGTGGATACCGCGCCGTCACTACCGCCTTGTACTTGCCTTTGACCGGGCCGGTACTTCGCCATTTGGTACGTTTTGTACCCGCCCGTCAGATTGCGGACGCGGATTCCTTTTTGCTGCAATATTCTTGTGGCCGTGTATCCGCGCAGCCCGACCTGACAGTAGACCCAAATCTCCTTGGCGGGGTCCAGTTCGGACAGCCGTGAGCGCAGCTCATCAACCGGGATGTTCAAGGAGTCCGGGATATGGCCGTTCACATGCTCGATTTCCGACCGGACGTCGACGAGGACGGTCGTTTGCGCGTCACGCGCCTCCAGGTCTTTCGGAACAAACACGGCGGTCCGTCCGGTCAGCACGTTCTCCGCCGTATACCCGGCCATATTCACGGGATCTTTCGCCGAGGAGTAGGGAGGGGCATAGGCCAGCTCCAGCTCGGTGAGATCGGTTACCGTACCGCGGAACCGGATCGTCGTTGCGATATCGTCGATGCGTTTGTCCACGCCGTCAAAGCCCACAGCCTGGGCGCCGAGTACCGTACCTTCTTCATCAAACAGCAGTTTGATGGTCAAAGGCGTGGCGCCGGGATAATATGAGGCATGAGAATTAGGGTGAACGTACGTGACATGATACGGCTTGCCGAGACGCTGCAGCGTTTTTTCGTTGTTCCCCGTGGCCGCTCCGGTCATACCGAACACCTTGATGATCGACGTTCCCAGGGCGCCCTTGTAGGTCGTTCCGAGGCCGCACACATTGTCCGCCGCAATCCGGCCTTGCTTGTTCGCGGGTCCGGCCAGCGGTACAGCCACCTTATTACCGTTGACGTAATCCCGGATTTCGATGGCATCGCCTGCGGCATATATCCCGCTTTGGCTCGTTTCCAGCCGATCGTTGACCACGATATGCCCTTTGGGCGTAAGCTCGATGCCGCTGCCGCGCAGAAACGCCGTATCGGGCGCCACGCCAATGGCTAGAATCACCATTTCCGCAGAAAGGGTCACTCCGGCGGAAGTTTGCACCCCGATCAAATCGCTTTGGTCGGCGAACCCTTGTACACTTTGCGATACAAGCAGGTTTACGCCGCGATCCTCGAGCTCCTTCGCCAGCACACCGGCCATTTCGGGATCGAAAGGAGCGAGAATTTGCGGACCGCCTTCGATCAAGGTAACGGCAAGGCCAAGCTCGCGCAAATTTTCCGCCATCTCCACGCCGATGAACCCGCCGCCGATCACGATGGCCGACGAAATGCGGTCTTCAGTCACCCGCTGCTTGATCCGGTCCGTGTCCGCGATGTTCCGCAAGCTGAGAATTTTCGGATTGTCGATGCCCGGCAGGTTCGGACGGATCGGTTTGGCTCCGGGCGACAAAATGACCGCGTCATAAGTTTCCTCATACTCGCCGCGCTCTTGACTGCGGACGGTCACCGTTTTGGTTGCGGGATTGATTCCTGTTACTTCACTATGGATGCGAATATCGATATTAAAACGCTTATACATCGCTTCCGGCGTCTGTACCAGCAGCTTCGACCGGTCTTTGATTCGGTCCCCGATATAGTAGGGGAGGCCGCAGTTGGCGAAAGAGATATACGAATCGCGCTCGAACATAATGATCTGCGCATCTTCATCCAGACGCCGGAGCCTTGCCGCCGCGGACGCGCCTCCGGCTACGCCGCCGACAATAATAACCTTTTTACTCATGATGTTTCTCCCTCCAGAAGCACGGTTATCAGCCGTTTGATTTTTTCATTGGCGATGCGATAGTTGACCTCAAGCCCGCTCCGCTCGGCGACCACGATGCCCATGCCGCGCAGTTTCTGCAGGTGCTGGGATACGGTCGATTGCGGCAGGTCCAAACATTCCTGCATATAAGAAACATTGCATTCCCGTTTTTGCATCAGTCCCCGGACAATGCATAACCTGACGGGGTGGGCGAGCGCCTTTAATATTTCAGCCGCTTCTTCATAAGCCTTGAAATTGTTGTCCAACGAAAATCCTCCTTTACTCAAATCTTAATATCGCAATATTACGATATAACGATAAAAATGTCAAAGGCTTGCTTTTCATAAAACCGGGACAACCGCATACTTATTAGTTGATTTCATGTACAAGGAACTGTTAAAGTTATTAAGTGCAAAAATTGAAGTTTGGAAGTTTGATGGGGAAAAGGAGAGCTTGTTGGCATGGAAACGATTTTTTCAATCATTAAGTCGATCATCCTCGGGATTGTCGAGGGGATTACCGAATTTTTGCCGGTCTCTTCCACCGGCCACCTTGTTATTTTTGAAAATTTATTGGGCTTTAGCGGAACGACTCCGTCTTATGTAGAGATGTATACTTATGTGATTCAGCTTGGGGCGATTCTGGCCGTAATCGTACTGTATTGGAAAAAAATCAAGGACACGCTGATCAACTTTTTTCCGCAAAAAGTCGGGTTTGAGCGTTCGGGCTTTCGCTTTTGGCTGATGCTGGCGATCGCCTGCATTCCGGGCGGCGTGTTCGGGATTCTGCTGAACGATTGGTCGGATGAGCATTTATTCTCGCCCGTCGTCGTGGCGTTTACGCTCTTTTTCGGCGGTCTGTGGATGCTGTATGCCGAGAAGAAATTCCGCAACAACGGCCTCGGCAACAGTGGAGACGAACTGAGCGTCACGGTGAAGCAGGCGCTGATTATCGGTTCGTTCCAAGTGTTAGCCATTATCCCGGGTATGTCGCGGTCGGCTTCGACGATTATCGGCGGCTGGGTTGCCGGTCTGAACACGGTAGCTGCGGCGGAGTTTTCGTTCTTCCTGGCGATTCCGGTTATGGTGGGCATGAGCGGGCTGAAAATTTTGAAGATCGGCGGCTTTTCTACGATGACGTCCGTCGAACTGATTTCGCTGGCGGTCGGCTTTATCGTTTCTTTCGTGGTCGCGCTCGCCGTCATCAGCAGGTTTATCGCCTATTTGCAAAAGAAACCGATGAAAGTGTTCGTCTATTACCGGATGATATTCGCGGTGATCGTGTTGATCGCCGGGATCGCCGGATTGTTCCACTAAAAACCGAGAAGCCCCGCGCCTTGAGAGCGCGGGGCTTTTCTATTGTGTTTATGCAGGCTATATCAGAATACTTAGGGCTGAATAGAGACTCCAGACGCCGAATCCGAGCAAAATCAATCCGGAGACGATATCGACCGCCCGCAGGGCGGCCGGGGTCAGCATTGCTATGCGGAACAGGCTGACGGCGGTCGACAAAAATAACCACCAAATGGCCGAACCCAGCAAAACGCCGGCGGTAAACATTGCGGCGCTCCCGAAGGATCCCGTAAGCGACGGCCCGCCGATGCCGGCTGCAAGCGAGGCAAAAGAAAGAATCGTCATCGGGTTGGTAAGCGTGAGCAGGAATGTGGAGGCAAAGGTGGTAAGCCTCGGACCGGTTTCGGCCTCATGGGCAGGGGGCGGCGATGAAGGTTTGCGGTGGATCACGTTATAACCGAGCCAGCAAATGGCGACTCCTCCGATGACACGGATTAATCCGTCGTACCGGATCAGGAAGGAAGCGATGGCGGTGATTCCGAAAGCCGCCACGGCCGCATAACATGCATCCGCCGCCGCGGCTCCCAGGCCGGCCGCAAGGCCGGAGCGCCTGCCCTTGGCGAGCGTGGTCCGGATGCAGAGCATCCCGATGGGGCCCACGGGAGCGGCCACGGCGATGCCGGTCAGAATGCTTTGAAACAAAATGAAAAGGCTCATGGGCAATTTCTCCTTTACGACGACAGGGTTATTCCTCTTTGACCGTCGACAATACGATCGTCGTTTTTGTTTTCACGACGCCCGGCCATTGTTTGATATCCGAGATAAATTGCTCCAGGGCGGGCATATCCGGAACTCCTATTTTCACCAGGTAATCGTAATCTCCGGCAAGGTGATGGCATTCCAGGACGGAACTTTCTCTTAGTACCTGTTTCTTAAACCCTGCGATATGCTCTGGCCGCTCCAAAATGACGGAGATGAAGGCGAGCAGCCGTTGGCCCGCCGCTTCGCGGTTTAACCTTACGGTAAATTTCTCGATAACGCCTTTCTCCTCCAGTTTGCGGATTCTTTCCGTCACGGAAGGGACGGACAAATGAATGTCCTTGCCGATGTCCGAACTTGTCATGCGTCCGTTTCGCTTCAGCAGCTCGATGATTTTCAGATCAATGGCATCCATAGGGCATTACTCCTTTCCGGCTGTTCGCAACATGTTTTCTATCTAGATTATAAACTCGCGTTTAAATATTTTGGTGATTTTATTTAAATTCATAAATTATTAAACAGAAAGATTGAAATAGGTTAAAATTATTAAATTGCCTTTGCTTATTTAGCCGAATAGCTTAAATTATTTAGAGGTGATGATGAAAAGAAAGGGGTTAAATGATGCATTCATCGGTACATATTCGCCCGGCTTCGTTCGCGGACCTGGGTCAGGTTTCCTCCTTATTTGATCAATACCGGGTATATTACGGTCAAGCCAGCGATCCGGCCGGGGCGAAGCAATTTTTGTTTGATTTGATGGAGCGCCGGGAATCCGTCATTTATTTAGCTATAGATAGCGAGCGGGAGAACGTCGTCGGATTCGCCCAAATGTATCCTGTGTTTTCTTCGCTCTCCATGCGAAGGGTCTGGATTTTGAACGATCTGTTTGTAGCGGGGGATCTCCGCGGTCAAGGAATCGGACGAAGGCTGCTGGCTGCTGTTACCGAATATGCCGCGCTAACGAAGGCGAAAGGCATTCAATTGGAAACCGGCGTCGAAAACAAAGGAGCGCAAAAGCTGTATGAGCGCCTGGGCTTTGTCCGGGACGATGAATTCTATCATTACTTTCTGAATTTATAGATTAGTATAATAATCCACTGTAAAGGATGGGCCTGGCTATGAAAAGAATCGATATCGTCTACGCGCTGATCGTCAATTCCGACAAGACAAAGGTGTTGATGGTGCAAAACCGGGACAACCTCGACACCTGGACGCTGCCGGGCGGTACGGTCGAAGAAGGAGAAACGCTGACCGAGGCGCTGATCCGCGAGGTGAAAGAAGAAGCGGGCGTCGATATCGCAGTCTATGGCGTGCTCGCGGTAAATGAAATGGTCGTGCCGGACAGAGGCGAGCATTATGTACTGCTGACGTTTCGGGCGGAGATTACCGGCGGCAGGGAGGCGACGAACATCCCGGAGGAAATCTCCGCGGTATCCTGGGTGGAACTGGCGCAGGGAGACCGTTTGATGCCGTATTATGAGGACGGGATCAGCGGACTGGTGAAGAGAGGACAGGAAATCCCGTACCTTGATGAAGGCAAGGAGTAGCTTTTTTTGCGGAGAAATCATGAAGAGAGAAAAGTTCTTTTTGAATGATCGGCCGTACAATCCTTGGGCTTATTTTGCTATAATAGTCTAGATATCAGAATAATGATTCGGGGTGTGAAGATAAATGCGCAACTATTTGGATTTGCTGCAGGATATACTGGACAATGGGACGCCGAAGGAAGACCGTACGGGCACGGGGACGATCTCCGTGTTCGGAAGACAGTTGCGGTACGATCTTAGCAAGGGTTTTCCGCTGGTGACCACGAAACGGATTCATTTGAAATCGGTGATTCACGAGCTGCTTTGGTTCCTAAGCGGGGAAACGAATATCGCTTATCTCAAAGAGCACGGCGTCCGCATCTGGGACGAATGGGCGGACGAGAACGGTGAACTCGGGCCGGTCTACGGATCGCAGTGGCGGGCCTGGGAGGCGCCGGACGGCCGCCATATCGACCAAATCGCGGGGGTGATTGAGTCGATCAAGAAAAATCCCGATTCCCGCCGGCATCTGGTCAACGCCTGGAATGTGGCCGAGATCGATAATATGAAGCTGCCGCCTTGCCATTTCGCGTTTCAGTTCTATGTGGCGAACGGCAAGCTGTCCTGCATGCTGACGATGCGGTCGGTGGATACATTCCTCGGGCTGCCGTTCAACATCGCCAGCTATTCGCTGCTTACACATATGGTGGCCCAGCAATGCGGGCTTGAAGTGGGCGAATTTATTTGGTCCGGCGGGGATGTGCATATTTACTCCAACCATCTGGAGCAGGTGAAAACGCAGCTTCAGCGCGAGCCTTATCCGCTGCCGAAGCTGATCATCAAGCGGAAGCCGGAAACGATTTTCGATTACGTCTATGAAGACTTTGAATTTGAAGGCTACCAGTATCATCCGACCATCAAGGCGCCGATTGCGGTCTAATGGACCAAGCGATGTCTTACGGAGAATGAAAAAAGGGGCGAATATGGATGGGAATCACGCTGATTTGGGCGATGGCTCGCGGCGGCGTCATCGGCAAGGATAACAAGCTGCCGTGGCGGCTGCCGGCCGATTTGAAATTTTTCAAGGAGCAGACGACCGGCAAAACGATGCTGATGGGCCGCAAAACATGGGAGTCGATGGGCTCGCGGCCGCTGCCGAACCGGCGGAGCGTCGTCCTGACGGCCGATCACGCTTATGCGGCGGAAGGGGCCGAAATCGTTCATTCCGTGGAGGAAGGTCTTAAGTATGCGGAGCAGGGAGAGCTGATGGTCATCGGAGGCTCGGGAGTGTTTCGGCACTTTTTGCCTTTCGCCGACCGTCTGCTCGTCACCCGGATCGACGAAGATATCGAGGGGGATGTTTTCTTCCCGCATTTCGACTGGTCCGAATTTGAACTGGTGACGGAAAAACAGGGGATTCGTGATGAGAAGAATCCTTATGATTACCGCTTTTTGACTTATAACCGCCGCCGCTTTGCTGCGCAATAGTGCAAATTATCATATCATTAATCCATTAATAACGAATCTCCCGGATGCTAACATCAAGATACACTGAAATGTGAGGCTTTTAATAATATAGATATATTATTAGAAAGCTTTGCTTTAAACGGATGGGGGAAGTTATACATGTCTACACCAATGGGGTTTATGGAATATAACCGCCAGCTTCCGGCGGACCGGAGCCCGTCCGAGCGCGTACGGGATTGGCAGGAATTTCACAAGCATATGTCGGACGAAGAATTGCGGACACAGGGCGCCCGCTGTATGGATTGCGGCACGCCGTACTGTCATACCGGATTGGATATGGTGGGCGGGACTTCCGGATGCCCGGTGCACAATCTGATTCCGGAATGGAACAACCTGGTGTATCGCGGACTTTGGAAGGAAGCGCTGGACCGCTTGCACAAAACGAACAATTTCCCGGAATTTACCGGGCGGATTTGTCCGGCGCCGTGCGAAGGATCCTGTACGGTCGGTCTGATCGGACAGCCCGTCACGATCAAGACGATCGAGCAAGCGATCATCGATAAAGGCTTTGAAGAGGGCTGGGTCGTTCCCGAACCGCCGGAGCAGCGGACCGGCCGGAGAGTCGCCGTCGTCGGCTCGGGCCCGGCGGGACTCGCCTGCGCCGCGCAGCTCAACAAGGCCGGTCACGAAGTGACCGTGTTTGAACGGTCCGACCGGATCGGCGGCCTGCTCATGTACGGGATTCCGTCGATGAAGCTCGACAAGGCCGTCGTGCAGCGGCGGGTCGATCTGCTCGCCGCGGAAGGGATCAAATTCGTGACGAATACGGAGATCGGCAAGGATATTCCCGCGCAGCAGCTGGTCGACGAATTCGATGCCGTCGTACTTTGCGGCGGGGCGACCAAGCCGCGCGAGTTCAACATTGAAGGCAGCGGCCTGAAAGGCGTTCACTACGCGATGCCGTTCCTGAACGGAACGATCAAGAGCTACCTGGATTCCGGGCTGAAGGACGGACAGTACCTGTCGGCGGAAGGCAAGGACGTGATCGTCATCGGCGGCGGCGATACCGGTTCGGACTGCGTGGCTACCGCGCTCCGCCACGGCTGCCGCAGCGTTACCCAATTCGGCACGCACGCGATGGCGCCGCTGGAACGCGACACGATCAACAATCCTTGGCCGCAGTTCCCGAACGTATACACGCTCGACTATGCGCAGGAGGAAGCCAAGGCGCTGTTCGGCAGCGATCCGCGGGAGTTCTCGATCATGACGACGAAATTCGTCGGCGATGAAGAGGGCAATCTGAAGGAGCTGCACACCGTGCAAATTCAACGGATCGTCGACGAGACCGGCCGGAAAATTTATCAGCCGATTCCCGGAACGGAGCGCGTCTTTCCGGCGCAGATGGCGCTCGTCGCCATCGGTTTCGACGGACCGGAGCAAGGGGTTATCGGCGAGCTGGGCCTTGAAACCGACCGCCGCTCCAATGTGAAAGCCCGTTACGGCAAATTCAATACGAACGTGGATAAAGTGTTTGCCGCCGGGGATATGCGCCGCGGGCAAAGTCTGGTCGTCTGGGCCATCAACGAAGGACGGGAAGCGGCCAAGGAAGTCGATAAATATTTGATGGGGGCCACGGTGCTGGCATAGCCTGCGAAGAACGGTTCGCATGTGCAACCAACGGATTATTCAGAACCCGCCAAAAATATGATATAATAGTTTTCAGCTACAGGGCTGCGCGGAGCGCGGCCCTTTTTAATCTTCCGAATGTTGTGCTTAGAATGCAAGGAAGCTAGGAAGCTAGAAAGCCAGAAAGCGGGGCCATTGAATCTATGAAAACGCTCGTAATCGCCGAGAAACCGGATATGGGGCGGACGATCGCCGCGGTCATCGAGCCGAAGGCGAAAAATAACCGGTCTTATTTGGAGGGGGAGCGCTATATCATTACGTGGGCGATCGGCCACCTGCTCGGCCTTGCCGAACCCGATGCTTACGACGAAAAGTACAAAAAATGGAACTTCGGCGATCTGCCGATCATGCCGGAGAAGTTCAAAATCGTGCCGAACCCGAGAACGAAGGACCAGCTCAAAACGATCGGAGAGCTGGCCAAGCGCTGCGAGGCGATCGTGAATGCCTGTGACGCCGGGCGGGAGGGGCAGTACATATTTGCGTTAATCCAGCAGCAGCTAAAATTGACCCAGCCGGTCAAGCGGCTGTGGATTTCCGACCTGACGGCGGAGAGCATCGCCAAAGGCTTTGCCGGGCTGCACGACAGCTCGGAATTCGAGAATCTCACCATGGCTGCCAGAGCGCGCAGCGAGGCCGATTGGCTCGTCGGCATGAACGCTTCCCGCGCCTTCACCACCAGGCACCGGACCCTGCTCTCGGTCGGCCGGGTGCAAACCCCGGTGCTTGCGCTGATCTACGATCGCCAGAAGGAAATCGAAAACTTCGACTCGCTGACCTACTACGAGGTCAAGGCCGATTTCGAGCAGGAGGGCCGCAAATACACGGGAACTTGGCAGGGCGAGCGGCTGACCGACGGGGAGAAAGCCGCCGCGATCGCGGATAAGGTACGGGGCAAAACAGGGAGGATCGCGGAATACGAAGTCAAGGATACCCGCGAGTATCCTTACAAGCTGTACGATTTGACCCTGCTGCAGCGGGAAGCGAATGCGAAGTACGGATATTCGGCCAAGAAAACGCTGGATATCGCCCAGGCGCTGTACGAGAAGCATAAGGTCATTACCTATCCGCGGACAAGCTCCAATTATGTCACCGAGCAAAACATCGACGGGATGCACAAAACGCTGCATATGCTGAAGTCGACTCCTTACAAGGACTTGGCCGAGGGCGGCAACCCGCGCATCGTTCACGTCGGCAACAAAGCGGTGTGCAACCCGTCGCGCGTCGAGGATCACCATGCGATCTTGCCGACCTTAAGACGGCCGGGCACGCTGAGCAAAGAAGAGCAGCACATCTATGATCTCGTCGTCCGCCGGTTCCTGTCCCATTTCTATCCTCCGGCGGAATACAAGCAGCATACACTGCTGACCGAAGTGGAATCGGAAACGTTCAAGACGAACGTCAAGGAGCTGTTGTCGCTGGGCTGGAAAGTGTGCCTGCCCGGCGATGACGGCAGCGGCGGCAAAACGGGCGGCCGCGCAAAGAAGCAGGAGGATGAGGAAGAAGCGGAGGAGCTGGTGAGCGAGCCGTTTTCGATCGACCGGGACGCTCCGGTGAATTGTACGGATGCCCTGGCGAAGGAGAAGGCCACTCAGCCGCCGAAGGCTTATACCGAGGGTACGCTGCTAAAAGCGATGGAGAGCGCCGGCAAGCAGCTAGAGAACGAGGAGCTGCGCGATGCGATGAAGGACGCCGGGCTCGGAACGCCGGCGACCCGGGCGGCGACCATCGAGCGGTTGAAAAAGGTCGGCTACATCACGATGCAGGGCAAGAAAATCACGGTGACGCAGAAAGGCCGGACCGCGGTCGAATTGATCCGGCATGCCGGGGTCGAACTCTTGACCTCGCCGGAGATGACGGGGGCATGGGAGCGGCGGCTGCACCAAATTTCCAAGGGTGAAGCCGAACGCGAGAAGTTTATGGAGAACGTCAAGCGGTTTACCGTGTCCATCATCGACAAGGTGCGGAAGCAGCCGAAGGCGGATGCCTCGCTGTTCGAGCCCGGCGAAGCCGAGAAGGGCGGCGGACGCAAACGGGGAGCAAAGGCGAGCGGCAAAGCGGCAGGGGAAGGCGGCGGGAGAACCGACGGCAAAGCCAAAGCGGCCCGGCGCCCGGCTTCCGCCGGTTCCGGCGGCGGACTGATGCCGCTCGCCCCGTGCCCGCGCGAGGGTTGCGGCGGCCAATTGATCGAAGGCAAGCGCGGCTACGGCTGTACGCATTTCAAGCAGGGCTGCGGCTTCGTGATCTGGAAGGAGTTTTCGGGCAAACAGATCTCCCATGCGATGCTGAAGACTTTGCTGGAAAAGGGCCAGACCCAATTGCTCACCTTCAAACGGGATGAAGGGGATTATAAAGCGCGGATTTCGCTCGCGGACCGTTCGACCGGCAAGCTGGATGTGCAGCGCGCGGAAGTGTGATGAACGGGGTTTCATAAACAACGGCAGCCAAGGACTTGAGTAGAACCCGTCCGGCTGCCGTTTTGTTTTTGTTGCGTATTTGGTTAGCGCTCCGAGCCTGTTTTCTTTTTGGCGCGGCTCATCGTCAGACTCTCGACAATGATGCCGGGAACCTCTTCCAGCGAAGAGACGGTATACATCGAGGTGTCGGTCGTTTTTTTCAAATCCACGATATTATAAGACCATTCGTTCGGACGCTTGATATAAATCGCGTTGATTCCCGCGGTCAGGGCCGGCTCGATGTCCGTGCGCAGGCTGTTGCCGATCATCCAGGTGCTCTTCCGGTCAAATGTGCGCGAAGTCAAAATTTGCTCCAGCGCTTCGATGTTTTTGTGTCTGCGGATATAGATCCGGTCCTGAAAATAATCGGCCAGCCGCATCTGCTCGATCTTGCGCTGCTGGATGATGGTCTCGCCGCCGGTGTACAAGTACAGCTCGTGCCCCTGGCTGCGCAGCAGATTCAAGGTCATGGCCATGCCCGGATAAGGTTCCACTTCGCGTTCATAAACGCTCATCCCCAGCTTCATCAGCTTGTCCTCTTCGGCGAGATTCGGCTCTTTGCCGAGCAGCCGGTAAAAATAGCGGTAAGTATCGATCAGCGATTGTGGAAAATGCGCGCTGACAAAGCCGATTTGCTCCACGCCGGCGACATCGATCTCGATTTGCTTGGCCCGGATCTCATCGGCCGTAATGCGGGAATCGCTTAGCCAATCCACCAGCAGCTCGGCGAATTCGTCGAGGATTTGATCAAAATAAATATTGCAATGGACGAGCGTATCGTCCATATCGAAAATGATTTGCTGCCGCAAAGGCATATTCAAAGCGGGTCACTCCTTTGGCGAAAACAAGTTGTTGGGATGTTACAGCCGGATATAGGATTCGAGAAACATTTGCAGCTCGGCGGCGCCGTCCGGACGGATGCTGAATTTCTCGGTGTCGCGGTCCACCAGGTGGACGCGAAGCAATCCGGCCACGCGCAGCCGCATCAGATGATGCATGAGCTGTTCCTCGGATTCGTGCAAATCGGTCACGAGATCCTGCAGCGATTTGGGCTGGTCCGCGACATACCGGAGCAGGCGCAGGCGCTCGGGCTGGACGAGGGCCCGGGTGAGGCGAAGCAGGCAGATCGGCGGCTCGTCTTCATCCAGCTCCGGCAGATCGAGCGGGTACTGGATCAGCAAGGCGCCTTCATAGAAACAGTATGTATTAATCGGCCGGAAATGAATCGAAGGCGTCAATACCACTTTTTCGATGGGCAGACTGGCTTCCAGCACCAAACCGCCGGACGCGTATTCCACCAGGGCGTCGGGATCCATTTTCTGAATCAGCGCCCGCTTCTCCTCGGCATCCTCCTTCAGCAAAGCGACGTATTGCTCCTCGATAGGACGGAAGTAAGTCTCATACCAAATCCGCAGTAAAGGAACATAGCCCTTAAGCCGGGGGATATCCTCACTATTCGTAGCGGGAATGTAGGTTTTGAGTTCGCGAAGAAGCTCGCCGTCCTCGCCTTCGGCAAGGTCGCGCAAATAGGTTTCGATCGTGGCGTCCGGTCTCTGCTCCACTGCCAGCGCATAAAGCAGATCGTAATCGGAGAAGGGCAGCTCTGCGGCTTCGGCAAAAGCTTGACGCTCTTTCTCTCCGAATCGCGCTTCTACGGAATCGATCCATTCCGTGCCGACATCCAAATTGTTGACCCATTTCCGGGTCGTGTATATGATAAAGCTGCTCAGAAGCTCGTAAACCGGCGAAACGTCGATTTTAACGTCATAGTACATGACTAAACCTCCCACAAGTCAATGCATACATATTCATTATGGCTTGTTGGGGAGGAGATTGTCTACTATAATGTTTATAGATGTAGGCAAAAAACAACAATTGTTTGCAAAAAACTAACATGATTGTCATCTTGCGGAAAGTCGCCGGGTTCACCTGCGATTTTCTTTATTTATTACAGACAAAATATGAAGATGCTGTAATGGATTTTCAGCGCTTTTTCCAATAAACTTAAAGATAGAGCACGGAACAGTCAAAAGGAGAATCGGACAGATGATAAAAGTGGACCACTTGACAAAAATGGTGGATGGCAATAAAAAGGAAGCTCTGCGCGGCATCAGCGTTCAGTTTGAGCCGGGAGAGATGATCGGGGTCGTCGGGCCGAGCGGCAGCGGCAAGAGCTTGCTGCTTCGCTGCCTTGCGCTGCGCGAGAAGTGGAGTGCCGGAGAATATACTTGGGAAGACAAAATGGTGATTCGCGGCGGGGGAAAAGGCTCGCAGAAATACCGTTCCCAATGCGCTTATTTGGAGCAGAACCCCTCGCTGTATCCCGATAAGACCGCGCTGAAAAATGTGCTGATCGGACAAGCGGGTCAGACGTCGGCGCTGCGGCGTGTCACCGGCATGGTCCGTTCCGACGATTATATGGGCGCGATGGACGAGCTGGAGAAGTTCGGTCTGCTGGACAAAGCGCATGTCAAGGCGGGGAAGCTTAGCGGCGGTGAACGCCAGCGTGTGGCGATCTGCCGGGCGCTGGTGCACGGCGCGAACTTCATCGCGGCGGACGAACCTGTCGTCGGTTTGGATCCGCATTCCGCGGAACGGGTGTTGAATACGCTGCGCTCCCTGTGCGCCGAGCAGGGCAAAACGGTCGTCGCCGCGCTGCCGATTGAGCTCGCCGAGCGCTATTGCACGCGAATTTGGGGACTGGAAGAAGGGAAACTTAAGCTCGATGTCACGGGCAGACGGCTGACCGCCGCGGAAAAGCGGTCGGTCGACCTGGTATAAAGAAAGAGTGATGAAATTGTTCCACAAAAACTGGATTACCGCGGCCGTTGGAGGCTTTCTGCTGATGACGCTCAGCGGCTGCAATATTATCAAGGATCCGAAATCGTTGATGGAGACGCCGCAGCTGACCTCGGACAAGGAGTCGCTGATCAGCGTCATCAACGCGGAGATCAAGGGAGCCCAGATCATCCGGCCCCGCGATGTCAGCGACATCAGCCCGATCCGTACGCCGGATCTCGATAACGACGGTGTAAACGAGGCGATCGTCTTCTATGAGACACCGGATGAAGCGGTACGGATTCACGGGATGATTCTGGAGCGGACGGAGGACACCTGGACGGTACAAGTGCGGTTCGACGGCGAGGGCCAGGTGCTGGAGACGTTCGATCTCCGCGACATTACCGGAGACGGCAATCTTGATATCATAACCGGCTTCTCCAACGGGGAAGAAGACCCGCAAAAAGGGTTGACCGTCTATTCGTACAACGGGACGGAGGTCGAAAGCCTGTTGTCGCTGCCTTACAACGATTTCCTCATCGACGATCTCAATCAGGACGACCGGCTCGATCTGACGGTCGTCAATTTGAAACGGGATCAGAACGCGGTGGTCACGACTTATCAGTACGGCGGCGAAACGTTCCAGGAGCTGAGCCATATCCAGCTCGACGACCCGATCAAGGAATACTACAATGTGGTGAGCGGAAGCATTACGCCGGAGCTGAAGGGCATCATTCTGGACGCTTCCTTCGGCACGCATTACGCTTATTCCCATATGGTCGTGATGAAAGAAGGCAAATTGATCGATCTGCTTCCTTCCCAGGACTCCACGTTCAAGAATTATCCTGTTCTGAGCGGGGACACGGACGGCGACGGGATTCTTGAGGTCGGGCGTTCCGAAAAGCCGAAGGGCTGGGAAGACCGGTCGTATGACGATATCCCGCTATTTTCTTATTACCAATGGGATGAAGATCAAGGTCTGAAATTTGTCATGCAGCAATATATGGATTTAGCGGGCCGCTTTTATTTCAATTTCCCGAAAGACTGGTGGGGGAATGTCACGATCGATCCGAAATCGGATCAGAACGAGCATATCTGGTTTACCACGATCGATTCCGGAAAAACGGTGGCGGAAATCGCCTTCTTCTCCTTGACGGAATGGGAACGGCACAAAGGGGATTGGGAGCTGCTCGCCCGGGACTATGATAAAGTGATCGGTTTCCTGAGCCACACCGATTTGGAGATCAATAAAGGCGAGAAAGAAATCAAGAGATAAGGATAAGGATTGACCAATTCGAGGGAGGAGAGCAAATTGAGTAAAGTTTTGATATTGGAAGACGAGGAATCCATCCGCAGCTTCACGGTCATTAATCTCAAGCGCAACGGCTTTGAGGTAATTGAAGCGATCGACGGGAACGAGGCGCTCGCCAAGCTGCAGTCCCACCCCGACATCGACATCGCGCTGCTCGACGTGATGGTGCCGGGGATCGACGGGTTCGAGGTGTGCCGGCGGATCCGGGAGACGAACGAACGGATCGGGATCATTTTTCTGACCGCCAAAGTGCAGGAGCAGGATAAAGTCTATGCGCTGTCCGTCGGCGCGGACGATCACGTCAGCAAGCCGTTCAGCCCCACCGAGCTGATCGCGCGCATCCAATCGCTGCTCCGCCGCGTCAATGTGTACCGGGAAAGCAGCGCCAAGGTCTCCTTTACGTCCGGTCCGTTCACGCTGGACCTCATTTCGAAACAGTTCAAAAAGAACGGCAGTCTGATCGAGCTGACCCCGACGGAATTCTCCCTGATCCAGTACTTCCTGGAGCAGGAAAACACGCCGCTCAGCCGCGACTTGCTGCTGGATCACGTATGGGGCAAGGATTATATGGGCGATCCGAAGATCGTCGACGTAAATATCCGCAGACTCCGGCAAAAGATCGAGAGCAATCCGTCCGAGCCGGCTTTTCTGCAAACCGTGTGGGGACACGGCTATAAGTGGAAAGGCGAGGGACAATGATCAAGAAAGGCATCGGCCGGCAAATCGTTTTAAATTATTTTATCATCGTATTCGTAACCCTGTTCATGGTCGAGATCATCTTCTCGCTGGCTATCCGGGTTTATTATTACGATACAATATATAATCATATGTATACCCATTCGACCTGGGCATCCGACTTCTTTCAAAAATTCGTCCGCCTGAGCGCGGAGCGGGACCCCGACTACTTTACGGAAATGCTCCGCACGTTTGAACTCGACAATACGGAGCTGATGATCCTGAATCTGAAGGGCGACGTTAAGGCTAGCAGTAACGCGTTCCAGGCGGATAAAGCGATCCAGACGAGCGATGTCCTGCAGGCGGCCGCGGGCGGGGTCGGCAAATGGATCGGCCGGCAGACGTCGACCGGAGAGATGGTGATGGCCGTTTCCACGCCACTGCAGGTACGGGGGGAGAACAGGTATATCGTCAGGTTCGTCACCTCGCTGGAAGCCGTCAATTCCAATCTGACGAAGCTGACGCTGCTGTCCACGGCCGTTTGCCTCGCCGTACTGGCGCTCGTTACCCTGTTCAGTATCGGGCTCGCCAATTCCATCGTGAAGCCGATTAACAATATCAGGGCCGTGTCTGCGCAGATGGCCAGGGGCAAATTCGACGCCAGGATCAAGGGGGATTACAAGTACGAGCTTGGCGAATTGGCGTCAACGCTGAATTACATGGCGGAGGAGATCGTGCGCAGCAACCAGATCAAGGACGAATTCATCTCTTCCATTTCCCATGAGCTCAGAACACCGCTGACTGGCATCAAGGGCTGGAGCGAAACGCTGACGATGGGCGGCTTCGACCCGGAAGAGACGAAGCTCGGCATGGGGATTATCTCCAAAGAAACCGACCGGCTGATCGGGCTCGTAGAGGAAATGCTCGACTTCTCCAAGCTGCAGCAAAACGAGATGAAGCTCGTCATCGGGCGGGTCAACTTGAAGGAGCTGCTGCAGGAAACGATGCTGAATGTATGGGCGAAAGCGGAGCAGCGGGGCATTCAGATCAAACTGGACGACAAAACGCTGCAGCCGGTCACGGTCGTCGGAGACGGCAACCGGTTGAAGCAAATCTTTTTGAATCTGGTCGATAACGCGATCAAGTTCTCCCACGAGAACAGCTGGGTTCACCTGGTGATCAGCCGGGCCGAGCCGGGCCAAGTGCTCGTGGAAGTGACCGATACCGGGATCGGGATCAGCGAGGAGCATTTGAATAAGGTGAAGGACCGCTTCTTCCAAGTGAATAATCAAGGGGGCGGAACCGGCCTCGGACTCGCCATCACCCAGCAGTTGGTGGAGCTTCATCACGGAGATATGGACATACACAGCGAGCTTGGCGTCGGTACGACGGTGGCGGTCAAACTGCCGCTGGCGGAACCGGAGGACGAAGCGCAGCTTGCGGACGGCAACGGAAATGGGGACTTGGCATGAACATAAAGCTCGACAACATCGAAACGCAGGCCGGTGTTTTGGAGGTTTACCTCGCGGAGCAATCCGACGCGGAGCTCGTTCGCGAGCTGCTTCTCGAAGCCGCGAATTGGATGGAATCCGTTGGGATTAAGCAATGGAATCCCGGTCAGTTTACCGGTGAAGAAATCGCGTCTTATTTCGCGAAGCGGGACATTTATTTGTTTATGGGCAAAGACGGCCCTGTCGGCCTGTTCACGCTGCAGGATCGCGATCCCGATTATTGGGGGGCGCTGGATCAAGCGGGCTACAGCTATTTGCACCGCTTGACCGTGAGGCCGGCCTATCGGGGCCATGGTCTTGGCCGTGAATTCATATACTGGGCCGCAAAACGCAGCCGGGAATTGGGGCGCAGCGGCCTGAGATTCGACTGCTGGAGCGAGAACCGCAAGCTGAACCCGTATTATGAGGCGCTGGGAATGGAGAAGCGGGGAGTAGGCCAATTGAACGGCAGGCAGTATGTTTTGTATGAAATGGATCATCAGCTTTATCGGGAATTGTAAACAAGGGTGCCCGGCCGGAGCTTTTCCGGCCGGGCACCCTTGTTTATTTTCCGTTTATGACGACAATCCTTCCGCGCGTAAACGGGCCGTGTCATATACTTCCTTCAGCAGACGTGCCGGCTGCGTGCGCACGGTCGGTTTGGCATGCACCGTCTCATAAGGGCCGACGACCATGATTTCACCTTCCGCTCCCTTGATTACGGCGCCGTCGTGAATGATCGCGCCTTCGCCGATGATCGCCCGTTCGATCGATACGCCGCGCCCGATCCGGACGTTCGGCATGATTACGCTGTCCTTGATTTTGGAATAACGGCCGACCTCCGTTCCGCCGAAAATGACGGATCGCTCCGAATACCCTTCGAGCTCGCAGCAGTCGTGAATCATAGAGCTCTTGATCTGCACGCTGCGGTTTTTCAGTTGGCGCGGTTTGGTACGCTGATCTTCTCGCGTATACATCGGCCAGGCTTCGTTCATCAGCTTCCAGTCGGTATCTTTGGCCAGAAGGTCCATATGGGCTTCCCACAGGCTTTGCACCGTGCCGACATCGCGCCAATAGCCTTTAAATTCATAGGCGTGCAGCGGTTTTTCCCCGGCCAGCATTTTCGGGATAACGTCCTTGCCGAAGTCGTGGCTGGAATTCTCGTCCATAGCATCCTCGATTAAATGCCGTTTGAGGAAATCCCATTTGAATAAATAAATCCCCATGGATGCCAGGTTGCTCGCCGGATTTTCCGGTTTCTCGGCGAATTCGGTAATTCGGGACTGTTCGTCCGTAGACATGACCCCGAAGCGGTGCGCTTCCTCCCAAGGCACCGGCATGACGGAGATCGTCGCGGAAGCGTCGGACGACACATGGAATTTAAGCATATCGCGATAATCCATGTGGTAAATATGGTCACCGGACAGGATCAACACATTTTCCGGCCCGTGGCTGTCCACGTAGTCGATGTTCTTGAAAATGGCGTCAGCAGTACCTGCATATTCCTTCACGCCGGTTTCGTAAGAAGGGAGCAGCGAAATGCCGCCGTGTTCCGAGCGCGGAAGTCTCCATGCGTCCCCTTCTCCGATATGTTCATGCAGAGACTCTGCTTCATATTGAGTAAGTACACCTATTGTATCGATTCCGGAATTAACGCAGTTGCTGAGAGGAAAATCGATAATTCGGTAATGCCCGCCAAACGGAACGGCGGGTTTGGCCAGCTTGGACGTAAGCGGCGACAATCGTCGGCCCTCACCACCGGCCAGCAGCATTGCGATACAGTCTTTCTTCTTCATTTCGTTTTCCCTCCCGTAAGGTATCGTCTGTGTAGTACATACATAAACGAGATATAATGTAGTTGAAACTAGAATTATGGAAAACTGACGAAAATATTACATGAATTTTTTCATTTTTTTATTTTCCTGTTCAGTTTCGGGGAGAATTGGGTAAATATTTAAGTGGGACTATACATAAAAAAGCAGGTGATCCATTGTCTGATCCATTGAAACCGGGCTCCATATCGGAGACGGATATTTATTTATTCCATGAAGGAACGCTTTATTACAGTTACCGGACCTTCGGCGCCCATATTACCGAGGAAGACGGTCTGCCGGGCGTCAGGTTTACGGTTTGGGCTCCGGGCGCTTCCGGGGTCTCCATCGCCGCCGATTGGAACGATTGGAGCGGGGAGAACGATTTATTATATAAGATACCCGAATCGGGGATTTGGACTCGCTTTTTCCCGGGGTTACAAGAAGGAATTTTTTACAAGTACGAAATTACCGGGCCGGACGGCAGCAAATTCCTGAAGGCCGATCCTTACGCCTTTCATGCCGAGGTTCGGCCGAAGACGGCGTCAGTGGTGAAATCCCTGGAAGGCTATGCCTGGAATGACGGCGATTGGAGAAGGAAAAAGCGAGTTCCTTACAACCGTCCGCTGAACATTTATGAGCTGCATTTCGGCACCTGGAGACAGAAAGCGGACGGAAGCTTGTATACGTACCGGGAAATGGCCGACCTGCTAATTCCGTACGTTGCAAAAATGGGCTACACCCATATTGAAATCATGCCCTTGACCGAGCATCCTTTTGATTTATCCTGGGGTTACCAGACTACCGGATACTTCGCGCCGACCAGCCGTTACGGGGAACCGAAGGATCTGATGTATTTCATCGACCGCTGCCACCAGGCCGGAATCGGCGTCTTGCTGGATTGGGTTCCCGGGCATTTCACGAAGGACGCCCACGGTCTGCGCAGGTTTGACGGTACGCCGCTGTTCGAGTACGGCGATCCGGCCAAGGCCGAGAAGCCCGGTTGGGGTACGCTCAGCTTTGACTTCGGCAAGCCGGAGGTCAGGTCTTTCCTGATTTCGAGCGCGATTTACTGGCTCGATATATATCATTTCGACGGCCTGCGCGTCGATGCGGTGACAAGTATGCTGCGGCTCGATTTTGAAAAGCCGGAGGGAAGCTATACGCGGAATGAGCGGGGCGGGATCGAAAATCTCGAGGCGATCGCTTTCCTGCAGCAGTTGAACGAGGCGGTGTTCAGGTATTACCCGCACACGCTTATGATGGCGGAGGAGTCCAGCGCCTGGCCGCTGGTCACGGCCCCGGTGGATGACGGAGGGCTCGGCTTCAATTATAAGTGGAACATGGGCTGGATGAACGACACGCTCGCTTATGCGGAAACGCCGTTTTGGGACCGGCCGGGACGCCACAATTTGCTGACGTTTCCGATCTGTTACGCGTATGCGGAAAATTTTGCGCTTCCGCTGTCCCATGACGAGGTGGTCCACGGCAAGAAATCGCTGCTGGATAAAATGCCGGGGAGCTATGAAGAGAAGTTCGCCGGCCTCCGGGTACTGCTCGGCTACCAGATCACTTCGCCCGGCAAGAAACTGCTCTTCATGGGCGGTGAATTCGGGCAATTCATCGAATGGCGGGATCAGGCGGAGCTGGATTGGTTCCTCCTGGAGTACGATTCGCACCGGGCGATGCAGGAATATACGGCGGCCCTGAATCATTTGTATTTGCGGGAACCGGCGCTGTGGGAGCTGGATCATTCGTTCGAGGGCTATGAGTGGATCAATGCCGACGATGCGGGGCAGAGCGTAATAGGTTATTTGCGCAAAGGAAAAAAAGTCAAGGATACGCTGCTCGTCATCATCAACTTCCAGCCGGTCACCCGGGAAAATTACCGCATGGGCGTGCCTAAGCCGGGGGATTACGAGGAAATATTCAGCAGCGATCACCCGGCATACGGCGGAAAGGGATCGGCCCGCGCAAGGACGGTCAAGAGCGAGAAGCAGCCTTTCCACGGCCAAAAAGACAGCCTGTCTCTTACGCTGCCGCCGCTGAGTATATCCATCTGGAAAAAAAACGCGGCCAAATCCTCGCCGCAAAGGAGGAAGAAGAAATGAAAATTTTGTTCGCGGCCGCCGAAGTGGGACCGTTCATCAAAACCGGCGGATTGGCCGATGTCGTTGGCGCCCTACCTAAAGCACTGAAGCAGGCGGGACACGATGTCCGGGTCGTCCTGCCGAAATATAAGGATATTCCAAACGCGTATACCGATCAGCTCCGGCATCTTGGCGAAGCGGTGGTGCCCGTGGGCTGGCGCCGGCAATACGGGGGCGTCGAATATTTGGTCTGGGACGGGGTTCCCGTCTATTTTATCGATAATGAATATTATTTCGGGAAGCGGGAAGGCGTATACGGCTATTGGGACGACGGCGAACGGTTCGCCTATTTGAATCGGGCGGTGCTTGAAATATTGCCAGTGATCGATTTCTTGCCGGATGTGCTGCATTGCCATGACTGGCACACCGCGATGATTCCGCTGCTGCTGCGCGAGCATTACCGGGAGAATCCGGAATACGCCGGAATCCGAACCGTATTTACGATTCATAATCTGCTGTACCAGGGGATATTCCCCTATGAAGTGCTTGGAGACCTGCTTGGGCTGCCGCATACTTACTTTACGCCGGATGGGGTGGAGTACAACGGGAACGTCAGCTTTATGAAGGCCGGCCTGGTGTTTGCCGACCATGTGACGACCGTCAGCCCGACTTATGCCGACGAGATCAGGACGGAACATTACGGCTACGGTTTGGACGGTCTGCTTCGCTCGCTGGGCGACCGGCTGTCGGGAATCGTCAACGGGATCGACGTGAAGCTGTACAACCCGGCCACCGATCCGGAGCTGGCCGTAACTTACCGGAGCAGCCTGTCCAAG
Organism: Paenibacillus haidiansis; assembly: GCF_036553665.1. Lineage (NCBI taxonomy): Bacteria > Bacillati > Bacillota > Bacilli > Caryophanales > Paenibacillaceae > Paenibacillus > Paenibacillus haidiansis. Next base: position 78,936 of record NZ_JAZHPZ010000007.1, on the reverse strand, counting down.
AAGCGCGAAAACAAGGCTCACCTGCAGCGCGAGCTGGGCCTGCCGGTGAAGCCGGATATTCCCCTGGTCGGAATGATTACCCGACTGGTCGAGCCGAAAGGGCTCGATCTCGTCATCCGGATCATGGATGAATGGCTGCATTTCGACGACGTTCAGTTTGTCGTGCTCGGCACGGGGGACCGGGCCTACGAGGATTGGTTCAAGGAAGCGGCTTACCGCCATCCCGAGAAACTGTCGGTGCAGATCAGATTCAGCGATGGGTTATCCCGCCGCATCTATGCCGGCAGCGATCTGTTTCTGATGCCGTCGCGCTTTGAGCCCTGCGGGATAAGCCAGCTGCTGGCGCTCCGCTACGGCAGTATTCCGGTCGTGAGGGAAACGGGAGGGTTAAACGATACGGTTCATGCCTACAATGAGTTTACGGGCGAAGGGAACGGGTTTACGTTTCACAATTACAATGCCCATGACCTGCTTCATACACTGCGCAGGGGCGTATCGTTTTATCGCCGGCCGGAGGATTGGAAGAAAATTACCGCCAGCGCTTTTGCGGGCGATTACAGCTGGAGCAAATCGGCAGAACAGTATATCGACATTTATAAACGCATCGCGCATCAAGCATAAGGCGCATAATACAAACACCGTCGCGGGATCAAGCTTCCCGCGGCGGTGTTTTCGGCTATGGCATAAAGCGCTATTTCAATTGGCGGTAAAGAATGCGGAATCCGTAAGGATCGAGGCCGATATGCATGACGCCGTCCTTCGGTTTGACGCGTTCTTCGGTAAGCGCGTCGCGCCAGTCCTCGGTTTCCATCGGATGGGAAAGCGTGCGCGGTTTGCCGGTATTGTTCATCCAGACGGTAAAATGCATACGTTCATCCATACGTTCGTAAACGATGCATGGATCATTGGCGTTCGCCTGCAGAAACCGGAACCGACCGTGCCTTAATGCGCCATGTTTCTTCCGCAGATTGATCATCATTTTATAGAAATCATATAGCTCCCGGTCCTGCTTCTTGGGATCCCACTCCATACATTTCCGGCAATCGGGATCGCCGCCGCCGGTGAGTCCGACCTCATCCCCGTAGAAGATGCACGGCGTCCCGATATACGTAAACAGAAAGACGGCGCACAGCTTCAGCTTGCGCTTGTCGCCGCCGACCCGGGTCAGCAGACGCGGCGTATCGTGGCTGCAGAGCATATTGAATATGACCTCGTTGGTTTGCTGCGGATAGCGCATAATCAACGAGCCCATTTCATTGGAGAAATTGTAGCCGTCCATCCCGCCGTTGAAAAACTCCAGCACCTTGTCGGCAAACGGATAGTTCATGACCGAATCGAACTGGTCGCCGAGCAGCCAGGTCAACGAGTCGCTCCAGACCTCGCCGATAATATAGGCGTCCGGATTGGCCCCTTTGACCACCTGCCGGAAGTCACGCCAGAAATGATGATCGATTTCGTTGGCGACATCGAGACGCCAGCCGTCAAGCTTGATTTCGCGAATCCAGTATTCGGCCACGCCGAGCAAATATTCCTTGACCTCGGGATTGGCCGTATTGAATTTCGGCATATTGCCGAAGAAGCCGAAGGTGTCGTATGTCGGGATCCCGTTTTTGATTTGGGCGGGAAATTCGTTGATATGGAACCAGTCGGCATATTTGGAATTTTTGCCGTTCTTCAGCACATCCTGAAACGGCGGGAAATGCTCGCCGCAATGATTGAACACGGCATCAAGCACAACGCGGATTCCGCGCGCGTGGCATTCTTTCACAACCCGTTTCAGCAGCTCGTTGTCTCCGAAATGGGGATCGACTTGCTTATAATCGACGGTATCGTATTTGTGGTTGGAAGGGGAGACGAAGAGCGGAGTAAAATAAATCGCATTAATGCCCAGATCGCATAAATCGTCCAGGTGATCCAAAACGCCCTGTAAATCGCCGCCGAAGAAATTGTCCCTCGTGGGCGGATTCCCCCAAGGCTCGATTTTCTCCGGGTCGTTGGCGGAATCGCCGTTCGCGAAGCGCTCGGGCATGATTTGATAAAATACCGCTTTCTTGGCCCATTCCGGTACTTTGATCACATCGATCTCATGAATATACGAAAATTCATATAGTTCTCCCGGCGGAGTCGGGGCTTCGTGCTGAATCCCCGTATCCAGCATATATACCGTTTCCGTTCCGGCGGTCAGCTTGAAGGCATAGGACAATCGCTTGAAACGGGGTTTGACGGCCACCTCCCAATAATCGAACATCCGGTCGTGGGCCGCTTTTTCCATCGGGATTTCCTGATAAGTGCCATTCCAATCGTATTTGTCCCCGGTCATTGCATATACATTCTTCACATCGTCGCGCTTGGTCCGTACGCGCAAATGGATCGTTTCGGAATCATAGGCATAGGCCCATTTATCCCGGGGGACGTGATATAGTGCTTCCAACAGCATATGGGGCCACCTCCTATAGTCAGCCTGACAAACAAGCAGTTTTAGCTAATTAATAACCAAATGAGAACCGATATGAACCATTATTCCCACACTTTATTCTTGTATGAATCTTTCCCCGCAAGCGTTCGTTTATGGAAAAATAATCATTTCAATTTTCAACCTTAATACTTTGGGTTATTGAAACGCATAATAATAGTGCCACATTTATTTACATTTATTTGCATTAAAATTCTGTTGGATATGGCTTGGGAAATATGAATAAATGATGAAATGCGGAAAATTAGTATAAAATGACTTTGCATATATATACAGTTTGCTTTATAATTAGCCCAGTAATCGAATGATGGTCAATATTTATACCGACGGGAGAGAGACAGATGAAAAAGTGGGGTATTTTGATTGTAGCGCTAATTATGGTCACGAGTGTGCTTGCCGCTTGCGGACAAAACAAAAATAATGCCGGAGGCAACGCGCCTGCGACCGAAAATCAAGGAGCGGCCGATAACGGGGGCTCGAACGGCGGCGCCGGCAAAAAGCTGATTCTCGGCCTGAGCGCGGACTTCCCGCCTTATGAGTTCCGGGACAGCAAAGGCGAAATCGTCGGCTTCGACGTCGAAATCGCCAAAGAAATCGCCAAGGATTTGGGCGCGGAGCTGGAAATCAAGGATATGTTGTTCGACTCCTTGTTGAATGAACTGGAAAGCGGCCGCATCGATCTGGTCATTTCCGGACTGAGTCCGACTCCGGAACGGGCCGAGCAAGTGGACTTGTCCAAAATTTATTATAAAGCGGAGCAGGCGGTCGTAACCGTCACCGAGAATAAAGATAAGTATGCCACGATGGAATCGCTCGAAGGGGTGAAGATCGGCGTACAGAAGAGCTCGATTCAAGAGGATATCGCCAAAGAGATCGCCGGTGCCAAATTGACGTCGCTCGGCAAGATCTCCGATATTATCATGCAACTGCAGACGGGGCGCGTGGACGCGGCGATTATTGAAGGTCCCGTCGCCGAGTCGTTCGTCAAGAACGTGGACGGCATTACGATCACCGACGCCAAACCGGTAACGGAGGACGAAGGTTATGTCGTCGGCGTGAAGAAAGGCAACACGGAGTTGCTCGATCAGGTAAATACGACGCTTGACCGTCTGATTGAAGACGGGTCGATCGACAAGTTCGTCACCGAAGCAAGCGAACTCGCCGAGCAATAAGCAAGGAACCTGATTTAAGCGGAAAATAGCGAAGCCGATTCGCTATTTTCTGTTTTTTTGTCAAAGGTTTTGAGGTAAAATAGGAGGAATGATTGGTACATGGAGCTTTTTTCGATGTTTTGGGAGTACCGCGGCTACTTTTTGACTGGCGTGCAGTACACGCTGCTGCTGGCGGCGATCGGCGTGCTGTGCGGGTTTGTGCTCGGTCTTATCGTCGCGCTGCTGCGCATGACCCCATGGGCGATCGTGCGTTTTATCGGCCACGCCTGGGTGGAATTTTTGCGCGGAACGCCGATGCTGGTTCAGCTCTTAATTATTCACTACGGGTTTTCCACAGCGTTCGACATTAATTTTTCCGCTATCCAGTCCGGGGCGATTACGCTCTCGATCAACAGCTCGGCGTATCTGGCGGAAATTTTCCGCGCCGGCATTCAGGGCGTGGACCGGGGTCAAGGCGAAGCGGCACGTTCGTTGGGCATGACCCGCGGAATGTCCCTGCGGTTCATCATTATCCCGCAGGCGATCAAATCGGTGCTCCCGGCGATCGGGAACGAGTTCGTCACGATTATCAAAGAATCGTCGATCGTGTCCTTTATCGGCATCACGGAGCTGATGTTCCAATCCGGGGCCGTCGTCGGCATTACGTATGACGGAATGACGCCATACTTGATCGTTGCGGTAATCTACTTTATTTTGACATTTACATTGTCCCGTATTCTGGGTCTGTTCGAAAGGAAGTTGAAGGCCAGTGATCACCGTTAAAAATTTGCACAAAAAATTCGGACAATTGCATATTTTGAAAGGCATCGATCTGGAGATTTCCAAGGGTGAGGTCGTCGTAATCATCGGCCCGAGCGGCTCGGGGAAGAGTACGTTTCTGCGCTGCCTGAACTTGCTGGAGGAGCCGACGGAAGGGGAAGTTACCTTTGAAGGCGAATCCATCACCGACAAGCGCCACAATATCAATAAGACGCGCGAGAAGATGGGCATGGTGTTCCAGCAGTTCAACCTGTTTCCGCACAAATCCGTGATCGACAATATTACGATGGCTCCGATCCGCGTCAAAAAAATGGATAAGGCCAAAGCCGAAGCGATCGCAATGGATCTTTTGCAAACGGTGGGCCTGGCGGACAAGCGCGACGCCTACCCTTCGCAATTGTCCGGCGGACAGAAGCAGCGGATCGCCATTGCCCGTGCGCTCGCGATGGAGCCGCATGTCATGCTGTTTGACGAACCGACCTCGGCGCTTGACCCGGAAATGGTCGGCGAGGTGCTGGAGGTCATGAAGAGCCTGGCCGATAAAGGAATGACGATGGTGATCGTCACCCATGAAATGGGCTTCGCCCGCGAGGTGGGGGACCGGATTCTGTTCATGGACCAAGGCGTGATTATGGAGCAGGGCACCCCGCAGCAGGTGTTTAATTCTCCACAAAATCAACGCACTCAGGACTTCCTCAGCAAGGTGCTGTAACCACATCTTTATAAAGCCTGTAACCGCTCGGCGAATACGCCGGCGGTTTTTTTATTTTTACGAATTTGTAATCAATATCATAACCAAAAAATGCTGATATACCGCTGTTTTATAGATTTTGGCAACATTTGCATCATCTACTGGTTACAAAATTGTGATATATTGAATGAGCCAAAACCTGTCATAACAGGTGCGGGGGACGATTCTTTGAAACAGCCGCTTAACGGCCGGTTCGCCAAAGCGCTGCTTTCTTGGGGTGAAGCGCAGAATAAGAGCGCCGGGACTATTCCTTTGTTCCGAATCCGACAACTAACTCCGCAGGCGATATTAAAGGAGGAACTTATGAATAAGCATTTGAAATGGGCACGCGCCGTAAAGGCGGCAATCATCGCGATTGGTTTGGCAGGAGCGCTGCAGGCGGTTCCGGCGCATGCGGACTCGGTACATAAAGCGAAGGAGGGCGACACGTTTTACCTGCTCGCGAAGGAATACGGCGTGAATTTGGACAAGTTGATGAGCGCCAATCCGAGTATTAAGGCCAACAATATTTATGCCGGTTTGGATATCGTAATTCCGGGCGCCCAGTCGAACGCAATGGTAATGAAGGCTTCGGCAAGCCCGAGCAAAGCGGCGGAGATTTTGCCGACCTTTAAAGTGTCCTCGGTCGATAAAGTTGTGGAAGCCTGGGGCAAAACTTTTAATTATTCGAAAACGATCAATGTCAAAGCCACGGCTTATTCGTCCGCGGCCAGCGAAAACGGCGGATGGGGCCCGGTGGATTATTTCGGCAACCCGCTCAAGCTCGGTACGATTGCCGTAGACCCGAGCGTCATTCCGATGGGCACGAAGGTGCTGGTGACCGGTCATAGCCACGCCAATCTGCCGAAAAATGCGTTTGTCGCTACGGCAACCGACCAGGGCGGGGCGATTAAAGGCAACCGCATCGATATCTTCATTCCCGGAAGCCAGGCGACGGTTAATCAGTTCGGTTTCCAGGACGTTACTCTATACGTCATCAAATAAGGCATGTATAAGTCAAAAGCAGCTCCTCTTGAAGGAGCCGCTTTTTTGTTTACCTATATTTCGGGATGTTCAGCAGCTCCGGCACGGTTACGAAATGGTAGCCCTTGGCCCGCAGCGTATGAATGATTTCCGGCAGCGCCTCAATCGTTCCGGTGAGGTTGGAGCCTGTCCCGCCGCCCGCATGCTGCAAGACGATAGAACCGGGGCCGACCGTGCCTAGCACGTTCTGTACGACTTTTTCCTGGTCGAGTCCTTTCCAATCGAGGGAGTCGACGTTCCAATTGACGATCGTGTACCCATGTTGTTTGGCCCATCTCACCTGTTCTTCATTGATCTCGCCGTAGGGCGGGCGAATGAGCTTGGGCCGGTAGCCGGTAATACCTAAGATAATTTTCTCGGTTCGCAATATTTCGCTTTGAAACTGCTTCAAGGAGCGTTTTTTGAACACCGGGTGGCTGAAGGAATGATTGCCGATGATATGTCCCTCTGCATGGATTTTCCGGAGCAATTCCGGGTATTTCTTGGCCCTGTGGCCGACGACGAAGAAGGTCGCTTTTACTCCTTCTTTGCGCAGTACCTGCAAAACTTGCGGCGTAAAGCGAGGATCCGGAACGTCGTCAAATGTCAGGGCAACCTGCTTCACCCTTGGCCCCTGGAATTTGAAAGTCTCCGAATACTTCCGGCGCAGCTCTCCGAGGCCTAACGGTTTAGTCCCCGTTTCGACCGCGTCGGGGGAGCCTGGGTGTCCGGTCTTTTCGGGTAAGGGCGCGATGATGAGCCCGCTGCCAGCGGCTTGGGCGGTGTCTACACCAAATGCGCAAAAAAACAAAGCCGTGATCAGGCAAACGGCTCCGGCAATTCGGATCGTTTTTTTTCTTTGTCGGAACATGCGATTCTCTCCCTTCAGCCAAAACAATCTTATCTACTGGTATGTCCAAATAACAGCAAAACTATGAGTTGCATTAATCTGTGACATAAATCACAGACTTAAACTCTGAAAAATTGCATCTTTAGATGAAGTATGGAGCAAACCTAACGCGCCAGTTTGGTGGAGAGGAGAGAGAGCATTGTCAGAAGTATTGGCCAATGAGCAAATAGCTCCCGGGGTATTCCGGCTTTCCGTATCCGGCCGGTTCGCCGGAGAAATGGGGCAATTCTATATGCTGCGGTCATGGGACCGTTATCCGCTGCTGAGCAGACCGCTGAGCATTTTTAATGTAACGGAACAGTGTATCGAGTTTGTATATCTAGTAACCGGTGAAGGGACGACCATGTTTTCGCGTTTAAGAAAAGGGGATTCCATCGTTCTGGAAGGTCCGCTCGGTAACGGATTTGCCGAGCCGGAAGGGAAAACGGCATTTATCGGCGGGGGAATCGGGATTGCCCCGTTTTATTATGCCCTGAACCGGATTCCGGACGCGGACGTGTACTTGGGCTTCAGCAAGACGCCGTACCTGTTGGACGAGTTCCGCCGCAAAACGACGGGGGAAGTAGTCGTGAATGTCGGGGGATTGATTTTGGATCTGGTCGATTTCAACGCTTACGACACGATCTACGCTTGCGGTCCGCATAAAATGCTGGAGGCGGTGCAGCGCAAGCAGGCGGAATTGGAAACGAGGGCGAATGTCTACGTATCGCTGGAAAACCGGATGGCGTGCGGAATCGGAGCCTGTCTCGTGTGCAGCGTCAAATGCAAGGACGGCCGGAAAAAAGCTTGCGCCGACGGCCCCGTATTCCGAGCCGAGGAGGTGGTGTTCTCATGATCGACATGTCTTGTACGATCGCCGGGGTCACCTTCAAAAATCCGGTCGTCATGGCATCCGGCACCTTCGGTTTCGGCAAGGAGTACGGCGCTTACTACGATTTGAACAAGCTGGGCGGCATTTCGGGCAAGGGCTTGACGCTGGAGCCCAAGGAAGGCAATTCGGGGCTCAGGGTCTATGAGACGCCTTCCGGCCTATTGAACAGCGTCGGCTTGGAAAATCCGGGCATACCGGCCTTTCTGCGGGACGAATGTCCGCGTTGGGAGCGGCTGGATCTGGCCCGGATCGTCAATCTGGGCGGCAACACGCTGCAGGATTATGTGGACGGCGCGATATTAATCGAGCGGGATGCCGCCGAAAGGAAGAAGAAAGGCAATACCGCGGTCGACATGATTGAGCTCAACATCTCCTGTCCGAATGTGAAAGCCGGGGGGATGGCGTACGGGATCAAGACGGAAACCGCCCGGGAAGTCGTAAGGGAGATCCGCGCGGCGACCACGCTGCCGCTCATTGTCAAGCTGTCGCCGAATGCGGAGGACATCGTCCAAATGGCGGCCATGTGCGAGCAAGAAGGGGCGGACGGCATATCGCTGGTCAATACGTTCTCGGCGATGAAGATCGACATCTACAAACGCCGCAGCGTATTTGACAATTTGTATGCCGGCTTGTCCGGCCCCGCGATCAAGCCGATCGCTCTCCGCATGGTGCACCAGGTCAGCAAGGCGGTCACCATCCCCGTCATGGGCATGGGCGGAATAACAAGTCCCGAGGACATGGTGGAATTCATTATGGCCGGAGCGGCCGTGGTTCAGGTGGGCACTTATAACTTTATGAATATAAGGGCGGGTCTTGAGCTTGTCGAGGGTCTGGAACGATTCATGGCCGAGCAGGGTCTGACCTGTTTGGACGAAATTCGCGGTATCCTTTAAAATAGTTATCAGGCTATGTAAAGGAGGAGCATTCCGCGAATGAACGGCTTTACGGATATTAAACTTAAGGAACTGCAGGTGGGCCGTGATCTGCTGCTTGTGATTACGGGCGGAGCCGCTCATATCGGCGCCGCTTCGACTGCTTATAACGTGAACGGGGCTATTGAGGTTCAGACGTCGGCCGTTCCGGGGCATAAAGAACATACTTTAACCGAGGGTTTGGCCCGCCGGGCCGCGGAGGAGCTGAGACGCACCGTCACAGTGGTCATGGGCATTCATTACGATCATCTCAGCAAAGAGGAGATCCTCTTCATTTCGCAACAGATCGATAAGCTTCTGGAACAATATATAGCCGCGAACAGAATGGGGGATGCTTTGTGATAACAGCGGATCGCAACAGCAATGATGACAAATTCCGCCGGAAGGCGATTTCGGTCAAAGAGGGACAAGCCAAAATTTTGCCGTACGCCCGCCGGATCGAGACCGAATACGTTTCTTTGCCGATGGTGGAGGGCCGGATATTGGCCGAGGATATTAAAGCGCCGCACCCGTTTCCGCATTTCCGCCGCTCCGGGATGGACGGCTTTGCCATTATCAGTTCGGATACGGCGGGCTGCTCAACGGAGACGCCGGTCTATCTGGAGGTCGTCGATGAAATTCCGTGCGGCAGCCTGCCTTCGGTCGCGCTGTCACCCGGTACGGCCGCAAGAATAATGACTGGGGCCAAGGTGCCGGATGAAGCCGACGCCGTGGTCATGTTCGAGATGACGGAAGCGAGCGCCGGCCAGGGCAAGGATTATATCCAGCTCAAAAGGGAGATCAAACCGGGCAGCAATATTACCCCGGTCGGACTCGAACTTGCTGAAGGCGATTTGATTCTGGAAAAGGGCCGTCGCCTGTCCGCCGGGGAAATTTCCGTATTGGCGACATTCGGCATCTATGATGTGCCTGTCGCCAAACGACCGCGGGTGGCCATCTTCTCGACAGGCTCGGAGCTGCTTGGCGTGGAGGAGCCGCTGCAGGACGGCCGAATCCGCAACAGCAATACTTATATGCTGGCCAGCCAAATCCGGAACGCCGGGGGAGAGCCGCATATTCTCGAAGCGATCGCCGATGACCTGACGACCGCACGGCAGAAAGTGGCGGAAGCCTTTGCGCTGTACGACGTCGTGATCACGACCGGCGGCGTCTCTGTCGGCGATTTCGACATTATGGCCGACCTGGTGTCCGGCGAAGATGTGGAAATGCTGTTTAACAAAATCATGATGCGGCCGGGCAGCGTCACGACCGCCGCGGTGAAGGACGGCAAGCTGCTGTTCGCGCTGTCGGGCAATCCGGGCGCCTGCTTCGTCGGATTCGAGTTGTTCGTCCGCCCGGCGCTCGGAACGATGCTTGGCATGAAGTCGCCGTTCCTGCGGGAATTCCAAGCGGAGCTCGGCAAGGACTATGCGAAGATCAACAATTTTACCCGCTTTGTCCGGGGCCGGCTGGATTTTGCTGATGGCCGACTGATCGCTAATCCGGCGGCGCTGGATGAATCCAGCGTCATGGTCACGATCAAGGACAGCGACGTCCTGATCGTCGTTCCGCCGTCCAACCGCGGCTTGGCCGCCGGGGAAACGGTAACGGTGCTGCAGCTTCCGGGGGCGCGATGAAGCCGCCGGTGCTGCAAATCTGCGGCTATAAAAACAGCGGGAAAACGACGCTGATCGCCCGCTTGCTGGCAATATTTAATGGCATGAATATTCGCGTCGCCGTCATCAAGCATGATCTGCACGGCTTTGAAGGAGACGTGGAGGAGACCGACACGTATAAACTGAGGGCGGCGGGTGCGGCGGCGACCGCGATTACCTCGCCCTGGCGGACGGCGGTCGTCGAGGAGCATGAAACCCCGCTGAGCGGTTTGATCGAACGGTTCCGGTCGTACGATCTGATTCTGGTGGAAGGCTTCAAAGAGGAGCCGTATCCCAAGCTGGTGATGGTTAACAAGCCGGAGGATATGGAGCTGGCGCAGCGGCTAAGCGGTGTCGTTGCCATGATTCGGCGCGGCGATGGCTGCGAGGACGCGGAAGAAGCCGGGGGATCGGCCGAATCATCCGTCGTTCTAAGCGCCGAAGCGCCGAATGGCGGCATTCCCGCGTTCCGCGCGGACGAGGCGGAGGAGATCGCGGGGTTTATCCTCCGCTACTGTCAGCGGGGACGTTAATTAAAAAGGTGGTTGAGCGGATTGCTATCCCTCAACCACCTTTTGTTGATTCGTACCCGATTAAGCCTCGTTTCTCCGCTCGATCGCTTCCGACATCGTTTTGTCGGTTAGATGGGCATAGACCTCGGTCGTTTCCGTCGAAGCGTGCCCGAGCTGTTCTTTGGTCTTATAAATATCATTTTGCAAATAATAATCCGTGGCAAAGGAATGCCGGAGCTTATGGACGGTTAAATAAGGCTTCCCGAACCTTTTTGCGTATTTGATAATCATCGCCTGGATCGCCCGTTTCGTCATTCGTTTCCCTTCTTTTTGCCCGTTGGGAATCGTGACGAACAGAGCCTTTTCCCGTTTCGGCGTCCGGTAGCGGGTTTGCCGCAGCGTCAAATAATGTGCAAGATCGTCCTTGGAGCGCTCCCGGAAATAAACCGGCGTTTTGAACGTCTCGTCGTTATTCCCTTTTCGGAATACGTAGAGGAGCTTGTTCGCCAGATCCAGGTCGTCGACGTTCAGGTTGACCACTTCCGAGACGCGGAGGCCGGAATTGAGGATCAGGCTGGCGATGCACGCATCGCGTTCCTTATTCAGCTCATAGGAATGGAGCGCCTGCTTGTTGTTCTGGATGTCGTGCCCGTAGCCCTCGGCAATGTAGGCGATAAATTCGTCGATCTCTTCTTCCTCCAGAATTTTGCCCTTCAGCTTGGCGGCGGTGTCCTTGGGCTTGTGAATCCGCTTGATCTCCACCTTTGCCATGATATTCCGCTTGAGCAAAGGATAAAAATTCTCGTCCTCGGCGATTTGGCTCAAATAATGGAACAGGGAGCGGAGCGAGGACATCTTGCGGGAAACAGTAATTTTGGCGTTCGTCCCTTCGGTCCGGGTGGTCAAATGCAGCCGGTAACCGACGATGCTCTCCATATGCAGCACTTCCAGATCGTGCAAAGTGATTTGCGCGTTGCTCTCCGCCTCGGACAGTCCTTCCGCCCGCAGCCAATTGAAAAACTGCTCATAATCCCGGACATACTCTAGCAGCGTGGAAGGGGAGAGATCCGGCAGCTTGTAATCGATGAACTGCTGTACGAACCAGGGCATAAACACAGTACGCTCGTCGAGCTTTTTGCGGTCGATCGCTTTTTGAATATTCATCATCACACCTCCACCCGCATTTAAACTTGGATCAAAAATATGTAATCCGGATCTCCGTTGCTTTGCGGAACCTCTAAAACTTGGGTATTCCCGAAAAAATCTTCCAGTCTGGCCGCAAAATCCGGCGAAGGCGTCGCGCTCCAAAATGTAATGCAGCCCCCGGGATTGACCCGATTTTGCAACAGTACGAGGCCTTGATCGTCATAGAGGGAGCCGTTGGCGTCGAACACTTTCCAGTCCGGCCCGTTATCGATGTCGAGGCAAATCAAATCGAAGGTTTGCGCCGTTTCGCGCAGCCATTGGATCAGGTCGGCATGCACGAGATTCGTCTTCGGATCGGCCAGTGCATGTCCGGAAACCTCCGCAAGCTCCGCGCGGTTCCATTCGATCACCTTCTGTTCTATCTCGATGACGGTCACCCGCCGGACCCGAGGGTCTTGAAGCGCTTCATGCAGCGAGAAGCCGACGCCAAGCCCGCCGATCAGCACTTCCCCGGGCTTTGCGGCGCACCGCAAAGCGCTATTCACGAGCAGACGCTCCGATTCCCCGTTATAGGTCGCCATCAAAAATGTGCCGTTGCTGATAATCTCGTAATACGCGCCTCTCCGTTGAAGCTGAATTTCGCCGCGCGGCGTGACGGCGCGTTCAATCACAAACACCGGTTCATCGCTATAATTCAATTCCAGCACCTCCAACTCATTAAACGATTCCCAAACAAGCGGTACCCAGGTTCGGTTCGAAATAAGCCAAACTTGCATTCTATATATTTGAAAATTACAACGTATGAAAAATTCACAACAGTAAATCCCAAAAAATGTACCTAGTTCCGCACAGCATATAACTCAACAGTATTTTTTAATTATATCATTCCCATACTGAAAAAGAGCAGGTTCAATCGAACCCTAGATTAAAAAGTTCGGTTTAATCTGGTCAGCAGTTCGGCAAAAATACGCTTCTCTTCCCCGGTCCAATCCCGGATTAAATAGCCGATCCGGTCGGCGCGGGCTTGCTTGGAGATCAGCAATTCACGCTTGCCTTGCTCGGTAATTTGCAGGGAGTAGGCTCTTCCGTCCGTAGGGTCGGGAATTCGGGTGACGTATCCTTTATGCTCCAATGCGGCCGCTTGCCGGCTCACCGTCGACACGTCCAGGTGGGATTCTTCAGCCAAGGCCTTAACTCCGGCAGCCCCGTAGGCATCGATTTGGTGAAGCAGCAAGTAGGCGGACCGGTCCAAATTTCCGTGCTTCCGGTTTGCAATCCGCCGCCACAGTATGGCCAATTCCACTTCAATCGTATCCAATACTTGGTTATCCATCATAGTAAACCTCTCTTTTTAATGTCATTTCATATTGACATGTTCAGATATAGTTGTATAATACAATAATGTACTTTCATCATACAACTAATTTGGGTGGAAGTAAAAATGGGTCAATATTTTATTATAGAGATAAGAGGGAGAGATTATCAAATGTCGAAACAAGCACAAACCGGTTCCGGTTTGGGATCGGCTACACTGGAAGAAGGCAGCTTATTAAGGCAGCCGCGGTCCGTATGGGCTGTTTTTTTTGCCGGAATTATCGCATTCATGGGCCTCGGTCTGGTCGATCCGATTCTGCCGGCCATCTCGGAAAATTTGCACGCCTCCCAGAGCCAGGTCACTTTGCTGTTTACCAGCTATAATGCGGTTATGGCCGTGGCCATGCTGATCACCGGCGCGATCTCTTCGCGGCTGGGCATGAAGTGGACGCTGCTTCTCGGAATTATCATCATCGCTATATTTTCCGCCGCGGGCGGTTTATCGGATAATATCTGGACGATTATCGGCCTTAGAGGCGGTTGGGGCCTGGGAAATGCGCTGTTTGTAGCTACGGCGCTGTCCGCAATCGTATCGTTGTCGAATAGCGGCACCACCAAAGCGGTAATCTTGTACGAAGCCGCGGTCGGTCTGGGCATATCGGTGGGTCCTTTGCTCGGCGGCTGGCTGGGCGCGATCACCTGGAGAGGGCCGTTCCTTGGTGTAGCGGCGCTTATGGTTATCGCCTTCATCGGACTAATTACCTTGATGCCTAAAGCGGATGCTTCATCGCGCAAAGAAACGCGGAAACAATCGATCCTCGATCCGTTCCGGGCGCTTAGACACCGTCCGCTCGTAATTTTCGGCTTGACGGCGTGCCTGTACAATTTCGGTTTCTTTACTTTGATGGCTTACGCGCCGTTCGTTATGCATCTCGATGAGCACGGGCTGGGCTTTGTTTTCCTGGGCTGGGGCGTATTGCTCGCCTTCACCTCGGTCTATATGGCGCCTAGACTGCAGCAAAGATTCGGGACGATCAAATCCATGAGTGCGATGCTGCTGCTCTTTGCACTGACCCTGCTCGTGATGGGTATCTGGACGAACGTGCAGTGGGCGGTCATCGCGGCCGTTGTGTTTGCCGGGGCTTTGCTGGGGAACAATAACACGTTAATTACCGCAGCCGTGATGAACGCCGCTCCGGTGGAACGCTCCACCGCTTCCGCGGCCTACAGCTTCCTGCGCTTCCTCGGCGGCGCGATCGCTCCGTTCCTGGCCGGTAAACTGGCCGAATGGTTCAATCCCCACGTTCCGTTCATCGTCGGCGCGGGGTTCGTACTGTTGTCCGTCATTCTTATTGTGACCAATCAAATTCATGTGAAGCATGTGGATGAGGTTGAATCGGCGCATTAAGACTTAATTATTTCAACATGGCTCCATGCTGAAAGTTCCATAATAATAGTTATGTAAACCATAAGGTCATAGAGAAATATTCAGGATAAATATGAAACACCCCAATATCGACTTTTGTGATGAACACAAGTAGCATATTGGGGTGTTTAGCATTAGGCGTTCATTTTCAGCATCACAAGCTCTTCGACCGGTTCTCCGTTGACCAGATGCTCCAATGTAATCCGCGGGACATCGTCCTCAGTTAGGTTGTAGTACCATACCCCGTCCGGATAAACGATGACAAAAGGGCCGTTGCCGCATAAACCGAGGCAGCTGGTTTTGTTGATTTTCACTTCTTTGTGAATGCCGAGCTCCACAAGCTGTTCTTTGAAAGCTTCCATCACATCCTCGACCTGCTGATTGTTGCAATGCTCGCTGCAGCAGAACAGCAGGCTTCTTCATTGCTCTAAGCCGCATATTCATTTTTTAACGCTCCTTTATGCGAATTTTACTAACGTAATTTTGGGTAATTATAACAATAATTTCGGCACCTACAAGCCCCGAAGCTCAATGTTCTGTTAAATGTAACAAAAACCAAATTTTGTGTAATATAAATTAACGTTTGTTGTTGATTATCACTAGGAGTTCACAAAGGAGAATGGAGCTCAATACGGGCATAATTTAAATAATAAATATTATGTAAACTTAAATTCGTATAAGAAAAACAGCTTATGGGAGATTCGCGGCCATGGTATAATGAATCAGCACAGCAAGATTTTTTTACAAGAAAGGACATTATTCATGAGATTTACGATACAGTTTCTGTCTTTTTTTGTTATTCAAGTGGATGGCAAAGAAGGACAAGCCGCGAAATCCTACAAACATTATCAAACCATGGACGGGTACGAGTACGTTGACAGCGAAATCAAATCATTTCTTGACGGCGAATTTACCCGGATCGCCAAACGAAAGGCGGAGAAGAATCCGGCCTTGGAACAGGCACCGACAAAGATCGGCCGCTTTATCGTCGAGCCGGGATACGAACTGGACAGCAACCCGAACTTTAATATGTTCGCCCGTTTAAGGGCTGCCGATAACAAGGAAGATTACAAGAATGCTTGCGACGATCTCGTCCGCGGTTATCTCGATACAAGCTCCGTCAGGGGCGGAGCGCTGATCGTCGTTCAGGCGGTGCTGGCGACGCATTCGGAAGATCCGTTTATTTTTGTGCTGAAATGCGATTTCGAGCCGAAGATCGCCCGGATCTCGGATGAACGCAGCCTGATCAGCCAGGTGGAGATGGCGATCAGCGCCCGCAATATGAAGTCGATTATGTATCCTTATATGCTTGAAGAAGGGATGAATGAGGAGTGGGAGCTGAAAATTCATCAGTCTTCGCACGCCAAATATTTTGAGGATTTCCTTAGATTTGTCAGCTACGATATGTCCATACCGGAAATCGTCAATGAACAAGTGATGGAATTCGTTCAGACCTTTGTGGAAACGAAATGGCCCGATGAAACCCAGGAAGAACGCATACAGGTGGAGAAGGAGCTCGAACTGTGGGCCGCCAGCGAGAAGCGCGATATCCAGGCCAAGTGGGAGCCGGAGCAGGTCGAGGAAGCGGCGGAGAGGATCGTGGCGATCAAGCCGGAAATCGAACTAAAATTCCGGATCGGGGATACGCTCGTGAAGGGGAGACTGGCCGACTTCGGCGACCAGATTCATATCGCCCAATTGGACGGGCGGTATGCGGTCATTTTGGAGGGGGATTCCTTCACTTTCGATAAAGCCTTCTCGCCGGTGGAATTGCTTCAGCCCGATTCCTTTGAAGTCGTAGCCAAGCGGATATTGGAGAAAAAGCCGAGCGACGACGAGCTTCCGCCGTTTTAAGCAACCAAGATTAATGACATTAAATAAGTGTGCGATCATATATTTAACGCCGTTAATTCATGACATTAATTAAATGGGTCCAAATGCTTCGGTTCTATAGCCGACGGATAGAAGAGACGATTTAGAGCTTAAAAACAACTGTTGACTAAATTTTAAAAACTGGCATATAATAGCACCAAGTTTTTGGTTTTGATGACACAAAGGCAGTGAAAAGGAGCAGGCCATACCGGGCTCTTATGTCCAGAGAGCGGCGAATATGCTGAAATCGCCGTCTTAATCCCGAGCGCCGACTCGCCTTGGAGCCGCAGCCTTGAACCCTGAATAGGAGGGATAGAGGCAGCCGGATTTGCACCCGTTACCGTGCCGTGTCAAACGGAGTATCCGTTTGGCCGTGAGGCCGCGCCCTCAAACCTGGTTTGACTCGCGCGGCGAATATGGGTGGTACCGCGGAAGATAACCCCTTTCGTCCCTGAAGTGCGCCGGTTGGCGTGCGGGATGAAAGGGGTTTTTTGTTATAGGCAATGAAAAGGAGCAGGCCGATGGGCTCTTATGTCCAGAGAGCGGCGAACATGCTGAAATCGCCGCCTTAATCCCGGTGCCGACTCGCCTTGGAGCCGCGTTTCCGAACCGATGAACAGCATCGTCGCTGTCATGGATAAGAAACGCCGGATCGTACCCGTTACCGTACTGGGAACCGTGCAAGCTGCAGCTGCACGTAGCACGCCTCGGGTTCCCGCCAAGGCCGCCGGACTGAAGCCGGCGGTAAAATCAGGGTGGTACCGCGAAGAATGCCTCTTTCGCCCCTGCCGCAGCCAACTTTGGCCTGCGGCGGGGCGGAAGAGGTTTTTTCTTTTTTACAAATTCAAACAAAGGCGGGATGAATCATGCGAAAGATTTATGTGTTTGACACGACGTTGCGGGACGGGGAGCAATCCCCCGGCGTAAGCCTGACGGTAGAGGAAAAAACGGCGATCGCTTTGCAGCTGGAGCGGCTTGGCGTCGACCGGATCGAGGCGGGCTTTGCGGCGACCTCGCCGGGAGACCTGCATAGCATCCAGGAGGTGGCGAAGCGGGTCAAGAACGCGACCCTGTTAAGCCTTGCCCGCTGTCATTCCAAGGACATCGACGCGGCGGTAGAGGCGTTGAAGGGCGCGGAAGACCCTTGCCTGCATCTGGTGCTGGCCACATCCCCGATCCACCGGGAGTACAAGCTGCGAATGGATAAAGTGAAGGTGATGGAAACGGCCGAAGCGGCGATCCGCTATGGGCGGAAATTTTTCGGCAAGGTTGAATTTTCCGCCGAGGATGCGAGCCGTACCGAAATCGATTTCCTGTGCGAGATGACGGCGATGGCGATCCGCGCCGGGGCGACGGTCGTCAATTTGCCGGACACGGTCGGCTTCGCGACGCCGGAGCAGTTTGGAGCGATGTTCCGTACGATAAAAGCGAGCGTTCCCGGGATCGAAAAGATCCAGCTTAGCACGCACTGTCACGACGACCTCGGTATGGCCACGGCCAATACGCTTGCGGCGATCGCGAACGGGGTGGACCAGTTCGAGGGTACGATCAACGGCATCGGCGAACGCGCCGGAAACACTTGCCTGGAGGAGGTGGCGCTGGCCTTGGAAACGAGAAGCGATTTCTACGGGGCCAAAACGACGCTGAAGCTGAATGAAATTTATCACACGAGCCGGATGGTCAGCAAAATGACCGGCATGAGTGTACCGGGGAACAAAGCGATCGTCGGGGCCAACGCGTTCGCGCATGAATCCGGCATTCACCAGGACGGGATGCTCAAAAACCCGAGCACCTATGAGATCATCACGCCGGAGACGATCGGCGCCAGCTCCAGCAAGCTTGTTCTGGGCAAGCACTCCGGTCGGCACGCGTTCAAGGAAAAGCTGGCCGATCTCGGCTACTCTCCGGATGAAGAGCAATTGAATATCGCTTTCGCCAAATTCAAACAACTGGCGGACCGGAAGAAGAGCATTCTTTCCGAAGATATCCGGGCGCTGATGGAAGAGAATATGGCTGAGGGGCCGAAGCCGTTCGGGCTGGACAGCATTCAGGTCTCCTACGGAAACCGCTCGCTGCCGACCGCTTCCGTCCCGTCCGAATCGTCAAACAGGACGGAACCGTTACGGACGAAGCGGCTGTAGGCAACGGCTCTGTTGACGCCGTCTACCGGGCGCTGGTAAAGGCTACGGGGATCGAGGCGGAGCTGGAGGACTACTCGATCCGGTCCGTTACGCCGGGAACGGATGCGCAAGGCGAGGTCCATGTCGTTCTGCGGAATGAAACCGGCTCGGCGTCCGGCCGCGGAGTCAGCACGGATATCGTGGAGGCGAGCGCCAAAGCCTATCTCGACGCGGTAAATCGCTTGGTCGGCCGGGGCGCTAACGAGCGGAAAGGGAATATCGCGATTTATTAAGAAATTACAAAGGTGGTTTATGCCATGAAGCGAGATCAGGCAGCCAGCCGCGCGGTACTGACGGACTCCCGTGTTATCGACGCCCGTTCGCTGCAATCCGCGCATAAGCGGCTGGCAGAAATCTTGACCCCGGGGATGAGCGTGCTGGATGCGGGCTGCGGCAACGGAGCGATTACCTGCGGAATCCCAGCGGATGTATATACTATCTGTGGAAGGCGTAAAAGGATATTAATAAAACATCGCTAACAAAAACGAAGGCCCGTGGGAAGCTTCACCGAAAGTTTCCCACGGGCCTTTGTTATTTTACAAATCCAGCTTGGCAATTTCCGCTTTCAGCTTATTCCCCGAGTTTTGGAACTGGATCAGCTCCTGGTCGCTAAGCTGCAAATCCAGAACCTGGCGGACGCCGCTGCGGTCCACGATGCTCGGCACTCCGAGGTAGACGTCGGATACTCCGTTGTAATCGGTCAATAGGGTGGACACGTTGAGTACGGAGCCTTCGTCCTGAAGAATGGATACGATGATCCGGTCAAGGGCCAAGGCGATCGCATAGGAAGTGGCGCCTTTGGCGTTAATGATTTCGTAGGCGGCGTTTTTCGTGCTGTTGAAAATCTGCTCCCGGTCCTCCGGCGAGAATTCCAACCCGATGCCGGCCACGTTCGCCAGGCTCCAGAGCGGCAGCTCCGAGTCGCCGTGCTCGCCGACGATATGAGCGTGAATGCTGCGCGGGTTAATGCCTTTGTTTTGGCCGATCAAATAGCGGAAACGCGCGCTGTCGAGCAGGGTTCCTGAGCCGATCACGCGGTTGGAAGGGAAGCCGCTCTTTTTCAAAGATACATAGGATAAAATATCAACCGGATTGGTAGCTACGAGAATTATGCCATGATCGTTGTATTTGACGATATTTTTGATGATGCTGTCAAAAATGTCGGAATTCCGTTTAAGCAGATCGATTCTGGTCTCGCCGGGGCGCTGGGAAGCGCCGGCCGCGATGACGATAATATCGGCATCGGCACAGTCGCTGTAATCTCCTGCCCAGAGCTTGACCCCGCCGGTAAAAGGCAATCCATGATTCATATCAAGCGCTTCGCCGAGCGCCTTGTCTTTGTTGGCGTCGATCAGCACCAGCTCGGATACCCGCTCCCGCAAAAGCAGTGTGTATGCCGTCGTAGAGCCTACGGCCCCGGTTCCGATAATCGCTACTCTGCTGGAACGCAATTGGTTTTTCACATTTTCATCTCCCTGATGGTTTATTCTGTTACTTTCTACAATTGTACATGAAATAATCATAATTTAAAGAAAAAGATGGATATTTACTTTTAAATCTTAAAAAATATAACCTTTCAAAATAAAAGAAACATAACAATAATTATGTAAACTTAATAGATATATGAGAACTTTGTAACCGGTGATGTAACCATATTGTAAGGACGCGGGCTCTCTTTTTATATTATTCTAGTAATATCAAAGAGAGAGGAATTATGGTGATTCAATATGCCTTACATACGCAATGAGGATGAAGCGCAGACCCGGTCTGAACGGCATGACATAGATAAGAAGAACCCCGGAAGAATGAAATGGATGGTGATCACCGCCTTGGTATTGTCGTCCGCTTCGCTGGTTATTTCGGCTTTAGCGGCGAACACCGTTCTTGGCGGCCGCTCCGCGAATTACGGCTCGGCCTCCGTAAATATGCCCCAATTTATCGCCCCGAGCAAGGCTGTAACGACGGAAGCCGAACCGAAGACCGCTCCGTCCGCCGCCTCTCAGCCGGCCCTCGACAATTCGGCAAACGCCCCTGCTGCAAAGCCGGCGGAGGCCAAGGCGCAGAAGGTTATTTACCTGACTTTTGACGACGGACCCGGCAAGTACACGGAACAGATCGTGAATATTTTGAATAAAAAGGGTATTCACGCTACGTTCTTTATGATCGGAAACCAGCTAAAAGGAAACGAACAAGCGATTATAACGGCGCTGGACGCCGGCAATTACGTCGGTATGCACAGTATGTCCCATGATAAGAAGAAACTTTATAAAACCGGAAACTCCGATGCCTTCCTTAAGGAGTTTAAGCAGGAGCAATCCCTTTTGGAGAAGATTACCGGTGTGACGCCTTGGCTGATCCGCGCGCCATACGGCAGCAAGCCGGAAATCGATGCGGATTTCTACGATGACATTGCGGCTGATAACTTTAAAATGTGGGATTGGACCGTGGATTCCAAAGATTGGAATTACCCGGGCAAACCGGAGCGGATTGTGCAGGAGATCAAACGCCAGGTGCACCGGGATGTCGAGGTTATTCTGATGCACGAAAAAGCGCAAACCGTCCAGGCGCTGCCGCAAATCATCGAATGGCTGGAAAAGAAGGGCTATGCGTTCGCTGTTTACAAGCCGGAGCAGCATTTCCCCGTTAACTTCGGCAAGGACGAGCGTTTGTAGCCCGATATGCCGCCTATGCTATAATGAATCATAGACTGCGAGATTAGGAAAGAGAGGTGGACCCGATGAGATGGTGGTACAAGCTGACCGGATGCGCCATAGCGGCCTGTCTGCTGCTGACCGCTTGCTCATCCGAGCGCCCGAACGCCAATATGAATTCTCCCATGCAAGAGGAGGATCTTTCGGAGGAAGGACAGACCTTAACGGTCATCAACCCGGAAACCGTTAAGGATACGAAGTCGAATGCCCCCTCCGCCGAGGAAGGAAAGAAATATCAAATTCAAACGAGGCTTACCGATTTCCGGCTGCTCGGCACGACCAAAGGCTTGGCTTGGGGATCGACCAATAGTGAATTGCGTTTATATTTAACTCAAGATAGCGGCAAGACATGGACCAACATTTCTCCGGCGTCATCGGTCACATTCCCGAATAAACCGGAATACGGGAGGGATATATTCTTCCTCAATTCGGAGTACGGCTGGATCGTCCGCGATACGCTGGGCTCCGGCGAGGCTATCGTGCTGCGGACCGGTGACGGGGGAGCCACCTGGAAGATGGCTTCGCTTCCCGAAGCGGACGATGTGGCGGCGATCTATTTCCTGGACCAGGATCGCGGCTGGATTCTCACCACGGGCGGCGACCCCGACAGCAGCGAAGCGAAGGCCGTGTATACTACGACCAACGGCGGAGCCACCTGGAGGAAAATTATGAGCACGCCGATCCTGCCGAAGGACACCTCATCCGTCGACCACACGCTGCCGAAGCTCGGCGAACCGACCGGGATGGTATTTACCGACGAGAAGAACGGATATATCACGATGATGGAAGCAGGGGTTCCGTCCTTGTACGTCACCAAAAACGGCGGCAGCCGCTGGACGAAAAGCACCGCGTTCTTCGAGCGCGATAAGTTTACGACTTGCGAGCGATTTTCCTTAGAAGCGCCCGACTTTCATAACGGGGGCGGGAGTACGGGCTCGGTGCTGTTCGGTTGCGGCCGGGAAAGCGTTGTCAAGTATAACGGGTACTTCACTTCGGACGGGGGCCGTACTTGGACCCTTGCTCCGTTCGGATTGCCGTGGCAATCCGCGGATTCCGAAAATCCTTCAACGACGTTTCTGAACAGCAAAGAAGGCTGGTCTCTGCAGCAAGCGACCTTGTACCATACTTTAGATCAGGGCAGAACCTGGACTGTGCTTCCGGAAAGCGAGAAGCTAAAGGAAATTATGGCGGACTACCCGGAGGTGGTCAAAATCCAATTCTATTCGCCGAATGTAGGGTGGCTGCTGGTTGCTCAAAGCGACAAGAAACGGTCCTTGCTCATGCAGACGCAAGACGGCGGAGTCAGTTGGCGCGTGCTTTGATAGACGCGTCTTTTCGCTTTTTATTATGCATAAATTAATGTTCATTAATATGTGAAAATTATCACGTGCGTCTTCAAAACTTTGTGATATATTTAACTTGTAAGCAGGAAGTGCAAGAAAGTAATGAAGAAACAAGAGATTCATACTAATTTATAGGAGTGAGTCGTCATGAAAACAGCCAACCAAGACAATGTAACCCGTAACTTCCTCCAATTTTGCTACACTTGTGAAGATGCGCATCTGTGTACGACCGAAGAAGCTTGCCAAGCATGCTGGGCGGAGCATGGACTATGCGACGAAGCAAACGAGGGTGCCGGCGCCGGTGAAACTCAAGAATTGCTGCAATTATACTATGCCTGATAGCGCATTGCCCGTTTCAAATCAATAAACCTCCGGTTCTGCCCAGGAACCGGAGGTTATTTATTTTTGTTAAATGAGGACAAGGGTGGCATATTTTTCATGATCGGTGAATACAAGTTTCGGTCCGGGCGGCATATACATAGAAGGGAAGGTGGGGCAGACTGGCTGCCGCGGGCGGCCGGGTGCCCGGGTAAGGAGGGGGAAGCGTGCAAGCTTGGACGGAAATGTTCGGAGTGATGAATACGGCTATCCCGATCTTCATCATTGTCATTCTCGGCATCATCGCAATGACGGCGGCGGGTGGAATTAAGCGTTATTGGTCCAACAGCCGGCAGCCGGTGCTGATCGTCCCGAGCGTGATCGTAAGCAAGCGGACCGAGGTTTCTCACAGGCATGATACGGATCTCTCTGTGAACCGCTCGGACAGTAAATATTATTTGACCTTTGAAGTGGAAAGCGGGGACCGTCTGGAATTCGCCGTGAGCGGGTACGAATACGGTCAGTGTTCGGAAGGGGATGAAGGGAAGCTTACTTTCCAAGGAAGCCGTTATGTCGGCTTTGAACGGATAAGTAAAGCCTACCAAGCCGGGTTGCGTGAATACCGCCATTATTAGAGTATGGATCCGATAAAAAATAATGAAGAGCTGCCCTGAAGAGGACAGCTCTTTTTGTTGGCGTTAGTAGAATGAATTAGTGCACAAGCGCCTTGGTCTCGGCTTTCTCCGCGAGCAGCATCCGGGCGGCGGCCCGGCCGCTGGAGAATGCGCGTTCCGCAAGCTCGCCCTTTCCTTCGCAGCCGTCGCCGCAGAATAGAAAAGGAAGTCCCGTCAATTTGTTAGGGAGCAGCTTGTTGGTATGAATGTTTTTCACACTGGATACCATGGCTTTCTTGGAAACCCGTTTCACTGCCGTATGTTCCCGCCAATCCGGGTAATACGTGTCAAACAGCGCCTCCATTTGCAGCGTCTTGCTCTCCAAATACTGCTTCTTTTGCTCTTCGTCGCCGAATTCGTCGTTCAGATAAGCGATCCCTTGCAAAAGCTGTCCGCCTTCCGGCACGATCGTGTGGTCGGTCGCGGAAACATCGCTGATAAATACTTTGTTGTCCATGTCGCTGATATAATGAAACGGCCGGGCGACTACTTTGGAGAAGCCGACGTCGTATACAAGCACTTCAGTGCAAGTGTTCTCCTTGTACGGATTGAGCGCCTGCGCCCATGGGGAGGACTCCAGCAGCTTGCAAACCTGCTGTACCGGCATCGCCAGGATCACCCGGTCGAATTCCACGGCCTCGCGCGTTTTGGTGCGCAGGATGAATTTTCCGTTCTCCATCGCGATCGATTCCACCGCTTCCTTGACCGCGATGTCCCATTGTTTGTTTCCGTTGATTTTACCGACAAGCTGATCCGTAATGGTCGCCCAGCTCCCGAGAATGTAATTGACCGGCTTCTGGGACAGGAACAAATTATGGTAATAATCGGCGATGACCTCGCCCGAAACCTTCCGCGCGTCTTCGGGGGTGATGAAGAAGTTGGAACAAACCAGGTGCGCCCAAAGCTCCTTTACATCCGCCGATGCGCCGGATTGATCCAAATATTCGCCAAGGGTCCGGTAACGCTTCAATTGATGAAGGTTGCCGATGACGGCGGCAATCTCGGCCACAAATCTTACCTTCTCCATCGCCGTGAGCACATCGGTCTTCATGATATTGATGAAATCCAGCGGGGCGGGGGTTAAATGGCCATGCTTGGCATACATGACCTTACGCTTATCCACCTGTTTGCTTTGGAACAGAAGCCCCAGTTCCTGTTCCATCTGCTGCAGCGTGTGCCTGTCGATTCCATATACGGCGTGAGCACCGTAATTGAGGGTGAAGCCGGATTTCTCGTAAGTGAAAGCACGTCCGCCAAGCTGCGGGCTGCGTTCGAACACCGTGCCTGAGGTGTCCTGGCTGTCGGAAAGATACGCGGCGGCTGTCAACCCGGCCAACCCGCCGCCAATGATAGCGATTTTCATGGGAGAACCTCCTAATAGGGTTTAGAGGTAATTCATAAAATCTTTATGCCTTTTTCACGGATAGCCTTGTTTCTCTTTACAGTATATGCTATTCGTGTAAGCGCGTCCATAGAAATGGACACGAAATATTCAAAATTGAAACCGTATACATAGATTGAATCGGATTTACAGCTTGACAGTTTGTATTTTTGTTTGGGCGAATACACCAAGATAGGCATACGCACATAGACTATAGCGTCGAGACGAGAGGAAAGGGGGAAATGATTTGGCTGTCATTAAAGCAAATTCCGAGGATGTTAAAACACTGGCAAGGCTGATGCGGGCGGAAGCCGAAGGGGAAGGCGAGCAGGGCATGCTGATGGTCGGCAATGTCGGCGTCAACCGGATCCTTGGGGGATGTCTCGATTTCCAGAACATACGCAACATGAATGATATGGTATTCCAGTCACCGGGCGGCTTCGAGGCCACGCAGAAGGGATACTTCTATCAAAGAGCCCGTGAGCGCGATATCCGGCTTGCCCAAAGAGTTATCAACGGGGAGAAGGTTTGGCCCGCCTCGAATGCGCTCTGGTTCTTCAGACCGGCGGGTGCTTGCCCGGGAACCTGGTACGATCAGCAAAATACCGGACGTTTCAAGGCGCATTGCTTCTTCGCCCCGACCTTCGAGAATTGCCCGGCAGTTTTTTGAAGGCAACAGTACCTATCCGTTCCTTGCCTCATTTAAACATGGGTTTACAAAGGTATTTTCACATTAAGGAGGACTTATTCAATGTTTAATCAATTTTATCGGCCGGTAGGCTACAGCATGAATGCCGTACCCGGCTCAGCTTACCCGATGGGAACCGCAGCGACCGGCCAACAGCCGCCGCAGGTTCCGAGCGGGGCTCCGATGACTTCTGCCGGCACGGTCGTGCCTACGCCATTCCCGGCCAACGAGCAATCGTTCATCGAGAACATTCTGCGTTTGAATCTGGGCAAGGTCGGAACTTTTTACATGACCTACGAGAACAACTCCGAATGGAACGCGAAAATCTTTAGAGGGGTGCTCGAAGCCGCCGGCCGGGATCATATCATTATCAGCGATCCGAAGACGGGCGTCCGGACGATCCTTCTGATGGTGAATCTGGATTTCGCCACGTTCGATCAGCCTCTCGTATACCAATACCCGGGAACGATCGGCAATCCGCCGACGACCCGAGGATAAGCAGCGCCCAGGGCCTCCGATAAGGAGGCCCTTTTTGTGAAAATCATTAAAAAAAAGGCCCGGCAGGCCCGCTTCCGTAGTCATACACCAGGGTTTGACTGTGTAGTGTATAATTATATAATTAAAGTAATTCATAATTTTTCAAACAGTTAAGGGAGAGGATTCCATTGGGAAATTGACGATATACGAAACCTGCTATGCATATCATTTTAAACCGCGAAGGAGGTGCACCTATTCGCCGCAGGGATAAGCGGGAATAGGAAACGTATTGACTGACCCTTTACCGAGTCTTTTTTCATTGGGACTGATGGTTTTACTGGTTTTGTTGAATGGATTCTTTGTATCCGCCGAATTTGCCATCGTAAAAATCAGAAGCGGCCGGATCGACACTCTGGCCGAAGAAGGACGAAAAAACGCCGTCATTGTCAAAAGCTTATTGAACCATCTTGACGGTTACTTATCCGCCTGCCAGGTAGGCATTACGCTTTGTTCCCTCGGCCTCGGCTGGCTCGGCGAACCGGTCGTAGCCCGGATGCTCAGCCCGTTATTCGAGCTCGTGGGCTTTGGCGAAAGGCCCGTTCATATCGTTTCATTATTTGTATCCTTCTTATTGATTGCCGTCCTGCATATCGTGCTGGGGGAACTCGCCCCCAAATCAATCGCCGTACGCAAGGCGGAACAGGTTACCTTACTTACGGCCCGCCCGATGCGGGTATTTTACAAAATGATGTATCCGCTTGTATGGCTGCTGAGCCGTCTGTCTTCCGGATTATTGAGATTGTTCGGCATCGCCCCGGTCTCCGGGCAGGACTCCTTGCATACCGAGGAAGAAATCCGGGTAATGATGAAGGAGAGCTCCGAGAGCGGATTGATCGACAGCACGGAGATGTCGCTGGTCGACAATATTTTTGAATTCGCCGATACGACGGCGCGGGAAATTATGATCCCCCGCACTGAAATGATTTGCCTTTATACTCAGAACTCGCTCGACGACAATCTGACGATTGCGCTGGAAGGAACGCGAACCCGTTATCCCGTATGCAATCATGATAAAGACCATATTATCGGATTTATCCACATTAAAGATTTGATCCGTTCCAACACGCAAGATTACCGCGATTTGCTGAGACCGATCATGGCCGTGCCGGAATCGATTCAGATCAGCGATCTGATGAAGCGGATGCAGCGCGGCAGAACGCAGATCGCCATTCTGATCGACGAATATGGCGGAACATCCGGCATGGTAACGCTGGAGGACATCGTCGAACAAATCGTCGGGGAAATTCAGGACGAATTTGATGAGGAGCGGCCGGGCATCGAACAATTGGACGAAAACAGTCATTCCATCGACGGCTTAATGCTGATCGAATCCGTCAACGACCGCTTCGGACTTGATCTGGATTCGGAAGATTATGATACGATCGGCGGCTGGCTTTATTCCAGAATAGAGATTCTGCCTCCGCAAATCGGCCAAACCGTGGACTACGCGGGTTACTGTTTTGTGGTGGAAGAGACCGACAACAAGAGAATTTCACGCGTCAAAATGCTGAAACAGCAGCTGCTTCCGCTTGAGGAAGCCGGCGCCTAACATACATGAAGAACCAAGCGGGCAGTCTCTAAGAGACTGCCCGCTTAAATTTGGGTTCGTTTAATTCAAGCCGTTGGCGATAGCCAGCATTTCTTCCTCGCTGACATCGCCGAAGGCGTTGAAATAGACATTCCCGATCATCATATTGATTTTGGTGAGGTCGCCCGTAGTAATAAACGCAATGTTTCCGTTGTCGAGCTCGACCTCCTTCGTGGCTTCCCGCTCCGTCGTACTGAGCAACTCATTGTTCATCAGCAGATCAAAAATGAGCCTTAACATATGGTCGTCCGCTGTCTTATAAACCAAGTGGGCGCTTTTCCCGAATGTATTGGGGTCCTCGGGAGTACCCTCGGGAATGACGACATTAAGGGACTGTAGGGTGAAACGTTCCGGTATATAGGTGATACGGGGGAGGGAAAAGGCCAACCGTTCCCTGGCCTCATCTATATTCATCTCCACATAATTATAGGTTCCCGCATCGACCAGGTGTACGGTTTTCTTAACTTCCCTGAGTTCATCTTCGGTCAGCCCGTCCGGAGGCGGCGGTGTCTTGGCCCCGGCGGAATTCTGTTGCTGCCGCCCGTAACCGAACACGAGTTGCGTTACCCCGCTGCCCAGGTTTTTGAGTTCCTGGTAAATGGGGGAGATCGCTTTGGTGACGACCGGCGGGCTGAACAAGGCGGCTCCCAGAATCATGGATGCCGCGACAAGGCCGAAAGTCTGCGCTTGGCGGCGCAGTCTGAGCCGTTTGCTTTGCCGGTTGACCCGATGTTTCACTTTCTCCCAGGACTGGCGGCGCTTCTCTTGCGAATAAGCGGGGAGGGAGTTGGCGGCTTTGCGGAAGGCGTCTTCGAACAGCGATTCATACTCTTCGGGATACTTTGGCAACCCCTTTTTCTCTTGCTTGATATTCGCCACCCCACTCTCTGAACAGCATTTTTTTGATTCCTTCCCGGGTTCTGAAAAGCCGCTGCCTGACAATATTCTCGCAGAGGTTCATCCGCTCGCCGATTTCTTTATAGCTAAGCCCCAATTTCCAGCGCATTTCGATCAATTGCCGGTATTCGGGCTTCAATCTGCTGAGATGGGCGGTTATCGCTTCTTCCATTAACTTCGTTTCCACCGTCTGTTCGACGGATGGGGTATAAGCGGCATTAGAATCTATATCCATAAAAACACGCTCTAAGTCCAGATGGTTACGAAATTTTTTATTTTTTCGGAAATAATTGATCGTCGTGTTCCGGGCAACCGTTTTCAACCACGATTTCATGACCTGTTCGTTTTCGAACCGGGGCTTCTTGGTCACAACTTTAATAAAAGCCTCCTGAATAATATCCTCGGCAGCCTGATGATCTTTAACCAGATAAAAAATGGTTCCATATACGAAATCGTAAAAGGCGTAGTAGACTTCTTCCTGGATATGGTCCGGCAGGTGATGATAATCGGCTCCGAGCAGCCACTCCAAGCGTTCCGGCATGGTACTCCCCTCTCTAGCCGTTAAGGCGCTTCTAAGTAAAGCTTCTATAAAAAACCAATACCCCGATTTTACTATATCCATGGCCGTAAAGGAACGTTTTTCCATAAAAAAACCGGAGGGATTCCCCATACGGGAGGAAACCTCCGGTGCACCGAGACATTCGCTCCGCCATCACATTAATCTTCGCCGGGCGCGAGCGAATCGTAATTCTTGGCGTTTCGCTTGGATGCCGTCGCGGGCGAATCGGAGTTACCGTACCCTTCGACGGTTCGCCAGGCATTCGCATCGTCGAATCGGCCCGCGTCCCGCTGGCGGCGTTCTCCGGAGCCCTTCGGCGGGGGAGTGATAACTTGTTCCTCGACGGGACGGTAGTCCGCTGCGTCCCGTTCAGGGGTATGCTCCACGCAGAAAGCGGTATAAGGTACCGCCTTCAGGCGTTCGAACGGAATTTCCGCGCCGCAAACGGCGCATCGGCCATAGTCGTCGCCGTTGGCGAGGCGCTCCAGAGCCTCGTTTATTTCGTCCAGGCGTTGTCCGAGATTATCGTCAACCGCCATATCGCGCTCCCGTTCAAATACCTCCGTTCCGACATCGGCCGGATGATTGTCGTAAAGGGATAATTCGCCGGTCGTGTTCCGGAGGGATTCCTCATCGCCGCCGGGCGCTCCGGCATCAAAGTGGGCCTCGAGTTCCCGCTTCTCCTGCCGAAGCAGCTCTTTCAAGTGCTGCAGCTGCGTCTGTGTCAGATGGCTCATGGTTTATCCTCCTTCTGAGTTAAGGCTGGCTTCGACTTTCGTCTACATAAGGTTTACCCGAAAGGGAAGTAGGGTGAAGCACGAAGAGGCCGCCGTGTCATCACGGCGGCCTCTTTCGATAGAGTCACAGTTGCTTAAAATGCCCAATTACCCTTGGCAAAGATTTGTTCTTCCTTGCCGTCGGCGGTTACCCCGAAGATGTCCATTTCCGCCGAGCCGACCATAAAGTCTTCGTGCGCGAAGCTGGCGTTCAGGCCATGCTCGTTCAATTGCTTGCGGGTCATCGATTTGCCGCCTTCCAGGTTGAAGGCATAAGCGTTGCCGATCGCCAAATGGTTGGAGGCATTCTCGTCGAACAGCGTATTGTAGAACAGAATTCCCGATTGCGAGATGGGCGAACCGTGCGGTACCAGTGCGACTTCGCCGAGATAATGCGATCCTTCATCCAGTTCGACGAGCTGTTTGAGGGTGGATTCTCCGACCTCCGCCGAGAAGTCCACGATCCGTCCGTTCTCGAATTTGAGCTGGAACCGGTCGATAATGTTACCGTTATAGCTGAGCGGCTTGGTGCTGGAAACCGTGCCGTTGACGCCGGTCTTCAGCGGTGCGGTGAAGACTTCTTCCGTCGGCAGGTTGGCGAGGAAGGTCTTTCCTTGCGCATTGATGCTTTCCGCGGCGACCCAAATATGCCCTTCGGGCAACTCGATGGTCAAATCCGTTCCCGGAGCGAGATAGTGGAGCTTCTTGTATTTCTTGGCGTTCAGGTATTCGGATTTCTCGGTCAGATTGGCGATATGCGTCCGCCAAGCGCCGATCGGGTCCGGCTGGTCGATCCGTACGGTCCGGAAGATCGCCTCCCAAAGGGCGTTCACTTGCTCGGATTCCGGCAGGTCCGGGAATACTTTGGCGGCCCAGGTCTTCGACGGAACGGCGACGATCGACCAACTGAACTTGTCGGCCATTTGCAGCTCGCGGTATTTGCTCATCGCTTTGCCGTAGGCTTTCTGATGGTTGGTGATCCGCTCCGGATTTACGCCCGTTAGCAAGTCGGGGTCGGAGGAGATGACATGCAGCACGGCCGCGCCGTTCTCCACATATTCCAGCATTTCTCCCGCATACCATTTCGGATCGTCCAGAAACGATTCATCCGCGGCCAGCTCATAGCGGAGCCGGGTGACGGTGTCGTCGCTCCAGTTGACTTTGACGAATCTGGCTCCCGCTTCATAGGCTTGCTTCACGATCAGGCGGACAAGCTCCGCCGAATCCACCGTGGCATTCACGATCAAATTTTGGCCGGGCTGTACGTTGACGCCTACTTTAACCGCCAATTCGGCATATTTTTGCAATTTGGTTTGAAAATCTGTCATGTCGGTTCCTCCGTAGTCTAAAAAATGGTTATTGATATATCATACTACGAATTAGTTATTCTATCCAATTAACCAATGGTTATTTTTCCTTCGGGGTATTTGTACAGCTCTTTTTCCGCTTTCGGCGCAATTGCGTAAGCCAAGGTGACCGGACCTACCCGGCCGAGGAACATGACGACGCAAAGTACGACTTTGCTGACATCGGTCAGCCGGGGAGTCAGGTCGAGGCTGAGTCCGGCCGTGGCGAACGCCGATGTCGTCTCGAACAGCAGGGGCAGAAATTCCCGGTCCTCAAGCGCCGACAGCACCATGGCGACGAAGATGACGAGGAACAGCGCCAGCCAGGTTTGCGTGATCGCCCGCATGATCGAGCCTTTGGACAGGCGTCTGCGGAAGAAGACGATGTCTTCGCGGCCGCGGATCATGGAATACATGGCTCCGAGCAGGATCGCGAACACGGTGACCTTGATCCCGCCGCCGGTAGAGCCGGGCGCGGCTCCGATGAACATGAGCAGAATGAGCAGAAACTGCGTGGAATGCTCCGTGTCGGCCATGCTTAGCGTGCTGACGCCGCCGGATCTTGAGCTGATCGAATGAAAGAACGAGCTCATGATCCGATCGCCCCAGTTCATCGGCTTCAGGGTCGCGGGATTGTTGGCCTCCAGGACCAGCATCAACAACGCTCCGGCGAAGATCAGGATCGCGGACATGCTCAGGACCACCTTTGAATGCAGGGAGAGCTTCCGCGTTCGCGGGTAGTGAAGCAAATCGGAAATGACGATAAATCCGATCCCGCCCAGCACGATGAGGATCATGACGACGACATTGACGAACGGATCGTCCGCATATTCCCCGAGCCCGCTGAACGGGCCGTGCACCGGCCCGAACAGGTCGAAACCGCCGTTGTTAAAGATCGAGATGCTGTGGAATATACCGAAATACAGTGCTTGATACCAAGGCATGTCCAACGACCATCTTGCGGCCAGCAGCAGGGCGCCGGTTCCTTCGATTACTGCCGCATACATGATCACCCGGCGAATCAGCGTCAGTAAGCCTTCCATAGAGTTATAGTTCATCGCTTCCTGCAACACGAGCCGGTCCCGGAGCGAGATGCGCCGGTTGAAAGCCAAGGCGATCAGCGTGCCGATCGTCATGAAGCCGAGCCCTCCGGTTTGGGTTAGTGCCATAATTACGATTTCGCCGAACAGGGAGAAATGCGTTCCCGTATCGACCACCGCCAGCCCGGTTACGCAGGTGGCCGAGGTAGCCGTGAAGAAGGCGTCGATCAGTCTGAGCGGTTTCCCGTCAGCAGAGGCGGGGGCCAGCGACAGCAGGAAGGTCCCGATGATTATAATCAAAGCAAAGCCGAAGCTGAGCACTTTGGCCGGAGTGAGCGGATGCGTAATACTGCGCAGTTTGGACATTTTGGACAATGTAGGTTCACCTCATACATGATCTTGCTATTGACGTAAAACATGGTACGATAAATGCAATAAGTTCAACTTTAAGCTTTTTCAATTATAAGCTCAACACTCCAATTATAGTTGAAACCCGTTATAGTTGAAACCTGCCGACAGTTAAAATGAGTTTAAAGAAATTTTGCGAAAAGGAGCTTAAGTGAAGCAATGAAACCGAATATTTTGGAAGCGAGCATGCGTAAAGACGAGGAAGGCGCGCTGCTCGGCAGAACGGTCTTTGAGGTGGAAGGACACAAAGCCGCCTACGAAATTACGTTTTACAGCAAAAAAGGCCAGGAATGGGACTACAGCTTGAATTATGCCAGCGAGTCGGGAATTGAAGCCGAGTTTCTCAGTGTTGACGAACGGGTCGAACAGGACGACGATTTCTTCGATGCTTTGCTGGACGCGGCGTGGGACACGCTTGAAGAGTAGAGGGTGCCGGCAAGCATAGGAACAAGGGTCTAACCGAGCCGAAAAGGGGGGATGCGCAGTTGATGGACAAGCCTTTTTACAGAAGGTGCCTTGGTGTTATTATGGTCCTCACCATCATTTATTTGATTCACAAGGTTCATTTTATTTTTAATCCGGTGGTGACGCTGGTTCAAATTCTGATCGTTCCGTTGACGATATCGGGGTTTCTGTATTATTTGCTGCGCCCGGTCGTTCAATTTCTGGAAGGCAAAAAAATGAACCGGGTGCTCTCGATTCTGCTGATTTATTTGCTGTTTGCCGGAGTCGTCACCATTTTCCTGATGGTCGTGTGGCCGCCGCTGCAGAAGCAGATTACCGAGTTCATCAACAATGTGCCGAAGCTTATCGACGGATTGCAGAGCCAAATGGATGAAATTCGTAACAACAGCTATTTCTCGATGTTTGACAATGAGAATACCCGGCTTATGGACAAGATCACCGAGTACATCAATGAAGCCGTTGAACGGGCCAGCGTATATATATCGCATGTTTTTAATTTCCTGAACGATTTCTTCATCGTGGTCGGTACCGTACCGATTATGCTCTATTACATGCTGAAAGAAGATCACCGGGTGACGCCTGCGCTGACGCGAATGGTTCCGAAGCGCTACCGGCATGAAGGGGAACAGGTCATCCACGATGTCGACACAATGCTGAAAGGGTTCATCGCCGGCAGAATGATCAGCGCCTTTGTCCTGGCGGTGATGTGTTTTGTCGGATTCTGGCTCGTCGGGCTGCCGTATGCGCTGCTTCTGGCCGTCGTCGGGGCGCTGTTCAATTTCATCCCTTATTTCGGCTCGCTGCTGGGGGCGATTCCTTGCGTCATCGTCGCATTCACCGTCTCGCCGACGATGGTGATCTGGGTGATCATTATTGTGGTCATCGCCCAGCAGGTGGAGGGGAATCTGGTCTCTCCTTACATTTACGGAAAGACGATCAACATCCATCCGCTGACCACGATCGTTCTGTTGTTGATTGCCGGCGACTTTGGCGGTATCCTTGGCATGATTCTGGCGATCCCGGTCTATATGACGCTGAAAATTATTGTCGTCCGGATTTACCAGATATTTCTATCGGAAAAAGTAGAAGAAATGAATACGTAATTATTTCCATTTGCTGCAAAATGGTGACGAAAATCATATCCCCATTTCCGGTCCTTGCGAGATGATTAACCTAGTAAATTGGTGATCAATAATTCTCGGGGGATGATATAGCAATGGCAGTAACCGCCAAAAACGGGAAGTATTTTTATGCCTGGAGCAAAATACTTCCCGACGGATCCTTTTACCTGCCGGATCAAGCCCTGCAGGAATACGATATTCATACCGATTCGAATGTCATACTCATGTCAGGCCGCAACACCGCCAAAGGCTTTAGCGTGGTATGTAAGGAACTGATCGATAACTCCCCGCTGGCGAAGGTGTTCGCAAGCCTCCCCGAACTGCTTAACTTCTCCATTCCGGAGGGACAGACCATCAGTTTTAAGGAACGGATATTTTGCTGGACGTATTTGAGCAGGGACCGCTACATTCGGTTACCGCTGGAGACCTGGAAGCAGCTCGACCTCGTTCCCGGGGACAAACTGCTAAGTTTGCGGGCTACCCATCTTGCCTTCAACAATCTTGCCGACGGGCCCTTTATCGAACTGGCCAAACAGGTCCGGGGGATGCCGGTTTACGAGTAACGACGGATTTGGAATTTCTTGAAAGGGCATTCTTGCCGCAATTTTGCGCAGGAATGTCTTTTTTCTTTGCTGCTTTCTTTCTCGTTTATGGGAATTGGCTCGGGGTAATGGTTAATAATTCACCGTTAGCTTGTGCAGAATGAACATGAGCGAAGAAAGGAGCGGAAGCATGAAGGCAGTCACCTATCAAGGCAAAAAGAGCGTTCGCGTCAAAGAAGTGCCCGACGCCAGGTTGGAGAAGAAAGACGATATTGTGGTCCGCATTACCTCGACCGCGATCTGCGGTTCCGATCTGCATATTTATAATGGAGAGATTCTCGGGATGTACGATGATTATGTCATCGGCCATGAACCGATGGGCATCGTGGAAGAGACGGGACCGGACGTGACCCGGGTGAAAAAGGGAGACCGCGTCATCATCCCGTTTACCGTCGCTTGCGGGGAATGCTATTTCTGCAAGCACCAGCTGGAAAGCCAGTGCGATCATGCCAATGAGAGCCGGGATACCGGCGGGTATCTCGGGTATTCCTCCCGTTACGGCGATTATGCCGGCGGGCAGGCGGAGCTGCTAAGGGTTCCCTACGGCAACTTCGTGCCTTTCGTCGTCCCCGAGCATGCGGAATTGGAGGACGAGAAGCTGTTGTTCCTGTCCGATATTGTGCCGACGGCATACTGGAGCGTGATCAACGGCGGGGTCAAGCCGGGGGATACGGTCATCGTGCTCGGCTGCGGACCGGTGGGGCTGTTGACGCAGAAATTCGCCTGGCAAAAAGGGGCGAAGCGGGTCATCGCCGTCGACCATCTGGATTACCGGCTGAATCATGCCAAGCGAACGAACGGAGTCGAGGTGTTCAATTTTGAGACAACGGACTCGCTTGAGGAACATTTAAAGGAGATCACTCTAGGCGGAGCGGACGTCGTGATCGACTGTGTAGGAATGGACGCCAAGAAATCGGCCTTGGAAATGGCCGAGACGGCGCTGATGCTGCAGGGCGGCTCGCTCGGTGCGTTCAACATCGCCTCCAAGGTCGTCCGCAAAGCGGGTACGATTCAGGTGACGGGGGTGTACGGGTTGAAATACAATCTCTTCCCGTTCGGCGACCTGTTTGAGCGGAATATTACCGTCAAAACCGGCCAGGCCCCGATTATCCACCTGATTCCGGAGCTGTACGAGCAAATCGCCGACGGGCGGTTTGACCCGACGGACATTATTACGCACCGGCTGCCGCTGGATCAAGGCGAGCACGGGTACAAAATTTTCAGCGAAAAACAAGACGATTGCATCAAAGTGATACTGAAACCGTGATAACGTTAAAAGGAGCGGTCAAGGGTGAGCGTTAAGGCCCCCATCGAGCGCTCCTTCTTTATATGCTTTATTTGGTGTCAGTGGTATCTCTCGATAATTCTATCATAAGCCTCCCGCGGCCGTAGCCCGATCAGTTTCTCCACAGGTTCCCCGTTATTGAAAAAGATTACGGTCGGAAGCGACATAATTCCGTATGATGCAGCCAGTTCCGTCGCTTCATCGCAATTCACTTTCAGCAGGTTGACTTTTCCTTCGTAATCGTCATGCAGTTGTTCCAGTACCGGGCCGAGTACTTTACAAGGCGGGCACCAGGGGGCGTCGAAATCCACCAAGGTGATTCCGGCAGAAGACATCTCTTGGCTAAATTCGGCAGGCGTTGTAACTCTTTTAATGCTCATCTTTGATATCCTCCTTCAATTTCGGATTTTCTTCCAGCAAGAAGGCGATCCGTTCTTCCAAATTGGATTTGATCGAGGTCAGCAAGGCAAGCTGCTCGTCGATTTCTTTCAGCTTACTGCGGTAGATCGGCATAATCTGTTCACAAAAAGCTTCTTTGCTCGTCATGACACAATTCAGGAAACCGGAAATTTGCTCGGTCGTGAGTCCCAATTGCAAATAGAACTGAATCGTTTTGACCTGCTCCACCGTTAAGCTGTAATAATCCCGGTACCCGTTATCGAGCCGCCGGGACGAAATCAGGCCCTGCTGTTCATAATAACGCAGCGACCGGATACTGGCGCCGGTGGACTTGGATAATTCGCCGATTTTCATATGGAAAGCTTCACCTGCCTTTTTGCTGCTTATCCTGTCTACCGTGAATTCATTATAAACCCTGACATTAGTGTCAGGGTCAATCTATTTTTTCTCGTTGAGCGGAAAAATGTGTATAATAGGATGAGCGAAATGCATGCTGCTGCATGGAGAAGACGCCATGGTGCAAATTCGCCAGTCCATGATGAGGAGGAATAGGAATGAAACCGGCTTTATTGATTATCGATATGCAGAAAGGTTTTACGGCAGGTCCGCGGGCAAGAGGAGAGATTGGGGAGGCCTGCGAGTATATTAACGCAACGGCGAATCTATTCCGGAAGGCCGAGTTGCCGATCGTTATTATCCAAGACATCGAAGCCCGGGAAGACGGCGGGGCGGAAGGATTCGATCTCATCCCCGAGATTGCCGTCAGCGGGACGGAGCTGCGGGTAGAGAAGGAATGGCCGAATTCATTCTTGCAAACTCCATTGGAGCAGCTGCTGAAAGATCGGGAAATTGATTTTGTGGTCGTGTGCGGCTTTGCCGCCGAACATTGCGTGACGTTTACTTTCAACGGTGCCCGTGAAAGAGGCTTCGGCGCGGCTTTTTTACAGAACGGAATCCTCGGCGAGCATCCGCGTGCCGTACAGGCCATATACGAGGTGCGCCCGCTTATATCCTATCCCGTGATCGCTTCCCTTTTGAAGCGGTAGGAGGGGAACATGATGCGGAGCGCCCACAGCGATTTTGTTCTGGAAGGAGCACGGTTGCGCATTAGGCCGACCCTCACCGATACCGAGCTGGATTATGTTCTCGAGCTGGAACATCACGAGGAGAATCGGCGGTTTATCGGGAATTGGACCCGTCGGCAGCATGAAGAGTTCAGCGAGGATGAGGATCATCTTCATCTTATTATCGAGAGTAAGGAAAGCGGCCGACCGGAAGGCTACATGCTTATTAAAGGAGTCTGTCTGAATCAAGGTTGTATTGAATTGACGCGCCTTGTCGTGGATTCCAAAGGCCGCGGATACGGACGCGAGGCTATACAACTCGTTAAAGACTGGGCCTTTTCCATAGCGGGCGCCCATCGATTGCAGCTCGATGTGAGGAGCATAAATTCCCGGGCCAAAGCGCTTTACGAGTCGGAGGGCTTCAATCAGGAAGGAATACTCCGCGATTGTTTTAAAGAAGAAGGCGGAGAGGGTTACACTTCGCTTTATCTGATGTCGATCCTGGAAGAGGAGTACCGGCATGTTTGATCCAACGATCTTCGAAAATTTAAAGGTTGTTGTCGAAGGAGCCGTCTATGATTTGGATTTTCGCGGCAAGCTCGAAATTATCGGCCGCACCGACCGGATCGAATTATCCGTAATGTCCAGGTATTACGCGATACAGTTCAGTCTGCCGGGACAGCCGGACAAATGGGCGGAGCTGAGATTATGGGCGGATACCGAGGACCTGGCCGGGGAAATTCTGGAGCTAAATACGGTCACGCTCGGTTGCCGGATGCAGCCCGTTTTTTACAAGCGTCTGAAAGACCCCGCCGGCGAATGCCCGGAGATTGAGCGATTGACCGCCGAAATTTGGGGCAATCATATCGGGCTAATGCAAAGAATCATAAGTGTGTACGGAGATAATGATTTCCTTCCCCTGGATGAAATCACCGTCGACTTCCAAAGGAGGTTCGGCGAAGAGGTGGTTCAGGATCTGCCGGAAATGCTGGAGCATATGCTGTTGATGCTGGACAAGCTGTAGCGCATATACTTCTATAGTAGTCTGGAATTTACATAATTCATGTCATGAATTAATGAGAGGATGATCGTGATGAATGCCCATGAAATGGGCGCCGGATTTTTCGGCGGACTCGGAAATCTGTTCGAGCGTTGACATTTTGCAGCTTGTGTAACTATTATAGTTACATTACGAGAAAGGGGGATAATCATGACGATCAGCTCGCGTTTTGCCGTCGCCATTCATGTCTTGTCCCTGCTTGAGCTGAACAAGGAAGGTGTCAACACCTCAGAATATATCGCGGACAGCGTGAACACGAACCCGGTTGTCATCCGCCGGATTTTGGGCATGCTGAACAAAGCCGGGCTGGTGCAGGTGCGGCCCGGGGTTGCCGGGTCCAAGCTGAACCGCCTCGTAACAGAGATTACCTTGCTGGATATTTACCGCGCGGTTCAAGTGGTGGAAGAGGACGCGTTATTTTCGGTTCATGACAAACCGAACCCGCACTGCCCGGTCGGGCGAAACATACAGGCGTCGATCGAACCGGTGTTCTCGGCGGCCCAGACTGCCATGGAACATACCTTGGAACTGGTGAAGCTGTCGGATATCGTAGACAACATCCGGACGACCGAGGCGTCTTGCGGTTCATCGTAACCCGTCTTGAAAACAGGAAATGCCGCCGGAGTATATATGATAAGTAAAATGCCCCTTTATGGGGCATATTTTTTTGGATAACGGAATTTAATATCCTGGGTTGACATCCACCCCCCCTGTAACTATACTGGTTACATAAAGTAATGTAACTAATGTAGTTACAAGTGTCTTGTTGTAAATTAGACAACGAAGGAGGTTCGAAGCTGTGGCTGAAACCATTCATCCCGGAACCCGTATCGGCGCGGTACGGTTAAAGATCAACGATATGGAGAGATCGCTTAAATTCTATCAAGAAGTGCTCGGTCTTCGTTTGCGGAAACGGGAGGACAACATCGCGGAATTGACTGCCGGCGGAGAACAAACGCTATTAATTCTTGAAGCCGATGAAGCTTTCCGGCGGCTTCCGGAGCGGACGGTATCGGGATTATATCATTTCGCGATTCTCGTGCCGGACCGTCCCGCTTTGGGCCTGGCGCTGCGCAATCTGGTCCGCCATCGCGTTCCCGTGGGACAAGGGGACCATCTGGTCAGCGAGGCGTTATACCTTAGCGACCCCGACGGGAACGGGATTGAGATTTACGCGGACCGTCCGCGCGATACCTGGCAGAAAAATGAACGCGGGGAAATCGTGATGACCACCGAACCGGTGGATATCGAAGGCCTGCTCGCCGCCTCGGAGGGCTTGGAGTGGACCGGGCTTCCGGCGGGAACCCGAATCGGCCACGTGCATTTTCATGTCGGGGACCTGGATACCGCCCGGCATTTCTATTGCGATGTGCTGGGCTTTGATTTGGTCGCCCGCTATGGCGGAGCGGCGCTGTTCATCTCCGCGGGCGGATATCATCACCACATCGGCTTGAATCTATGGGCTGGGGCGGGGGCACCCGCCGCTCCGGAAGACGCCGTGGGGCTTCGTTACTTCACGATCACGGTACCGGATGAAGCGGCGCTCACGGAAGTGGAGCGGCGAATCGCCGCCGAGGGCGCATCGTATGAGCATAACGCCGGCGGACTCGCTCTCCGCGATCCGTTCGGGATCGGCATTCGGGTAATTGTCGGGGCCGAGTGATTCTTTTAAATTAAGGAGGAAAATGATCATGGCAAAAATCGCGATTATCGGCGCAGCAGGAAAAGCGGGCAGCCGAATTATGAAGGAAGCTTTGGACCGGGGGCATGACGTGACGGCGTTCGTCCGGAATGCCTCCAAACTGGACAACAAAAATGTCCCGGTGGTGGAAAAGGACGTATTCGATCTCAAGGCGGACGATCTGAAGCCGTTTGACGTCGTTGTGAACGCCTTCGGCGCGCCGATGGGGCAGGAGCATTTGCATGTCGACGCCGGAAATGTTCTGATTGAAGCGATGAAAGGGGCGCCGGATACTCGGCTGATCGTGGTCGGCGGCGCGGGAAGCCTTTATGTCGACGAGGCGCAAACGACCCGTCTGATCGATACCCCCGAGTTCCCGGACTTTGTGAAGCCGACCGCGTCGAATCAAGGCAAAAACCTGGAGATTTTGCAGGGAACCGAAGGAATCCAATGGACTTTCGTCAGCCCGTCGGCGACCTTTGCTCTGGGCAGCCGCACCGGTTCTTACCGGACGGGCAAAGACCAACTGCTGGTCAATTCCAAAGGCGAAAGCTATGTCAGCTATGAAGACTACGCCGTCGCCGTCGTCGATGAAATCGAACATCCTCAGCACATCAACGAGCGTTTTACGGTCGTTTCGGAATCTTAATGTCCGTTCCTCCGTACACCCAACCCGTCCCAAGCATCGGCTTGGAACGGGTTTTTATTATGCGACTTCGGCAATATTTGCTAGAATGGAACCATAGTGCATCAAACTTAAAGAGAACGGGAGGAAGCTATGCCTGTAGGAATGGAACAATTGCGGAACATCGCCGTAACCGTCGTCGATATCCCAAAGCACTTCCGCCTGGAGATGGAGGACAGCGTCCCCAAACATCACGCAGAAGAGCGCTGCTTCATATGGGAAGATCCCGCTTGTGACGACAATAGGATCGAGGTCTCGCTGGATTTGGAAACCGGGCGGTTGCTTCGTTTGAAGATGGATAAAGCCGATGCGGCAGGATCAATAACAGAAAATAATAAAGATCTCCTTGCGGAGGCGAAGGCTGCGGCCGAGGCTTTTGTAACTAGGCACCATCCCGAGCATTCCAAGCTGACATGGACCCGGGTTCGCCATGACCGTGATCGTATAACCTTTACATATAGAGCGGAGGCGGGCGGATTGCCTTTGCCCGATACGGGCTGCGAGATTGCTGTTGATCATACGCTGAATCCGGTATCTTACCGTGCGGAGCTGGAGGATATTCTATACCCGGAGTATCCAGACATTGTCGATCAGGAAACGGTACGGCGCAAGCTTTTACGGGAAATACAAATGAAACCCGCCATCGTCTCTTTGCCATCTTCGCTATATTTGGTGGAGGAACACGAACCGGAGGATCGGCTGGTCTATGAGCCGACTCCCGATTTACGCTTTATAGACGCGGCTACAGGGGAGGATCTCCATTCGATCGATCATTATGTAATGCCCGAAAGCTATCCGCTTCCGATTTCTTCGCAGTGTATCGACCATTTCTGGGCTTTTGCACCGGTGGATGCCGATTCGATCACCACGTTGATCGACAAATGGGAAGGCGTACTGGGGATTGACCCCAACAGGTATGAGCTTGACAAGGTTAAGGAGGATGAGGAAAGAGTCTTTCTGTTCTACAAGGCTACCGGCAAGGAAGAGGAAACGGAAGAGGACGGATTGTCCGCAGACGCCTATATGAACCGCAAGTGGGGGAATATGCTGCGAAACTTGACGGCATCCCATCGTATCACGATCGAGAAATCAACCGGACGGCTGGCCGGATTTTATATAAATACAGAGGAGCCGGATGGCCCTGCCGCATTAAACCGGGGGCAGTGCTGGGAGGAAGCGAAGCGGTTTTTGCAAACCGTGTTTCCTGATTACGGGGCGTACCTGCAGCTTGAAAAGGATAAAGAAGAGGACGAGCTTGAGACCCGTGATCGTGAGTTCTTTTATTTGCCTGTAGTAATTCGGGGCATACCTGTTCAGCATCATCGCGTTACGATCATTGTCTCGACCAAAACCGGAAGAATCAAAGGGTATATGGGAGTCTCATATGATTATATTCGCATGCTGGCAAGCGGGGGGATGAGGCCGGCGATCGGCCCGGAGGAAGCGCTTGATATTTACGCCAAAAGCTTAAGGGTTGAGTTAAAGTGGATTAGCGAGCGAACAGAAGACGAAGCGGGGCGAGGATATCGCTTGGTCTATGTTCCTGTAGTCCATTCGGTAAAACGGCTCGCCTCCGGGGACGAGGCATCGGTAAAAATGCGCTATATCGACGCTTGCAGCGGCAAACCTGTTTGGCAGAGGGAGAGGTAACCGGATAAGAATACTTCGTGCCATCCGTAATTGTGCTTTCGCTCCCATTTCCTTTCCCCTATAATATAGAGTACCAATCCCCAATCCAGTACGAAAGGAACGAAGAGCTATGCCCTTTTTTCCGCAATTGGAGACCGAAAGATTTATTTTGCGTAAGCTGACGCGCGAGGACGCCCGCGATTTGTTTCATTATTTCTCCAATGACGAAGTGACCAAATACTATGATTTGGACCGTTTAGTGGAGCTTAGGCAGGCGGAGGAGCTGATCCAGACCTGGAACAGCCGATTCCAGGAGAAGAAAGGCTTCCGCTGGGCGATCACGGCCAAACCGGGGAACAAAGTGATCGGTACGTGCGGTTACCATAATTGGTCCAAAGAGCATTATAAAGCGGAAATCGGCTATGAGCTGAACCCCGAGTATTGGCGTCAGGGAGTCATGACCGAGGTGCTGCAGGAGATTATGAGATTCGGGTTCGAAGATCTCGGGCTCAACCGGGTTGAAGCCTATATCGATCCCGATAATATCCGCTCCCGCTTTTTGCTGGAGAAGACCGGCTTTCACGAAGAAGGCTATTTGAAGCAAAATTTTTATGAAAAGGGCCAGTTTGTGGATTCCGTGATTTTTGCGTTATTAAAGCATCAATATTTGGAGAACAGGGAAGCTTAACCCTACGGAACAAAACGATTGACTGATGTGCACGAGTCGTATTACAATTCATTTATTAATAATAGGCGATGGAGTTCGCCATAACCGCCGAGAGGCTGATGACTCCTACCAGAGAATATTTTCTTGTTCCCTGGTAGGAGTCTATTTTTTTCCGGGGACAGGGGTATGGAGAGAGGAAGCGATTAAGATGAAGGAATGGAAGCAAATCTGGGCCAAACGGTGCCGACAATGGACGGCCTTGGGGCTGCTGGGAGGCCTGCTGAAATGGATCGCGCTGGGCGGGGGCGTCGGCATTCTGGCCGGATCGGCCTCCGCCGTGTTTCTCAAAAGCCTGGATGCTGTGACAGGACTGCGCCTGGAGCATCCCTGGCTGTTGTTTTTGCTGCCTGCAGGCGGAGCCTTGGTCAGTTATTTGTATGTTAAATTCGGCCAAAACAGCGGCAAGGGCAACAATCTGATTCTGGAGCAGATCAACGGCGGGCAGGAAACGATTCCTCTGCGCATGGCGCCGCTGGTGTTGCTTGGTACGCTCGTCACCCATCTGTTCGGAGGCTCGGCGGGCCGAGAAGGAACCGCCGTGCAGATGGGCGGCAGCTTGGCCGAATGGTTCGGAAAGCTGCTGCGCGTCCGGCCGGACACCCGCCGGATATTGCTGATCTGCGGCATCAGCGGCGGTTTCGGTTCCATCTTCGGCACGCCCCTGGCGGGAACCGTATTCGGGCTGGAGGTGCTGGCGATCGGGCTGATCAGCCATGAAGCGCTTATCCCGGCGTTCATCGCCAGCTTTGTCGGAAATCTCGTCACCTCGTCGGTCTGGGGCGTGTCCCACATACATTATCAGATCGGCGAGATTCCGGAATTAAGCTGGCTCGTGGTGCTAAAGGTCGTGTTTGCGGCTATCCTGTTCGGATGGACAAGCATGCTGTTCAGCAAATTAACCCATGCCATGAAAAGAGGGTACGCCAAATTATTTAAGAATCCGATGATCAAAAGCGCCGCAGGCGGGTTCGTCATCATCGGACTTACCTATGCAAT
Organism: Paenibacillus haidiansis; assembly: GCF_036553665.1. Lineage (NCBI taxonomy): Bacteria > Bacillati > Bacillota > Bacilli > Caryophanales > Paenibacillaceae > Paenibacillus > Paenibacillus haidiansis. Next base: position 34,002 of record NZ_JAZHPZ010000007.1, on the reverse strand, counting down.
AGGAACGCGGGATTATCTGGGACTTGGCATTCCTCTGATCCAGAGCTCGTTTACGGACCTGGTGTCCCCGTTCGCGTTCTTATGGAAGCTGCTGTTTACATCATTCACGCTTGGGGCCGGCTTTCAGGGGGGAGAGGTCACGCCGTTATTTGCCATCGGGGCAACGCTCGGCAACGCCCTTTCCGGCTTTTTGCATCTGTATGCGCCTTTTTTGGCCGGACTTGGGTTTATCGCGGTATTTTGCGGCGCGGCCAACACGCCGATCGCCTGTTTTATTATGGGAATCGAACTGTTCGGTTCCGATGCCGCCGTCTACCTGTTTATCGCTTGCATCGTCAGCTATCTGTTCTCGGGGCATACCGGAATTTATACGTCGCAGCGGCTTGGCGTATCCAAAAGCGGACACTCGCCCTCATAAGCGTCTCAATCATGGCCTCACATTGCTTTTGTCGAAATATGTATATTTTTGTGGACAAGTAAATTTTGTCATTATATGATTTAGCATATAACGAGATAAAGAATGGGGTAGGGGCTTGGATGAAGTTTTTAAAAGGATTTACGATTGCCATGGCGATCACACTTTCGGTTGTGGCCGCCGCAATGCTGCTGCTTGTCCTGGCCGTGCGGATTTCGCCGGCGGCGGACAACAACGCGATCAAAACGGAGGCCGCCGCAAATGCAGCCGAACAATCCGGGGGGAAGGCGAATAACGAAACGGCGGATACAGGCGCTAACGAGGCAAAGGGCGATACGCCTTCCGAAGACTCCCAGGGGGCAGCGAAGACAACCGCCTCTCCTCCGGAAGAGGACTCGGAAACCAGGGCCGGTTCCAATGAGGAAGGGGCTAACGCGTCCGTTGCGGAGTCGTATGAACCTGCGGCCGTGGATAGTGCCGGTCTGATCGGGGAGCCTACGACGTTTAATTACAGCGTAAACAGCGCGGATGGCGTCAAGCTGACCTGGATAGCCCAAAATCTGACCGGCAAAACGATCAATTACTATACCGTGAAGATCAGCACATTTAATCCCGTCGGCGATCCTTCCTATGATCAGCTTACCGGGGAAAGCAGCTTTTCCGTGAAATATGTCGGACCGGTAGAGCCGGATGACGAGCTGCTTGTATTCGACCTGTTTACCTATCAGGGAGCGCTTGAAACGATCCGCATCGATGAGATTGTGCTGCAGTACAACGACGGCAGTGAAGTGACCGTAAACTACGGCTATCAGACATCCGATGACAGCGGGCTCTAAACATAAGGGACGAAAAGGCCTCCGAACAAAAGTACATATCCTTGCACGGCAAAGCAAGAGCACTTCCAAACGGAAGTGCTCTTTTGCTTTGTTTTACATAATCCAAGATTATATGGAAATAATTAGTTGAACACCATGGACAATCAAACGGAGGCATATCCATCATGGCGGGAAAAGTTTTTATAAATCCTAAAGAATTATTTTCTTTAATGATTTTGTTCGAGTTTGGTACGGCGATTGTGGTTCCGATCGGGCTGCAAGCCGATCATGCCATTTGGCTTGCTATTTTGGCGGCCATCCCCGGCGGGATTCTGCTTTATTTACTGTATAATTACCTGTTCCGGCAATACCCGGATCAAATCATCAGCGGCTGCATTCGCAAAATTGTCGGGCCGTTTCTGGGCTGGCCTTTATCTTTGTTCATCCTTTCCTATTTCCTGTACAACGCCGCACGGAATTTAAGAGAAGGCGGGGATCTACTGGTCTCGTCGACATATGACGAAACCCCGTTATTCGTGATCAATTTCATTACGGCCTTCGTCATGATCTATGTGTTAAGCAAGGGCGTTGAAGTATTTTTTCGGATGGGTCAAATTTATTTGTTTGTGATTTTACTCACGGGTATAGTCGGTATTGTTGTGCTGATCTTCTCCGGAGATATGAAGATCAGCAATATTCTCCCTCTTTTTGATAGTTGGACATCCGTCCTGCGAACCGCTTATCCCTCGATTCTGTTGTTTCCGTTCGGAGAAATATTCTGCTTTATGACCGTGCTGCCGCTTCTGACGGATAAGCAATCATCCGGTAAAACGGGAGCGGCAGCGGTCGCCATAAGCGGGTTGTTGCTTTCATTAACTCATGCCCTTCAGATTATAATGATCGGAAGCAGCATTTATACCCGTTCCAATTTCTCGCTGCTGGCGGCAATTTCTATAGTTGACATCGCCAATTTCCTGCAACGGCTCGATGCACTTGCTATTCTAACGCTGATAATTTGCGTTTTTTTCAAAATGAGTATGTATTCCTACGCGGTGATGGCCATTCTTGCCGATCTGCTCCGGATTTCCTCACCCCAAAAATTGGCCGTTCCGGTTGGGATTGTTGTTTTATTTATGTCGATATTTTCGTCTTGGAGCTTTCCCGAGCATGTAAACGAAGGGAAAACGGGATCCTTACCGCTGCTTCTCGTGGTAACGGTGGTCATACCGCTGCTTTTGTTTATTGTTCATCTTGCCAAAAAGACAATTCGCCGATCAGTAAGGAGGCTTAAGGCATGAATAAGTTTCTGACTAGAACTTCAGGTGAGAACAAAGATTCAAGCTCCGCACGGAGAGCCCCGTTATACACCGGCCTGGAGGAAAATTTGGCCTATCTCCGGGACAAACTCGGCCCCAGTGCAGATCTCAATATTCGCAGCCTGTCTTATATAGCGGACAAATCACCCGCCGCAGTCGCTGTATTTATGTCAGGTTTGACTGACAAGACAGCGGTAAATGCTATTTTGTCCTCTTTTCTGGATGAAATGAACAACAGCGGAGACACGTCGTCGGAGCTACCCGATTTGGCAAACATAAAAGCGGGCCTTATGGGCCATGTTCAGCCGGTACGTGATTTTGATGAAGTCATTCTCGGAATTTTGTCGGGAGAAACGATCATCATGCTGGAAGGATCCGGAGAAGCCTTAAGCTGCAACACGCAGGGGAGCGAACAAAGAGCGGTAGAGGAGCCTTCATCCCAGGTGGTTATCCGCGGCCCCAAGGACGGTTTCAACGAGTCGATCGGAACGAATGTCGCCTTGGTTCGCAAGCGCATAAAAAGCGGCAATCTTTGGCTGGAGAAAATGAGCATCGGCAAGGTCACTCATACCGATGTCGCCATTCTGTACCTCAAGGGAACGGCTGGCGAGGGTGTGGTCGCAGAAGTCAAAAAGCGCCTCAATGCCATCGATTATGATTCCATCCTGGAATCCGGATATATCGAGAATTTCATACAAGACAAAGCCATAACTCCGTTTCCCACCCTCTATAACACGGAGCGGCCGGACACGGTCGCCGCCAATTTGCTCGAGGGCCGGGTAGCCATTTTTGTGGACGGAACGCCATTCGTGCTGATCGCACCCACTACCTTTTTTATGTTCTTCCAGGCTGCGGAAGATTATTATCAGCGGTCCGACGTGTCCACGGCCATCCGGTTGCTGCGCTATTTTGCGTTATTTATTTCGCTGTTCGGCCCTTCCATATATATTGCCGCGATTACCTTTCATTACGAATTGATTCCGACGCAGCTTTTGATTTCATTGGCTACGCAGCAGGAAACGGTGCCTTTCCCCGCGCTGGTCGAAGTGTTGATCATGGAGGTGACATTTGAGATCCTCCGGGAAGCGGGCGTTCGAATGCCGCGGGCCATCGGGCAAGCGGTCTCGATTGTAGGCGCGCTGGTACTGGGACAAGCTGCGGTGCAAGCGGGAATCGTGTCCTCCGCGATGGTGATCGTCGTGGCGCTAACGGGGATATCGAGCTTTTCCACCCCTTCGTTTAACATGGCCTTGTCCATCCGGCTGCTTCGTTTTGCCTGTATGATCTTTGCTACGTTTATAGGCTTTTTCGGCATCGTTGTCTTTAGCATGCTCTTGGTCGCGCATTTGTGCGGACTGCAGTCATTTGGAGTCTCCTACATGGCTCCGGCAACGCCTTTCAATCTTGAAAGGCAGAAGGATGCGCTGATTCGATTCGGGTTTAACAAAGTGACTTCACATTCAAAAGCCGTTCGCTCCGAAGAGTCCAACAGAGAAAGCACCCAATAAGAAATCTCGAGTGGAAAGGTGGATTTTATGTGATTGGCCATTACCGCCGTTATCTTGTTCCGATTACTTTTGCACTTAGTATAAGTCTATTGGCCGGGTGCTGGAACAGCCGGGAATTAACAGATATGGCGTTTGCCGTTGGTATGGGAATCGATTCCGTACCGGATTCGAATAAGTATCGCGTTACCTTTCAGATCGTAAATTCCGGGGCTTTAACTGCAGGTACGGGGGGCCAGGGCGGTACGGGAGGGATGCCCATTATCGTGATCAGCGAACAAAGCGATACATTGTACGGTGCGATTCGCAAAATTTCGAGAAAAGTTCCCCGGCGGATGTTCTTCGGTCATATTCAGTTGGTAGTCATCGGGGAATCCTTGGCGCAAAAGGGAATAACGGATCTTTTCGACTTTTTTGAGCGCTCCCATGAGGTTCGGTTGAATTCCACCGTATTGATCTCGAGAAACATCACAGCGGAAAAAGTAATTGAAGTTTTATCGCCTATGGAGAAGATTTCGTCCATCGGCATAGCCAAACGATCGCGAATTACATCCAGCATTTGGGCGGAAAATGTAAATTTCAATATTGCGGACACCATCAATGGACTTGTGAGTCCCGGGGAACCGGTCCTTGGCGGAGTTAAAGTGGAGGGGGATTTGGAGATCAGCCATACCGATGACAATTTAAAACGCTCTAATCCGCCGGCATATGTAAAGGTTGAGGGTATATCCATATTCAAGCAGGGGAAATTGATCGGATGGTTGGACGGTGATCTGGCAAGAGGGCTGATGCGGATCAGAAACGAAATGAAAGGTTCACTGCTCGAATTGCCGGGCGAAGAACCGGAAAGTAAATATGCCGTCGTCATTGTCCGTTCCAATACAAAAATCAAATCATCGCTCGATCACGGCCGGCCCAAATTCACGATTCATATCAAGGAAGAGGGAACTCTCGGCGAAGCAGCCGGCTCAAGTTTAACGGAGTTAAATAATAGGGACAATATCATTCAAATTCAAAATGAGTGGGCCAAGCGAACGGAAAAAGAAATTACCGGGACGGTTAGGAAGGCGCAGCAAGAAGGAAGCGATATTTTAGGGTTCGGTTCTGTCTTGAAACAGTATCACGCCAAGGAATGGAAAAAAATTGAAAAGGATTGGCCGGAACTTTTTCCTGGTTGCACCGTGGACGTTGAAGTAGAAGCCTACATCAGAGGTACCGGAATGAGGGGGAACAGCTACGAAGAAAAAATGGGCGAAGAAAAGGCGGAATGAGATTAGGGTCGGCTTTGGCTTTTCTTTGGACGCTTACTCATTGCTTTGAATAAGGATTTGACGGCCGGTATGATGGGGAGCAAGACGGTTACGGGAATAAGGATTAGTTCGACGGATGTAAGCACCGCGAAAGGATGGGTCATAATCTTGAGCGATTGATTCAATGACAGTCCGCTCATCAAATCCGTGGCGATTAACAGCGTAAATCCGAGCAGGATGAGTAGCAGGTAAGCTCCAAAGCTTTTCATTTTGACCCTCCGTTCTAATGAATCGTAAATAATTAGGTTATTACATAAGCTTCCTCCCGTAAAAGCAATTTATTAATAGAATCGGCCTCTGCCGAGTATCTGTCTTCCCGAAAGCGAAGAATTGCAGGAAAGGCTTGTTCCCGGCCGTAGATTCCATTTATAATATGACGAGTACACAGCAAACAGAAAAGGTGTTAATTCATGAGCATATTAAATGTAGAAAAGCTTAGTCACGGATTTGGAGATCGCGCCATTTTTAGTGACGTTTCTTTCCGACTTCTGAAGGGAGAGCATATCGGACTGATCGGAGCCAATGGTGAAGGGAAGTCAACCTTCATGAACATTATTACCGGTAAGCTCCAGCCGGATGAGGGAAAAGTGGAATGGGCCAGACGTACCCGTGTCGGTTATCTGGATCAGCATGCGGTGCTTACCAAGGGTATGACGATTCGCGACGTGCTGCGCAGCGCATTCCAGTACCTGTTCGATATGGAGCAGGAGATGAACGATATGTACGCCAAAATGGGCGACGTGTCGCCCGAAGAATTGGAGCAGCTATTGGAAGATGTGGGAACGATCCAGGACACGCTTACCAATCAGGACTTCTATCTGATCGACTCCAAGGTCGAAGAAACGGCGCGCGGACTGGGTCTGACGGACATCGGCTTGGACAAGGACGTCAACGATCTCAGCGGCGGTCAGCGGACGAAGGTACTGCTGGCGAAGCTGCTGCTCGAGAAACCGGACATCCTGCTGCTGGACGAACCGACCAACTATCTGGATGAGCAGCATATCGAGTGGCTGAAGCGTTATTTGCAGGAATACGAGAATGCGTTCATTTTGATTTCGCATGATATCCCGTTCCTCAACAGTGTAATCAATCTGATTTATCATATGGAAAATCAGGAGCTGAACCGCTACGTCGGCGATTACGACTACTTCCAGCAGGTGTATGAAGCGAAGAAGCAGCAGCTCGAGTCAGCATACAAGCGGCAGCAGCAGGAAATCGCAGATCTCAAGGATTTCGTGGCCCGCAACAAAGCGAGTGTGGCTACGCGCAACATGGCGATGTCCAGACAGAAGAAGCTGGATAAGATGGAGATCATTGAGCTGGCCAAGGAAAAGCCGAAGCCGCAATTCAATTTCAAGGACGGAAGAACGTCCGGGAAAGTGATCTTTGAAACGAGCGATTTGGTCATCGGTTACGATTCTCCGCTATCCCGCCCGCTTAACCTGCGCATGGAGCGCGGGCAGAAGATCGCCTTGGTCGGCGCCAACGGGATCGGGAAAACGACGCTGCTTCGCAGCATTTTGGGCCAAATCCCGGCGATTTCCGGCTCGGTCCAGTTGGGAGAGCATCTCGAAATCGGATATTTCGAGCAGGAGATGAAGGAAGCGAATTACAATACTTGCATCGAGGAGATTTGGAACGAGTTCCCGTCGTTTTCGCAGTTCGAGGTACGGGCGGCACTCGCCAAATGCGGGCTAACCACGAAGCATATCGAGAGCAAAGTCGCCGTGCTGAGCGGCGGGGAGAAGGCGAAGGTGCGGCTGTGCAAGCTGATCAACCGCGAGACGAATTTGCTGGTGCTCGACGAACCGACCAACCACCTGGACGTGGACGCCAAGGATGAGCTGAAGCGCGCGCTTCAAGCGTATAAAGGCAGCATTTTGCTGATTTCCCACGAGCCCGAATTCTATCGCGATGTCGTGACGGAAACGTGGAATTGCGAGAGTTGGACGACAAAGGTATTCTGAGATCTGAATATATGGAAACACGCGGTCTGTGCATTGCATGGAAATTCCTGCAAAAATGCAGTTATTGCGGTGATGTCTCCATGAACAGAAAAAATTCCTGCTAAAGTGCAGGAATTTTTTCATAAATCGGCCTGTTGGCCTAAAAAGAAGGGTTGTTTCTTATTGCTTCTGTCTGTTTTTCCGCTTAACTATGAATCGACTAACAAAAAGAATGAGGAAAATAATCACAAACATCAGAGCCAAGGCGGTTACATATACAGCTAAGCCCCACCAAACCCCCTTTTCAAACGTTTCTATTATGTAATCAGGTTTAAAAATAAGCTTAACAATCAAATTGAAAATGAACAGAAATGCGGTTAAAATAGCCGTCTCTTTAATAATCTTCAACCGGGACATCCTTTCTCCATCACAGATATAAAGAATAATAGGAATACTATGGAAAATGATAAATGAAATATGTTAATATCATATCAAATTTATGGGTTTTATCCCATTAAGCATGTCAAATTCATCGCATTACGGAAAAGGAGTTGATTCAGGTTGGTTGATCATGGAAGCGCCATCTTTAAAGCCGGATCTTTACCGATAGAGAACCGGGTCGGCAGTGTGTTTGTGCATGTCACGGATTTGCGCAGGGCGGCGGAATGGTACAGCCGCTTGCTCGGTTTGCCGATCATGGAAGAACGGTTGAATGGCGGTCCGGTTTACTGGTTTGATTTCCAGGGGGCGCATCTGATCCTTGATTCCGATGCCGCCAACCGGGAAAATCCGGACTGGAGCGAGGAAATGATGCCGCGCATCATGTTCCCGACCCGAGATATTGATCTCGCTTACCAATACATCCGTGACAAGGGAGTAACCGTTTGGGAACCGGAAAGGCACGGGACGATGGCTTTCTTCAACTTCCGCGATCCCGAAGGAAACACGCAAATGGTCTGCTGGTCGGAACAAAACGAAGTCGCCAGCCGGTTTGAAGGACAAAGTCCGATTATGCCGCGGGTCGGCGGGGTGTTTGTCGATGTGAAGCATATGCCGTCCGCGGCACGCTGGTACTGCGAATTGCTGGGTGTCCCATATGAGGAAGATGCTGCGGCACAGCACGTATATTCCATCCGGACGGCCTCCGGGGCGGCGCTTTTGCTCGATCAAAACCGCCACTTGAACGGGGATTCGTTTACGGAGGTGTTCTATTTCGAAACGGAAGATTTCGAGGGTGCGCTTAATTATGTTCGGGACCAAGGGTTTGAGCTGGCCGGAGAGCCGGGCGATTTCCCCGATTTGAGCGAATTCGCGCTGCTTGATCCGGAAGGCAACCGGATCATAATCGCGCAGATGAAATAAGGGGTAAACCTTGCGCATCCGCATGAAGAGGCCTATGCTAATATGCATAGGCTTTTTGCAATTTTGCTAGTTTAGGAGGAGTTATATTCATGGTACCGGCTTTAACTTTAACAAGCATCGAATCGGAGGGAGCGGTTACGGAACTGGCTCGGCTGGCGTCGGAAATATGGCACGAGTACTTTGTAACGATTCTTTCCGATGACCAAATCGATTATATGGTGAATAAATTCCAGTCCTATTCCGCGCTTACGGATCAAATTCGGCATCAAGGGTATGAATATTATTTTATGACCGTTGAGAACCGTTATATCGGCTATTTGGGCATCAAGCAGGAAGACGGCAAGCTGTTTCTGAGCAAATTTTACATTCAAAAAGAGCACCGCGGCAAAGGATACGCAAGTCAGGCGATGGAGCACTTGGTTGCGGTCTGCCAAAACCGCGGGCTGCGGGCCATCTGGCTTACCGTAAACCGGTACAACGCCTCAACGATCGCGGTTTATGAGAAGAAAGGCTTCAAAACGATCCGCACTCAAGTTGCCGATATCGGGGGCGGGTTTGTGATGGACGATTATGTGATGGAGAAGCAAATCTTGTAACAAAGGGCAACGATAAAATGCGGATTTTGGGCATTTTGTCGTTGCCCTTATTTAGGGCTATATTACATAAAAGAATTCCTGAATCTCTTTATCTTGCTTCTCCTTGATTCCCAGTTCGAACGTATCCTGGCGGAGCCCCCGGCGCATCGCTTCCAGTGAAAGAACATCGCTTGGCGGAATATTGCCCAAATGTGCTTCGGGGCCCAATTTGTTCAGGAACAACGCCTGCTGGCTTTTTAGCGGCGCTTCCCACATCAACTGTCTCGGGTCGGCGACAAAGTTTAAAATATCGTCCATAATATTCATCCGACAGTTTCCGAGATCATCGAAAACCCCGACCCCGAGTCCCGATTCCCGGGCTTCGACCGTTAAAAGCTCTGACCCGGCTTCCAAATCGGTTTCCAGCGTATCCGCCAGAATGGCCGCATCGATCCGCGATCCCGACAATTTCTTGCCGTATTCCGAGAAAACGGAGAGTCCCCGCTTCTTACCCTCCCGGATCAGTTCCGTCCGTTTGTCACGGGGGAGCTCGATCGTACCGTCGGATACTTCAACACCATTAAAGCCCAGCTTACATATGGTGTTAAAAAATTCAGGAACGACGTCTTGCTGTACGGCCGTTTCCAATAAGGTTCCGCCCGGCATGACGATAATCCCGTTCTGTTTGGCCAAGTTAATTTTGTAAAGCAGCAATTCGGTCTTATACAGAGGGGCGGTGCCGAATCCGAATTTGATGCAATCGATATAATTTGCGCCCGTTTCCATCAAATCCATGAATGCGTTTCTGCCAAGTCCCTTGTCGATGACCATCGTACGTCCCCGGGCTTCCGCTTTTACCGGGGCACTGGGTACGCTTTCGCATTCGGACTGCTTGCGATGACCGCACGGGTCATACAATTCTGTCGGCCAAACGGCATGTAAAGAGCTCTTCATTTCAATTCTCCTCAATTCTTTTGACTTTTCGTGATCCAACTGACATAGGCATTTTATGCGCATGATTTATGACATGTGCCCATGAATTTGTTGTCTTTGATCGGATACGGTTCAGTCGATTTGAGGAGGGGGCTTGATCAGAAAAAACACAAAACCGAGCGCAATCAGCGACAGCGCGGACATCGTAATGAAAACGAGACTATCGGATTTATCCATCATCCAGCCGAATAACGGCGGGCCGGCCGCTACCCCCAAAAAACGCAAGCTGTTATACAGCGAGGTAATCATGCCGCGTTCGCTCTTTTGCACCGCACCGGTGATCATGGTATTCAGGCAAGGCAGCAGAAGCCCGGTGCCAATGCTGCTGATCGTGATAAGCGCAATAAATAAATAGATATTCTTCAAAAAGAATATCGTGGCGGCGAGCGAGAGCGTCATGGCGATTAGCCCGATATTGATCAGCCAGCGGATCAATTTGCCGTTCTTTTTAATCAAGCTGCCCGTTGTATACGAGGTGACGACCATACCCAATAACGGGATGGCCAACACCGCGCCTTTGAGCACACCGTCGATATTATAAGGCTTCTCCTCAAGGATGTTGGATAAATAAAATAACATCCCGAACAAAATAAAAAGGCCTAAGGATCCCGCAAAAAACGAGGTGATGAGCCACTTTCCCTTTTGGGCGAACAATTCCTTGATCTTGCCCAAATATTTTTTTAATTCCTGTTTTTGACCATGTTTCGGCTCTTTGATCATAAAGATGACGGCCAGCAGCGATAACACGCAGAATACGGGGAAAGCGAAAAAGGAGGCGTACCAGACGATTAAAACGAGCAGGGAGCCGAGAATCGGACTCAGTACCTTTCCCGCGCCATTGGAAGCTTCGATCAAGCCAAGCGCCTTGCTCTCCGTCGCACCGTTGTATAAATCGCCGACAAGCGCCATAGCGATCGGTGCCGTTCCCGCCGCGGCGAGGCCTTGTATCGCCCGGGCTACCAGAATCAAGGAATAAGAGCCCCAAATGGCTCCGAACCCGGCCAAAATTCCGGCTCCGCCGTAAACGATCAGCGCCGGTATAATGATGAGCTTGCGGCCGAACCGGTCGGATAAATAGCCGATGATCGGAATGAAAATCCCCGATGCCAATGAAAAAATGGTGATGATCAAGCTGCTCTGAAATTTGCTGATCCCAAGCTCTCTTTGCATGATGGGGAGGATTGGCACCAGCATCGAGTTGCCGAAAACAAGCACAATCGGAATTGTGGCCAAGGCGATGAACTCCCGGATATGTCCCTTGGAGTCCTTGTCCGACCTGGATGGAGCGTCTTTGGCTTCCGTTGCGCCGGTTATTTGGAAATCGGGCTTAAAACTGACGCGTGTTTTTGTCTTTTCCATAAAGTATCGGCTCCTTTGATGGAATATCCGGTACTGCAAATTCCCGGTAAAACGCGAGACCGCAAACTAATTATTTGCAAGTCCCATCATTTGTATTCCTTTTTCGGTTCACGGAAAGGAGCACTCTTTTCGCCGGAAAATATAATGTTAAAAAATGTGGCCTATGTGCTTTAGTGAGAGGAGTTATTTAATGACCTTGAGGATTATTCAGGGACACCGCCCCATACCGGGCCCTTCGCAAATCAATATCGTAATTGATGTGATACGGGCCTTTACCGTAGCGCATTACGCTTTTATTAAAGGGGTGGAGGGCATCGTCCTGGCAGGTAATCCGGAGGAAGCGTTCCGTTTAAAACAACGGAATCCGGAATTTCTGCTGGCGGGCGAAATTGGAGGGCTTCACGTTCAAGGGTTCGATCTGGATAATTCGCCCGAACGCTTGACCAAGCGGGATGATCTGGAGGGGAAATACCTGATTCAAATGACAACCAATGGAGTAAAAGCAACCTTAAACGCATTGAATGCCGATTGCACATTTGTGACCGGATTTTCCAATGCTAAAACGACGGCGGAATTTATAAAAAGCAAATTCGGCGCTACGGGACGGACAGGGGCCGTCAATATCATCGCATCCCATCCGTCGGGCGACGATGATCTGGCTTGCGCGCAATATATGGCCGGTATTCTCCGGGGCTTGAACGTTCCGTCGGCCGATCAAACGATGGAACGGATCCGCGCCTCGGAAGCGGCTCAAAAATTTTATGATGTTAATAAACCCGAATTTTTGGCGGAGGACATTTCGCTTTGTGCGAAGGAGATAAGCTCGGATTTTGTCATGAAGGTAAATCGGAATACCGTGCCGTTGATTGAGAAAGTCCGGGTGGAGGGAGGCCCGATTCCAGTTTCTGCAGCTCATTTTGTTAATGCAGTTAAATAATTACTTTTTGCGCCAAGCGGGATGATAAATCGATTTGAGTCCGGGAAATTGGTGAAGCCAGTTGATAATCCGGGTCGACAGCCATTGGCAGACAAACGCAAGGATGATAATTTTCCAATCGATCACATAAGCGGTAAGAGAAAAAATCAATCCGTTCATCCAAAACAAGGAGGTGCCCGGATTGATTCTTTTGTATTTGTAAAGCGCCAGGGCGATATATCCGATTCCACCGTTAGATACCCGCTGTCGAATCAGGATGGATATCCCCGTTCCTAGAAGAACTGAGCCTACCAATAGATCGATCCATACATTATTGAATGGCGGTTCCAAAAAGACCTCGAAAAAGTTTACCGAAACGGAAGTTGCCGTGATGACGAATATCGTCCCGACGGCGCTGACGCTGCCAAGATAATGAACCGTGAAGAGGATAAAAACAATATTGGCCAGCCATAGGCCGAAGCCTACAGGCAATCCGAATTTATGACTCAGGAGAACCGCGATTCCGGCACCTCCTCCGGAGGGGATGGCATGAGGGAACAGAAACATCGCCATTGCGAAAGCTTGAATGACGGAGCCGGCCGTGATGAAGAGAAATTTCTTCGCGAGACGGCGAAACAAATCGGCTCTGCTTCCGCCGCGTATGATCTGTATGTTCACCACTTGAAATCATCCTTCGCAGATTGAATTGTAACGGATTTGACCCAGACTGTAGCGGATCGAAAGCCAGTCCTGCTTTTTATAGTGTATGTCTACTGCCAATAGGGGATGCCGGATATTCAACAAAAAGATATTTTGGAGTTCGACTCCTGTGGGATGGAATTTGACAACAAGATCTTCACAGTTACCGTGGACGTGGCGAATGGAAATTACGAGTACTAAATAATCAAAGCCGCAAACGGGCCCATATGATATGAGCCCGCTTGCGGTGTCAGAGGACAATAACATACTTCCATAAGAACCGGTATCCCGCTGGGTCTTCTATTTTATAAGGGACCAAGTACTTGTTCCAAAAGTACAATATGGCGTAAGTCTACTACTTATTGAATTTGGTGAGCTTTTTGTAAATCAACGATATCAATAGAAGAATAATATTGGAGTGGAGTGGGCCCGAAGCGAATTTATGTTTGACAAATCGGCTGGTTGAAGCCGGACAAAAGGGTCGGAGGACATAAACAGGAGCATATACAACTTAAAGAGTCGAGTTTTTCGCTTCTAGCGATATAAGTTTTTATCTCGAACTAAAGACAAACATAAATCAAAAAGACGAAACTCAACAAGTAATAAAGCAACATCAGATTATAAAAAGCTGCTCATCAGTTTGCAGACACTAGGGACTGCCACCATAATGTGAGACAGATGTTTTTATTTTATAATGTCACAATTGTTCTAAAATCATAGCAAATGGATTGAAAACCATGTATTACCATGTTATAATTTGTTATACATTAATTGATTGTTCCAAATGTGGATTGTTTGAGTAAGTAGACAGCGTATCTTATTACATAAAATTAATATATAACATGCTGGTTTATTGATGCTAAAACGAAAGGTGATTCATATTTATGGGGTTTAAAGATAATAACTCTAAAAGGATCCAAAAAAAATTGTTTATCGGAATAATCGTTGTTGGTTTATCAACAATTACGGCTTGTATTCCTAAAGAAATTAAACAAACAGAGTTAATAACCGATTATAATCGCCATTTGATTGGAAAAGAAGCAAGGGGCGATTATATTATATATCGAAACGGGGCATTTATTGATTCTAACGGAGTTGAGTTATCACCAGAAGAATTAATGAAAAGAACACGAAATACTCTTCCTGAAAACAGGATTATCACAAAGATAATGGAAGAGAATTTTATACCTACATCAATTATTGAGATTAAAACAAATGAAAAAAAGGGAGTATTTATTTCTCCAGAGATAATTACTGTAAATGGTTCGATAAGCGTCTTAACTGATATTAGGGGAAGGGGGTGGGAACTAAAAAGTGGTGATTCTGTAGAATATGCATTTGAAAAGTATAAATCGGAGGTGGTTGAAAATCAAAATATATTAATTGGTTACATTAAAGACGGTGTCCTAAATCCATGGCAAAAATTCGATCAAATAAAGGGAAATTACAATTTAACTATTGAGGAATCAGGGCAATATTACTTTTACATAATAAATGCAAGTTCTGACACAATTGCTTTGAAAGAGGGAGCGTTAAAGCTCATACAAAACTGATATTTTATTTTTACAAATTTGCAATTCATTCTACCCTATTAATTTTAATTTTAAGGAGATATAATATGAAGAAAAAAATGATGAGTTTATTATCAGTTTTATTTTTGTCACTTTTTCTAGCAGTATCGGTAAGCACTGCAGCATCTATTGATGGTGCCAAAGGAGCGTCTTCTAGCACTGATATTACCTGGGCTTATACAAAGATTGATGCTGATGGCAAAGTCATCGAAGAAGGAATTATTCCTATGCAGAGCGCAGAAAATGGTACTATTAAGCCTCAAATGGTTTGGAAAGGGATAATTTTGGAAAATAATGAAGGTGCGTATTTTTATCCGGTTGGTCAGAGCTCGGGTCTATATGCAGTCGAGGATACAGAGATGATCATTAAATACCAATTAAGCAGATCTGCAAAGCATCGTGCATGGGTTAGAGCTTATTACACCCCAGGAGAAGAATGGGCATTTGAAGGTACAACATCTAGTCTATCAGCTTTGTATTACACTCCCGTAGATGATTATTACTTAGGATGGCTGAAGAACCTATCCTCTGACGAGTTTACCATTAACCAATTTGAAATTAGTTTTTAATAAATGCTTTTTTATACTTTGAGATTAATAATCCTTTATACAAACAGTGTTTCAAAAGGCTCTGTTGTAGTAAATTAGTTAATCAAATTATATTAATTAAGTAGCTGCGTTTACGTAGCTTTCAGGCTGTCAAGAAAGTCTTGACAGCCTTTTTTAGTGCGCCCGGCATGGGCGATAACTTGGCGGGCGCACTAAATCAAAACCGCAAGCGGGCTCAAATGAGCCAACTTGCGGTTTTATTATGGATACGCTTAAATCCTCCGGTCTTTAATGTATACATGTATATTGAAATTAAGTATATTAAAATTGAGGCATTATGCCGGACAATCCATCCAATAGGAGGAACAGGATTATGATCAATCAAATCGGCCAAATTATGCTTTACGTGGACGACCAAGATCAGGCGGTACGATTTTGGACCGACAAAGTCGGATTTGTCGTCATTTCGGAAGAGGATAACGGCCAAGGGATGCGTTGGATCGAAATTGCACCGAACAAAGGAGCCCAAACTTCTTTCGTGCTTCATAACAAGCAACTGATCGCCCGGATGCAGCCGGAGCTGAACCTGAATACACCGTCCCTCATGTTTTATGACGATGATCTGGACGGCTTGTACCAAGCCTTTCAGGAAAAAGGAATAACGGTCGGGGATCTGGTGAATATGCCGCAAGGACGGGTATTCAACTTTGCCGACGATGAGAATAACTATTTTGCGGTTATAGAAAAAAAGTAAGTTGGAAAAATTAGCAAATGACAAATAACATAATATATATTATGTAAACTTAAATTTCATTAACAAACCTCTGTCAACAAAACAGGAGGGATGCCGGGTGCATCGCCTCCTGTTTTGCTACCCTTCGTTAAGTTGTGACAAGGCGACTTCGCGTTCATTTTCCCGGTCGTTGAGCGGATAGATACGTGCCGTTTCCTTTTTTTCGTCCACATGCTGAATATAGACCGAAACACCGTCGCAAGTCACGTTCACCATCGTGGGTGAGTCGGCGATTTCTTTTGCGCGTTGACTGTTCATTGCATACCTCCGAAGTAGTTTGGACTAGGCAGATTCTACTACATTCTACTACCCTAAGTTGCCCTCGCAGGACCGAAAATATCCATTCAATATGAGAAAAAGCAACAGATAAGCGAGTTTTGTTAATGCTTTGTAAATTTAAATAGCGTAGTTTGTTCGAATTATTTACATCCAAATCTATTAAATTTATATTAAATAGTGTAATAGTAAACTTGATAAGTGAAAGAGGAGGATTTAGTAGATGCGGTTATCGAACAAGTCACTCGCCAAGCTTCTTGCCGCCGCGGTCGTCGCTGCCGGACTGGTTCCCGGGGCGGCCGGCGGGACGGTCAGCGCGGCCGAGAGCGCAGGCGGTTCCGGGGAATTTCAATTGCGGATCTTGCATACCAATGATACGCATGCCCACCTGGACAACATCGACCGGCGGGTAACGGCCGTGCAGGGTGCCAGAACC
The DNA here is from genome assembly GCF_036553665.1 of Paenibacillus haidiansis. NCBI lineage: Bacteria > Bacillati > Bacillota > Bacilli > Caryophanales > Paenibacillaceae > Paenibacillus > Paenibacillus haidiansis. The sequence continues at coordinate 17,167 of NZ_JAZHPZ010000007.1, read as the reverse complement.
GACAATACCCTGCTGCTCGATGCGGGAGACGTATTCTCGGGTACGCTGTATTTCAATCAATTCAGCGGTCTGGCGGATCTGTATTTTATGAATGAAATGAAATACGATGTGATGACCTTCGGGAATCATGAATTCGATAAAGGCCCCGGCGCCTTGGCCGAATTTGTGAAACAAGCCAAATTCCCGTTTGTCAGTGCCAATGTCGATTTCAGCGCCGAACCCGCGCTTAGCGGTGTGCTCCAAAGCGGAATCGGAGCGCCCGGGGAAGCGGGTCATATTTATCCGTCGCTGATTAAGGAAATCGACGGCGAAAAGATCGGCATTATCGGTCTTACCACTCCGGAATCCTCCGTACTTTCTTCACCGGGACCCAACATTAAATTTCTGGATGAGGTAGAAAGCGCCCAAAAGCAAGTGGATGCGCTTGAAACGGAAGGCATCGACAAGATTATCGTATTGTCTCATCTCGGGTATACGGTGGATCAGCAGCTGGCCGAGAGCGTAGACGGGATCGATATCATCGTCGGCGGCCATTCCCATACCCAGCTTGACGTTCCCGAAGTGCACCATGCTGAAGCCGAGCCGACACTGATCGTGCAAACGGGCGAATATGACGAACATCTGGGACAGCTCGATGTGACGTTTGACGAAAACGGCGTGCTGGATACATGGGAAGGCAAGCTGATCGATCTTAACGCCCAGGACGATGCCGGCAATTATTTGATTCAAGGCGATGCAAAGGCCGCGGCCAAGCTGGCCGAGTATACGGCTCCGCTGGAAGAACTGAAAAAGACGGTCGTCGGGAAGTCCGATGTAAATCTTGACGGCGAGCGCGACAATGTGCGCAAGCAGGAAACGAACCTCGGCAATCTGGTCGCCGACGGGATGCGTTCGAAAGTCATGAGCATTGTGAAAGAGTCCGATGTTAAAGGCTATGTCACGATTCAAAACGGCGGCGGCATCCGCGCTTCGATCGACACAGGAGATATCACGCTCGGCGAATTGCTGACGACCATGCCGTTCGGCAACAACTTGAGCGCACTTAAAATGACCGGCACTGAGATCATCGCGGCTCTGGAAAACGGAGTAAGCGGTGTCGAGAACGGCGAAGGCCGGTTCCCGCAGGTTTCGGGATTGCGCTTCTACTACGATTCGACCAGAGATCCGGAAGTGATCGATGATGTGACCGGGGCGAAGACGCAAACCGGACAACGCATCGAGAAGGTCCAAATCCAAAATGAAGACGGCACGTATTCCGATATCGACCCGAAGGGCTACTATATCGTGGCCACAAATTCTTATATGGCCGATGGCGGCGATTTCTACAGTTCGATGAAACAGGCCAAAAATGACGGCCGTTATTATGAATTGAACCTGGTCGATTATGAAGTGTTCCGCGAATATCTGGAGAAGGTCGGCGCCGTGAACATCGCTGCGGAAGGCCGGATCACGGATTTGAAGGGAGCCGCCCTTCCTGGAGAAGCCGGGGGCTCGAACACGGGCTCAAGCCAGGAGCCGGGAGAAGGCACGAACGCTCCGAATTCATACCGCTTCAAGGACATCGCGAATGATCCGAATGCGGCGCTGATCGAACAAGCGGCGGGAGAAGGAATTATTGAGGGTTATGGCGACGGAACCTTCCGTCCGGACGAATACGTAACGCGCGCCGAATTTGCGGTAGCGGTTAACCGTATTTTTAAATTGGAGGAATCCTCGAGAGATAGCGGATATAGCGATGAAGACAGTATTCCGGAATGGGCATTGCCCGCAGTTGCCGCCCTTACGGAAGGCGGATTCATGGGCCCGTTCGGGGACAACAACTTCGGGCCGGATCAAACTCTGACCGTAGGGCAAGCCGAAAAGGTCTTCGCTGCCTTTAGCGGCCCAGTCAATAATACGTCAGGCTTGGAAGCGAACGCAACGTTGACGCGCAGCGATCTGGTTTTGCTCATCATGTCCGAATTGCTGCAACATAATTAATTGATTATATTAAGCGCTGCAAACGCATAGTTTGCGGCGCTTTTTTGCGTAAATGGTAAAAAGATCCCATCTTTAAAGTTTGGAAAATTGGTTACCATATTTTCTGGGGATCAATAATCCAAAGGAGGAATACGATGAAAAAGTTATCGGTTGCCATTTTGACAGCGTGTCTGTTGCTTTCTTCGGTCTCGGCCGTTAGCGCGAGCGCTGCTCCGGTCGGCCAAAAACAGGAACAAAAGATTCATCAGAAGAGTGTGAAGAAGAAAGAGGAAGCGAAAAAAATTCGCGCCAAAGCCACTCATAAAGCAGGTGTTCATAAAAAATCTACCGGCGCCGGCAAGATCAAAGCAAAAAGCATGAAGACCAAGAGCATCAAAACCAAGGCTACTGAAATGCCGAAATCCGGTTTCGGCGGCGCGAGCGAACAAACCGAATAGGGGGATGAAAGAGGGCGCCTACAATCCCTCTTTCTTTCTTAATATGAAGATAAAGCAAGGGATGAAACGGTCGCTGCTTTTATTATCATTTATCGTTTGCTTTACCGGCTGCGCTCAGGACGCCGGCAACAAAACTCAGAGTCCAGCACCTGCTCCCGTTCAATCTTCCCGTACCCGTGTTCCGGAAAAGACCAATTGGACCCCGGAAAACAAAAGTTCGGTTCAAGCAAAGAAACTTACCGTAAAGGAAGCCGTTTCGCCCTTCATCCCAACTCATTTAATCATTCCCGCCATTAAAGTTTCCGCGCAAGTCGTACCGGTTGGGGTGCTTGAGAACGGGCAGATGGATATCCCGAAGCGGACCGAATTGTAGGAATTCTGCATCCGGGAACGCTTGCCGGGAAGAAGGGCAATATGGTCATGGACGGGCATGTGGACAGTTATACGGGCCCCGCCATTTTTTTTGATCTGAAAAAACTGCAGCCCGGCGACGCGATCATTGTCCGAAACCGGAAATCGGACCGCTCTTTGATCTACAGGGTCGAATCGGTTGAAGCATTTAATACGTCCGAAGCGCCTATTGAACGAATCTTTGGCGAAACGGATGAAATTCGTCTTAATTTGATAACCTGTACCGGTAAATACAGCCGTAAGAAAAAAGAACATGAGAAAAGACTTGTTGTCTTTGCAAAGCTGGATGGTGATGACAAATGAGAACAATTGGCAAATGGATGATATGCATGATCGTTTTGTCGGTATGCTGCTTATATCGCGGTGAAGAGGTCTTGGCCAAAAGAAACAAGCCTAAAGATGAAGTTGAAGTTTATTTGAAGCATGTGTTCGACAAGAGAGCCGATGTCTTGGTAAATCAGAAAATATCGGATCTAGAGGCCGATTACTTAACCAATAAAGTGAGCAGAAACGCCCTGTTTAACGAATTTAGACGCGTTAAATATATCAATACCTGGGCGGCCATCCGAGCGATCAAACTGATTGATGCGGACAGCGAAATCCGGATTGTGCGGACCAAAGTAACCGACGAAACCGCGGTTGTGTCTATAGTTCAATCCCTGAAAATCAGCTACGATTATCTGAATGAGATTGTTCCCGTTCAATCTTTCGGCATCGGCACCCGTCATTTTATCACCTTAAAGAAATCGGAAGGCGAGTGGAAGATCGCCCGGGAATGGTATCTGGACCCGCTTGACGAAAATCCCGACAAAATCGCCGAAACTAAAACCGGTGTGGCTCCTTCCGTCAAAACCAAGGTGGATTGGGACGGCGGCAAGAAATTCAACCGGAAGCAGGCGGTCGCTTACGCGAACAAGTATGCCGGATTAGCCTGGGGGGCCGGGAATAACCGGCGCTACAACCAATATTACCTGGATTATACAAGCCGGGGAGGAGACTGCACCAATTTTGCTTCGCAAGTGATCGGAGATAAGAAGGGGGGCGGGCTCCCCATGACGAGCAATTGGCGCTACGGCAAACATTCCGGCGGCACTCAATATTGGGTTCGGACGGACTCCTTCAGTTATTTCCTCACGCGGAGCGGGTACGGAAAGCTCGTGGGTAAAGGAGATTTTCAGCATATTGTTGAGCCGACCAAGGAACATCCTCAAGGAGCGATCGCTCGTCTGCTGCCCGGGGATCTGGTCGGGTATATTATAGACGGAAACGATGTGGATCATTTTTCGGTGATTGTCGGATTCGACGATTACGGATACCCGCTTGTCAATTCACACACCGCGGACCGCTACCGCGTGCCATTTGATTTGGGCTGGGATCGTTATACCAAATATGTGCTGATTCATATTAACGACGAATGAGGTGCTTGTCAGCATAACTTTTTTTCAAGTGCAATAAAAATGAGGTATAACGTTATCCTTGGGGGAAACATGAAAAATCCTCATTTATTATTGCAGTCCGCGATCAGAGCCGGCGCGATGACCGTTGTGAAGCTGTTTGGTCTAATCGGCCGGGTCATCCTCGTCAGGCTGGTAGGCGCGGAAGGAATCGGGCTCTACCAAATGGGTTACTCCTTATACGGTTTTCTGGTTACGTTGTTTGGGGGCCTGCCGACCGCTTTGGCGATCATCACGGCCAAGAAGCCGAACCAGGGGTGGCAGCTGCTTAAGCTTTTATCGGTGGGCATCATATTTTCGAGCGGGATGATCAGCCTTGCGGTTTTCTGGGAAGCCCCCATAATTGCGGGGCTCTTGGGCAATCCCGGCTTAATCCATGCGCTGAAAAGCTTAGCGCCGGCCATTTTGGCCGCTCCTTTATTGGGCCTGCTACGGGGCTATTTGCAGGGGATGGAGCGCTTTGGCATTATCGCGGCTTCCGAAGTAATCGAGCAGGCCTGCCGGATCTTTATTATGGTGCTGATTATTTATTATTGCCTTCCTTTCGGCATAGAGATAGCCGTCGGCAAAGGTCTGTATGCCACCTTCTTGAGCGTGCTCATTTCCTTTGTCATATTAACCGTTTATGTATCCATCTACGGTGCGGCGAATTCATCCCGAATCCGTCTTTCTAAAGAAGGCGTTTCTCTGCCTATGGTCTGGTTTTTTCGGACCTCTCTGATGATTTCGCTTACCCGCCTGTTGGTTCCGGCCTCCGAGTTTATCGATGCCATTTTGATTCCAAATCGTTTGATGATCGCCGGGCACAGTCCCTCGGAAGCCACATCGATGTACGGGGTCATTACCGGAATGGCCGTTACATTAGTGTATACTCCTTCCCTGATCACGGAAGCTTTAAGCCATACGATGACCATGAGAATCGCCGCCGAATCGCAGCAAAGGGGGGGAAGGGCACAAACGCTTTTGCAGTTGGCCATGAAGTTAAGCTGGCTCTGGGGCTTAATCTCGGGTTCTTATATTTTTGTTTATGCCAATGAGCTGTCGTTTTTTCTGTTTAATACCGGCGAAGCCGGTCAATTAATCCGATATTTAGCGGTCATCCCCGTGATCGTGGGGCTGCGGGAGATGACGACGAGCATCCTGTGGGTTCAAGATAATAAAAAGATTCCTTTCTTCGGCCTCGGCATCGGGATTTGCTGCTCCATAGTGATTCAATATTTTGTTATAGCCATCCCCGGATACGGATACATAGGCGCAGCCGCCGGCATCCTTGCTATGGAACTGATCGCCACATTATGGAATATGAAAGAAATAAATAGAAACGTCTCCATATTCAAAATGATTCCTCTAGCTTTGCTCGACACCGCGGTAATTATCTGCATTGTCTTTGCGATCCAGTTCGCGGATATATCCGCCAGTTTAACGAGTTTCTTGGCGACCAGCGCTTTATTTTTTATTGTTGCCGGGGGATATATGTTGCTTAGGTGCAAGCCTTTCAATGTTACCAAGTGACCGTGAGCATCTCATTCATTCCGACCAAGCCTTCGGTAGGCTCGCGGGGTGAGGCCGGACAGCTTTTTGAACATTTTGCCGAAGTGCGAAAAGTTATCGAATCCGGCGAGCTCCGACACCCGAGTGATGCTGTGATCCGTTTCACGAAGCAGCCGCTCGGCTTCTTTAATGCGAGTAATGTTGATATATTCGGAGAAGCCGAAGCCGGTTACCTCCTTAAACATCCGGCTTAGATGACTCTTGCTGATGAAGAATCGGCGGGACAAGCTGTCCAGCCCGATCGGCTCGTTAAAATGCAGGTTGATGTACCGGACTATATCCGATACTTTCTTCTGCGCGGGAGTGGGTTCATAGTGCGGATTCGTTTCGCGTCTTTGAAAGCTCCGGGCTATAAACAGCAGCAGTTCCCCGGCCATATGGCGAATATGTAGCTGATAGCCGGGCGGACGGGCATGCAGCTCCGCGAGCAGGGAAGAGAGCAAGCCTTCCACCTGCAGCCGCTGCTGCAGGTTTAGCTTCATCAGCGGGTTACCATGGGTGAATGGGGCCAGAAGCAGCTCCCGATCTTGCGCCGAATATCCGTCAAAATAAGCGGGCGTAAAATAAAGCACGACCCGTTCATGGTTGGGCACACCCATATCGGAGGTTTTATGCACGGCGTTGGATTCCACCAATACCAGATCTCCGGAATGAATGTGGTAGGCGCTGTCTTTGATGAAGTAGTTCCGCTCGCCGTTAAATAAATAATAGAGTTCGTATTCCTCATGGTAGTGATTGGCCGCCATCGTGTAGTGACCCGTTCTTCGATCGAATTCGAGATGGAACGGATCATTTTGTTGCCCGAAGCGGAGCAGATCCGGGAGCTGCGGGAGCGACATTGAGATCACCTTCCGAGCGTATTTTTTCATTTTATTATAGCAAAAAAGGCGGGATTTCTTGATTAAATGCGTTTATTCGCGGAGAAATCAATCTATTATTTTGATAACCTCTACTCGAGAAGGGATCACAGGAACAATAATGACAAAATGGAGGAGGAGTAAACATGATCAAGCAAGGCAATCGCATCGAGCAGCTGCAAATCGCTTACATCGGAGGGGGCTCCCGCGGATGGGCATGGGGGCTCATGAGCGATCTCGCGCTAAGCGAGGAATTGTCCGGTACGGTGAAGCTGTACGATATCGACAAGGAGGCGGCCCGCCGGAACGAAATCATCGGAAACCGTTTGACCGCGCTGCCCGAATCCAAGGGTCAATGGAAATACGAGACCGCGGATTCGCTGGAAGAAGCCCTGCGCGGCGCGGATTTCGTGATCATATCGATTCTGCCCGGAACCTTTGAAGCTATGGCTTCCGATGTTCATACTCCGGAAAAGTACGGAATCTACCAATCGGTTGGCGATACGGTCGGTCCCGGCGGCATTCTCCGCGCCCTGCGCATCATTCCGACTTATGTTCAATTTGCCGAAGCGATTAAATCGTTTTGCCCGGAAGCTTGGGTCATCAACTATACGAATCCGATGACGGTATGCACCCGGACTTTGTATGAGGTTTTTCCGGAAATAAAAGCTTTTGGCTGCTGCCATGAAGTGTTTGGAGTGCAAAAGCTGCTCGCCGATATGCTGGAGGATATGCTGGGCATAAACGGGGTTCGGCGTGAGGAAATCAACACAAATGTGCTGGGGATCAACCATTTCACCTGGATAGACTCCGCGGAATACGACGGAATGGATCTGCTGCCGATCTATAAGGAATTCGCCGGGAAGTATTACGAGGAAGGCTTTGGCAAGCATGATATAGAGAATTGGATGAATAGCTATTTCGAATCGGCCCACCGCGTCAAATTTGATTTGTACCGGCGTTACGGTCTGATTGCGGCTGCCGGTGACCGCCATTTGGCCGAATTCTGCGGCAAATCCTATTTGTCTTCTCCGCAGGATATCGCTTCCTGGAAATTCAGTTTAACACCGGTATCCTGGCGGATGGACAACCGGAAACGCCTGATCGAGCAATCCGAACGGTTGGTGAACGGGGAGGAGCAGCTAAAGCCGAAGGGCTCTGGCGAGGAGGGCGTGCTTCAGATCAAGGCGTTATTGGGTCTCGGCGATATGGTGACGAATGTGAACCTCCCGAACATCGGCCAAATGGCCGGGCTACCGATGAACGCCGTCGTCGAAACCAATGCCGTGCTCTCGCGCAACCGAATCGCGCCGGTTGCCGCCGGCCGCCTGCCGGCAGAGGTTGAGTCGCTGGTGATGCGGCACGTCGTGAACCAGGAGACGACATTAAGGGCCGGTCTGGAAAGGGCCGAAAACCTCGCTTTTCGCGCCTTTTCGGCCGACCCGCTTGTGGCACTGGGCGTAGAGGACGCGAGAGCCTTGATGCGGGAAATGCTGCTGAATACGAAGGAATATTTGCCGGGTTGGGATTTGGCTTGAATTCGTTTGTACTTGCTCAGGGAGGACTTAACTTGACGATAGTTTCTATGCGTTATGAGTGGTAACGCTTACATAAAGTTGAATCAATTACATTTATTCAGTGAATGCGAATTGCGGATGCCACAAGAAAGATTCTTAGATGATGATCAGCAAAAGACCAAACTTTTACTTGGTACTAGAAAGCCCGGGTGACGAAAATCGGAATATTAACGCATCGAATATTTTTATCATGACAATCAATGACAAGCCACAAAGTCGGCTGAAGCTCAAGTATCAGTAGCAAAGCAACTACAATATAAGCAACCCGCAAGCGAAATTTTGAAAAGAACTCCTTGCGGGTTGCGCAAAAGTAAATGAAGAGTAGTAGCCAGGAATGTAGTTAATAAAGATTAAAATACTATTCGTAAAAGAAAGCCGCCAAATAAGGTAGTCGTGTAAAAGATAATGCCGAGAAAGCCGCTTTTTAAATTTATCATATTACTTCTTCACAAAACTCGTATTTTGTACATATGTATATAAGTTGATATCCGTCCTACCAAGATCTTGTCTAATCTAAGTCTAATCATGTATCTTGATAAACCTTTTCTTAGCAACTGTTTTATTTGGACAGAGAAACCTAATTAGATTATTATCAATATTAATAAAACCCACCGAATGCCGGTCAGCCTATAACGGTGGGTTTCTCCTTCATTCTCATCATCAAATCGGCAATGGTACGATGTTCTTGTCAACAAGCCAAAAACCGAACATTTAACATTAATCGCTCCTACTCTTTTAGTTTAGGAGTTTGTAACGGTATCCGTTGATCGCCCTGCCTTAAATCCTGAAGCGAGCAGCAGCACAAGAAATCCCCCGGCTACGCCCCACAAGATCAATGCATTTGAAGAGGCCGCATCCAGTCCGCCGAAGTACATCACTTCTCGCAACCCGTCTGCCGCAAACCGTAATGGCGTCCACGAGTAGATCCAATCTCGTGTTATCTGTGGCAAGAACTCGGGAGCCATGTTCAGCAGCGGGATGGAGAAGAACATCAGAAGTACGAGCAGCGGCATCGCCCGGAATCCGATCCAATTCAGCAAGGAAGATTGCAGCAGGAAAAACGTCGATCCGGCCAGCCATAAGAACAACCAAGTCCCCCCTGCATCTGCCATTTCCATGCCGTACCACGACATGGCCATCCAAATAGTAAATCCTGATGCAATGCTGATGATTGCAAGTCCCACGATCGCTTGCACCGCGATGACCGACCATCTACTTGAAGCTGCGGCAACCTCTTTCTTGCCAGCTAGGAACAAGAAAATTCCAGTCACCAGGCTTCCGATCCACATAATCTGGGTCAACAAAGCCGGCGCGTTCCCCGACGCATTGTTCATCCCCGGTGAATGTATGACTTCTTCCTGAATGTTCACGGGCGTCACTAAAGCTTTAGCTGTCTCAACTGGAACTTGCTCCTTTTGCTGTACGAACTGCTCAAGCAGTTGAAGTGACAGTTCTACGTTGATCATTCTCAGAGCTTGCTCCAATGCCTGTGTTACTACCGTCGAGGCTTGAGTGCTCATTCCTTCGTTGGATATGATCTTCACATGAGGGTAGATCGGCGAAGAGGTTACTAATGAATACAAGCAGCTGCTCAGATCAGCCGGAAGTACCAACGCTCCGTAATAATCGTGATTATCCAGTCCTTTCCGAGCTTCTTCCTCGGAGCCCACAACATGCCAGACGAACGGCAGCGCCGAGTTCGAACTCAATGTCGTCTGGATCATCTTCCCTACCTCTAACGTTCCGCCTGTTGGCAACTCCATCGGTTGGTCAAGGACCACGAGGGCCACTGGAAGCTCCTTTGGCTCTGACCCAAGCACTGAACCCATCATCGCAAATCCGAATACAATCAACACGACCAGGACGATTGCCACTCCCAGCCACGTCATTTTTTCTTTCAGTATGCTCATACTTCTCTACTCCTTGTCCGTTTACAATAGACATATAGTTGATGATCTCTTTGTTACGAATAAAAATAGCGCTGCTTAAGCAACGCTTTTATATCCATTTGAAGGGAAATCCTCAGAATCTACTGTTCGAATTTTTTCGTTTCTCTACCGGCAATATGGCCTCGATGACGTCCCAATGCTCAGCGATCTTTTCGTTCTCTACGCGAAACAGGTCGTAGAAAGCAGTTTCTTGACCATCGAATAGACCTTCACTCACTGCAAGCACAAAATCACCTTGTCCAATCACTTGATGGAGATGAGTATATTCGAATTTTATGTTTTTCTCATTCAGAGCCTGCAATGCTGCATGGAGACCGGACAGGCCGTCTGCAATATGCGGACTATGCTGAATGTAATTGTCCCCATCAAAGTAAGAGGCTAGCAGGCCTAGGTTTTTCCCAAGCAAGATGTTTTCAACATAGTTTTTGACAAATTGTTTGTTAGCATCCGTTTTGTCGATATCCTTTACCGTAACTGGTCCGTCAATCATCGTGTGATTACTTGGTGTCTTTCCTTCCATCTCTTGCATGTTGTCCCAGTGTTCAACAATTAATCCATCCTCAAAGCGGAAAATATCAATAATGATTTTGGGACCAAAAAACTCATATACGGAGTGAAGAACTACATAATCTCCATCAACCAAAGCACGCTTAATACTTACCTTTGTACCAATTTGCTTTAAATGATCAAGTGCACCAAGCATGGCTGCACGACCATCGAGTAAGCTTTGGTTGTGCTGAATATATTGATTTGGATTTACGTAAGCCGTAATCGCTTCGGGGTTTCCGCTCTCGAAACTTTCCAGTACAGCGACTGCCTTTAGAACAAGCTCATTTTGATTTTCTGATATCATTTGGGTATCCTCCTTGGTTTTTACAATCATTTGATAAATAATGAGCACTTGTTGTTTATTTATCTATCGCTCATTATAATAAAGGCTATAATTACACTCAATATTCAATAATTTTAGTTTTGAAGGATAACAGACAACTCATCAAACTTTGTCGTATAACGACTCAAAATAAACTTAGGAGGATCAAAAAAATGCACAAAAAGACCGACCTGAGAATACTACGCACGAAACAATCCATTCGAAAGGCATTTTATGAGCTTATTCAGGAAAAGGGATATGAATCGATAACCATCCAGGATATTGCCGATCGGGCCATAATCAACCGAAACACTTTTTATCTTCACTATCAAAACAAGCCTGATTTATTGGAAACATGTATAAATGAATTGTTGAGCGAACTAAAGGATGCCGTCGTTCTTTGTCCCGTCAGCATGAATCCCTTCAGCATTTCTATACTTGAAACGGTCATGAAAACTGTCCTAGAACATATCTCATGCAACAAGACCTTTTACTATGCCATGTTAATTGAAGAGAACAGAATCTATCAGTTTAGAGCAAAAATGGAGAATATCATTAAAGATAAATTAAATGGGGTGGGCGATCCTTCTCAGGGCCAATCGCATTTAGCGATTTCTAAGGAATTGCTGCTTGAATATCTTGTATCGGCTTTCATGGGGGTTGTTAATTGGTGGATTAAAAACGATCAGCCTCTTTCTGTTGAAGAAGCTTCATCTCAGTTTAGTAGAATTGTTAGCTATGGGCATTTGAAAGCTGCGGGCATCCTTGTCGAGGAATAAAAGTATCGAAGTCCTTCCCGAGTGTTTTTCTCTCTAAAGATAATCCGAAGATTTCTCTTATACTTGAAATCTTCGGATTATTAACGCAAATCACTATGGTTTAATGGCTTTAATGACTGCTGACAATGTATAGTCCTCAATATTACCGCCCGGTACCCAGTCCTTAATAAATTCACGCGATTCGTCTTTAGGTTCAACAATTATATTCGTAAATCCGCTCAATTTTAGCATTTCTTTGACTTCATCTACCGTAGATGCTCCAGATATACAGCTGGCCAAGGAATCAAGATCACTCTTGATTTCTTCCGGAAACTCGGCGGTCGCCACAACATCGGAAATGGCTAAACGGCCACCGGACTTTAATACACGGAATGCTTCACTGAAAACTTGAGATTTATCCGGAGACAAATTAATCACACAGTTTGAAATTATTACATCTACCGAATTATCGGACATAGGCAGATGTTCGATTTCACCAAGCCGGAATTCAACATTGTTGTATCCGTTAGTTTGAGCATTGTGCCGTGCACGGCTCACCATTTCCGGCGTCATATCGACCCCGTAGACCTTGCCCGACTCCCCTACTTGCTTGGATGCCAGAAAGCAATCAAAGCCGGCTCCACTGCCTAAATCGAGAACGACCTCCCCAGGCTTCAGCGATGCAATGGCTTGAGGATTTCCGCAACCAAGGCCAAGATTCGATCCTAACGGAACAGCCGACAATTCTTCTTCCGAGTATCCCAGTTTTGCGGATACTTCATCAGGCGTACCGCAGCAGCTAGTAGCTGATGGACTTGGCGAACAACAACTTGAATCAGAGCCGCTCTCCACAACAATTTGTTTGTAACGATTACGTACATGCTGACGAACTTCATCATTTTTCATTTGGCTCATGGATTACCTCTCCTTCAATAAATCAAATTAATTTGATTAATAGTTTAAAATGAAACCCACTATGTGGGATCACGAACAACAACCGCTTTGCCGATCGTCTAATTTCCGGAAGATACAGCACAGTTCAGGCGACAATAATCGATTTACTTCAGTATGATTTAACTCGTAATAGCTCCATGTCCCTTTCGTCTCTCGAGTAATTAAACCGGCATCAAGCAAGATTTTTAAGTGATAAGAGAGTTTAGACTGAGGCATATTTACGATTTCAACCAAGTCGCATACACACACACTTCCCTTTTGAGTGAGCTCATACATAATCTGTAAACGTTTTTGATCAGCTAAAGCTTTAAACTTGGCTTCATAGCTGGCAAAGTCAACAGCCTCTTGAGATTGTGAAATAACCGGGAGTTCTTTAATCATGTAGACACCTCCATTTAGCAGCAAGCTGGGCAACAATTCGCAATTGGCTGAGTGATATTCAGAGATGCTTTCTTTTCCTTCTCTTCTTTCATGATCGCCCATTTCCATGCGTGCCGCGCTTTTTGTTCAATTTCTTTTTGTTGATATTCCATGAGTCGTTCAAACAAGTAATAGCTAATCATTAGATTAACCTCCATACATCAAATTATTTTGATGAAAGCATCGTAACACGCTCAATTGGAAAATTCAAGTATTAATCAAAATAAATTGATTAAATAAATTTTAAAGTCATTGCCAATCATTAAAATGTTAAAATATGATCGAATATAATCACTTGCTAATATAACTGAATGATTATATAATCGACCTGCCAAAACATTACTGATGAAATAAGAAAGGAGTAAAAAATATGGTTCTGTCCGAAACATCTATCGCTGAGATGGCGGAGACGATGAAATTACTTTCTGATAAGACTCGATTAACGATTCTAGCCTTGCTCAAGGAAAGAGAAATGTGTGTATGCGATATTGTTGATATTTTGGAGACAACTCAGCCGAATATCAGTCAGCATCTAAAAAAACTTAAGACAGGTGGCATCGTAAACGAGACTCGCCGAAGCCAGTGGATATATTATTCGCTTAACATGAGCGACAAGCCTTATTTGCACGAGATCTTTATTCATCTTCCTTCCATGAAGGACAAAATCGATGCTCATAAACCGAATAGTTGTTGTTAAAATGGAGGTCCTATGCTCGCCATCGCTTCTATTATCTTTCTTGTTACTTTGATCTTTGTTATTTGGCAGCCCAAAGGGCTTGGAATTGGATGGTCCGCTTGCGGTGGTGCGATTGTTGCTTTAATCTGCGGAGTTGTTAATTTCCAAGACGTCTGGGATGTGACTCAGATCGTATGGAATGCCACACTTGCATTCGTTGCGGTTATTTTGATCTCTTTAATCCTGGATGAGATCGGATTTTTTGAATGGTCCGCACTTCATATGGCCCGTTTTGCCCGCGGCAATGGCACTCTCATGTTTGTTTATGTTATCTTGCTCGGTGCCGCAGTCGCCTTTTTCTTCGCAAATGATGGAGCAGCGCTCATTTTAACGCCAATCGTCCTCTCTATGGTAAGGGCGCTCAAATTCGACGATCGGATGATTCTCCCCTTCATCATGGCTAGCGGGTTTATTTCCGATACGGCTTCTTTGCCGCTGGTTGTAAGCAACCTGGTGAATATTGTGTCGTCCGATTTCTTTGGTGTTGGTTTCGTAGAGTATGCAAGCCGCATGATCGTACCCACACTCTTCTCGGTCGCGGCCAGTTTGCTTGTCCTGTATTTATTCTACCGGAAGAGCATTCCTAAGCATTATGACTTATCACAACTGAGGAAACCCAAAGATGCCATTAAAGATATGCGAATGTTTAAGATTTCTTGGGTCATCCTTGGTGTCCTTCTTATTGCTTATTTATTAAGCGAATTTATCGAAGTTCCCGTATCCATTATTGCCGGGGCTGTAGCTATCGTCTTTTTGCTTCTGTCAAAACAGAGTCAGCAGATCCATACTTGGAAACTTGTTAAAGGCGCACCTTGGTCTATTGTTGTCTTCTCCGTTGGTATGTATGTTGTCGTCTATGGGCTTAGAAACGTAGGTTTGACAGATCGACTTGGGGCTGTCTTTAACTGGGTTGGCGAACAAGGTTTATTCATCGGAACAGTTGGTACCGGATTTATAGCGGCTATCCTCTCATCTGTTATGAATAACATGCCTACAGTTATGATCAATGCCTTGGCTATAGACGGAACAAACCCAACGGGGATCCTGCGGCAAGCATTTATTTACGCAAATGTAATTGGTTCTGACCTGGGTCCGAAAATAACGCCGATCGGTTCGCTCGCTACCCTGCTATGGCTCCATGTTCTGTCTAGCAAAGGCGTTAAAATCTCATGGGGTGCTTATTTTAAGACAGGGATGGTCCTGACTATTCCCGTGTTGCTCATAACACTCTGTGGTTTGTACTTATGGCTTAAGGTTATAGGCTAATTATAAAATCAAACATAAAAGGAGTAATTGATAATGAACGATAAACCACTTGTCTATTTTTTGTGTACGGGGAATTCTTGCCGCAGCCAAATTGCTGACGGCTTTCTAAACGCTCTGAGTGGAGAAAAATACGAAGTTAAAAGTGCCGGCCTGGAAGCGCATGGACTGAATCCACGAGCAGTTCAAGTTATGAAAGAAGTCGGCATTGATATTAGCGGAAATAGTTCAGACGTGATCGATCCAGAAATTCTAAACCGAGCAACCTATGTCATTACGTTGTGTGGACATGCTGATGAGCATTGCCCCGTTATCATGAATCCAAATGTGATTAAATGGCATTGGGGTTTCGACGACCCGGCGAAGGCCACCGGTACCGAAGAAGAGATCATGGCGCAGTTTAGAAACGTCCGGGATGCGATCAAAAGCCGGATCGACTTATTTATTGGCCAGGGGCATTAAAAAAAAGAAGTTCCATCCGAACACGGATAAACTGGCCCCTTAGTCAAGGACACTTTAAAAAAAGGGTTAAGCCGCACTTAAAAGATGATTCCTGTATTGAACAGGAGTCATTTTTTTTCGTCCCCATTGATATCTGTGGTAATTGTAATAGCGAATGTAGCGATGAATCTCTCGTTCCAATTCAGCCAGTGTTGCACAGTTTCGGCTTTTTATATGATCTTTCAAATGTCCAAAGAAGGACTCCTGAGGGGCATTATCCCAGCAGTTTCCGCGTCGCGACATGGACTGTCCAAGGCCTTTCATTTTCAATAAGTGCTGGTAGGTGGGACTTGTGTAGTGGCTCCCTTGATCTGAATGGATGAAGGCGTCCTTATGGAGCTTCAATCGACGCTGTCTCGTTAATGATTTAACGGTGTCTGTCGCAAGACTTAAATGGAGGGTAGTGGAGAAGTTATGGGCAAGCAGTTCGCCTGTGGCGGCATCCAACACGGTCGACAAATAAGCCGTCTGCGATTTGCCATACGGGAGATAGGTGATGTCGGTGAGCAGCGCAAGTCCGGGAATCCCCTTCTTGAAATCCCTCTGCAGCTCATTAGGAACGGTGCGATGCTCGAGTGTTGCTTTCGCCATACGCCGATACGGATTGGCCCGTCGATGGGGACATATGAGATTAAACTTATTCATGAGTCGTTTGATTCGCTTGAGGTTGTACACCGTGTCATACTCATGTTCCAGTGTCATTTTGATCGAGCGCGAACCTTTCTTGAATCCTCTTCGATGAAAGGCTTTCTTAACAAGGGCTCCGGCTTGTTCATCCCTTCGCATACGTTCTTCACGCTTACCGGCAGATAAAAGGTAGTTGTAATAGCCTGAGCGTGATACGTCTAGCAGCTCACAAAGGAAGCCCGTCATGCGTGTGTATCCTTGTTCAATCGCGCCCTGGATAAGTTCGAATCGTTCACTTTTACCTAGGTTTTCTCCGTTTGCTAACAGCCTCCTTTCGCTCCTGTCTAACTTTTTTACGTATTCCAGTTGTGCCTCCAGCAGCTTGATCTTTGCTTCTTGTTGGGCAATAATCTCATCGGGTGATAACGTTGGTTTCAACGGACGTAAAGCTGCCTCTTTGCGTGAATCCGCCAGTCCGATGATTCCGTCTTTGTCATAGGCTTTCTTCCAACGATCCGCACTCTGCTCGACTCGCTTGATCCCGAGCATCTCCACGTCAAAGCCGTTTGCTTCAAAAATCTCTCGAGGAGTCCTTCCTAATAGATACTGGTCGATGAATACGCGTTTGAACGCATCGGCATACGTGATTGATTTCTCACTGACCCGCAAAACATTTGGATTATTCGCTAAAAGCGTACGTTCATTTTTATTAAAGAGTTTCTTACTCATGCCCTCGCCCCCACTATTGATTCCAGTATACAAAAAGGTACCCATACGCTAAACACTTTTTTCTAAGTGTCCAGTGTATGGGTACCAGTTTA